>JBBQVS010000012.1:0-70786 GCA_038211295.1 Ktedonobacterales bacterium | reverse complement strand
GGATATGATAATCGGGACAGCGATCTGTTTTGTCGAGCATGTGCATTACCGCTACTAAACACGTCTCTAGCAGGACGCTATCTTGTGGAAGCCTTACTCAGCAAGGGCGGATACGCAGCAGTTTTTCGCGGAGTAGACCAGAATCTTTCGCGCAACATTGCTATCAAGGTGCTGTTACCCAGTAAGACGACATCTAGTGAACGAGACCATTTCTTACGTGAGGCTCAGATCGCGGCGGCGTTAGACCATCCCAACATCGCCCCAATTCTGGACTACGGCAAGGATGGTCTAAATGCACAGGGAGCTGTCTTCCTTATAATGCCTCTCTATACGGCGGGTTCGCTGCGAACACGCTTGGCAGAGGTGAAGGGGCCAATGCAGGCAACGGAGACGGTTCAAAACTTTCACCAGTTGGCACAGGCCCTCCACTATGCACACACGCGCTCCCGTCCAGTTATTCATCGCGACATTAAGCCAGAAAATATTTTATTGCATCAAGAAGACCATCGCCTCGTCATCACGGACTTCGGCATCGCTCGCTCCCTGGAGCCGGGGACGCGAGTCGGGAAAACGATAACGGTGCGCGGCACAATTGGCTATATGGCACCAGAGCAGACGGCGGGCATTGTTGACCCCCGCAGCGATCAGTACGGGTGCGCCATTGTACTCTACGAGATGCTAACAGGCTATCACCCACTTGACCCGACAGGAGGCAATATTCCCGCCGTCTCGACGCTCAACACGGAGCTACCCGTCGCGCTTGACGCGGTGATACAGCGTGCGCTCTCATCGCGACCAGAGGATCGGTACGCGACCATGCTGGAATTCATGTATGCGTTCGATGTCGCGTGTCGCCCTGTTACCACCAATAAAATCCGCATCCCCGCACAAAATTCGCCCCCGCCCATTGTACGCGGCATGACGGGTTCAACACTCCCGGCTTCGCCCAATGGTGCGCATAAAAATACGGCGAATAGCAACAATTACATATCGCGTTCTGCCCCAAGTACCAGCAATGTGCGTGATAGGTGTCGTGAGGGCGACCAGTACCTCAAACAGCAACAGTACGCACAGGCATTGCAAGCATATGAGGACGCGTTGCGAATTGATCCGCGCAACTTCTATGCCTGGAACGGCAAGGGGACAGCACTCTACAATCAGGGAAACTATCGCAAGGCACTTGAAGCGTATCAACGCGCAACGGAAATCGACTCTAACAACGCGGTGGTCTGGGTGAGCGCGGGCCTGGTTCTCAATCGCCTGCAACGCTACCAACAGGCACTGGTGCATTTTGAACGCGCTTTGAGTATCGACAAGACCTATGTCGCAGCATGGAATGGCAAGGCCGACGCGCAGTTGGACATGAATATGCCATCCGAAGCTCTGTCGTCCTACGAACAAGGGTTGACCATCGACCCCAAGAGCTTTCAAGCGTGGAATGGTTTAGGCAACGCTCGCTCCTGCCTACGCGATTTCAACGGAGCGGTTGATGCCTACACGCGTGCGCTTCTCGTCAACCCACGGAGCGCGGTAGCGTGGTGCAACAAGGCCGAGGCACTCATTCGGCTTGGTCACAACCGTGCCGCCCTGGATGCGCTCAACGAAGCTACCGAGATGGATAAGGGGTACGCCCGCGCCTGGACGCTCAAAGCCGATGTCTACGAAGCACTTGGCAATCCGCAGGAGGCACAAAAAGCTCGTCGCCGCGGGCGTCCCTGGGGCTTGTTGAGCTAAAAATGAGAACAGGGTGTGGTACAACTTATTGTGCCACACCCTCGCATTAGCGCGTTTTGTCGCGGTCAGTTCGCTGTAACACTCTATCCAGTAGCACAGGGCCAAAAATGGAGAGCGCAGTGTACGCTCCAACAACACCATAAATCCATGCCAGCGTTTTGACTACCGATGGTTGCTTCTTCTCGCTCATATCGTTTTCGTCTTCCTTCCTAATGGAACCAATTTCATCCCGCTGTAAGACGATACGAAATAGCAATGCGAAGGTTGTAATGGGGCGGAGGAAACAGCTAGCTCAACAATAGACACAGAAGTTCTTTTGTGATAGTATCAACACACCTCTAGAGCTACAATCAAATTTTGTTGGCACAGGTCGTATCAACCTGGTCAAACTAGCACGTGCAGAAGATTTTCATATCGAGATTGGCGCATCCAACCTCGATGCACTGCAAGCGCACAATGGGGACAACGTGGCATTATTGTGCGTGATCCCGATGGCAACCTTGTGGAATTTGACGATCATCTCGATTGAGTGCAGCACACGAGCCTGACAGCGCACGTTTGCAGAAAGAATACATACTTCTATGCTCAAAGACACAATCCGTCAAGGCGTAAATGTCGTCTCGACGATTATTCCAATTGTCGTGGGCGGACTCGTCGGGTCGGGCGTCGCCAATGGCTCGAACCGCAACCCCGTGCTTGTCACGCCCGCTGGCTATACCTTCTCGATCTGGGGCGTCATTTTTATCGCGACCATTGCCTTCGCCGTCTATCAGGCGTTGCCCTCGCAGCGCGAAAATCCCCGCTTCCGCCGCATCGGTTACTGGTACACGCTTGGCAATCTGTTGTGTGCAGCGTGGGACTTGATCTTTCCTCGTCAGTTGATTGCCCTGAGCGAACTGGTGATTATTGCAAGCCTCGTCGCGCTCGTCATAGCCTATATTCGGGCAGGGGTCGCGCTTGAACCAGTATCGCGCCGCGAACGCTGGCTCGCCTACGTGCCGCTTAGTCTGTACGCGGCATGGGTTTCGTTCGCAACGGTTGTCAATACGGCGGTCTTTTTACGCAGCATTCAGTGGGACGGCTTTGGCATCGCACCAACAATCTGGGCAGGAGTAATTCTCACCATCGCTGCACTCATTGTAAGCAGTGTCAGTATCGGGCGGCGCGACGTTGCCTATGCAGGCGTTGGCACATGGGCTTTGCTGGGAGTTGTTGTCTCAAACATCCAGAAGGGGCAAACCAGCGTCGCGGTTATCGCGGGCATCCTCGCAGTCTTAACGCTTGTCGTCGCACTCGTTGTAGCAGTGCGACGTACTCCACACACGCCACAACTAACAGGCGACGTGCGGTATGCATCCGGGGGAGGCCAGTAGCAAACAGTCCGCGCTTATAGCATGTCTTCTACATTGCAAGCGCGGACTTCCACTATCTACAGGTTATACACGTATCCAATTCCTATAATCATCATTAAAACGAAGCAAAATAGTGCAGTACATACCCTCACAACATTCCATCCACGGCTTTGCAACTCTCTATAGAAAAATTCAGATACCCAAATGAACATACAGCAACCAAAAATCGCTGTCAGTAAAGAGGAACTTAAAGGTCTTGTAGGAATTACTGTGTACGTTTGAGCAAGTACCAGAAACACTTCAGACTGCACCCAGAGGGACTCGAACCCCCGACGCACGGTTCCGAAGACCGACGCTCTAATCCACTGAGCTATGGGTGCTACACATTCATACTAGCAGAATGTTCCTACTGTGTCAATGGCTTTTACACTCATTCTTCCAACACCTGCTCTTCCAGATCAATCTCACGCTCCACACGACGCATCACCTCGTCGTTAATCTCGCCTTTATCGCGTAGCTCAACAACAGCCTTGCGAGCAGCTGTGAGCGTCTCCTGCTGAATATTCTGGTACGTCTTCAGTTTGCTATCCTCCGCCTCTTCGTTCGCGGATGTCGGAATGCTCTGGGCGCGAACCTCGTAGTGTTCGCGCAAATGTTCCGCCGCATCCCTGGGTGCCTCTCCCCGCTCAATTAGTTCGTCGATGCGCGTGAGGGCGGCATGAGACGCAACCTTCCGTGCCTGCACCTCTTCTCGTTCAGCCTCGCCGTCGTCTTTGAGACCAAGCTTGCGAATCACAAACGGCAGGCTCAGCCCTTGCAATACAAGCGTGGAGAAAATGACGCAAAAGGTCAAGTAGATTATCAAAGCGCGTTCGGGAAAGGGCGCACCTTTATCAGTCACTTCGGGTAACGCGAGGGCAGCCGCAAGTGACACAACTCCACGCATTCCCGTCCACGCAAGAACCGACACGTTACGCCAGTTGGGATAGGGGTCGCGCTCACGAATGCGCCGTACAAGTAGACGCGGCAAGTAGGTCGCGGGAAACACCCAGGCAATGCGTATCAGTATTGTCGCTATACTTAAAATGACGCCATACAATAGCAGATTTCCCAGCGAGAACCGTGTAATTGTATTGTCAAGCGTATCGACAATGCCTTGCAACTGTAACCCGATAAAGATAAACACCAATCCGTTGAGCAGGAAAACCAGGATGTTCCAGACCGCAAGAGCTTGCTGACGCGTTTGAGCAGAGAAAAGCGTTGACGATTGCCGGGCTAGATATAAGCCTGCCGCCACCGTCGCAAGCACGCCCGACGCATGAAGAGCCTCGGCGAGGAGATAGGCTGCGAACGGCGTGAGCAACGTCATCACGATTTCTATCGTGGGGTTCTCCATATGACGGTGTACAAAGGTAAGACACCAGCCGATTGCAAGACCAATGAGAATGCCACCAACGCTCACTCCGAAAAATGCCAGGCTTCCCTGCCAGAAAGAGAACGCGCCCGTCATTACAGCAGCTACCGCGAACTGGTACGTCACAAGTCCCGTTGAGTCGTTGACCAGACTCTCGCCCTCCAGCACCGTCACGATGCGGCGCGGAATACCCAGCCTTTGAGCAATCGAGGTAGCGGCAACCGCATCAGTAGGCGAGATAATCGCGCCAAGCACAAAAGCGGCGGGCCAGGGAACTTGTGGCACAACCGTGTGAACAACCACCGCAATCACAACCGTGGTCAGCAACACCAGCCCTATTGCTAACAGCGAAATTGGGCGCAGGTTGTAGCGGAAATCCCGCCACGAGGTACTCCACGCTGAGGAATATAGAAGCGGCGGCAAAAATAGGAGAAACACCAGTTCCGGATTAAGCGCAAAGACAGGCAATCCCGGCACAAAGCCCAGTACGAGACCGCCCAGCACCAGCAAAATAGGATAAGGTACTTTCAGGCGTGGAGCGACAACAGCAAGCGCGACGACAACAACCAGTAAACTCAGTACAAGTGTGACCGCCGAATGTACAGAGAGTGGCTCTTTATGCCCCGCATACACAACACTATAGGCAGTAAGTTGAAGAAGAGAAAGCATAGTTTTTCCTTGCCTGACACTGCTCCCGTCACTTGCAACGGGAATATACTACTAGCACGTTTTTGTTCCAGAAAATAGATACCTATTTCTTTTACAGAGAGCATCAAAGCATATCCAAGAGGAGTACATAAATGGCAAACGCAACAATCCCTGAGAAGTTTAACGACCTGCTAGAGTCGAACGCGCTCGCGCATATAGCCACCATTGGGCCAAAGGGTGAGCCACAGACCAGCCCCGTCTGGTTTGGATGGGACGGTACACATGTTCTGTTCAGTCAGACAAAAGGCCGTCAGAAATATCGCAATCTTACGCGCGACTCTCATATCGCGCTCTCGATTGTCGATCAACACAACCCGTACCGCTACATCGAAATTCGTGGCGAAGTCGTCCGCATCGATGAAGACCCTGAGAACAAGTTTATCGATCAAATGTCTAAGAAGTACACAGGGCAGGACAAATACACAAATCATCAACCCGGCGATGAGCGTGTTATAATCGTTGTTCAACCAGAACATATCACTTCAATGGGCAGCTAAGAAAACGTATCCTACTCGTAGCAATATAAAAGAAGCATAGTAGTGGCGCGGCTTGCCCATGCCACTACTATTCTGCACTCACCATGCTCCCTACAACGACGGGCTACCCATGCTTTGACGAAATGGGAGCCTCCGTGGCTCTGCCCTCGACCAGCGCGATCAGTTTCTCCAACGGCATCGCAGCCATTGATGAGAGTCGCAGGTCAGCGTGTTCCAGAGGAAGCTGACCCGTTACGACATTGGGAATGGCAACGGAGAAGATACCCGCGGCCTGCCCCGCCCGTATCCCGTTGGGCGAATCTTCCAGTACAATCGCCTCTTTCCCTGTAATGCCGAACTTCTTCAGCACATCAAGGTAGAGTTCTGGGTCTGGTTTTTTATGCTGAACCTCGTCACCACAACGCAGGTAGTCGAAGTATGCAAGCAGGTTGAGCCGCGCTAGATGGCCCGTTACCCACGCCCGCGACGAACTCGATGCAACGGCGAGCTTCAACCCCAATCTTTTGGCGTCGCTAATATACGCCTCAACTCCCGGTAGCACAGTTTTGAGCGCGAGCAGTTCCTGGTTGCGTATGTGTCGCCGTTTCACAATCTCTTCCCGTTGTACTTCCTGCCCAACCCGCTCTTCCAGGTATGCGTATACGTCGAACGCCTCGGCCCCACTGCCAATACACGTGGCCCACATAGCAAGCGGCAAGTGCGCGTTGTGTTCCGCGAATATCTCTTGCCATGACTGAAACTCTGACTCTTCCGTATCTAAAATAAGCCCATCGAAATCGAATATAAGTGCGCGTATCATGTTGTTCTTTTTTGCCCCTCTTTGCGGTATTCTTCCGTTCTCATTGTACCTCTGAAAAAAACAACTTGCTACCAAGAGTAAAACATTTTATGGACGCATGAATATTCGTCACTAAAACTCTTGCAAATTCGTTAGATACCAGTATACTATCCATTTATAGGCCAATTCAAAAATCTCTGCGAAAGGAACAGCCATGTCATTGGAGGTCACGCCACCAGCCGCCCATAGCCTGCAAAACACAACAATTCTCATTGTGGAGGATGATGCAGACATCGGGCTTTTTTTACAACAGCTTATCGAAGAAGAGACGCCATATAACACCGTCGTCATAGATAATGGTCTGACCGCGTTAGAAAAGGCACCACACATTCGCCCATGCCTCATGCTCCTCGATTACCGCCTACCAGGGATCAATGGCCTGGAACTCTATGATCGTCTCAGCAGCAAAGACGATATCCAAAATGTGCCTGCCATCATGATGAGCGCGACGTTGCCAATAAAAGAGCTTGAGCAACGTGGCATTTATCAGTTACGCAAACCAATGGATGTGGGGGGCGTTCTCCGGATGATTGCACACGCAATGGCAAGTCACGAGGAACGACTACAGCTTCAACAGGCCAATTGAGGCCATGTTCTTTTCGTCCCGTTTGACGAACTGCCTCTAATAGTGGTATCAGTATAGTACGAACTCAAGCCAATAACAGGTCTGGAGGTGATAAACAGCATGGCAAACAAAGAGCAAAAGAAGACACAGAAGGTCGCTCCTAAATCGAACAAGCAGAAGAAAGAAGCGACTAAAGAGAAAAAAGCCGCCAAAGAGACTGGTGGCGGCATTTCGCTCAAGAAAGACTAATGCACGTCTCTACACAACACCACGTCAATACTACAATGGTATTGGCGTGGTGTTGTGTAGTGCCATGTTGTGCCGCTTGCAAAAACTTGACACGCTTGTTACAATGCGGGTAAGGTGTAGTGCCTTCCACTATCGTATACGCCAGCGTTTATGACGCCAGAATCAGAGAAGACGGGGGTTGCATGGAGTCAATGTCCCACGACGCCCACAAGCGTGAGCCGATACAGGAGCAATGGGTAGAGCGGGCGACAAACATAGCACGCCCGGACGTGTACGAAAAACAACAAGACCAGTGGGCCGTAGTGCGGCACGAGGTGGAGGAAGCAGGAATGAATTCTCAAAACGAGCGAACCCGACCCGACTGGAACGCACGCAACACAGATGGCGATACGACTTCCTCATTCACGCAATCCTCCTTTGAGTCGGAAACGCAGGGCCAGAACGCGGTAGATATCGTCGTAGTGGGCGTGGGTGGCGGCGGCATGAACGCGATCAATCGGATGATGAGTGCGCGGGTACGCGGGGTACGCTTCGTCGCGATGAACACCGATGCTCAGGTGTTGGCTCTTTCGCCAGCCGCCAAACGTGTTAGCCTCGGCCTACAACATACAAAAGGTCTTGGTGCCGGTGGTAACGCGGCGGTTGGAATGCGGGCCGCCACCGAAAGCGAAGCTGAGATTCGCGCGGCACTTGGTCGCGCTGACCTCGTTTTTATCGCTGCCGGCATGGGCGGTGGCACTGGCACTGGCGCGGCTCCCGTCGTCGCTGCTATCGCGAAGAAAATGGGCGCACTCACCGTTGGTATCGTCACGCTTCCCTTCACTTTTGAAGGGTCGCGCCGCCGTCGTATCGCACAGGATGGTATCGGAGCATTAAGTACAGAGATCGACGCGCTCATCACCGTTCCCAATGACCGCCTCCTCTCAACTGTCGGGC
This sequence comes from Ktedonobacterales bacterium, assembly GCA_038211295.1. Taxonomy (GTDB): domain Bacteria; phylum Chloroflexota; class Ktedonobacteria; order Ktedonobacterales; family Ktedonobacteraceae; genus JBBQVS01. The sequence continues at coordinate 62,493 of JBBQVS010000012.1, read as the reverse complement.
GCGACAGCAACCTTTCCGACGCCTTCAAAATCGCTGATGATGTCCTGCGTCAGGGCGTGCAGGGTATCGCGGAAGTCATCAATGTGCCAGGGATGGTAAACGTTGATTTCGCTGATGTTCGTAGCGTCCTGCGTGAAGCTGGCACCGCGCTTATGAGCATCGGACAGGGGCAGGGCCGCGCACGAGCACAGCAAGCCGCGGAAGAAGCTATAGCGGGCGGTTTTTTGAATGTGACCATTCGCGGTGCCAAGCGTGTGCTGTTCAATATCAGTGGTGGCGAAGATATGACGCTCTTTGAGGTAAACGAAGTTGCCGAGCGCATTGGACAGGCCATCGATGACGCGGCAGATATTACCTTTGGGGCCGTCGTCGATCCCTCGCTGCACGAGAGTATTCGCGTAACACTGATCGCTGCCGGCATGGAAGAACTCCACACAGTACGACTACAGGCAATTCGGTCAGAACAACCGCGTACAGCTCCGCAGCCAGCACAGCAACCACCCGCGCCGCGAATACGGCCCACCGCCAATCCGCGACCACCAACGCAACCAGCACAGCCCGTCCTGCCACAGCCGCATATTCCGGGAACACCACCCGCGCGGCAACAGCGTAGCCTTGAAGACCTGCGCGGCCTACGTAGCCTGGGACGCAGACAAGAACGACAAGCAGAGGAAGACGCAATCGATATTCCGCCATTCTTGAAACGGTACGAGTAATACAATAGCGCAGGGAAAGTGTGAGAACGTTCCTATAGAGTAGAGATAAAAGGTACTCTCGTACCTTTTATCTCTACTCTATAGGAACGTTGTAAGAACGTTCTTCCTATTCTAGTACATCTTCTGCGGCACCTACACGCCCACGTTCTCCCCCCTTTTTGCCAATCTTAGAATAGAATTCAGAGCCTTGTTGCCGTTTGGTAGACTCGCCGCCCTTCTTGCCAATCTCCGCATAGAACTGAGGACCACGCTTCTCCCGAACCGATTCGCCGCCCTTCTTGCCAATTCTGGAGTAGAATTCGGGGCCGTATTTTTGACGTACAGCCTCGCCACCATTCTTTGCTTTTTGCGACCCCGGTTCAGGCCCACGCTTGTTGTTCGCCACTAAAAGTCCCGCCTCTCTTGAACATTCTGCATCCCATATACCTGACTTATTAAGCGGTAAGACATCCTGCTACATCCTTTAGCCCATATCAGGAACATCTTCTACCTACTGCGACTGATGCTCTCTCCGTGCCAGCGCAACCCGATTGGCAATTAACGCCGCCGTACCGCCCGCCCCTATTCCGTTGTCGATGTTGACAACGGCAAGACCGGGGGCGCAGGTCTGCAACATCGAAAGCAACGCGGCAACACCTTTGCCGCCCATACCATAGCCAATAGATGTTGGTAAACCGAGAACAGGGACTGGAACCAGCCCCGCAACAACCGATGGCAACGCACCGTCCATACCCGCGACGACAATGATTACATCAACCTCTTGCGCCAGAAGGTTCCGCAGGGGGGGAAGAAGGCGGTGCAGACCCGCGACCCCGACATCGTAAATCGATGTGATGGTACATCCCATTTCTTCGACGATAAGGGCCGCCTCCTCTGCAACTGGAACATCAGACGTTCCCGCGCTGATAATTCCTACGTGACCACCTGTCATATGACGCACATACTGCGGCGTTGTAATAACCATTGCGCGTGCCGCTTCCCGTATGCGAATAGAATATGTGGCGAACGCCTCTCGCACTACAGAGAGCGAGTCTGGACGCATACGGCTAATAATTGCTCGACCAGAACCCACAAGCAAGCCTCGCGCCATCGCCAGAATTTGCTCGTTTGTTTTCGTCTCGCCAAGAATGACTTCAGGTATACCCTTGCGTCGCTCTCGACCTGCATCTGGACGGGTCTCAGTTCCATGGAACGTTGAGTCAGCAGAACCAGCCTGCGCGTGTTCTGCCTCGCGCTGTGCCAGCATCATCTGCTCTCTCTCTCCCAGAGTCGGTTGCCCTTGCCGCGAAAGCAGAGAACCCTGTCTAAATTCTTCAGCATCCAGCAATTGTTCTAAAAGCTCCAACTGCTCATCAGCACGATTATCCACGAACGTTTTACCTCGGAAAAGATTTTCCACAATCACCAATAGAAACACGGTTGCCTTCTGTAGTGTAGCACAACAGAATGTATGCAACAACCTACACGGTAGAAAAAGATATACTCAACAACACGACTTTCACACGCACAACAAGCGATCATGAATGCTTGCGTCGCACTGAGTGGTCTATGGTATACTATACTCTGATTTGCAAACAAGCAAATAGGCGAACCTTCAGGGTTCGCCTCTTCTCTCTGTTGAACAGCACCTTGACAAATCAGGTGAAGTAGGAGCAACTCTATGAAGTTGCTCACCGATTACGAGACAAAACTTATGAAAAATATAGCACGTATACACCTTTCTGTTCTCTTTATGGCAAGCCTGCTACTGCTCGCGGCATGTGGGGCAACCGTTACGCAGGTAAAACCACAACAAACTATTGTTGTCAATAAATCATTTCAAGCCCAGACCTCGCCCATCCCTACAGTTCCACCCTATCGCTGTGGTGCATGGGCCGCAAACAACGCCCCCGGTGCATATAGTGTACTCACTGTATATGCCAAGCTGACAAAGAACCTACTCGGCGTCGGAGGCACAACCGCCAATGCGACGGCGCATTTTCTCAATGGAGACGTTACGTTTGACCAGCAACCCGTCAGCGACGCAGGCGGCTATGTGACGTTTTCACTGGCCTTGCAGGGACGCCAGCCGCGTCAGACACCAACCACTGTTGATGTGAGCTTTACCGTCGAGAACAAAACTGTGCAATGCTCGCCCGCGTTTTTCACTCCTGTATAGCCCGCTGACAGGTGGGGCAAAAGTGTGTGCTGCGTTGCGCCACAACAATACGTTCGATGACGGTGTTGCAACGCACACATGGCTTCTTATCTTGCTGGTACACATGCACATGATTGAAGTTGTCGCCCGCTTCCCCCCACATATCGCGATAGTTGCTAAACGAAGTGCCACCATGTTCGATGCCGTTAGTGAGAACGCTGATAATACCCGTGTGCAGCAGCGTAACCTCCGCCTCCGTCAACATATTTGCGCGACGCAGCGGGTGAATATGTGCGTAAAATAGGGCCTCATCCGCGTAAATATTGCCCAGCCCGACCACAAGGTCTTGCGCGAGCAACGCCTGCTTGATAGGCGACTTCCGTCGCCTCAACGCCTCGCTAAATTGCTCAAGCGTAAATGCGTCGTCCAGTGGCTCCGGCCCCAGTCCCGCGAACGCCTCGTTTTCCTGACTCCGCGCCCACAACTCGATACGCCCAAACTTGCGCGGGTCGGTAAACAACAATCGCTCACCATCGGTAAAAGTAAAACAGACGCGGCAGTGCGAGGTCTGCGTAAGCGTAATCGCGCGCGCTGCGGTGCTCACCGAACTTTCGGAGAGCGGAACGGCTTCTCTGAACATTGGCCCTTTGATGTTCCACCGTGCAAGGTCGCGCTCCCGCAAAGATGTATCGATCTCCCAGCCTGCTGGCAGCAGTAAAAAGTTCCCACTCATACGTCGGTGAATAGACAAAAAGAGGCCCCCGCTTACATCAATCAGCAAAAACTTCCCGCGACGGCGCACACCCTCGATTGTTCTCTGCGCGATCTCCACGCGAAAATCGGCTACATCAGGATGCCCAATTGTGCGCTCCCAGAAGACGGACGCGCTGGCAATAGTTTTCCCAATCACGCTGGCACGCAGTTGACGCGCGGTATATTCTACCTCTGGCAATTCCGGCATAGTTCCCCCTAACGATAAAACAAATTCGCATTCTTTTACTTATTCGTTTGTATTTTTCCAAAAGTATCTCTCTTCGCCAACCGTATGCCTATAATAGCACTGTCTCGAATATTTGTATTTTCGTTTATAACTAACACTGTAACTCGCGCATAACATTACAAGGCAAAGCTCTCATTAGCCTGTTCGTGTTCCCCTAGCTCCATCTGGTATACTAAACGTCTAAGTCACTCGTGTGTATAACGAAAGGCGCGGGGATGCGGCGACGCTTTCAAGCATGGCAGATACTTATTATTGTTTTCGCGAGCTTCTGGCTCCTCTTTGCGTCCGTGCTGATCGTGGGCAATTTTCCCTTTTTTATTATCAGCATTGCCCTAACCACTGTTGGCGCACTCTCAGCTCTGGTGGTCGCGCTCGCGTGGGCATATCAGAATAATCTTTAGGCTAGGATACAGGCATGATCGACATCTGTCTACTGGGAACCTGCGGCATGATGCCATTACCCAACCGCTGGCTTTCGTGCGCATTGATACGCAATGGCGCAACCCTCACATTGCTGGATTGCGGTGAGGGGACGCAGATACCCTGGAAGTCGCTGGGGTGGGGCTTTCGCCAACTGGGAGCCATCTGCCTGACACACATGCACGCCGATCATGTCGCGGGCCTCCCCGGCGTCCTCTTTATGGTCGCGCACGCTGGCCGCACCGAGCCGCTCGATATCTATGGGCCAGTCGGCACCACCTATGTGGTTGAGGGCCTGCGACGTATCGCAGCGGACCTGCCCTTTCCAATTCGCATTCACGAGATGCGCGGGGGCGAAACCTTTGAGCTACCAGGCAAGCTGCGTGCTTCCTGTACAGCCGCCGCGCATGGAATGCCCTGTCTGGCCTATCGCGCCGAACTTGCCCGCATACCCGCTTTTCAGATTGAGAGAGCACGCGCCCTCGACCTGCCCGTACAGCTCTGGTCGCGTCTGCAACGCGGGCAAACCGTTGAACACGCGGGGAAAACTATTGTTCCCGCACAGGTGCTTGGTGAGCCACGACGTGGTATCTCCTTCGCGTTCATCACAGACACGCGTCCCACAAAAGCACTCGCAACTCTTGCCCATGACGTTGACCTACTGATCTGCGAGAGCATGTATGACAACCCGGAAGATATCCCGCTCGCACTCGCCCACGCCCATATGTACGCCGAAGAGTCCGCAGGCATCGCGCGTGACGCCGCCGCGCACGCACTCGTCCTGACGCATTTCAGCCCCAAGATACATGACCCAACACAAGCAGAAAAAGCGGCACAACGTGTCTTTGCAAACACGCGTGCCGGACGTGACGGAATGGTCATAACTCTGGACTTTCCAGAGTCCTCATAGAGTTGACTAGCTCGCCTCTGAAAGACGTGCCTGCTCATTTATCTCACGAACATAGAGCGCGTCGGCTCGCAATGTGCGATCAAGAAAGCCAATAACGCGCTCGACGTAGACGATGCGATCCTCGAAGTAGATACCGCAATGGTCGGCGTTTGGTTGTAGCCACAACTCTTTCGGCTCCTTTGCCGCCGCATACAACAGTTTCGCATCTTCTGGATTGACAACGGTATCCTTCAGCCCATGAATAATCAGCACGGGACGCGGCGCGATCCGCCCAACATCGCGCAATGGCTCGACTTGATTGAAGTGATAGCCAGCACGCAGCCAGAGCATGAAATCAGTAAACCAGTCGAAAAGCACAAATGGCAAATGAATGGTGCGCCGTACCGCGTACTCAATCGCGCTTCTATGCGTCGCGAAACCGCTATCAGCCACCAGTACCTCTATTTCAGGCGTGCGAGCCGTCGCCATAATCGCAATCGATGCACCCATCGAGTAGCCAATAGCTCCCAACCGATTGTGTGGCGCACGCTGTTTTGCGTATGCAACCGCGCCAAGAAAATCGTTCATCTCGCGATAGCCGAGTGTTACCGGCTTGCCAACAACGGTGCCGTGTCCATAATACTCGAACGCCAGCACATTATAGCCAGCCTTCCACAATTGCCCACTCATACCGAGTACGTCGGAACGCCGTCCACGATAGCCAGGGCAAACAATCACCGTCGCCGTCGCATCAGCATGTGGAATATACCAGCCGCTCACCTGATGCTCGCCCTGCAACGAGGGAAAGGTAATCTCTTCGGCGGGCAGATTCAGTTCAAACGGCGTGAACGTATACATCTCGGCGAAGTTCTCGATGTGCTTAGGGCGCGTGATACTTTCCACAATATACGCCGCCACCGCAAGCAAGAGGCTCACAATACCGATACCGCCACCAAGACCACCAACAAAGACCTGTTTTAATGAAGGACGAGGTAATCGTATGTTTTGCCTGCTAAACATAGATATCGCCAACCTTTCTAAATGCACGATTGGCATTACAAAAGAACGTATGTACTCACCATAACAAGCCATGTCATTCTTTTATGCCCAAATCTTATGGAAATTGTCTATTCAGAAGAGTGCTTAGTGCTTTCTCCAAACATTCCTCCTATTACCAATGACGTTTGAATGCACACTTTTGGCGCATCCACGACACATTCTCAAATGTTATCAAGATCATAAGATTGATATATTGGACGGATGAAAAGAAATTCCGTATACTTTGCTTGCACGTAATTTGTCTCACTCACCACTATCCGCTATGTCCATAAACGAGGAATGACACCATGCATCCAAAACCAACTTCGACGATTTCAGCAACTCCGCTTGCCGACAAACCTCTCGCGCCGTGCGATAATGCGCTATCGCCAACAAAGGTCATCAGTTGGATTTTACAGGGGGGTGTTCTGCTTAGCGCGTTGTGTATTTTGCTCGGCGTCGCACTTTTGCCAACGCGTTCTGGCGGTCTATCACCTGAACGCGTGCTGGCGTTTCCACAAACACTCACACAGGTATGGGAGGGCTTGCTTGTTTTACGTCCACAGGCGGTTATTACGCTGGGCTTGCTCCTTTTAATCGCGACACCAGTGGTGCGGGTCGCGGTATCCATCGGGGCGTTCGCGCTTGAGCATGATCGACGCTATGTGCTTATCACCACAATTGTGCTTGCGATTCTGCTGTTCAGCCTGTTTCTGGGTGGTCAATCTCCAGCTCACGAGGCGAGCATGAATCCCAACAACCTGCATTTTTCGCTGGGGATTGTGCTGCTGATTTTCATGGGGTCGCTTTTCGCGGGCGTTCTTGGCTCACTCGTGGGATTGGGAGGCGGGATCATGATTGTGCCAATGCTCACCATTCTCTTCGGCTTCCCCATCTCATTCGCCATTGGTGCGAGCATCATTTCGGTTATCGCCACCTCTAGCGGGGCCGCCGCCGCATATGTGCGCGACCACCTGACAAATCTCCGCATCGGCATGTTTCTGGAACTCGCGACCACGCTGGGAGCTGTAAGCGGTGCGTTCATCGCGGGCCTCATCGCGCCTGGCCTGCTCGGCGTCATCTTCGGCGTTATTCTGCTAATTTCTGCCGCACCACTCCTCTTTAAGATAGGTGAAGAGTTGCCACAGGGCGTAAAAAACGATAGCTGGGCGAACGCACTGGGACTGGCAAGTTCGTATCCCGACCATCATCTGAAGCGCGAGGTAGCCTATCAGGTGACGCGCACCCCATATGGCCTCGCCATGATGTATGTCGCGGGCCTTATCTCAGGACTACTTGGTATTGGAAGCGGGACATTCAAAGTCGTTGCGATGGATAGTGTAATGAAGCTGCCACTCAAAGTTTCCTCGTCCACCAGCAATCTCATGATAGGCGTTACGGCGGCGGCCAGCGCGGGCATCTACTTCTCACGGGGCGACATTCCCCCATTGATCGCCGCACCGGTCGCCCTCGGCGTCCTGCTCGGTGCGCTAGTTGGGGCGCGTCTGCTTCAATATTTAAGCAATAAAGTATTGCGGTTTATCTTCCTCCCCGTCATCGTCGTTGCAGCCGTTGAGATGATTCTGCACGGGTTCGGTATTGGCCCATTTTAGCAGGTTTGGAGCAGGCTATATAGTACCAAAAAGTGATATGTTACAGAGTATACTATCCCTCGTCTCATAAAATGAGCGGCGATTTTAGCCACTCACTCAAAACGGATTTTGTAGCATACTTATGCTGTAGTGCTTGTTCGTAGTTGCACCTGTTCTTTCGGGCAGGTGAGAATTAACGTAGCGTAGTATTTTGTAGTCCGTACCTTATCTGAAAAGGGGAGCTAAAGCAATTTAGCCTCCCTTTTCTTTTGTGCTCTTATAGCTTCCAGCCCGCCTGTCTTCGCGCAGACTCAGCGCAACATTTCGCGTCGGTAGGGCGTATACTATAGTAAATAGCAGACTATTCTACCCATTCGACATGCAGGCAATAAATGCAGAAAAAACTTCTTTCCTCTTTTTTTATCATCCCTAAATTTTTTCTACGCAACACGGATAGCGTAAGCATGGTGCCACCTTCTTTCTACCAGGAGCGTATTGAGCACATCACGCCAGTGGTGCGACAACTCAGCACGCTACTGGCAGCCCTCATTGGCGGCTACCTGCTCTTCACCAGTAGCATTCAAGGCAACTTTGTCTCGACCATCATCGCGATTGGACTAGACCCGCTGCGAGCGCAACTTACAGCCGCGCTCGTGCTTACAATGGGTGCCGCACTCATTGGCGCGTTACTGGGACGCCGCAAATTGGGCGCGATACTTGGCGCAGGCATGGTGTTTAGCTTTGAATATCTCCTCGGCTTTATTCAGCTTGAGCGACAGCCTGTCTACGATCCAGGAGGCAATCTGGAACCACTGAATCGGTTTGCCTTCGCACACACCCTTGCCGTGCTGGGCGCACTCGCGCTCGTCGGCGCGTTTATTGGTGCCGCCATTGGTGACGCGCTCAGTAGTGTTATGTTTGACCCGCCATATCGTCTTTTTCGCGCACTCTTGCACCAAAGAATGGGCGACAAACTACCAGCAGAAACATTACAACATCATAAACTAGACCCGACGCTCGCGATACAGCTGGCACAGTGGCTTGGGGCGATGAGCATGATTGCGCTACTTATACTGGCAAGTAGTGCCGATACGCTATTTCTCTTCTCGCCCGACGTAGGACTACGCACAAACTCGCTGCTCTCACAGGACGGGACACGCAGTACACTGATTCAGGACAGCTTCGCGAGTTCAGCATTGCATGGCGAGAAAAGACCCTTTCAAGTCTACTTACCACCATCCTACAATTCGCCAAAGGGCAAGCTGAAACGCTACCCGACGCTGTACCTGTTGCACGGTTCCCCCGGTAATGACAACGATTGGGTAACTGCCGGCAAGGCACCATATTCAGCTAGCACGCTGATAGCGACGGGGAAAATACCCGAACTGATTATGATTTTTCCCGATGGCAATGGGCGTCCCGGCGAGACCAGCGAATGGGGTAACAGCTCCGATAAACGGCAAAATATCGAAACCTACATTGCTACCGATATGGTCAACTACGTCGATCACCACTATCGCACGCTCGCGAACGCGGCGCATCGCGCTATCGGGGGACTCTCGATGGGTGGGTTTGGCGCAATGAATATCGCCATTCACCATCCCAACATGTTTGGGTGCGTTATCTCACTCGGTGGCTATTATCGGGCAGAGGGTACAATCTGGGGCAAAAATCTGGACTACATCAAAGCGAATAGCCCACTCGAAACGCTGGCACAAACGAGGAAAGCATGGGGATTACGCATCTATATAGGCGCGGCGACGCACGATCAACCGTACTATGACGACACAAAAGAGTTCGCGAGCCTGCTACACAGACTGAATATCCCCTATGCCTTCGATCTGCAAAGCGGCTATCACGCGTGGCACATCTGGGAAGTTCAAATGTATAACGCCTTACTCTGGTTGCAATGGAAATAGACGCAGCCCCGCGAAATGCGCGGTGGTAGACAATCTACTAACGAGATGCTATACTCAGGGAACAAAATGAGTGCCAATGGTGTTTTTACTAATGAAGAAACCAGATGGCAATTCAAAAAGATACAATCAACTAACAAAGGAACAGGCGAAAGGGGTCCAATCAATGCCTAAGAAGGGTGAACTTTCTAAGACCGCGCGAGCCTCACTTGCGAATCGTGAAGAGATCAACCACTTGACTGATCGCATGTGTGCGAAGTGTGGCGAGGCCATCATGCTCAAAGAACTTCAGCCAGTGAAGGTGCTTGGCAAGGGTATGGTCTACTACCACAAAACTCACTACACAATGCAATAAGCTTTTGTGATAGCTACCACAGCATAAAAACAAGCCTCAAAAACGAGGCTTGTTTTATTTTTGTATTTCCCTGTGCTTGACAATCTCATAATAAGCTGGCACAATCGACGGGATAATGACATGAGGAGCACATAGAGCGTGGTACAGTCAGTCAACCAGCACGAAGAGCAAGAAGTCCCACTATCCACACATCAGCACAAGCGCGTTGCCTTTCAGGGCGAGCATGGCGCATATAGCGATGAGGCAGTTCAAGTATATTTCAGCAAAACGCTTGGCATAACGTCGGAGTCGCTTCCTTATCGCAGCTTCAATGATGTATTTCGCGCAGTAGCCGCAGGTGAGGTGGATTTTGGTCTGGTCCCGGTGGAAAACTCACAGGCTGGTAGCATCAACGATGTCTACGATCTGCTCCGTCAACACGATCTTTTCGTGATTGGCGAGATCAGCTATCCCGTCAATCACTGTCTACTCTGCCTGCCAGGGCAAACAGTACACGACATCAAGCGTGTAATTTCGCACCCGCAGGCACTCGCGCAAAGTGATGTTTTCTTGCGCGAGCTGGGCGTTGAGGTCGTCGCGACCTATGATACCGCCGGTAGCGCGAAGCTGATTCGTGAGGAACAGCTTAGTGGAGTCGCAGCCGTCGCGGGACGCGGTGCCGCAGAACGGTACAACCTTGAAATTCTCGCTCGTGATATCCAGACTATCCACGACAACCATACACGCTTCATCGCGCTGGGTCGCGAGTCCGCGCCGCGCCGCAGTGGGAACGCGAAAACAATGCTTGTCATGGCAACCGCGCACCAGCCCGGCTCTCTCTATCGTTGCCTCGGCGTACTCGCGAACAACAAAATCAATGTGCTAAAAATCGAGTCGCGCCCCTCACGTCAACGCGCGTGGGAATACGTCTTCTATCTTGACTTTGAGGGACACCGCGAAGACTCATCAGTGCGGGCCGCCCTCGCTGATCTCGCAGGCCATACCACCTTCTGCAAAGTGCTTGGCTCGTTTGAAAGCGGTCTATAAAACAGGTGTCGGGCGTGATTTCTCACGCCCGACAGGGAGTTATCGCTTGACTTTCAACGTGCTGATGAAATTGGCCGCCAACGTTTCGTATGCGTCCGCGTAATATTCCTCGACCCGCCCCATATCACAAAGCGCGGTCAGGCTAGAATCAATGGGCAATTGTGCCAGTAACGGCGCACCTGTCATGCCGACAAGCTCGGCACCGTTGCTGGGGCCAAAAATTTCGTAGCGTTCGCCATTCGGCGTCTCGAAGTACGACATGTTCTCAACGACGCCCACAATGATACCCTTGAGTTGTCGCACCATGTTGATACATTTCATTACAATCATAGTCGCCAGCATCTGGGGCGATGTGACAATCACAATGCCATCGACGGGAAGCGACTGCAACACAGTCATCGGTGCGTCTGATGTTCCCGGCGGTAGGTCGATCAGGAGATAATCAAGATTGCCCCAATCAACATCACTGTAAAACTGCTTGATCGCACTGGAGATCATGGGGCCACGCCACACTACAGGGTCGCTATCCTTCTCAAGGAACATGTTCATTGACATCACTTTGATGCCGCCCTTGCTCACGAGAGGGTCGATACCGCCCGTCGCGGACTTGCCAGGTTGCCCTTTCGTGCCAAACATACGCGCGATGCTGGGGCCAGTAATATCGCCATCGAGAATACCCACGCGCTGCCCCTGACGCCGTAGCGAGACCGCGAGCAGGCCCGTAACTAGCGATTTCCCAACACCACCTTTCCCACTCATAATCGCGATGACCTGCTTGATTTTGCGCTCCGCCGGTGCAGGCGACATCTGCAACGGGACTCCACGCCCAACAGGTGCCTTTTTGGGAGCAACCGAGATAGGTTGATTGTTAATGACCGCGTTCAGGTCCTTCAACAACATATCTTGCTTCTCCGGCGTAAAGCGATGCGTCCGCGCACCACCCGCCACACTTTCACGCGCCCCCACCGCGCACGCGGTACACGGTAAACCATGTCCGTGAAACACCTTGACTGTCGCGGGATACTTGCTCACGACATCATGAATAATCATATCGGGACTAATTGTTTCCGCCATGTCCTATCCTCGTGAGCAGCACAAAAAAAGATAGCCTTGTGCCGCTCTGCTTTTCTTTCTCTCGTTAGACAAATGCAAGATATACAATAATTCCTACTTGGGAACTCTGATATCTATTATAGCATAGTCCGCTCGCCTCTTGCTAGAATCTCATGGCGTAGTAAGGAACGATGCGAGGGGCATGGCGTGTTGTAATACGCCATGCCCCTCGCATCGTTCCCTACTACGCCGTTTTCGTTGAAGCCGCCTTTTGCAACCCCAACTCTTCCGTAGATTGTTGACGCATCTGGTACTTCTGAATTTTGCCCGTTACCGTCATGGGAAACGCGGTCACGAACTTGATATAGCGTGGTACTTTATAGTGCGCGATATTGCCATTGCAGAACTCGCGAATATCCTCTTCTGTGACCTGCTCGTTCGGCTTGAGCAGCACCCACGCCATGATTGCCTCACCGTATTTTTCGTCTGGCACGCCAATCACCTGCACATCGCTGATTTTCGGGTGCGTATAGAGAAACTCTTCGACTTCGCGCGGGTAGACATTTTCGCCACCACGAATAATCAGGTCTTTGATACGCCCAACAATATTTACATAGCCTTCTTCATCCATTGTCGCGAGGTCGCCCGTATGCATCCAATGAGCCTTGTCAATGGCAAACGCGGTTGCCTCGTCGTTATTCCAGTAGCTCAACATGACGCTATAGCCGCGTGTACACAACTCGCCAGTCTCGCCAATTGGCACAATCTGGCCCGTTGCAGGATTGACAACCTTGACTTCAAGGTGTGGATGTACCTGCCCAACGGTGCTTACCTGCTTCTCTAGCGGCGAACCTATGCGCGTCTGCGTCGAGACGGGACTAGTTTCGGTCATGCCATAGCAAATCTCGACATCACTCATATGCATCAACGCCTGTACCTTTTTCATTACCTCAATGGGACACGACGAACCCGCCATGACGCCCGTTCGCAAACTGGTGTAATCATATTTGGCAAAATCAGGTTGGTCCAGTTCCGCAATAAACATCGTTGGCACACCGTACAGCGAGGTACACCGCTCCTCCTGCACCGTCTGAAGCACAGTCAAAGGCTCGAAGCCTTCCGAGGGATAGACCATTGTTGCGCCATGAGTGATACATCCAAGATTACCCATTACCATGCCAAAACAATGGTAAAGCGGCACGGGAATACACACCTTATCTTCGTGCGTCAGGTGTTGCAGACCCGCCACAAAATAGCCGTTGTTCAGAATGTTGTGATGGCTCAGCGTCGCCCCTTTGGGAAAGCCCGTCGTGCCACTTGTATATTGAATATTGATGGCATCGTCAAATTCTTGCTCACGTTGCCGCATCGCGAGCTGCTCGTCGCTGACTTCGCTTCCAAGCGCGAGCAGTTCGTCCCATGTAAACATACCAGCGACCTTCTCGGCGGTCATGCGAATCACGGTAGTCAGTTCGGGCAACTTCTCGGCCTTGAGTTTCCCCGCCGCGTATTGCTCTAGCTCTGGTGCGAGTGCCTGGAGCATCTCGGTGTAGTTCGATGTTTTGAACGCGGGAGAAATGATAATCGCGGTACAACCCGACTGCTTTAAGACATATTCCAGTTCATGTAAACGATACGCGGGATTGATATTGACGAGAATCGCACCTAACTTGCTTGTCGCGAATTGCGTAATACACCACTCTGCACGGTTGGGCGACCAGATGCCGATACGCTGCCCCTTGCGTAACCCCAGATGCATCAATCCTTTCGCGCACTGGTTGACCTGCACTTGCAATTCACGATACGTCAGACGGACGTTTTGCTGGCGCGAAATCAACGCCGGATTGTCAGGATAGGTTGCAGCCGTCTGATCGAACTGATCGCCAATGGTGAGACCAAGTAACGGCGTGTCACTTGTGCCACTGGCATAGCTCCACTGGCGCACAAATTGCTGCGTAGAGGTTGCAGATCCAATAGATTGCGTCACTGTCATAGTGTATTACTCCTCTGAGGGTTATACCGATTGGTTACGAAATCTTAGTGTTTCGCATTAGAGTAAGAGTAACCGACGCGCTCGCGAAAATCAAGGTTTCGCGTCTATGCCTCGCGAATTGCGCGTTTGAAGGCGATATGCTATCATGCGATTGAAAAACGTTCGCGCGTTACTTACTACTAGAAGAAAGATGTATTTTTATGCAGGCAGAAAACGAAACATCTTACCTTAAACAGGTAACATTATTTGCGGGCCTGAGTGATGATGCCCTGCACGAGTTGACCGGCGTCGCCAAGAGACGCGCATTTCGCTCTGGTGAGGTTATTTTCCACCGCGACGATCCCGGTCAGGTACTTTATATGATTAAAGAGGGCAAGGTGAAAATTTGCCTGATTAGCCCTGACGGACAGGAAATTTCGCTGGTTGTCTTTGGCAAAGGCGAGTGCTTCGGGGAACTTGCCCTACTTGACGGACTACCACGCTCCGCCGACGCGATTGCGGTGGAAAAGGTCGAGTGCTACACCTTACAACGTAGCGACTTTCATAACGCGATTATGAAGAACCCAAAAATCGCGATTCAGGTGCTAGAAGTTATCTCAAAACGGCTCCGCAACACCAACGAGCAGGTAGAAGACCTGATTTTTCTTGACGTGTACGGCCGCGTCGCGAAAAAGCTACTGGAACTCTCAGAGGCACACGGTGCAAAAGTCGAGGACGGTATACGCATCGAGGTGCGTATGACACAGCAAGAGTTGGCGTCAATGGTTGGCGCATCTCGCGAGAGCGTCAACAAGGTCATGGGGTATTTCACAGACAAACAATACATCAGCACCGACAAACAACGTATCACCATTCACCGCATAAACGACCTGAAACGACGCATCTACTAATACCACCCTGCAAAATTCATGGGCGCGTCATCGACAACGCGCCTGTATGCTAAGCGTACAGTAAAAAACAGTGATTTTTGGCTAGACTGTTACCCACTCTTCTTACCACACGTCTCAAAAAAGGTGATATATCGGTCTAACACAAACATGGGTGGAAGGGATGAAAGACACTTGAAAAAAGCGAGTACAAGTCAAGAGGAACAGGTACAGATAGCGATTATGCTAGACGAAGCGAACCCGGAAGTAATCACGCGCGAGAATACTGCTATATTCAGCACAACGCAGAAGCTACGAGCTATACTTACCGCAATGCGTCCTCGTCAGTGGACAAAGAATTTCGCGGTCTTCGTCGGCCTTGTCTTCGCGCAACGCTTGTTCAGTTTGCCCTCGCTTGAGCGGACAGTGCTGGCTTTTGCGGCGTTCTGTTTGGCATCCAGTAGTATTTACCTTCTCAATGATTTGCTCGACTTAGAGAATGACCGACAACACCCAACCAAGAAAAATCGCCCACTCGCATCTGGAAAGCTCCCTATTCCCTGGGCAATTGTGATGATTAGCGTTTTGCTCCTGCTATGCAGTGGCCTTACAGCTTGGCTTTTTTTCTTGCCCATTGGGCTTCAACGCGACATCTACGCTCCGTTTGGCGGCGCTAACCTGCTCTTCGCGCTCACTATCGCCACCTACTTTGTCTTGATGGTGCTTTATAGCGTGCGACTCAAGCATATTGTACTCATAGATGTGTTTATTATCGCGAGCGGCTTTGTGCTACGTATCCTTGCGGGGGCGGTGGTCATTCCAGTCTCTATCTCGTCGTGGCTCTATCTCGTCACCTGTCTGCTCGCACTCTTCCTGGCCCTGAGCAAACGCCGCCATGAACTGGTGCTACTACAGGGGCAGGCAAGTAACCATCGGCAGATACTCAAAGAATACAGTATTCCGATGCTGGATCAGATGATTACGATTGTCACAACAACAACCATCATGGCCTATAGCTTGTATACAGTGGAGGGGACAACCGCCAATCATCGCCTGATTGTCACAATTCCATTAGTCCTTTACGGCGTCTTTCGCTACCTCTATCTCGTTTATATGCGTATGGAAGGTGGCAGTCCCGAAGAAGTCTTGCTTCGTGATCGGCACATGCTGGGAACCGTTTTATTGTGCACCATTTGCATTGTTGTTGTTTTATATATTTTGCCGCAATAAACGGGATGTCTGGTCTCTCAAAAATGTGTGTTCTAGTCGATAGTAGTATAAGACCATATCATTCATGAGCCACCATCAACAGAGAGGTGTGGAAATGTTGGGGACGCAAGAACAACAAAAGAAACGCAAAACTGTCCATTGCTGACCACTTTCAGATGAAAACCTGAGTTCAGTGCGTCGGCAAATAGTGGAGAAAAAATGTATGAAATCGCTGATTATTATTCCAACATACAACGAGGTTGACAACCTTCGTCCGCTTCTGGGCGAAATATTCGAGAACTTACCACAAACCGATATTTTGATTGTCGATGACAATTCACCTGACAACACTGGCGCACTTGCAGACGAAATGGCGGCACACGATACCCGTGTTCATGTTCTGCATCGCGCGGGCAAACTTGGCCTCGGCACAGCGTATATCGCGGGCTTCAAATACGCGATTGACCAGAACTATGACGTGGCCTTTGAAATGGACGCGGATTTCTCGCATGATCCTCGCTACTTGCCCAATTTCATTACAGCAATCGAGCACGGCGCAGACCTTGTGATCGGCTCACGCTACGTCAAGGGGGGTGGCACGCCCAACTGGTCGTTCTTGCGTCGCTTCATCAGTGGCGGTGGCAACATCTACACCCGTATTGTGCTCAACTTGCCTATCCACGATTGTACCGCCGGTTATCGCTGCTATCGACGCAACGTGCTGGAGACGATTGGCCTCGATACCATCGTCTCACAAGGCTATGCCTTTCAAGTGGAACTTGTACACCGCGTACTGAAATACAACTTCAAAATCGTTGAAATTCCAATTATCTTCATGGATAGACGCGTGGGTAAATCCAAAATGTCGCGTAAAATCTTTATCGAGGGCTTCTTGTCCGTGCTTCGCATTCGCCTCAATGAGCGCAAAGAGACCTCCCAACCGGCACACATCACGCTTCAACAGGCCAGCACTCCACCCACCGAAAATAGCGGCGGCGAAGTTGGAGAATTGCCCTCCGTCGCGCAAAAGTAAAGGGCATGACAGAGGCGAGCCGCTGTCACTACTATACATCATTTCGCGTGGCTACGCCCCGCCGTGCAAGAGCCGCGCAGGCGGGAGTATAGTAGTGACAGCGGCTCGCCTCTGTCATGCCCTCTCTTGCCCTTTTATGTTTCTCGCACATGGCTATACTTCTCTCATATGAGTGTTCTTAATTGCATCTATTTCGCACTCGCGTCTGCTTAACGGCGTTTCTTCTTTTTCTTGCTCTGTAGACGGGTAGGTTCCTGATAGTCTTCGTCTTTACGCGAGGGGTCGAGGCCGTAAATACGTCGCATCTTCTGACGATGCGCGACGCGAATAGCCACATCACTGGGGGCGGCGTTCAGCTTTGTGGTGAGGTCATACGTCGAGAGCGGACTTCCTCCCTGTTCGGAAACAGCGTGACGCACCTCTTCATCGTCGCTATACATCACTACATCGCGTCCCTCTACCCTTGCCTCAACCGCAAGCCGCTTAATCACGTTGTCGGCGGTCTCGTCGTAGCGCGAATAGATGATACGGATGTGGTCTTCGTGGTACATATCCTCTTTATCACCATCACCATCGAACACCACAATCACACGATGCTCTGTCTCACGGTATCTATTGTGCAGTTGCTTTACCAGCAAGGTACGCGCCACCGAAAAATTCTTGACTTCCATTTGCAGAAACATATCATTATTTTTTATCACATTATAGCCATCAACCAGAATATCACCCATCGTATCTTTCGCTCTCTTTTATCCTCTAATGATTTTGTTGGATTAGTTGCAAAAGATACTCTATCTCCATCCGAATGTCAACATGCAGAAGACGCGCAATAAGACCGTTGGCTTGTTCTGAGAAGGAAGCGACGAGAATTAACACAGCAATAAAAAACAAGAGTAGTCCTAAAAACAGCGTTATAACGCGCTCGACACGTCGCGCCACGCTCCCCTGTTCGACAGGGGCAATGGGAGGGCTAACACGTTCCTGCACAGGTTCGCTGTACTTCTGCTGGGGAGCGACAACAAGAGGGGCCTTATCGGGTGTTCTCCTGACACGCGCAGCATCTGCGGATTGCGTGTCCGCGTAAAAACGTCCGGGGCGAACGCACACAAGCGGAAATGGCACGGCGGATCGCGCTTTGACGGAAAGAGCAGGCGGAGACGCAACGAGTAATGTACTGTTCAAGGGTAAAGGGGCAGCATCCTTACGAAACGACAAATGTACAGCTTCCACACACTCGCCACAAATACCGTTGACATCGTCCCAGCACAGAGGACACGCGGGACGGCGACAGCGAAAGCAGAAATGACACATACTCATAAATGCTGATTCGGCGGCGATGCGTGGTGCCTGCAATAGGTGCGCTTTCGCTTGTGTTGGTGCATACTGGGCAGAGCAAATTGTGCAGGCAAGCATGACATGAGGTTGGGGCGTGCCAGCTACCTGCCCTGAACTATGAGCAGACGAGAGTGTTTTGACCATGAACGCCTCCCTGAAAAGCCTCTATAGGGGCTATGTTCTTTGATAACACCTTCAGTATACAGAACCATTACAAAGAACCATTTTCTTGCTCTTTTTTGCGGAAAGTACGCTCGGTACGCGAAGAAGTTTCAGTATGCTGGAGAATAAATGATTTGAAGGCACGGGCGGTAGCGGAAAGATTTTTGTCTTTCAAATGAACCAGCAACCATTTCCGCATCAGAGGGAACCCTTCAACATCAAGCACAACCAGACGGTTCGTTTCCAGCTCCATATCGATAGCGACCCGCGAGATCAACGCGATGCCCAGGCCCGCCGCCACGCTTTGTTTGATCGCGCTATTGTTTCCAACCTGCATACTGACCTGTAGTTGGAAGCCAGCATCGCGGAACGCCCCTTCCAGAGCCGAGCGCGTGCCAGACCCCCGCTCGCGCATCAGAAAATGCTCGCGTGCCAGTTCCGAGAACGGCACCGTGATTCCCGCGAGCCGATGCGTGGGGTGCGCAATCAAGACCAGTTCGTTGTGAGCAAAGGGGGCAGCGAAAACGGGGTCTTCGTCAGGAATGCGGCTCATAATCGCCATGTCGATGCGGTTATTGCGTAACTCCTCCAGCAAAGGCGTCGGGTTGACGACCTCAAGCGTGATCTCAACTTTGGGATACACCTGCCGAAACTTGCCTAGGATGTTAGGAATAACATAGGTTCCAACCGTTGTATCGGCACCCACGCTCAACCGCCCGGAATGCGGGCTTGCCAGTGAACTCATTGTGTCCAGCGTTTCATCAATCAACGAAAAAATCTTCTGGCTATACAAATAGAGTTCCTCACCCGCCTGCGTCAGATGCGTTTTACGCCCAATCTTATCAAACAGCTTGACGCCAAGCGACTCTTCAAGCTGATGTATCTGTGCGGAGACAGCAGGTTGACTGAAATGTAGCTCTTCAGCGGCGCGGACATAACTACAATGTTTCGCAACAACCTGGAAGGTCGCGAGCTGATGCAAGTTCATGTTGTGCATAGTTACCCTCAAACGAAGTGGAATCACTTTTATTTACGATAACATCAAGACAAAGGATAGTCCATTCGGCTAGCCGACACCCGTTCCCCTATTGTCCAACGTTTGCTATAATAGATATAATGGTGAAATCCTCTACGCTCGTTCTCTCTAACTATAGATATTCGCTCTCTCGACGAGACAACGCTATAGCAACATTGGTACAGACCACAATAGAATAGAAAGGGGAGCATGGCATCACGCTTCTCTCTGGCAAGGAATAGCTCTATGATACATCTTTTTCAAGCAACAGAACAGGTCAAGACGCAAGCAAATACAACACAAGTCCTTCCCGAAACGGTCTGGGATAACGAGCCAGTACCATCAGGCATTCCGCCAGAGGGCAGGGTTGTTGTGACTATCGCGCGACAATTTGGCAGTGGGGGCGCGGAGATCGGGCATATGGTCGCGAAAGCAAGCACTCTACAATATGTGGACTATAGCATTATCGAAGAGGTCGCGCGTCGGCTCGGCGTAGATGTACAGCGTGCAGCACGTCAGGATGAGCAAACAGAAGGCATGGCGGGCCACATTCTCGACGCGATTCGGATGAGCAACCCGTTTGTCGCCAATTACGGCTCACTCTTCAATCAACCGGCCGTTCCCTCGCAATCGAGAGAACTGGCCTATATGCGCCTAACACAGCGCGTCGTGCTGGAACTGGCAACCGAGGGAGACGCCGTGATTGTCGGGCGTGGCTCACAATTCTTGCTCCACAATATGCCACGCACGCTACACATCTACATTTTCGCGCCGCTCGCCTCGCGCATCCAGAACGTCATGGAACAATATCACCTTAACCATACACAGGCCGAACGACTCATTGAGCAGCGCGACTATGAACACGATAGCTACCTGCGCCGCTACTATGGCGCGGACGGACACCGCCCCAGCCTGTATCACCTGCTCATCAACACGAGTCTGTTCTCGCTGGAAATCGCGGCAGACCTCATTAAGCAGACATTACCTTTGATTAAAGCATTAGCGTAAACACAGAAATACTTTTTAACGAGCATTGGCGGCTTGTAGTGGCAGTAAAGCAACACTTTCACACCGCCTACGCTCACATACAACAGGCCCGAATAGCCTAATGGTACGGATAGATATGTACCTCTATACAGTATCGCGTATACTTAGGAAAGCTATGTGCTATTGATAGTCACAACGATACATTTTGAACAAGGGCAAATGCATGACCCACAAGCGTTCATCTGGCAATCTACCCAGTCAATCATTACGGCCTATCCGTCTTACCACAGGCGATTTGCCGCAAGAGTCGCTTCCCGCGGAAGCTCTAGAGGAGGAGTCGCCAGTTTCGGCTTTCTCCATTCCCGCGAAACCAAAACTACCTTCACGCGCCAAACCACAACAGGTAGAGGCGATAGATATGTTGAACACGGTGCCGCACGTCGCGCAAAAAGTTGATGATATCAGCGATATGCCAACAACTCAACATCCGCTAACGCCAATGCCACTTATGCCAGAGACGCCACCGCCTCCAATGCCATTTGTACCCGAAACACCTTTACCCCAGAACAATCAGCAGTACGCAGTACATACACCGACTCAATATACTCCACCTCCTCTCAATCAGCAGAGTTCCGGGGGGATGCAGCCGACACTGCAACGCGCGGAAGAGGCATCCGTAGCTTCCAGTTCGCTAGCCACAACGCGACCAGCACAGGCGAAAACGGCCCGTATGCTCCTTGTCAGCTTGCTCATTCTCGGCATCATAGCTGCGGCCCTTCCCATGCCCTTTATCTACAATATACTTGTCACCGTTTCTTTCCCGCCCAAAGATGCCACGCTTTTCGCCTGGACGCTCACCCTTCTCTTCGGCCTCCTGCTTTTCGCGGGTGTCCTGCTGTCTATTATTCGCACACTCATTAGCTCACTCAGACGCCCCGCAACGGCGTGATATAGTTAGTGCGTAGTACTACACAGGCGAGAACGCAGCGTTGCGTTCTCATAGCACATATTTTTTAGCATGTCAGGGAAGGGCGTTATGAGTATCCAATCAGTCAATCCAGCAACCGAAGAAGTTATCGAGACGTTCGAGTTATTTAGCGAGGCGCAGGTACAGCAAGCACTCGACGAAGCACGACAGGCGTTTCTTCAATGGCGCACAACCTCGTTCGCAGAACGTAGCACACTGTTACATCGGGTCGCCACCTACTTGCGTGAACACAAGACGCACTTGGCACAGATCGCGACGCTAGAGATGGGCAAGCCAATTGTCGAGGCCGAGGCCGAAGTCGAGAAGTGCGCGTTCAATTGCGATTTCTATGCCGATAATGCTGCGAAATTTCTTGCCGATGAACCCGTCACCGCAAACGCCACCGAAAGCTATGTTGCGTTCCAGCCACTGGGCGTTGTGCTGGCGCTGATGCCCTGGAACTTCCCCTACTGGCAGGTCTTCCGCTTCGCCGCCCCCGCGCTGATGGCGGGCAATACAGCGGTACTCAAACATGCGTCGAACGTGTCGCGAACCGCGCTAGAAATCGAGCGCATCTTTCAAGAGTGTGGACTACCACACGGGGCCTTCAGAACCGTTCTCGTTCCCGGTGCGGAAACGCGTCCCCTAATCGAGGATGCCCGTATCGCCGCGATCACGCTGACGGGTAGCGAAGAGGCAGGCATCGCGGTAGCAAGCGCGAGCGGGCATGTACTGAAAAAGAATGTACTTGAACTTGGCGGCTCGGACGCGTTTATTGTGTTGGAAGACGCGGATATCGATGCAGCCGCGCAAACGGCGGTTCGTGCCAGGTTTCAAAACACCGGCCAAAGCTGCATCGCGGCGAAACGCTTTATCGTTGTCGAGTCGGTTCTGGAGACGTTTGTACAGAAGTTTGTCGAGGCAACCGCGAAACTTTCGCTGGGGAACCCGCTTGACCGCACAACACAGGTTGGGCCAATGGCACGCGGCGACCTGCGCGAGTCGCTGAAGCAGCAGCTCGCGGACTCAGTAAAAATGGGAGCAACAGTTGTCCTGGGCGGTAAATCGGTGGCAGGCAAAGGCTATTTCTTTGAGCCAACCATCGTCACACATGTTACAACGGAGATGTCGCTCTTCCGTGAAGAGACCTTTGGCCCGATTGCCGCCGTCATCAGCGCACGCGACGCCGAACACGCGGTTGAACTGGCGAATGACTCGATCTTTGGATTAGGCGGGAACCTCTGGACACGCGATATCGCGCGGGGACGGGCGATGGCGCGTCGTCTGGAGTCCGGCGGCGTTTTCATCAATGGTATGACCGCATCAGACCCGCGCCTCCCGTTTGGTGGTGTGAAGCGAAGCGGCTATGGGCGCGAACTCTCTTCGTTCGGTATTCGCGAGTTCGTGAATATTCAAACAGTCTGGATTGGCCCGATGATACAGCAAACAACATCCCTTCCAAGCGAGTAAGAAGACGACAAAAAGACAGCAGGAGCAAAGAGAGTGGAACGTCAAGTATCAGCAGAGCAAAAGGCAAAGAATTGGTGGGCGACAGGAGATACACCAGTACACAACGATTCATGCGTTACCTATCTTGTGGATGGGCGTACCGCGATGTTGGAGATGTGTCTGCACTTCCTCAAAGCCAAACGCTACATCTACCTCGCGAATTGGGGCCTTACCGCGACAATGCGTATTGTGCGTGGTGCCGACCACCACGCCGGCCCCGCAGGAAGCGCGGAACAAGACGCACTACTCGCGCTGCTGCGGGCAGAAGAATTAACAGATGCAGATATTGCGTTCTGGCATAATAACGAATTGACGGTGCAGTCTGTACTCGGCTACGCGACAGGAAAGGGCGTTGAGGTAAAAGCACTTGTCTGGAAAGGTACGCCCATCATCGCGTCATGCAATGTCGAAGAGACCTACGAACAACTCACGGCGGTGGGGGTGGACTGCATTCTTGACGATAGCTCGTTTGGTATTCTCCACCATCCTGTCGAGTCGTTGCATCAAAAAATATCAGTGGTCGATGGAACACACGCCTTCGTTGGTGGCGTTGATCTCCTGATCGAGACAAGCGGCGACTTTGACCGTTGGGACACACCAACGCACTCGTTCAACTCGCAACTTCGCATAAATACCGATGGCACCATTCCTCATCCCTGGCACGACGCACATGCGCTCATCGAAGGGCCGGCTGTCGCCGATGTAGAGTACAACTTTCGGCAACGTTGGAATGACGTGGTGCATCGTCATCACATGAACGAGAGCCACCGCATAGCTGAGCACCCCGTCCCACCAGCAGTCAAGACGGATACAGTTGTGCAGATTGCCCGCACCATTCCAGAACACACGTATAAGTTTAAACCGATGATTGTGCAGGGTATTTCACAACTCTACGCCAACGCGCTGAGCAATATCGAGCACTTTGCCTATCTGGAGAACCAGTACCTGTGGTTACGTGCTTATACAGGCATCGATATCGCTTTCCTTGGGCAAAATAGCCCGGAGATGGAGCAGAATCTGCGCGACCTGGGCAACGCGCTGGAACGTGGCGCACACGTTTCAATTATTCTGCCCGACCATCCCAATGTCGGGCGAGCGTTCAGCGATGCGGGTGTTGAGGAACTACGTATCAAGTCACCATCAAGCGTTGAAGAGGGCCGCTTTGAGGCGTTTTGTCTGGCAACCTCAGTTCTTCAAGACAATAGAACGCATTACCGACCTGTGTATGTTCACGCGAAGGTTGCGATTATTGACGATGTGTGGGCAACGGTTGGCTCTGGCAACCTGAATAATCGCGGAATGCGGGACGACACAGAAATGAATGTCGCGACGCTCGACGCAAACCTTGCACACGGCTTGCGGCTCATGCTGCAAGCGGAACATCTCGCACTCGCGACGGCAAACGAACTTTTCGCGCTCTCCCGCCTGCTTGGACACCAGTATCAACCACAGGCAGAACAAGAGCTTGCCCGAACGGTGCAACATCGCCTGGAAGACATGATTGGCGACCCCGCGTTCGCGCTACGGATGATGCACAATTGCGCCTGGGAAAATCTGCGCCGCTACAAGGCACGTCTACCCCTTGTCGGACATCTCTTACCCTATCTTTCCGACCTTGAAGCGCAAGAGCAAGGTATTGAAGTCAATGGCGATCACGGATGGATTGAAGAGAGAACATAACAAGAGGTAATTGGGAAACACGGGGAGACACTTGCCGTCTCCCCGTGTTTCCCAATTACCTCTTATCGCGCCTAATATACGTCTGGGCGGCGGTGCTGTAAAGCCGGAATTTGTGTACGAACGCGCTCTATTTGTGCGAGGTCGATGTCGGTTACAATCACCGTTGGCATATCTTGCGCCTGAGCCAACACCAAACCCCATGGATCAACAACCATAGAGCGTCCGTAGCACTGTCTGTCAGCCGCGTAACTCCCAATCTGTGCTGGCGCGACGACATAGCACAGGTTTTCGATTGCGCGAGCACGAAGCAGAACTTCCCAGTGGTCTCTGCCTGTGTGCAGCGTGAAACCAGCAGGCACAAGCAAAATCTGCGCGTTTCGCAGAGCCAGCGCACGGAAAAGTTCGGGGAAGCGCAGATCATAGCAGATGGCAAGTCCAAAGGTGATACCATCAATTTCGGCGGTCACAATCTGCTCACCAGCAATAATACGCTGCGACTCATAATGTTTTTCGCCATTGGCAAGGTCTACATCGAACAGATGAATTTTGCGATATTGCGCGACAAGCTCGCCATAGCGGTTGATGAGTACAGAGGTATTGTGAAATTTCCCTGCAAGTGTCGGATGCTTCTCTACAACACTCCCCCCATGTACAATCATCTTGTGTTGTCGCGCCTTCTCCTGTAACAGCGCAATCGCAGGGCCAGAGAGCGTTTGCGCGACCTCTTCAAACGCCTCATAGGGGCCAAGATAACTCCAGAACTCCGGTAACGCCACAAATTGTGCGCCAAGTGTGGCAGCGTGATCCAACGATTGCGCCACCGCCGCCATATTTTCCGCGAACTTGTCGCGTGAATTGAGTTGCACAACTGCCGTTCGTACATGTGTCATCGTGTATACCCCTTTCTTGAAAAGCCGCGCAAGCGGCGAGGCGCGTAGTATAGTAGTGGCGCGGCTTGCTCACGCCATGCCCCTCCCTCACCTTGTCTGTTGCTTACGTTTCCGGGTTCGTTGGTTGGCTCTCGCCGATGGGCGACGAATTCGCGCTACTCACAATCGCGCTTCGCAAGAGAAGCGCGTTGGGAAGCGCAACTGTGCTTTGTTGCCCGGCCTCGCTTGTAACCTCAAGCACGGTATATGTGCCGAAGGTTGTACGCACAACACCCGTGTGGGGGCCATAAGTAAGGCGTTGACCGGGTTGGAAGGCTTGTCGCACATAGTACCCGGCAATCACGTTACGGGCAGAGTCGCGTGCGCCAAACGCGAACGTCAGAGCGAGAGCCAGCCCCGTTGACGCGATAATAATGGTTAAACTTGTCGTGAGAATGGTCGTATCAACGCCCAGCGTGGAGATGGCAAGTACAACCACAAACGCGACAATGGCGTACTCGATGATTTTTCCCAACGCACTGGCATAGGTGATATTGACACTTTCAGCAACCGAAGTAATTGTCCCGCCGAGAAAGCGTGCCAGCATTGAGCCAAAAATAACAATCAACGCCCCACTGATCGCCCTGGGAATAAAGGCAAGCACGTTTTGTAGCAAAATAGCAACGGTAGTCAGTCCCATAAGTTGCATAGTGGAGGTCGCGAAACTCAAAATGAGAAAGAAGAACACAACCTGCGCGAGTATTTCAGAAATAGGAGCGCGTACACCTAAACCCTGTAGTGCCGCCGTAATCCCGCCGCGCTGTGCCAATTGCTCGAGGCGCACGCTCCGCAACACAAGACGCACAATCCAGCGAATAAGCGCACTCACAAGGTAGCCCACAATAAGCACAATCAGACCGTTGACGAAGTGCGGGAGAAAGTTCAAGATGTCGGTAAGTATCTTTGTTAAAGAGTCAAGCACAGGTTGGAACGTCATACAAAACCTCGATTATACTACACAATGTGGAGGGACTAGTTACGCCCCTATCGGACGGGTTGACCGCGAAGGCGGAGCAGGCACAAGCAGACCGCCAATAAGGTTGATGAACTCGATCAGCCACGCCGTAAAGGTCGTACAGGAGAGATCAAGTACATCCAGTCCCGCGCTACGCTCACGCACACGGGCAAGAAGCCGCGCCTCGAACCCTGCGGGTAAACGGAGGTCGGGATAGTCCACTTGCAGAGTGGCAAAGACTGTACGTATCTGACGTGCGATCTCCAAGTCGCGCTGTGCGTTCGGGTAAAGCTGTAACGCTGCCTCAGCTTCGGCGCGTGTCGCATCGGTCAGAGTTCCATCCACTAGATCAGGCAACAGTTGAGTTAGTTCTTCCTGATTCATTGTTTTATCCCTTTCTCCCCTGCCCCTTAGTAGGTATAGTGGGCGCGGGAACCGTCGAAGGTTGTAGATAAGACGCGCCACAAAACTGATTAAAGATTTCCTGAAAAGCCAGTCGCGCACGATGAATACGCATCTTCACCGCGCTCAGCTTTGCTTGTAACAGTTCGGCGATCTCGTCATAACTCAAGTTCTCAAAGTCGCGCAACAGGAGGACACGCCGATGGTCGCGGTCAATATTTTTTAGCACACGGTGAATGCATTCGCGCAACTCGGATTGCACCACGTTCGCCTCTGGCCCCGGCGCAGGAGACACCTGCAAGGTAAGTGCGTCCACCGCGTCCTCGCCGTCAACGCGGCTCGTCACGGACGTGATGTTTTTCCCCTGCCGCTTAATTTTATCGAAGGCGTCAAGCGCACTATTCGTGGCTATACGATAGAGCCATGTGGTAAAGGACGCGTTCTGATCGAACTTCTTGACGCCATTGAACACCTTTACAAATACTTCCTGCGTGATATCCTCCGCCTCCTCTTTATTGTTCACCACTCTATACACAATCGTGTACACGCGGTTCATATGACGTTGCACAAGTTGCTCGTAACTTCTCGTGTCGTGAGGAAGTTCTTTTTTACAACGTACAACTAATTCTTCGTCGGTCAGGATAGCGACGCTACTCATAGTTTCTCTCCGCTTATATCGTTGTCAGAAATCAGTATACAAGCGTTCACGTACATTGTCTAGCATCATACTTTTCCCCCGACTCGCGTTTACAACCGTTTAGACGCGCCTCAAAAAGAATAGTCACATAGGACAATTGAACAAAAGAGAGCGAAATTACAGTTGTTTTGGGTAGTGGCTCATCGTTTACGTGTGACTTTTATGAGAGCATAGCGTCTAACGGAACAGAACGTTTAGCCAATATCTTTATTTCAGGGGAAAGCGATAGGGGAACATATTTATGCATACACTCATCGAGCAACAAACAACAATGACTCTTCTACGTGGTTCACGTCTCGGCCCATACCTCATTCGTCGTCTTCTCCAGCAGGGCGGAATGTCAAGCGTCTACCTAGCATATGATGAGGAAACCTATACCACTGTCGCGCTCAAAGTTCTTACACTACAAAATAATCCAACAGGCGACGAGCAGGTCGAGCAGTTTCGGCGCGAGCGACACATCATGAGAAGCCTGCGCCATGACCACATCTTGCCCCTTCTGGGAGCTGGTCGGCAGGGTGCCTTCGCCTATCTCGTAATGCCCTACATGGCAGGTGGCAGCCTCAAAGACCGTATGGAACAAGGCTCCCTGTCACAAGCTGAGGCTCGCGTGATTTTTGAGCAGCTCGCCGATGCTCTACACTCTATGCACTCGTTCGGCATTCTGCACCGCGACATCAAGCCCGCGAACATTCTCTTCGATGAAAATGGTTCGGCCTATCTCGCGGATTTCGGTATCGCGTCCTACGTCGGTGAGAGCGCGATTGAGCGCAACGGGCAAGTCATGGGGACGCCTCTCTACATGTCGCCAGAACTGTGTTATGGCGAGGCCAGCGTCAGCAGCGATATCTACGCGCTCGGCACACTGCTCTATCAGATGCTCACGGGACTGGCACCATTCGAGAGCACAAACGCGCAATATGTCTGCGTGCGCCAGATTGAAGAGATACCAGTGCATCCCTCGCATCTGAACGCCGCAATCTCGCCCGCTATTGAGCAAGTCATGCTCTGTGCGCTGGAAAAAGAGATAACATTGCGCTTCACAAGCATCGCGTCATTTGTTGAGGCATACCAGACCGCATGTACTCCCGTCTCAATTTTTGGCAAGGCACATGCGTTCATGGGAGCGTTTGTGTCATCATTGGAGACCCGTTTCCAAAGCAGCGATAGTGTCTATAAAGTAGTATCTGATGCGCGGTACAATACAGAAGCGGTTTTTACATGGTAGTTAGGAACGCGATGAGATAAGCGGTACAAGCGGTATCACACGTAGTATAGTAGTGACAGAGGCGAGCCTCTGTCATGCTCTGCGCCTCCACCATGCTCTCTCACTCTCGCCTCTCAAACCGTGTTATTTTCTGCTTGCCCGTTCGTCAGAGAAGTTGACAATAGAAGGGGTTGCTACGTAGTATAGGCAACATGCTGCTGAAACTTTGCTGTATACTACATAGAATAACCAACATTCTCTGATAAGAGCTGAGGCAAGCAAAAACACCCTTGAGAGGATTGGCACGATGCCCAAAACGCCGCAGGGCGACGACGAACAGGACGAGTATTTTCAGAAACCGCCTGCCAACCGTCCTCAACGCACACGTAACGCGCAACACTCATACGTCCAACGTCGCAAAAAGCCAGCAGAGGCCGAGCGCGACGACTATTACGGCGACCCCGCCGTACCCAGAATACGCCGCGCCTCACGCTTTGCCGAAGATGAGCAGCTTCCGGCCTACACAAACAAGCTCCCCACGGTGCTGGAAGACGGCGGAGAAGATGAGGAAACAGAGCCAACCAGTTGTGAGACGGGCAAAATCCTGGTATCGCCTCGTCCGCGCCGTCGTCCTCACATTTATGAGCCATCATCTAACCCGCAATCGCCCTCCGTGCAGTCGCAGCGTTTACGCAGACCCACACACCCAGCACCTCGTACACAATCCGCGCCCACTACGCCACGCCCGAAAGGACAAGGCCAGTACAAACGCGACACTCGTTACGCACGCTATGGTCGCCGCGAAAAACATACACGAACGCATACTTTGCTCGCGGCAGTGCAGGATTTCAGTCATAACCGCACGCTTGTCACCGCCACCTTTATCGTAGCACTCGCGCTTATTCTCGTACCTATTCTTATCACGCTTACAACCAACAATGTCACGACTGGCGGTATGATAGCTGGCTATAGTGGTACCGACAATACGCAAGTCAATGGACAACAGACAGACTCGCATGGCCTGGTCATCACTCCGCCAATGACCGATCATCCCGCCCCACCCGTGTTCGCGACCTCCGCCTACCTGCTGGACGCCGATACAGGGGCAACGCTTTACGCCCACAATCCATTCATGCATCTTCCCATGATGAGCACAACAAAACTCATGACCGCAATGCTTGCCAGCGAGAAGGGCAACCTCGACCAGAACGTGACCATCACTGATGTAATCGATAAAGACCTGGGGACACTTTCTGCGGATAGCTCGGTGATGGGCATTAAAAAAGGCGAGACGTACACGTTGCGCGAACTCATGTATGGCCTCTTTCTCGTCTCTGGCAATGATGCCGCCATCGCGATTGGCGATGCTATCGCAGGCGACCAGCCCGCGTTTATAGCTATGATGAATAACAAAGCAAAAAGCCTGGGCTTGCAGGACACACATTATAGCAACCCACACGGGCTGCTCGCGAACAATCATTATTCGAGTGCTCACGACCTCGCCATTCTGGGAAAATACGTGATGAACTTGCCGCAACTACGCGCAATCAGTGGCACACGTAGCTATACAGTCGCGAAAACTGGAAGCCATTCACAGCACATGCTGGTCAACGGCAATCAATTTCTCTGGTGGTATCCGGGCGTCGATGGCGGTAAACCTGGATGGGATGGTGACGCGAATTTCGTGCAGGTCATTTCTTGTGTCCGCAATGGGCGTCATCTCATTGGCGTCACTATGCACACCAAAGACTGGTGGACAGATATGCGCGACCTCATGAACTGGGGCTTCAACAACTTTACATGGGTTTCTCCCCATGATGTCGATGCCGTTCACCCTATTCCCTTCGATAATCTGTGGGGCTACTTCGACAGAGATAAACGTGACGCAACCATTCCAACGGGCAACCAGGGCCGCTACTATATCAACACCGGTTATAGCATCACTGACCCTCTCACGACCTACTTCGACAAAAACGGAGGTATCGCTAAATTTGGCTATCCCACAAGCGCACCCACGCTACAAAACAACGCACCGCTAGTACGCCAACGTTTTGAGCATTCCACCATTCAATGCGATACCAAATCAAAACAATGCAAAACGGTGTAAAACAATGCCGAACATAATACAAAGTTCCTTGAAATGTAACAGGACTACGCCCCAATCCACAAGCCGCCTATGCGGCTTCACACGTCGTATAGTAGTGGCGCGGGCAAAGCCGCGCCATGCCCCATCTAAACACCCTCATACGCCATTGTGACTATTTACCTTGCTCATGTGCAACAGGTTTGTTATACTGCTCACGTTCTCTCTTATGAACTGTAAATTATAAAAACTCTGCTTTGAGGACTTTATGGCAACAGAAAATGGAAAAATAGAACTACCATCTCCCTCTACTCCTACCCTGGCGTCGGCTTCCGGTCTGGGAAAAGCCCGGTTGGCCCTCGCAATATCCGCAGGCAAGCTGGCGGGCGCGTCGGGCCGTTTCTTCCGTATTGGTGGCGGCACTAGCCTCCCCGGTATGATTGCGCGTCGCATCGACCCCAATGTACTCAAATCAGTCGTGGGGGCAAGCAAAGCAAAAAAGATTGTCATTACCGGCAGCAATGGCAAAACAACTACCGCGCGTATGACCGCCGCCATTGCCGATGCCAGTGGTAGACGCGTTTCGCAGAATCGCACCGGCTCCAACCTGCTGCAAGGTATCACCTCTGTTGCCGTCAATTTCGCAGACCTGTTCGGGCGACTCGATAGCGACGTGCTCCTGTTCGAGATTGATGAGGCGACGATTCCGCTCGCGGTTCCCGAAATTCAGCCCGACGTGGTTGTTATCACCAATATCTTCCGCGACCAACTGGATCGCTATGGCGAACTCTACGCTGTCGCACGCGCTTTGAACACGATGCTAGAAAGTTTGCCAGAAACCTCTACCATTCTGCTCAATGGCAATGACCCGCAGGTCGCAAGCTTTGGCTTGAACGCGAAAGCCAAACGGCTCTTCTTTGGTCTGGAAACAATGGAGGTGGGGACACCCGTACCAGAACAGTCAGCCGACATCATTCGCTGCATTCAGTGCAACGAAGACCTGGACTACAAGGTTGCCTACATGTCCCATCTCGGCATCTATAGTTGTCCCAATTGCGGCTACACATTACCAAAACTCGATATCGCCGTCACCTCCGTCGAGCTTGCGGCAGATGGCGAGGGGCCAACTCATATCAAAATGCGAACACCACAGGGCGAGATGGAGCTGGATATTCCCCTCCCCGGCCTCCACAACGTCTATAACGCGGCAGTAGCGGTTGGCGCGGCACTCGCGGCAGGTTTCTCTAAAGAGAAGGTACAGCTTGGCCTGAGTGGCATCAAGACTGCATTTGGACGCCTTGAGAAGATACAGGCGGGTGACAAGACGGTATTCCTCTCATTTGTGAAGAACCCCACATCGTTCAACCTGATGCTCCGCTTGATCGCACAACACGCTGGCAAGAAGCACCTGCTGCTGGCGGCAAGCAATACCGTCGTCGATGGCGAGGACTTCGCGTGGCTCTGGGACGTAGAATTCGAGGAGATCACCGAGAGTATCGCCGATGTCGTCTGTAGTGGCAATAAAGCGGAAGAGTTCGCTATGCGTTTGAAGTACGCCGAAGTGCCAACCGAGAAAATAACAATTGTACACGAACGTGAGGCAGCTCTTGACGCGGCACTCAAACATGTTGAACCAGGCGAAACGCTGTACATCATGTGCGGCTACACACCAACGCACGAACTGCGCCGCATCATGCAGAAGCGCGGTTGGGTCAAACATTTCTGGGAGGAATAATCTACTATGAGCAAAAACATAAAAGACACGGGTATGGTTATCAGAATCGGGCATCTTTACCCGACGCTGATGAGTGTGGCGGCAGATCGGGGCAACCTCTATTCGATTGAGAAACGCTGTAAATGGCGCGGCATCGGCACCGAGGTTGAGCAGATTTTTGTGCGTCAGACGCCCGATTTTACCAAGTACGACCTTATTCTCGTACACGGGGCGGCGGATCGCGAGATGGAAATTGCCTCAAAGGATATTCAGGCGAAAGGCCCGTCGTTGCGCGAGGCAGCCAACACCAATGTTGTGTTTCTGAGCGTGTGCGCGGGCTATCAACTACTCGGTCACTACTACAAACCATTCGAGGGGCCAGAACTAAAAGGCGTCGGTCTGCTCGACCTGTATACAGACGGCGGCGGGACACGCTTTATGACACATATGGCCCTGGAATGTTCCTTTGAAGAGACGGGTACAAAGGTGCTGGTTGGCTACGAAAACCATAGCGGACGCACCTATCTTGGCTCCAAAGCGCAACCTCTTGGCAAGGTACTCGCAGGTTGGGGCAACAATGGCAAGGATGGCGGCGAAGGCGCGATCTACAATAACGTCTTTGGCACCTACCTGCACGGGCCGGTACTCCCCAAAAATCCCTGGTTCACCGATCTCATTATTCAGCGTAGCCTCGAACATCGCTATGGCAAGGTCGAACTGGCACCACTGGATGATACAACTGAGAACGCAGCCCACGATGCCGCGCTCAAACTCGCAATGGAGTTCAAAGGTACGATGTCCGCAATTGAAGCGGTTTCTTGGAAGAAATAATAAGCGAAACTACTAAAGAGAGATACTGTTGATGCCTGCTAAAAAATTCTATATGCTTTGTCTCACGCTTTTACTGCTTTCAGGGTCACTACTCGCGTGCGGTGTCACTTCCAACTTCACCTTCAACAACGGCACACCCGTTGTCTCAACCACTCCGCCAGCAGGCACGCCGGCACTCAACCAGTGGAGTACGGCGGCGGCGGGCGTTGAGGTGCGCTACGAAGATTGGAAGAGTCCGGGCAATAACGAGGATACCGTTACCATCACCCGCTTCGATTTACGTAAGGTGCATCTCAAGATTGGCTATCAGCCCACAAAGCCACTGGCAATAGATGATTGGATGAAGCAAGAAAGTGCCACCGCAATCATAAATGGAGGCTATTTTACTCAGAACAACGCGGCGACTGGTCTTGTTGTGGCCAATGGGCAAGCATACGGCACAACCTATGATGGCTTTGGCGGAATGCTCTCCGTCGATACGCAAGGCAATATCAGTCTGCGCTCGCTCAGCCTGCAACCCTATAATCCCAATGGCGAGCAGCTACAGCAGGCAACACAATGCTCACCCATGCTGCTAATCGATGGCAAGCGTACACAGTTTCAGGCCAACGCCGCCAGCCAACGCCGTAGCGTCGTCGCGCAGGATACACAGGGGCGTCTTCTATTTATCGCCAGCCCCGGCGCGGCTTTCTCGCTCGACGAGTTAGCCGACATACTCGCGACCTCTGACCTGTCACTCAAGACCGCCCTCAATCTCGATGGCGGGGCGTCTACCGCGCTCTACCTCAACGCGGGCAAGCAACACATCGCGATAGATGCAGTGACGACACTACCACTTGTGATTATTGTGAAATAGGGAGAAAGGGCATGACGCGGGCAAGCCGCGCCATGCCCTCAACTCGTGCTATACCCCTTCACATTCCGCCACGCACCCTTGTGCTAAAACATCTTCCCCCCAATAGGTACTTCTTTTGTAGGACGCAATAATACAACGTTACCCTCCTCGTCTGGCAATCCCAGCGTCAATACCTCGGAGATGAAGGGGCCAATCTGCTTTGAGGGAAAGTTTATCACGCACACAACCTGCGTTCCCACCAACTCTTCTTTCGTGTAATGCTTCGTGATTTGCGCGGACGTTCTCTTCGTGCCAATTTCAGAGCCAAAGTCAATCAGGAGTTTGTAAGCAGGCTTACGTGCCTGAGGAAAATCCTCCACCTTGATAATCTTGCCCACGCGAATATCAACACGCTCAAAATCATTGTATGTAATCATGACACTTGTACTTTCTCTCTATTATGGCTATATGAAATATCGTTGCCGTTTCGGCAGTGAAACGGCAACACTCGGATTTGAAGTTGCGGTACTAGTAAGCGCGAGCGAAAATGGCCTCGCAGGTCGCGGGTTTACCTGTATAGATGCACTTGCCCGATACCTCCGGTTGGTCAAGCGGAATCACGCGGAGTGTAGCCTTTGTCTCCTCTTTGATCGCCAGTTCCGCCGCGCTATCCTCTGCCCACTTGACGCGCACAAAACCGCGTTTCTCCGCGATGATCTGCTTGAACTCTTCATAGCTCTCGGTGTAGTGCATGTTTTGCTCGCGAAACTCAAGGGCGCGTTGAAAGAGTGCTTTCTGTATCTCTTCCAATAACTCTGGCAGTCGCGTTTCCAGGGCATCGAGTGAAACGGCTTCTTTGGCACGATTATCACGTCGCACCAGCATGACACTATTGTTCTGTACGTCGCGTGGCCCAATCTCCATTCGCACAGGTACACCTCGCATCTCCCACTCGTTGTACTTCCAGCCTGGCGTGTTCTCGCTGTTGTCAACCTTCAATCGTACCTTGCCTTTGAGCATCTTTTGCACACGCTCGACCATCTCGCCAACGGCAGACTTTTCCGCGTCTTTACGTACAATCGGTACAATCACCGTCTGGTAAGGCGCGAGACGCGGCGGCAGAATCAGGCCGGACTTATCGCCGTGTACCATAATGACGCCGCCAATCATACGCGTGCTCATGCCCCAACTGGTGGTCGAACAATATTTACGCTGACTATCGTCGTCGAGATACTGAATATCAAAGCCTTTCGCGAAGTTCGTGCCGAGATTGTGGCTCGTCGCCGCCTGCAACGCCTTGCCATCGCCCATAAGGGCCTCGATGGAATAGGTTCGCAACGCTCCCGCGAACTTCTCGTTTTCGCTCTTACGTCCCACAATTACAGGCATCGCCGCCTCTTCTTCAGCAAAGACACGGTAAATTTCGAGCATCATGCGCGTGCGTTCTTCGGCCTCTTCAAGCGTGCGGTGCGCGGTATGACCTTCCTGCCAGAGAAACTCTGACGTTCGCAGGAACAGCATTGTACGCTTCTCCCAGCGCATAACGTTGTTCCACTGATTGATTAGAATCGGCAGATCTCGATAACTCTGAATCCATTTGGCATAGGTATGACCGATAATGGTCTCGCTGGTTGGACGAATGGCAAGCGGCTCCTCTAACTCTTCACCACCGCCACGCGTGACCCACGCCAGTTCAGGCGCGAACCCCTCGACATGTTCGGCTTCCTTTTCTAAGAAACTACGCGGAATGAGCAGAGGGAAATACGCGTTTTCGACGCCCGTCTCTTTGAAACTCGCGTCCAGCAAACGCTGAATGTTCTCCCATAGAGCATAACCGTAGGGACGAATAATCATACAACCACGCACAGGCGCGTAGTCGGCAAGAGCGGCCTTCCGCACAACCTGGTTGTACCACTTTGAAAAATTGTCGTCTTGATCGACAATATCCTCGACATACTTCTCTTCGTTTACCATAATCTTTCTCCTGAAAATCGACATAAAAAAACTCGCCCTCACTAAGGACGAGTTGTTACCCGTGACACCACCTTTTTTGAGCCGCGCAATAAACACAGCTCCTCTCGATACGGTCATTGCCTGCCAGAGCAGACGCCCCAGACTTGCATAACCGCGCCTCGTGATAACGGTGAGGAGCCGGTCAGTTTTTTTCACTGACGCTCTCAGGT
Organism: Ktedonobacterales bacterium; assembly: GCA_038211295.1. GTDB lineage: Bacteria > Chloroflexota > Ktedonobacteria > Ktedonobacterales > Ktedonobacteraceae > JBBQVS01. The sequence goes on along the minus strand of JBBQVS010000012.1, from coordinate 25,759 downwards.
GGGTTCGACGTGGTATCTGTCTGCCGCCTTGCACCCTCGCGGCTCGCTTCTTGACTACGCCAACGTGTAGTAATCCTGATCGTTGCGTTCTCTGTTCTCTATTGTGATAAGCATACCATCAGGTATTCACCCTGTCAAGCATCCGTGTTTTCCCGTACCTGGACAAAACCATAAACACACGTCTCCAATGAGAGTTTTTAAAGTATATACAAAAACCAATACAAGTATTTATGTGGATATGACAATAAATTTTCTGTGAGAATATGGAATATTGATTTACACAATGAAACTACCCGATATAGCGATTTGTGCTGTCTACAGAGTAAACGTGTCTGTTCTAAAGACACATTTTACACGATTAACGATCCATCACTCCTACGCGAAAGGAAAACAGTCCACTATGAGCCAATTGGTACAACAGCGCCCACGCGTTGGCATCATGCAGGTAGGGATTATTCTTACAGCACTGGTCACAGCAGGTGCTCATCTCTTTCTCGCATCGCATCCTGATGAAGACCTGCGCGTCTGGTTTTTCCTCAATGGGCTTGGCTATCTTGCCCTACTCGTTGCGTTTTTCCTTCCCCAGCTAGCAAAGTTTCACAACACCATCCGCTGGGCTTTTATAGGTTATACACTGCTCACCATTGTCCTCTGGTTCTTTCTTGGTAGCCCGAAAGACGGTTGGCCCTGGGACCCATTCGATACGACGATTAAAGTTGTCGAAGTCGCCCTTGTCACGTTACTCTTTTTTGAGGGTAGACGCACAGTAACACGTCGCCTGTAAATAAACATTCACAGATGGCACATTTTCAAAGGCTTGCACAAAGTAGTGTAAGCTTTTTTTGTTTTGCCGCTACATGTGAACTTGCTCACACATTGACGCATGGCACAATAAAAAAACTGAATAGAGCGTCTTCCTTTACAGAATATGTTTCTTCTTATACAGTATGTAACGCTAAAAAAGTGAGAAAATTATGGCTATACTTACCTTCCATTTCTGTAAGCGACTTCTGGAAATGCTCCTTACATGTTGTTTCTTATGCCTCCTTGTAGCCTGTGGTACAAGCGCGACGGCAGCACCACAACCTTCTCCTACCTCAATAGGGGGAACACCTGTGCCAGCAACAACGGGTGGGCAAGCCGCCAGTGACTCAGGCAAAACGTATAACCCAACACCTGTATCCACAACGGTGCCGGTTCCGCTTACACAGACAAGTTGCCCCACTTCTGGCACAGGCCGCGCGGCGGTACTGGCTCCTCTTGCAACACACGGACACAAAACACTCGTTTACTATGTAGGAACTGGTCAGAATACTCACGATCCGCTTGTCGCGACTCTCAAAGGGCTTGATGTCGCGACAGGTACAAAAACAACTATTCTTAGTATGCCGCAAGCCGTTATCAAACAAATAGTGATTTCTACTGATGGTCAGTGGATTCTCTTTATCACGAATGTCACAGTTGGCGGTCAATTACAGAATAAGCTTCAGTTGGTTCGTATGGACGGAAAGGGTTTACAGACGCTCTATTGTGGCACAGCAGACATGCAACTGGACAACAAGAGTGTTGTCTGGTCGAATAATCAACGCACAATTCTTATGGAACTATACGGAGCGCACGGGAACATTTCCGTACTAGACACCCGCACGGGCAACGTACACGTCGCGCTGACAACCCCAATGTCTCTTGCCACAATGCTGGACAATACACGCGCCTATATTAAGGTTCCCGCGACGGACGCGCCTTCATCGACGCTGGCAATTCTTGACCTCAGTAAAGGGGCAAACCAGCATCCAAATAACCTTATCACCGTGTTTCAGCAGACGCCACCCAACGGTAACTATCCTTGCTGGGATGCCGATAGCAGTTACAATGCTGCCACACTATATATCAGCCAGTGTAAAACTGTCTCATCTACGACAGGGCCGGGCATCGCGGGCGATACAGGGCCAAGCACCATCGACACACAGGCGCCTACAGGTGGCACACTACACAACGTCTACACCAATGCTCAACTCGCAGTTACCGATATGCGTGCCGTCTCCCCCAATACATTGCTGCTACAAACGAAGACGGTCAACACGCCCTACGGCTCAACGCTCAACGGCCTGTGGGCTATTCACACCGATGGCACAGGACGCGTGCGCCTTGCCTCAGAGGGAACACTGAACATCTTCGATCAGGCTCCCTGGGCGAACGTTTCGCGCGACAACGCAAGTTATGCCTTCCAGAACGCTCGGCCCGATGGCAGCTATACTCTGGGCTATGGCTCACTGGATGGAACACAAACAACCATCTTCGCCACCATCTCAAACGCACAGTTGCTCATCGTTGGTTGGACAAATCTATGATAAAATAAACAAAAGCTTTAGCGGTACGGACGCGATGGTATACATCGCGTCCGTATCTTGTTGAATACACAAGCCTGGAAATATTTTATAGACCTGGGGTTGATAATGCACGACTCCTTGCCGACACGAAAAACTGGTGCCTGATGTTCAATTTCAGCAATTTGTGCTATGCTATCCGCGACAAAAATCCTATACCTCCGCGTCTATAGCTATATATACTACAAAAGAGAGAAGAGTATGCATCCCGAAGACATGCTAGGGAACATTGTAGGCCATTATCGTATTTTGCGCCCACTGGGCACCGGGGGAACATCTACCGTATTTCTGGCACAGGATATCAATCTGCAACGTGATGTCGCCCTCAAACTGTTCCAACCACGCGAGGGCGAGACACAGGACTTTCTCCGCCGCTTTGCTCGCGAGGCACGCGTGGTAGCACAGCTTGACCATCCTAACATAGTGTCCGTCTATGACTATGGAGAGGAACACGATGCCGCTTACCTCGTCATGCCACATATGCTCGGTGGCTCACTGCGCGATCTGCTTTACCTGCGCAAAAAGTTGCCAGCAGCAGAGGCAATACGCTTGCTCAGTCCCGTTCTACAAGCCCTTCAATATGCCCATGACCGTGGCCTGATTCATCGCGACATTAAACCGGGCAATATTCTTCTAAAGCTTGACGGGACTCCAATGCTCTCGGATTTTGGTCTGGTCAAGGTCACAACATCGGCAGTGTCAGATATAAGCGATGCAACCGCTATCGTAAGCGAGACCACCAGTATGAGCAATCACGCGATTACAGGCACACCCGATTACATGGCACCAGAGCAAATCATGAGCAAGGTTACGCCCGCCAGCGATATCTATAGTATGGGGGCGGTACTTTACGAACTCTTGACGGGAATGCGCCTCTTCACCGCCGAAAATTATATGGGCATCTTGATGAAGCAGATGTACGAGCAGCCACGTCCCCCACACGAACTCGAACCAACGATCTCGCCGTCAATTGAAGCAGTTGTGTGGCACGCACTGGAGAAAGAGGCATCCAGACGCTTTCAACGACCCGAAGCCATGCGGCAGGCATTACTTGAGGCTCTGGCAGACCCACAGGATAAAGAAACCGCTCCCATGCCAACAGCTTCTTTAGACAGTGCCGACCAACACATTCTAAACCCAAACAACAGACTCACCCTGGGAAGCACCGCTACCCCTACTACCCCCAACGCGCAAACATATAACGTCGGCCCGACGGCTTCACCGTCTCCGTCTACCTCTCGCAGACTCGATAATCAAGCGTCTTCTGACTTTTCGCCAGCTTTTACAGCCGGAACAAAACTTGTCCCGACAAAAAAACGTTCGCCCGTGCCACTGCTCGTGGCCTTTCTGATTATCGCGTTCTTGCTGGTTGGTGCTATGGGAACCGCCCTACTCGCGCCCAATTTCTTCTATAAACGACCTATCACAAAAATGGCATCACCCGTCCCCGCCGTCTCAACAGCAGCAACTACAGCCACAGGCAAGCCAACCATAACGACGCAGAATGTACCGCCAACCACCACCACCTGCCCGGAGAATGGCAAAGCACGTCCAGCCGTGCTTGCTCCACTTGCCCTGGGATCACATCAAGATATCGTCTATATCGTCAATGAGTTTAAGAGTGACACGATAACTCCCCTGCAAGGCACATTGAAAAGACGTGATGTGAACGTTGACCTCAAAGGTACGGAAATCGCGAAAATGTCGAACGTTAGCATCAAAGACGCAGAGATCTCGCAAGATGGGCAATGGCTCCTTTTTACCGCTCTGCTGAATGGTCAGGCGCAGCTCCGGATGGTACGCGTCGATGGGCAGGGACTGCAAACGCTCTACTGCGCGGGTGTTGGCACTATTATTGCTAATAGCGCGTGGTCGTTCGATCAGAAGTCGGTTATCTTCGCTCAAGGCCAGAGTCCACTCGCGCCCCTGTACCTTTTGAACATTACAAATGCCACAATACAACAAGTCTTCGCGCCAACGCCTATCAAACAAACAAGTTATGTTCCACGTACATGGCTCGACTCGACACATGTCTATCTCGCTAGTACGTCTCTAACTGAACAGGGGCTTTACGTACTGGATACACAAAAAGGTACAAATCAACACGAAAGCGATCTAAAACAAGTATTTATTACATCACAAAAATGTAACGGCTTCGATACAAGCTACGATGTAAAACGACTCTATACTAGTACCTGTACTGGGAGCGTACAGGCCAGCGGCGTAAACGGGCCAAGCACGCTCGCAGTTTTGCCCGCAGGAGGTGGAGCTAACGGAATAATTTTTTCAAGCCCGACATTGGCAATTACTAGTGTGCGAGCAATCAGTCCTACCACACTCCTTTTTATGGTTGACAACACAGTTGGCGACACCTCACAAAACGGGTTATGGTCAATCAATACCGATGGCTCTAACTTGCTACGCCTCTCAAAAGATGTGGAGAACGCCCAATCACTCTGCCCGTTTTCGCAATTCATCTGGTCGAATGTGTCGCGTGACAACAATTATTATGCCCTCCAGTCTAATCGCCCCGACTCCAAAGAGTATCGTATGTACTACGGCCTCCTCACAGGTGGCAATCCAATGATGTTTGCTGATATCAGTGATGGTACACAACTTTACCTTGTAGGATGGACTCAGCTATAGCTCATTTCCCCTACGTTTCTACAGCGAATACCTGACCTCAAATTTCAGGTAGACACAGGAGTAAGACCGTTCTATACTACTACAAAAAGAGGTAACTAAAATAAAGCATTGTGTATAGTAGGCGTTATGAAAAAAATCATTCTTAGCATTGTCTTGATAGGACTAACCACAATTTTCCTCGCCGCGTGTAGTGGTGTTGCAGGCGATAGTTCTGGCAATGAGCCGAACACGGTTCACATGACTGGCTCGACATTTGGCAAAAGCGTCATCACCATTACCAAAGGCAGCAAACTCACGCTCATCAGCGATACCATGCAGGCACATATTATCGACAACGGCACCTGGAGCAGCGATGGACTGGCTCACCCTAAGATAGAAGCGGGCGCACCTGTTATCAAGGACGTGACCTTTCAGGATAGTACCCCGCAATCGTTTGGCCCTTTCGATACCCCCGGCACCTACAAGCTATACTGCACCGTTCATAGCGACATGAACTTAACCGTAATCGTAAAGTAGCCTTCTCTTAGAGACAACTCGTCCTCAAAAAGAGTGGAACATCTTCACGACGTTCCACTCTTTTTGAGGACGAAAACTTATTTACTCGTCACATTCACATCATCAACATAGAAGGTCGTGGCGCGATGCAAAAAGTCCGTGTGAGCACTAAAGAGAAGCGTTACGCTCTGCCCCATGTATTGCGAAAGCTGACTACTGACATCGAAAGTCTCCTGTTTCCAGTTCTTTGAGGCGTTCGTGTTGCATATATGTTGCAATGTACCGATAACTTGACCGTTTTTGTCAAGCATCGAGACGGTGAGGTCAGAGACACAACCCTGCGCTTTGCTGCTCGTCGTCGCCTGCCACCAGTAGTCAATACTGACGGTAGACGCCTTTGCTGGCACAGTAAAGGTTTGCGAAAGCACATCGGCGCAATTGTTGTACCCGCACAGGTAGGCACTATATTTCCCACTATGTGGATGCTTCGCGTCGATCAACTCGTAGCCGCCCGCCGAAGACTCGCTCCAGATGGTTGCTCCATCCTCAAAGCCGTTGTTCTGAATGAGTGCGCCCGATGTGGGGCCTGTCGGCGGTGTGTCCGTTGGCACCGGAGTATCCGTCACTGTCGGCGGTGTCGTCGCGGTAGCGGTTGGTACAGTCGTCGGGTTTGGCGTTGGTGTATTCGTTGGGCCAGGCGTAGGCGTTGGAGTGGTGACGCCCGCGAAGTCACGCGCGATGTTGTAGATGTCGGGCGAGCCAATACCGCTTCCCTGGTCATAGCCAGCCGTCGCAGGATAATACAGGTTTGTGCCGTTTGCAACATCATGAAATGGCGCATACTGCGGTTGCGAGTTCGCAAGTGTATAGAACTGGGGACTCGCAAAGCCCGCGCCAGACTTGCCCTGTGACTGTAGGTAGTTGTTTATCAATGCCATGCTGCCTGCCCAGAGTGGCGCGGCGGCACTTGTACCACCAACGGTAATAGTACCCGTCGTAGGACAACCCGACGCTGAGACGGTACAATATACGTCATAGCCCGTCGCGGGGTCTGCATTGGCAGAAATGTCGGGAACCTGACGATTACCGTTGCTATACTGGTTTTTGACGCCGGGGCCAACCTGCCAACTCGGTTGCGCGAAGGTACTGCTGATACCACCACCACCGCCCGCACCCTTTGGACTACGCTGAGTGTCGCTGGCATTGCTCCAGACCGACTCGCGCCCATAGGCTCCACCATTGGTTTGCAAGTTTGTCCCGCCAACACCAATGATGTACGGGTCGCCTGCTGGCGAGTCAACCGCGAGGTTACTATCATTACAGTCATACGCCCCAGAGTCGCCCGACGCTGCAAACATCGAGATACCTTGCGCGGCACCCTGTTTGAAGATGCCATCCAGCGTTTGCAATTCTGCGGCACCGGATTGTGTCTCACACTCGCCCCAACTGATACTGGCAATTTGGGCCTTGTTGTCCGTCACAATCTTATTATAAGTATCGTTGACGCCCTGCGTCGAGTTTGGCCCCTGATACACAATCTGCGCGGCAGATGGTGCCATTGCCGCCACAACTTCGATGTCCAACTCGACCTCGATAGCACCGGCACCCGCCGAACCGTTGAAACCATCGACAAGCACATTGCTGATGCTGGGCGTACCGAGATTGTACTTTTTCAGGTACTGGTCAATATCACTCTGCTGATATCCGTCTAGCTCGAAGACCGCGACGGTCTGCCCACTTCCCTTGATACCTGCCTGCTGTAAGGGCGTCCCATTATATGCACTCAGCAGGTCCGTTGGGCCAAAGCCCGCCATTGCCTGCCCCATCTTCTTGCCCTTTGCGGCCTTTAGATGGTAGAGAGGACGCATATGCGTGCTGTTGTCCATACCACCGATAGACGTGATGAGCGGCGAGACAGCACTGGGGACGGTAGGTGCGCTGGCGTTGGCATAAAACTTACGCGCACCAATCTGGTAATTATTGATTTTGACCGCGAATGCTGCCTCTACCTGCACGACATCCGCACTGGCGTCAATAAGCAAGCCATTAGAAGAAATCTGTGAAACTGCGAAACCTTGATTGTGCAGATAATTCACTACCTGTTGCTGTTGCGCCGCAGTCGGGCCATAGCGAGCGGCGAACTGCTGAGGCGTAAGATAATGATGATACAAGCGCGAATGCGGATTATTCAGATTGCTCAACAAGACATTCAATTCTTGCTGGTTACGCATCTGCAACCCAACGGAAAGATTGAGCTTCTGTTGCCCACTCGCGGCACCAACAAATTGTGCTTTCCCAAGCAAGGGAACAGTCTGCCCAGTAAGAGGAGTGCCTGACTCTTGTCGGGCGCGTGCGATTAGCGAAATACTAAAGACGCCAACCCCAACAACAATCACGGCGACGATGGCAAGTACAACCTTGTGTACGACGCTACTACGTTGCATGTAGTTCTCCAATGTTCATTAAACACAGTACGACAACGGTTTCAAAAAATGAAGGAATAGACGAGGCAGAGACGCAATGCGTTACCCTGACATACAAAGATAAACGGGAGGCCACTTGTGCTTCGCGGAGTTCAGGGGAAGATAGGAAAGATGGCTACTCGTCACAATGTGATATCATAATTTCACCAAGAGCAAAGGAGCTATAAATCATGAATGCAACTGTCGCCCGCAAATTGTATCGCGCACTCGAACCGTATCATGCAATGATTTATTTTGTACCAGAGGCAAGTCAAGCCTATAAAGCGTTTGGTATCGGTGGACGCATGGGCTATTTTGCCTCACGCGGTGCCGCGTTTGGCGCGGTCTCGGCGGAAGTAATTATCTCGGCGTTCTATAATTTCAACCCCGGCCTTGTGCGAAGCGCGATTCCTGCCGCGTGGCAACGTGCCACACCCGTGCAAATCGTGGATGCTCGCGTTGGTGCTGCCGATGCCGCCCTTCGCCGCATTCTGGGGGAACGCATCGAGAGTCCCGAAGTCGCTGCGGCCGCCCAACTCGCACGCGAGGCAAGTACCGCGTGTACTCTAGCGGGCCGTATCGTCTATGCCGCGCACACCACACTCGAATGGCCCACAGAGCCACACATGGTACTCTGGCACGCCATCACACTCTTGCGGGAATTTCGCTTTGGCGGGCACGTCGCCGCGCTTATCACAGACAACGTAGGCCCATGTGAAGCATTGGTTATGCACGCGGCAACGGGTGAAGCGTCGCGCCAAGCTCTTCAGACAACACGTAATTGGTCTGATGAAGAGTGGGACACGGCGGCACAGGGACTCCGTGAGCGCGGATGGCTCTCCGCCGAGAACACGCTGACAGAAGAGGGCAAAGCGCACCGTGACGGAGTTGAACTGCTTACCGATCAACTCGCTCTCGCACCCTGGCAACATCTCGGCGAGGCCCGATGCGAACGCCTGCGCGAACTTGGGCGTCCCCTGAGTCGGGCCATCATAGACGCAAAAGCTATTCCAGGTGGCCTCTAAACGTCGTTCGCCTGCTATAAGAAAAGGAAAAGAGGAGACTCATGCCACTCGACCCACAGGCACAGGCATTTCTTGCTATGCTTACCGCCATGAATGTGCCAGAAACACACACGCAACCAGTAGCAGATGTCCGCGCCTTCATGGAGGCGTCCGCGCAACTAGGGGGCGAGCTAGAGGACATACATAAGGTCGAAGACCGCACCATTCCGGGGCCAGCAGGAACAATACCCATACGCATTTACACGCCAGAGGGCGATGGCCCCTTTCCCGTGCTAGTCTTTTTTCACGGCGGCGGTTGGGTAATCTGCTCCATCAATACTCATGATGGCGTCTGCCGTGCGCTCGCCAATCAAACGCCATGTGTCGTCGTCTCGGTGGACTATCGACTCGCACCCGAACACAAATTTCCTGCTGCGGCAGAGGACTGTTACGCCGCCACACAATGGGTCGCGCAACACACAAGCAGTATTCACGGTGATCCGAAGCGCATCGCCGTTGGTGGCGATAGCGCGGGCGGCAATCTCGCAGCAGTGGTCACGCTCATGGCAAAAGAAAAGGGCGGCCCCACCCTCGTCTATCAAATGCTAGTTTATCCCGCAACAGACTATTTCATCCCCGGCACAGACTCTATTCGCGAAAACGCTACAGGGTACTATTTGACTCGTGACGCGATGGTCTGGTTCTGGACACACTATGCGAATAGTGAAGAGGACGCTCATAACCCCTACATGGCACCGTTACGCGCCAAAGATTTACACGGCCTACCACCCGCATTAGTCATCACAGCAGAGTACGACCCATTGCGCGACGAGGGTGAGATGTATGCGGCGCGTCTGCGCGAAGCGGGTGTCTCAGTCACAGCAACACGCTACAATGGGATGATACACAGCTTCTTCAATCTCGGTAGCATCATGGATCAAGGCAAAGTCGCAATCGCGGAAGCCGCGGCCGCGCTACACGCTACGTTCGCCACGCAAGATACGCACTAACATTAATGCAGAGTTTTCACTCTTTTAAAAGAGTGAAAACTCACCCTTTACATTTATCCGATAAAAAAGTGATACCTGCTATATCGTCTAATTGATAGCTCGTCTGAGCAAGGCGATTGAAGCACGCGAGAATGCGCTCCGCATCCTGTTGCGTCGCGTCACCATAAAAGAAGAGATACAAAACTTTCATCGGATGAACATCTGGTATTTCAAACAGTTCAGTGTTCATCTTCGCCATATGCTCACGGTAGAGATGCATGAGTGTAGGCTTTGTATTCTCTTGCTCTGCGTGTATAAGACTAAGAGTACTATGTTGCTCTTTCATCCAACATTCCTCACATAACTTTCAAGCAATACCTCAACTGCGGACTGCTCGCCAATATGTAGAGCCAACTCTTCTTGCACTCGCCCAAGATTGGTGTAACGTGCGTTGATACTCTCGTGGCTAGCAACAATCGCGGTTCCATGCATAGCGCGTTCAATCGCTTGGGTTTGCAGGTCTATCTGTTCCATCAGTCGCCGTACCTCACTGTTACTCATCGTTGCTCCTTTACTGTTATACATTTCTCCTGAATTATACTACATTTGTCCGAACATGTCCACTATTTTTTGTACTAGTCTACATTTGACCAAAAATGGCTATCGCTGTAGAATGAAAGCAAAGTACGTAGGAGCGTGACATGAGCGACGAATTATTAACTATCAGAGATATTGTAAAAGAGTTGGATGTAAACGAGAAGACGGTGCGCCGTTGGATAGCGTCGGGGGAGTTGATAGCAGAATTGGACGTATTGCGTAGATATCGTGTTACCAGAGAAAACTTGACCATATTCATTGCGAGACGCAAGCAATCTCGCCCTCGCCCAGAGCAAGAATAGGGATATTTGCAAGATATGCTCAACAGCGTAGATGACGTGGGTATGGTAGTGGCGCAGACAAGCTGCGCCACTACCATACCCACGTCATACCCCTAGCTCACAATACTGCGTCTCATCGACAGCACACCTAGCGCAAGCGTGGCAAGCGCACACAGACCGAGGATGAGTATGTCGCGCCCGAAAAGGTCGGACGAACTGTAGAAAACCGCTTGTTCCAGCGCATGAATACCATACGTCAACGGGACATACGCCGCGATATTTTGTAACCAGGCTGGTTCAAACGCAATCACGCCAATACCACCCGCGAGAAAAAAGAGGTAGATGGCAATGTTGACTGAGATAGCAATAACAGGTTGCGATTTGTGCAAAGCCGCTCCCAGCGCGACTCCAAGCCCTGTACTAAACAATGCGGTTATCGCCAGCACGACTATACTTGTAAGCCAGTACACGCCTTCTGGTCGCGTCCAGTTGAGTGCTGCCCCCAGCAGAAAGACCAGCATTCCCAGCAAAAACGTCGTCACAAAACCTGCCAGAACCTTGCCCACGATAATTGCGCTGTGCGCCGTGGGCGAGAGTAGCAGTTCCTTGACGGTACGCGTCTCCCACTCGCGGGCAGTCGCAATACTGCTCGTCACCAGACCTGAAAGCGTTAGCAGGAGAATAATCGTTGGCAATACCGAATACTGAAACAATTGCACATCACGCAAACGCACATCTTGCTCCTGCACCGTTACCTTGATTGGGCTACTGCTCCCCTGCGCTTGATAGAACTGAGTAATCGCATCGGGAACCGAACGCCGCACATCGTTGGTGAAGTCGAGGTTCAGGTTATTGACCTGTACATTCACAGGTGACACGTCGTGAGCAGTGACACGTTGTGTAAAATTCCTTGGAATGGTGATGACCGCAATCACCTGAATATTATCGTAGAGCTGCTTGGCCTGCTGCGGCGTCGCGTCAGTAACACGAGACACATCGGCACTATGAAAGATTTGCTGCATCTGTTGTCCCTTCACGCCCTGGTCGAGTGTCACAAGCGCGACGGGGCTACGTCCAACGGCAACCGCACCCAGTGCTTGAATAAGCAGGAACGCGAGCGGTGGAACAATCGTCGCAGCAATATTGCGCCTGTTGCTAAGCCATACCCGCAAATCTTTTTTGAGAATCGCCCAGACTGAACGGAAAAACGAAGACTTCATGTAAGTGTATCTTTCTTCGAGAAAAGCATCAGGAGGCTAGTTTGCTACCGTGCTTCGACGTAATACAAGTGCCGCCAGCGACATCAGTCCAAACGCATACCCGCACAAAATAAAGACATTGAGCCAGAGGCCATAGGTATTCAGGTTAAAGCCATGAAACGCATGTTGTTGCACAACAATAGCGTAGTAGACGGGAAATATCTGTGCAATAACCTGAATAGCCGGCGTGTTAAACGAAATCGGGCCAAACGCACCACTCAGGAAGAACAGAGGGATTGCTGTCCCAAACGCCAACCCCATAAACGCCTGTCGCTGCTTCAAAAGCGTGCCGAGCAGTGTCCCCAGCGCAATGAAAATGGTGAGCGTGAGGAGTGTAAAGCCAATGACCTCGCCCCAGTGCATGGGCCGTACTCCAATCACAAAAATCAGGACAGCAAGCACAATCAGTACAGAGGCAAGGCTCATCACCAGTGCGCCCAGCATCTTTCCGGTCACAACCGCCCAGCGACTAGCAGGCGAAAGCAACAACTCTTTCATTGTCGCGTTTTCCCACTCACGCGCCGCCGACGTGCCAGACTGCAAGAGACCACCCACGACCAGCGCGATAACCAGAATCGAAACGGTCAGATAAGGAATGTAGTCGGTATCCTGCCGATATTGATCGGACTCTTTTGGCACAACGGTCACGACATCAGGAAACGCTTTTGCGTAAAACGAGGTAATCGAGAGAGGAACCGCGCGACGAATATCGTTGGTAAAGTCCGTGTTGAGATTGTTGATATCGACACCTACCTTGACCGGCTCGTTATTCTGTATCCGCGTATCAAAGTCGGCGGGAATGGTCACAACCGCAACGATGCGCCCCGTCTGAATAAGCGTGTGCGCCTCGCTTGCACTCGCCTTGCGCAAAACGAACGAGTGTGCGCCCGCCATTGCTTGATAAAACTGTTGAGCATATGGCCCCGTATCATTCATCACAACGGCGGTAGGAGCTTGCCCGCCCGATAGCACAAAAAGACTGAACAGAATAAGGAAGTTGACGGACAGAAAGACGCCCAGAATAGCGAACACACGGTCTGTAAGCGAGACCTTGATATCTTTTTTCATGCACGCCCAGATGACGCGCAAATTGTATGTAACCTGTGCCATGATAGTCCTCTTTATACCTGTCAGTAGTGCCAGTTAGTCGCGTAACGCGGTCCCGGTGAGACTCAAGAAAATTTCATCGAGGTTAGGTTCACGCACCACAATATCGCGAATATCACCCTCCTGCGACACAATATTGATGATTTGTGGCACCACATTGCTGGTTCCCTGCGTTGTAATCGAGAGATGTGTACCCGTTTGCAGCACCTCTTTAATGCCCTGCAACGCCCGAATACTCTCCACCGCGACGATAATATGCGCCGTCTCTAGTTCGATTACGCTGCCTCCATAGGTCTGCTTGAGATGCTCCGGCGTGTCAACAGCGATCAATTTGCCATGATCGATAATCGCGAGACGGTCACACAGTGCCTGTGCCTCTTCAAGATAGTTTGTTGTAATAAGCACAGTTTTACCCTGGCTCCGCAACAATAGAATGTAGTCCCAGATAGCACGGCGTGCCTGCACATCTACCCCCAATGTTGGCTCATCCAAGTAGATCAATTTTGGGTCATGAAGCAGGGCGCGACCAAGCGCGAGGCGTCGTTTCATACCACCGGAAAAGGTGCCAACGCGGGAGTTCTTGCGATCTGCAAGCTGTACTAGTTCCAGCATGGCGTTAATACGCTGCTTCTTTTCACGCACGGGGATACCGAACAGATCAGCATGAAAATCCATATTTGTCCATGCAGATAACTCTTCATACAATGCGGTCTCCTGTGGTACAGCTCCCAGAATCTGCCGAACCGCGCGTGCATTCTTGCGTACATCGTACCCAAGCACCGTAACAGTTCCGCTGGTGGGAACCGTCAAACCGCTAATCATATTGATTGTCGTCGTCTTGCCCGACCCATTTGGCCCCAGTAAACCGAAGACCTCACCCTGCTGCACGGTGAGCGTAAGATGATCCACAGCTTGAAAACTCCCGAAGCTTTTAGAAAGCTCATGTATCTCAATCGCAGGTAGAACAGTAGCTAGCGCATCCGCTTGTTCTTTTGTCAGAATGTTCGGTCTGTTACTCATGAACGTTCCTCTTTCAATGATCGTTTTATTAGTTTGAATTGTTCTTCTCTTTAAGAGCACTTATTAAAAGAGCAGCATGTCATACATCTCTTCTTTGCTATCATACTAGTGAGATGCAGGTATAACGCGCGGCTCTGATGTCGTCTCTGCCACGGGTTTCGCCTCCTCCCGGTAGCTTTTCACGAGTGGAATATCTTTCAGGAAGAGTGAGGCCAGAAAGACGAACACACAGAAGACGAAAACGGTCAGGAAACCACGCTGAATGCCTACAGCGAGCGAAAGGCGCAGGGCATCAAATACCTGTTGCAACAGGTGATGAACAGAGTTGGTGATCTGTGCGGTTGCCTGCAACGTTATTTGCTGTGTCACCTGCTGCGTGATTTGTGGCGTCGCTTGCGCGGTAACTTGTGCCGTAACCTGGTCTGTGACCTGCTTTGTGACCTGTGCCGTTATTTTCGCAACCGTCGCGTCGTGAAACGGGCCGGCGGGTACGTTCGCGGTTGCCTTCGCAACAGCCTGTGGCACAGCTTGCGCTACCGCTTTTTGAACCGCCTGCGCGACTGACTGCTTGACAATTGGCGGCACCGTCTGCGCGACAATGTTAGGAACAGCATTATCCAGTGCCGCCTTTGTGCCGAATTTGACCACATTGTTGCGATAGTCAGGATTGACAAGCACCTGCTGGTTGGTTGCCGCCGCCAGACCTTTTGCCCCTAATTGCTTGTATCCGCTCGGCAAGCGATTGAGGAGATCGGAGGCAATCACATTATTCACTACAGAGCCAGTGATTGCGACACCGAGTGTCTGTCCAACAGAGCGTAGGTAGGTAATTGCACCAGTCCCAACACCCAGCCGTGTGCGTGGCAGCGCGTTCTGTACCGCTAATGTCAGCACTGCAAAGAAGATGCCCAGTCCGACACCCGCGATAATCATGTTGCGGCTCACCTCTAAAATGCTCGTCGAAGCGGACATAAATGTCATCAAGAAAACACCGATCATCAAAATGACCGAGCCAATGATGGTAATAGCCTGATAGCGTCCAACTTTAGCAATCACAAAGCCAGAGAGGGCGGCCCCAACAACCAGACTGATTGTAAGCGGGGTAATAACCGCGCCTGAATTGGTGGCGGACTCGCCAAGTACCCCCTGTATATAGAGTGGCAGGTAGATGATGAGCGAGAGCAAAACCATACCAGAGGTCAAGCCAAGCACAGAATCAGCGGCAAAAACACGGTTGCGGAAGAGATCAAGCGGCAGCATCGGCTCTACGGCGAAACGTTCCGCGATAAAGAAAGACACATATAGCACAACCGCAGCGACCAACGCACCGATTACTTGCACAGAACTCCACGCATAAATCTGGTTTCCGCCCCATGTCAGGCCCAGCAATAAACAAATGGTTGCGCTAGAGGCCAGCAACGCACCTAGAAAATCAACACGACGCACGGCGGCCCAGCCGGTATAGGTTGTAGTGCGGGTCGAGATGTTTGTTGGTAGATAAATCAAGAGTGCGATAAGCGCGATAATGCCGAGTGGCATGTTGATATAGAATACCCAACGCCAGCGCGACGTAGTAGTCACAAGGTTGCCCAACAATGGGCCATTATCCGAAAGCCAGCCGCCAATGGTTGGGCCAACGACGCTCGAAAAGCCGTAGACGCTCGAAAAGATACCCTGCCAGCGTGCGCGTTCCGCCGGTGGGAAGATATCGCCAACAACGGTAAAGACAAGCGAGATGCCAATACCCGCGCCAATGCCTTGTAAGGCGCGATAGATGATAAGTTGATCTATCGTCTGCGCGGCTCCCGAAAGAATAGAGCCAAGCAGAAAGATAATAACGCCCGCAATAAAGAACCACTTGCGCCCGAACTGGTCAGAGAGCTTACCAACAATTGGAATCATTGTTGTCGAGCCAAGTAAGTACGCCGTCACAACCCATGTGTAACGGTCAAAACCTTGCAGCGAACCGATAATCTTCGGAAGCGCGGTTCCGACGATTGTTTGATCGAGTGCCTCAAGCAGCAATGTGAGCATCAGTGCCGCCAGAATACTCACTAGCGCGACGCCACGCAAGCGATTGCCACCAGCAGGCGCACTTTGCGGTTGCCCAGATCGAGGCTGAGCCGCAGAAGTATTCTTCTCCTCCGGTTGCTCCACGCGGTTTGATGTTGTTTCCATTTTATAGTTTCTCCCAAAAAAGTTATATTTCAGAATGCTGAACACTGTTCTGCTGAGTAGACGCATTCTCGCGCTCTTGTAGGCCCTTTACCCAACATAATTCTAGTTCCCACTGGTCTATCGTGTGATACATAACCTGCAACACATTTTGTACAAAATCAGGGTGCGGTGTTGGTTCCCAGTTGCTAGACTCGCGTGTAATATCTTCGGCCTCTGCGACCAAATGCAGTACATGTGCTTGACAATAATTGCTGTAATGGTCAATCAGCCGCAGCCGTTCAACAGGTTTCAAAAGCGTAAAATACGCGACCTTCTGTGTGAACAATTTTTGATACTCGCCTGGATTCGCGGTTGTGTCCATCATCAGTGTGTGAAAACGCTTGCGCCCCGCCTGAGTAATTTCATAACGGCGTAGCTGACGATCCCCCTGTGACTCACGCGCGGTGACGGTATACAGAGCAATCAAGCCCGATTTTTCAAGCTTACTCAGCAAAGGGTACAACCGTCCATTGCTTACATGAGCGAAGGGGCCAATCATATCGTTGATAATTTTGGCTATTAAGTATCCGTGGGCGGGCTGGCGCATCAACTGCCCAAGAATAATCAACTCATACATCATAACCTTCATACTTCTTGTCACATAGATAGGTCTTCATGACATGTCTGTGTGACATATTTTTATCACAAGACAAAAGTTTTGTCAAGAGGATGTTTTCACAAGTCAAGCGTCTACATATATAGCAGCAGGTAGTAGCTACAGAAGGTCACAAAACTACACCTAGCATCAGAAACCGTTACCGTTTCTCAACCGCATCTCCTTTTTTTCTTAACTTGTATTTGATATAACAATGAAGGTAACATTCAAAACACTCTATGTGTATGGAGAAATCACGAGACGTCCTACCGCATACTTCACTATATCTCTATGTATGCATGTATGAACAAAAAACTCAGCGACCAAATCACTTCTCCTGCACCGTTCAGTAGGAGTACGAAAAGCGTAAATCGTAGTGTAAAAAACGGTAGAGAGACACTCTGCAATTTTAGAAAGACAGGTACACTCTTGATTCAACAGGTCAGTAGGCGTTGGTGGCGGTTAGGGACAGTAGCCTTGCTCATCCTCACATCGGTTTCGGTGTTGATTGGTGGCGTCTTTCATTTTACTCACGCGGCTAAAGCTGTTACGACGGTAGCCACACCACAACAGTTGCGCGATAGTTGGTATAGTGACCAACCCAATCTCTCACCCGCACAGGTTGGGGGCGGCAACTTCGGCAAGCAGTTCGATACAACCGTCGATGGACAAATATATGCAACCCCAATAGTAGTCAATAAAACTTTATTAGTTGCAACAGAGACCAATAACATTTATGGCATCGATGCCGCAACAGGCACAAAAACCTGGACGCGCAATCTTGGGACACCCTTTAACCCATCAGTTGTAACATGTGCTGACATCAATCCTTCGATTGGTGTTACAAGCACACCAGCAGTGGACGCAACCAATAATGTTGCTTATCTCACCAGTGTCGCCATCGTTGGCGGCGTCACAAATTATTATATGCACGCTATTGACATGGCGACAGGACAAGACAAGACAGGCTTTCCTGTTGCCATCACAGGCGCGGCTTCCAATGCTCCCGACCATACATTTAATGCTGTTTATGAACTGCAACGCCCCGCCCTTCTGCTGATGAATGGCGTTGTTTACGCAGCTTTTGGTGGACATTGTGACCGCAAGCCATATGAAGGCTGGGTTGTCGGTGTCGCAACGACAGGCCATATCGCAACGCTCTGGACGGATGAGGCCGGAACAGCTGATCCTATGGCACGTGGTGCTGGCATCTGGCAATCCGGCGGTGGCCTGGTCTCCGACGGCAATGGGCAGATTGTCTTCTCCACCTCGAATGGTGTGCCGCCCGCAAATGGTATCGCGGGAACCGTTGGCTCAACAAACCTGGGTCAATCCGCTGTTCGCTTGACAGTGCAACCCAATGGCACACTCAAAAATACGGATTTCTTCTCGCCCTATGACGCTGACTCACTCAACCTCAATGACTCGGACTTTGGTTCTGGCGGCCCCGTTGGCTTGCCTCAGCCATACTTTGGGACAGCAACCTATCCACACTTGATGATTGCAGATGGCAAAAGTGGCTACATCTACATGCTCAACGCCGACAACATGGGTGGTCGCGCGGGAGCAACCGGGCCAGACAATGTAATCAATCGCATCGGCCCAAATGGAGGTCTATGGAGCACCCCCGCTGTCTGGGGCGGTAACGGTGGCTACATCTACACAACAACCGCGCAGGGCGGCAAAGGCAGTGGTAGACTCAAAGCCTACCAGTATGGCTTGGATGGTACTGGCAAGCCAACACTCATTGCAAAAGGCACTTCGTCCGACACTTTTGGCTTCGGCTCCAGCTCTCCGGTCATTACCTCAGATGGGGTAACAGCCAACTCTGGTGTCGTCTGGACCATGTGGGAACCTGATATGTCCGGTGTTGGCGGACAGCTCCGTGCATATAACGCGCTACCATCGGGTGGCACCATGCAGATGATCTATAACACACCTATCGGCACCACAAATAAGTTTACCCCTCCTGGCGTTTACAACAACCACGTTTTCGTGGGAACACGCGATGGACACATTATGAGCTTTGGCTCACCCGTCAACAACGTTCTCAGTGGCTCCCCACTCGATATGGGGACAGTAACAGTAGGCAGCAGTGCAACAAAAACGGAAACGTTGACCGCCAGTACCAGTGTGACAATCACTGGCATCACAAGCTCGAATGCGGCCTTCAAGATTGGTACAACAACGCCTGCATTGCCAGCAACATTGGCGGCTGGCTCGACTATCCAGATACCAGTTACATTTACCCCAACCGCCCCTGGCCTGGTCTCGTCTACACTTAGCCTGACAACTTCAAAGGGAACACTCCCCTTCGGCTTGTCCGGCAACGCAGTGTCTACAAATGCACAACTGGATGCCTTCCCAAATAGCATAGACTTCGGAGCGGTAGAGGATGGCAACCCTGCCACCACCACATCGGCGACCTTTACTAATGTGGGTGCCGCAAGTTTAACGGTATCAAGCGTTAGTACACCAAACAGCCCGTTCTCGATCTCAGGTCAGCCAACGGGTAGCCTGGTCGTACCGCCAAATGGCAACTTCACTGTCACGGTAGGCTTCGCACCTACAAAAGCCATCACCTATAACAGCTCCATCACCGTCGTGAGTACCGCAGGAACGCTGACACTTCCACTCACTGGCTCCGGTACGGCACGCTCCAAGCTGGTTGTCACGCCACGACAGATAAAGTTTGGCGTGGTACCAGTGGGAACAACGGCGACAATGACCTTCGTAGTCTCGAATGTAGGGGGTAGTCCACTCACGATTACCCGCTCTAAGCCGCCTATCGGAGGCTTCGGCTTCGCCGCGACCTCATCGCTCGCGGAAGGCACAACGATTGCCGCCGGTCAGCAGGTTACAGAGACCGTAACCTTTACACCAACATCGAAAGCCAGAGTTAAAGATGGCTGGAGCTTGAACGCTGATGATGGCCGTGGCGTGATCAATGTAAGCTTTAGCGGAAGCGGAAGCTAAACAGTTTCTACTCCACCTCTAGTAAGAGAGACGCGCGGGTATACACCCGTTCGTCTCTCTTTTTTGTGCTTCTGAGACACCCTCCTCTGAACGGTAGAAAGTCTCATGAGATATAATGCGGATGTTGCTTTCGTAACACAAACAGTTGAGTTTACTGTAAGGAGCATAGAAAATATGTCAGTAGTTCGTACATCGAAGGTTGATTTACAGGTAAACGGCGATGGTGCCTACGCGTTTGTGGCCCAGCCCGACGATAATAACCAGCATCCTGGCCTTGTTCTCATTCAGGAATGGTGGGGCATTGAGCCACACGTTCTCGACCTCGCCCAGAAACTCGCGGCCCAGGGCTTTGTCGTCGCGGTGCCTGACCTTTACCACGGCAAAGTCGCAACCGAGCCAGACGATGCACAACGCATGATTATGATGATTAGAGGGAATGTCGATGCTGCGGCAAACGAGATTATTGGTGCGCTCGACACAGTTAAAGCCATGCCAAATGTAGAACCAAAAAAACTTGGTCTCATGGGCTTTTGCATTGGCGGCTTTATGGCGTACACCGTCGCCTCACGCTACACAGACCTGGGCGCGATTGTCCCCTTTTACGGCGCGGGCTACGACCCAACTCCTGAAGAAGTGGCGAAAATCAACGCCCCTGTGCTTGCGGTTTATGGAAGTCAGGACAACAGCGTATCAGCTGAGCAGAGACAAAAAATCGAGCAGACATATAAAGATGTCGGCAAAGATATTACCATCAAGGTTTATGATGCAGGACATGCTTTCATCAATCCTGTACACGGTATGGGCAACGAGAAGGCAGCATCTGAGGCATGGCCTCTGGCAATCAATTTCTTGAAGGAGCATCTTCGTTAGTTAGGCTTTATGTCGGAGGGGACGGGAATGATAACAGCACTACTTCTGGGCATCTCTTATGGTTTCGCGGCAGGCAGTAGTCCCGGCCCTCTTCTCGGACTCGTCATCACTCAGACCCTCAAACGCGGGTGGCGTGCGGGCAACTTGATTGCCCTCGCGCCACTCCTTAGCGATCTGCCAGTTGTCCTACTCACTGTACTGCTTATCAGTCGCTTACCCCACACACTCTTTGGCTGGCTCGGTATCATCGGTGGCCTGTTCGTGATCTATCTCGGTGTCGAGACCGTGCATGGCACGGGGAAGCAATCAGACGAGTCACAGGAAAAACAATTGGACGAGCACGGACAAGAGGCAAGTACCTTAGCTCTCCTCTGGCGTGCCGCCCTGACCAACGCCCTCAATCCACACCCCTACCTCTTCTGGGGAACCGTTGGCGCACAACTTTTATTACGAATTGTGCGGGAAAGTGGCGTAGGCAGCGCGGTTGTTTTCCTCATTAGCTTCTACACACTGCTCGTCGGCTCAAAACTCTTGATAGCCTTTCTTGTCAGCCGCAGCCGCAAATGGCTACAGGGCAAAACGTATCAAGCCATCCTCATCGCAAGCGGTATACTACTCATAGGTCTGGGCGTTTTACTTATCAGCGAAGGTGTGCAAACGCTCTATACACTTCCGTGAGACATAGTGATATATTTCGCTCGCACTAAAGTAGACCCGTTTTTTGCGCGATAGCTACCTTTTTCCATTCCACACGCAAAACCGCGGCATCAATCATCTGGTCATCAATCACAATCGCTCCTAGACCGCCCTGTATGTCGGCCTTCTCATACTCGCCAATGATATGTTTTGCCTTCGCAATCTCCACTTCTGTAGGAGTAAACGCCTCGTGAATACTGGCAAGCTGCGCGGGATGAATCGCCCATTTGCCATCAAAGCCCATACGTGCCGCCATCCGCGCGTCACGCAGACACGCTTCGTTATCCCTGATCGCGAGCGTCACACCATCCACAACCGTCACCCCTGCTGCCCTTGCTGCGATAACCGTCTTTGCTTTCGCGTAATTATAGTAAAAAAACTGCTCGCTTCCAAGTTCCTGCGCCCCAATATCACCCGCGAAATCCACTATACCAAAAATTAGCCCGCCCACGCGCGGCGTACATTTCGCGATCTGTTCCGCGTGCAGTACCGCGTCAGCCGACTCTATCAGAACTTCTAGCTTGATGCGTCCACGTTCAAACTCCATGTTCTCTTCGATCTGCGAGAGCAAGCGGTCAACAAAAAGAATATCTTCAGGCCCATAACATTTAGGGATTACAACTACATCGATCTTCTCGCCCGCCGCCTCGACGACCTCGATCAGGTCGCGATAAAAGAACTTTGTACGAATATTGTTAGGACGGAACGCTCGAATTTTACCGCCAAAGTCCAGCGTCTTCAGTGCCTCAATAACGGTCTGACGTGCTTCGACCTTTTGTGAAACCGCGCACGCGTCTTCCAAATCAAACATTACCTGGTCGGCAGATGAAGCCGCTGCCTTCGCCATCATCTTGAGATTGTGGCCCGGCACCGTGAGTTCCGAGCGGCGAATAACAAAATCCCGCGCCATCACCATTTGCGCCTTTGGTGGAAGCATATTTCCGTTATTCAGGCTACTCATCGCTTATTCTCTTTCTTTTTGTAGCTTTACTATGATTGCTATAGATACCAAAAGCAGTACACTGTATCAGTGCTTCCCATTTTGTGTCAGCCACTTTTCGGCGAAATCTACGGCCAGCCGTTGTGGAAAGAGGCGTGCTTCGGCGGAACCAACCCGTCCTAGCTTGACGAGCCGTGTATCTTGCTCGAAAGCGTCACCAATATCCGCAAAAATGTCGGAGTTGATTTCTATATCACGGTACTGACGCCACACACGTTCGCCCTGCTCCATAATGGATGCGCCCAGAGTAGTTTGTGCGGTATGGGGAATACGGTACTCGGCGAGATGAAACGAGGTATTTCTGTTGTACCCTACCCCCAGTAAAAGTACCCAGGCGTCTACGTCATAGAGGCGAGCAAGCGGGGAGCCTTCGCCCAACCCGTACTCAAGGTTATGATGGGCAGTGATGTACTCGGCGTGACGGCCCCAGGCCGCGAACGAGTCGGCTGGATGGTTGCTTCTCATAACAGTGGGCCAGGTACGAAACGTCTCGACAATCTTGCCCATGCCGTAGGTAGGAGAGGTCAACGGGTCAAACGCAGGCATGGTTTCATAGATGACCGACCACCACGCCCGTGGAACCGGTGGGTTTTCCCACTTCGCAGGATCAGAATTGCCGCTTGTATGTGTTGGTACAACCAGTGTACCTGTCGGTGTTACAACATCCATCAACGCTTGCACCACCGCGACAGGGCCGCCGCTTACCCAGCCGAGAGAGCGGAGAGACGAGTGTACAAGCAGAGTCGTACCTGCCGTAACGCCCAGGTTTTGCAGGTCAGCAGCAAGACTTTCGCGGGTACGAGGAATAGGAGTCGCCTGAACAATATCTTCTTCACTCATAGCAAGAAACCTTTCTATTAGACTCAGCAGAGGCACACAATTTGTATCTCCCTAGTATACTCACAAGTGATAGTGGTATGCATCCTAGCAAGTTTGAGGAAAAAAAGGAAGAGAAAACAAATTCGCGCAAAAAAACGCTTGACAACGAGCTAGCACTCTGGTATTATCGTAATCACGCAAAGGGAACTGCAAAGAACTCTAACGCGTGAAGCTCAACTCAGGAGTCGTGGTGTAGTGGCCTAACATGTCTGCCTGTCACGCAGAAGATCGCGGGTTCGAATCCCGTCGATTCCGTTCCAAGAAGGTGAGTACATTGCTTAGACAAGATGAGTCGTCTAGGCAATGTACTCATTTTTATGTGAGACCTGGTGATTGTGACGGTAAATTTGGTTTCGATCTATTGAGTTTCGGAGGCCAGTAGCCTTCATGCAACCATAACCCACCATCACGTTGTTCCCACATAGAAGTAGCTTCTAAACCAAGAGCGAGAGCAGGAAGGACTCCTGTACGAGGCCCGTTCTAACGTTTCGCCAGCTGAGAGAGCCTCTTGCGTAGTTTTCTTAGTATCTTGCTCTGTAGGAAGCGGAAGGGAGAACAGTTCGGCGCGAACACGCTCCATTTCCTCATCAATGATCTGTTCAGTGATGTAGACTTTAGTGAACGCCGTTATCAGTCGTTTTTGTTCGCCATCCAAATCAGCCCGACGACGACGTATACGCTCTTGTTCATCATCTTGCCCAGTGTTCATAGTTTGACAGCGCTCTACAATCGCTTCACGCCAGGTAAGCGGCAACTCGAAACTTCTCAGTATTTCCCCAAATTGCATCACGACGAGACTACTTCGTACAGAGTAGTACCCAGCTTCCGCAACAGAGCAAGGTAGCTTACGCTCAACACTGGTGTCTCTGTAATAGGGAAGAAAGTTTTTATTCACATTACCAAATGTCACACGCAAAGAACGCAAGCAGCCAGCACACACAATAACACGGCTAAACTCATGAGGTCGTTTCTGCGCCTCTTTTGTCGGACGACGGTATTGACTCGCCTTGACTTCAACCATGCGTTGCCACAGTTCATACGACCAAGCTGCCTGATGCTTTCCTTCAACCAGTTCACCCGATGGAGTATCTATTGTGCCATGACCGGAATCAGGAGCAAACTCTCGTGGAAACCAGGAGCGTCGAATAGCCGCGATGGTGTCTTTTGTTAAGTATCGTTCACCAAACCGAGCTGTGCGCGATATATATCCCTCTAGTTCATTCGCAATAGCCCTATCTGTCCACCCTTGTGCTGCGAGTTCTCCAATTTGACCTTGACCCGCTTTTGGGGAGTAGGAGAAGAGAAATTTGGTACAATGGAATCAGGAGGATTCGATGGGCAAATCTCAACCAACCTACACCAAAGAATTCAAGCAACAGGCCGTTCAGTTGTTTGAAAGTAGCGGGAAGAACAAAACACAAATTGCCAGAGAGCTCGGCATTTCTGACAGTGCGCTGAGTAAATGGTGCCAAGAATTTGGGGAACATGGGCAAGAAGCGTTTCCGGGAAAAGGGCACCAGACGACAATGGAAGAAGAAATCAAACACTTACGGCGTGAAAATGAGATACTGCGCCAAGAAAGGGAAATCCTAAAAAAAGCCATGAGCATTTTCACGCAACCCCAGCGGTAAAGTTCGCCTTTATTCACGCTCATCGCTCTCTTTTTTCAATTACGCGCATGTGCAGTGTGCTTGAAGTGTCAGAAAATGGATACTTCAATTGGCGAAAAAGAGGCGTGTGCCAGAGAAAGCTGGGTGATCTCCAACTCACCGAGCGTATTGAAAATGCGTTTCAGGATACTAAGGGTGTCTATGGCAGTCCTCGCATTCATGCCGAGCTGAAAGAACAAGGCATTCAGTGTGGAAGAAAGCGAATTGTGCGCTTGATGCAACAACAGCACATTACCGCTCGGAGAAGGAGGCGGAAAGCACAAAAAACAGACAGTACTCATCCATTTCCACTGGCTCCTAACCTGCTGAAACGGGATTTTACGGCAGAGGCTCCTAATCAAAAATGGATGACCGATATGACCTTTGTTGCCACTTCTGAGGGGTGGTTGTACCTGGCCGGAGTGATGGATGCGTATTCACGCAAAATCATTGGTTGGGCAATGGGAAAAGAACATGATGCCTCATTGGTCAAACAAGCACTTCAGATGGCACTTTTGCAGCGTGCTCCTGAAGCTGGCCTAATCCATCATTCTGATCGAGGAAGCGAATATGCAAGCAAGGGCTATCAAGAAATGTTACATCAGCGAGGAATTCAGGTCAGTATGAGCA
>JBBQVS010000011.1:0-79881 GCA_038211295.1 Ktedonobacterales bacterium | reverse complement strand
CGAGCGAGCGGAAGAAGGCATCAATGGGCAGATGAAGCCCATGAGTATGTATACGTGCTTCAGGTTTGAGCACCCCGTTTTCGAGTGTGAGGTCGGTGCCGGGGGAAAGCACATAGACATGGTTCGGTTCGACACGCGTGTCGTGCCTGATTTCATGCACAGGCATCTTCGTCGTGCGAGCGAGCAGGTCGGATAAGAGGCTCTCGTGCGTAGGGGCCAGGTGCTGGACACAGACATAGGCCATACCGATGGTCGTTGGCAAGGACTCAAGGAGCCGCGTGAAAGCCTGCAATCCTCCTGCGGAAGCTCCAATTCCCACAATGGGAAACGATGGGGTTATCATCTGTCTTTTTCCTCTTCTTGTCTCTTGCACTTCCCTCTGCCCACGCAATGATCTCCATCGTGTTGTGAACATCCTCTGTCCATTCTTTGGAGAGGAGTCTCGTTGTCGCTCACAACTCCTGTTCCATGATGTGTGCCAGACGCAAGAGAGGGAACGACGTGCCGAAAAAAAGCCACAACAGGTAGCAGAGGTGGTGCGGGACACCCTGTTCTGCTGCTGCCCCAAGACTACTCACTCTCGTTCCCAGATTGCCGTGAGTAGTCCTGCTCCGCGTGACGCGTGTTCATACATGCTCTTCCCGTTTCAGAGACGGAGCGTCCTCGCCAATATCTTTCATATCAGCCTTCACCACATATTTATAAAAAGTAGGCTTGCTCTTAAATCCCGTCATCTGCATAATCTCGGCGATGGTGTTCTGCTTGAGCGCGTACAATTCCTTGGCACGAGCCACTTTTTCCACATCCATGGTGTCAACCGCTTTCGGTCTTCCCCCTTTGCGCCCTCTCGCTCGTGCAGCTTCCAACCCAGCCTGGGTTCTCTGGCGAATCAGATCACGCTCCATCTCGGCGAGTGCTCCAAAGAGGTGAAAGGTAAAGGTGCCACTAGGGGTTGAGGTATCAATGTTTTCGGTGAGACTCAAGAAATTGATGCCTCGTGCTTGAAGAGCCATCACCGTCTCAATGAGTATTCGCAGAGATCGTCCTAAGCGGTCGAGTCTCCACACCACGATGATATCTCCTGGTCGTGCGAATTTCAACATCTCTACAAAGTGCGGGCGATCATCCCTTGCTCCGCTCATCACATCGCGAAAGGTCTTCTCGCAGTATGCCTCTCTGAGTGCATCTTCCTGGAGGGCCGTCGTCTGATCTCCCTTTGCTATTCGCATGTAGCCAATTTTCATGAAGGTCCTCCCTTTCCTGTCCAGACAGACACCGAAACATGTTACACAGCAATTGTACAATAACTCGTGATGAACTGCAAGTAAGTTTACCTTGATTTTCTTACAAGATTTCTTACACAAGAACAGCTCACTCGTCTCGTCTGGCTTCAGTCACTCGACAATACTGAGTCTCTGACTCTTGGGATTCGTAGGGCAAAGATCAGCCATTTGGCCGAAGAAGCACGCTCCCTGCATGCGTCAGATTTCTCGGACTTTCTGCCTCCCAAGCACTTCGCTCTCCTCGTGTGCCTTATTCATCAAGCAACGATCTCGACACGCGATGAGATCATTGGGGTGTTCACCAAACGCATGAGGAAGCTCACGACCAAAGCAAAAGAGGAGTTGGAGCGGCTCCGTAAAGAAGACCGTATCACCGCCGAGCATCTCATCGAGGTCTTTACCGAGGTCTTGCAGACCAATATCGAACACTCTCAGCATGAAGATATCTTGCAGATTAGAGGGAACACTTTCTTCCTACTATTCCTGTTATACGTTCCAGATGTACACAACACTTTTCCAACCCACTGCTGCCACCTGCGTTCCATCAGGGGAAAGACTCAGCACTTCTAGTTGATACATTCCCTGAGAACGATACGCGACAAGAACTTCTCCTGTTGTCGCATGCCATCGCGCAATACGATTGTCAGAAGCACCTGAAAGAAGCGATGTTCCATCAGGAAATGACGCGAGAGGCAGACGGAACTCATCATGCGAAACAATGTCCTTCTTCCCTGTTCGCGCATCCCACACCTGAACGCTATTACGTAACCCTCCTGATGCAATCCGCATCTCATTAGCAGACCAGACCAAGCTATGTACACTACTCGCTCCGTATTGCTCCTCTTGTCCATCGGACTCATACGTTCCCATTTCGTCTTCGGTGTGTCCGCGATAGGTCAAGAGTGTCTCTCCTGTTTGTGAACTCCAAACGTGGATGAGACATTCAGGGTATCCCCCACCGGAGACAATTTTCGCGCCATCAAGCGACCACGCAACAGAGGTAACAACTCCTCTGTGTTCAGTATACGTCAACACTCTCTCCCCCGAAAAAGCGTTCCACACCTGAACTGTTCCATCCCACGAGCCAGAGGCAAGCTGAGTTCCATTGGGCGACCATGTTAAACCACGGCAAATATAAGAGGCGTGCCCTTGATACGTTGTCAGCACGTCGCCGGTCTGTGCATCCCAGACAAACACCTGGTTATCAGCTCCGCCTGAAGCAATCCATGTGCCTTGTGGAGACCACGCCGCAACCAGAACCGCCGCTGTATGACGCGCAAAGGTGAGATACCGAATTCCAGTCTTTGCGTCCCAGACATGTACGGTTGCATCTTCCCCAGCAGAAAGCAGCCGTGTTCCATCAGGCGACCACCCCAGACTATAGACCTGACTATAGATTTGATTAGAGGATTGGGAAGAATGTCCTTGATACGCTACAAGAATCTGTGGTTGAACAATTTCCGGTTCTTTCTCTTCTCTCGCCTCTACTTCCACCTCCTCTGAGCCTTCGTCGTCTGCATCTTCCTGCTCCTCGTCCTCCTCTTTTTGTCTCCCCTCGGTCTGACGCAAGCGTTCTCCATATTTGTCCCGGTCGTTTTCATAAAGGTAGTAGTTGTTGACGTACTCCTCTTGCTCTTCTTCCGAGAACCCAAAGCGTTGGCCCAGTATCGCTGCAACTTGGCTTTTCGCCTCTGCACCTGCTATACTTAGAAACATATTTTCCTCTTTTAAAGGAGTGTTTGGATGCAATGCACCAAATGCCATAAAGGTGTAAGCCATATTGAGGTGACGGGTAGGCAGACAAAGACCTGTCAAGGCCCCAAATCCTCCGCGCTGCCCTAAGACATAAGCAATGGCGTCGTAATACCCATAGTCCACCTCGCTGCGATAGTTTAACTTCTGCTCGACCTGCCAGAAGAGACCAAACATGTCACGCAGCCTTGGAACAAGCGAAGCATCATCCCATTGAGCAAGCAGAGTAATGACCTGTGGCCGCTTCATGTCACACCACCAATCGCGAAAATTTTCTTCGCCCGTCTTATCAGCCTCGGCCGCATATGCCTCAAATGCCTTCGGTAAGCATGGTTCGCAGAAAAGGAAGTGTCCGTCTATCTCCACTCTCGCCTAAACTCAAAGCAGCGGCCCACCGCTCCGCACGTACATCACTCTGCAAGAATGGAACAATGTCCTCGTGTTCTTGTGCAAGCCCTGAAGAGCCAAGAGCCAAGAGCTAAGAGCGCGATGAGGCGATCTTCTCTCCGACCACCGAGTAACGCTCTGCGCAAAGCTTGCAGGTCTATCCCTTTCCAACGACTAGCAAATGCTTCGTATTTCTCCTCATTCGCGCTTTCAAAATAGACTGTATAGAACGCGTTTTCTATATATCTCGGCAACCTGAACATGCTCTTCCCTTTATTTATTCTTCTCTTAGCATAGGCGTATTCATTGTTCTATTTGCAGACCCGTGCCTTTGGAGTAGCGTTGGTTCCCATAGGCACCATAGGCTTGATTACCCCGCACCGCTGCGCTGCCTGCCGTGTTGCTCATGCTAGTGACTACGCTGCCCAAAGTGTCGGTGAGCAGGAACGTCTCGCTCCATTTACTCATCGAAGACATTGTTGCTCCCTCAAGACACTTTAGAACTGAGCCAGCAGCAAGCCGTAGGGAGCCAGAACTTCTGGCGAACTCGACGCCACAAGCCACACA
Organism: Ktedonobacterales bacterium; assembly: GCA_038211295.1. Lineage (GTDB taxonomy): Bacteria > Chloroflexota > Ktedonobacteria > Ktedonobacterales > Ktedonobacteraceae > JBBQVS01. The sequence goes on along the minus strand of JBBQVS010000011.1, from coordinate 75,892 downwards.
GATTATCACGTTTTAAGAGCATCTAGGAACAGCAACATGCACGAGAACGCTACAAACAGAGCCAAAATGAACACCATGTCGCTCTGCTTGTAGCGTTCTCGCTGAAATCGAAGCGTCTCACACCTTCTCTCGAGAGAAGGTGTGAACACCATCACAAGACCCCGAAGAGGCACACCATCCCCAACACTCAAAACCGCTCAAGGACATCCTCAATGGGAAACGAGTAACTGATGAAACAGCCCGTATCTGGGATGATCCCTCCTGCAACGTCTATACGAGAAAAGCTCGTGTACCATCTTTCAACCAACACTTCCAGAGGCGCGTTCCGGCCTTGATTGAAAGAATACTCCAGTGAAAAGCTTATCTCTCTACGGATGTCTACTCGCACACGATTCCAAAGGAATTCAGTTCCCTCAATCGGTTGCAGTGCAATGCCCTGCCGAACAAGCTGTTCAAGTTCCTCCATCAACGGGCCAATCTCTGAGTACAACTCAGGGGTTCCAAACATAATACGCCCCTCAATCGCGCCTTTCTCTTTGACATACTCTTTCTTGTTTGTCGCCCTACGAAAGAGAGAGCAATCTTTTTTTGTCTCCCAGGTTGCTCGTCTCAGACAAAAAGGGGGAATATGCCGTTCTTGTTCTTGCTCATCCTCCTCAGCAGCGTCGCTTTGATACACCCCTAACCAGTGTTCTGTATCGTCGTTCATGACAAGGCTTATACTCATGCAAAGCGAGAACACTCCTGTCTCTCCTTGAAAATCAGCACTAATGATGTTCACCGTTCGCAGTTTTGCAACGCTTAGATTAAGAAACCTCACAAAAGAAAATAATGTGCGTACTTTTGCCATTTTCTCTGTATCGTCTTGATCTTTATAAATGTCAAAGGAAGCTGGGTTCTCTAAACATAGGTCAGTCTTTACCCTGTGTGCATCAACTCCTTGCTGTTTTAGATAGCTCTCACTTACTCTCCTAAGCTTTCCTATAGGTTGAAGGTCTTCATATGGGTTTGAGCCACCATCCCACCCACAATTATAAACAATCCATTACCCGTCGCCAACGGTGAACGTGTGGTCATGCGCGACTTCCAGATTGTATATCGTCTGAATGCCGGGGACAAGCGTCCACACTGTGACAACCCCAACGCTGCCATCTACATGTTGCACATGCATTCCGGTTTAAGCATGTCTTTCTTTACAATGGAGACCAAACCACTTTTTTGTTCAAACGAGAAGACAGGCTTTTCTCTCTGCATAAAGCAACACGCACTGCGTTCTCCTATAGGATGAGAACGCAGTGCGTGTTGCTTTTGTTTACTCCCTTTCAATCCTTCTATTTTCTCGAAACAGCGTAGAAATTAGTCCTGACAAGTCAATGTGGGGAATGTCTTTTCGCAACATGCGGATTTCTCCGATATGCCCGTGTGATGCACTCCCTATCACAAACCAGTCTCATACTGCTTCATCGTCTAACAGCAGAACAACAAGAAAAAGATTTTCTCCTACAGCATATAAAAGCTCATACATAGCTTTTGAAATCTCTGGCAGTGACGTCAGTTCTGCCCCGACAGTGACCTGTATTTCTATGCCTTTCTCTGTTACTTCCATGTGTTGTAACCGCAAACGTTCACCGGGCATTGCGTCAAAGGCTTCCCTGAAGTCGGCCTCCATCCCCAGATTGTTTGCCTCATCATAGCCCCATTCCACTCCACTGGTGTTTTTGAGAGCTTGCAGGAGTTCTCGCTGCAAACGAAAGGGCCAAAGGTCTTCTTGTGTCATGTTCTACCTCCTATTATGTTTTATGGTTTACGGTCTGATGAGGTGAAGATCGTTTGAGTGCCTCCTTCTATACGGTCTCAAATTCTTCTGAGGTAATTTCATCCTCTTGAATTTTCAATACAAGTATCTGTTTTATTACAAAGTCTATAGTATAGTACTTTCTTGTGTAATATAAGAGAACATTGAGAGAATAGATAGTACCACTGGAAAAGGTGTGAGTGCTGGGGTTGTGTTTGTTCTAAGTAGACAATGTTATAGTTGAATGCATTGTTGAGTATGCTAGTAACTCAACTACTAAAAAAGGAAGCACCCACACCTATGAATGCTTCCTTTTTTAGTAATTGAGTTGCTACCTAGCTAGTGGTAAGCGGTGATGTATTAGTCTAGTCGTCTCCATTACATTCGCTTAGCGTAATAGTTGCTGTACCTGTAACAGTATCGCCCGTAACGTTATCTGTAACAGTATAACTAAGCGTGTCGGTTCCAGTTTCAGGATCGCCGGAAGGTGTGTAGGCAATGTAACGCGGCCCCGCTGCTGCGGTTCCCAATGTTGCACCACTGACATCAGTAATGGTGACATCTGGAAGAACTCCATTTCTCGCAACATCATCATTCGCCAGTACCGTAAGAACATGTGGTGTGTTACATTCGTCGATGGCGAAACTGTCCGCAACTGCACTCATCAGTACAACAGGAGCAGGGGTAGGCAGGTAACGAGTCCCTAAGTCCTTACCGTTACCCTTTGGCGCAACACCAGCAGGACAGGCTTGAGCAGTCGCAGAAAGGCTATGCGGAGTAAATGTCACATCTCCTGGCGTTAAACCAGTAGTAACTGAGCTAACGAAAGTGAAATCTACTCCGCATCCACCGCCTTTAGTGTCTACATCTTGAATATATCGACCTACGCCTATCAATGCAAACGCTAAAACTTTGCAAACAGCATCTGTTTTTGCAAATCGGGTAATTTTAGCAAATGCGTTAAGAACACTAATAAAAGCTGTACATCCACCAGCACCCCATGCGCCACTACCCACATTTTGAACTAAATCCTGTGTGTCACACTCGCTGTAATGAACTATTTCTCTAGTCCAAGTCATAATAGGCGCTTGAACGCGTTGTATCGTTTCGTGTGAAGTAGGTGCGCTGCGTCCACCGCAACTAGGAGAGGCCACCTGAACAGTGCTTGCTGCATGGGCAGATGGGGATAATGCGGTTGCCATTGCTACAAAGAGCATACTAGTGGCAAGAAAAACGAGTACACCCTTTGCAAACTTTGATTGCATCATTGTATGATGTCCTTTCAGAGTTGAATAGTACGTATCGAATATCAGTGATACATACTTTACTCTGTGCAAAGCATACATCTTGCAGAGAGCTACCACTAGAACAGACACACATCAAACAGGCATCATTTCCCACTCAAACAACATTTTTAGCAAAAACTACCTGGGATGATTGAGGGGTAAAATTCTCTTTGTCTCTGTTTTTATGAGAAACAGCCTTTTCTTGGTTTACGTTTCTCAACCGCTTACTAGTACCTTTATGGCAATCTGGGCACGTTCATGCAAACCTTTTCGATTAAGTAGTATATGCTCTTCCTAAGTCGTGAGACTCCAGTAAATGTCAAACTGTCTCACGATAATCTATACGATATGAGAGCATAATGCTTATGCAACGATGTAGAAAAAGCAGAGAGCATCAATCATAGAAAAAGGGGTAACAATGCAGCAGAAAAAACCAATCAAACAGGAACGCGAACTAAAAGGTTGGTCACAGGAGCGTTTGGCGGAGGAAATCGGCACAACAGCGGTCAACGTGGGACGCTGGGAGCGCGACGTGACCACTCCCTCGCCCTACTTTCGCCAGAAGCTATGCGAGCTGTTTGGCAAGAACGCCCACGAATTGGGACTACTTACACCAGCCGACGCAGAGCCTGCTCCTCAGCCGCAACCGTCTCTTGAGGACAAGCCCGCCACCATAGAGGAACAAGCGGCCACCTTTGCCACCGCCACAAACGCTGTGATGCATGTATTGACCATTGCCGATGTGGAAGCGGTTCAACCTCCCGCACAACAGGCCATCACGTCTGACAAATGGAGCAAAACACGGCGGCTTGTGAAGCAAAAAGAGGTCTTACTGGGCGGTGCTTGCGCTGCACTCGCGGCATGTGCGGTGCTGATATACCTGTTTCAACTGCCTGTTCCCTCTCACGTTACAGTGAGTGCTACCACACATCCACTGTCTATTCCCTCGCCCATTGGCACTTCCGTTGCTTTAGATAGCCTCACGACGCAGGCATGTCCCTTTTCAATAGATGGTTACGCTCTTACAGCCACAACGTCGGCAGCATCACAGGTGTGTGCCCTAAAAGAAATGCCTGAGAGTGTGAAAGTTTTTAGTATTCAGATGATTATCCACACAGGCGATAGTGGCGGGATACTCTTTGCGACCCCACAACACGATATCATGTACCGGCTATGTATAGATCAGGACGGCCACTATGATGTCACCTTTCAAGACAAACAAGGCGAGAAGACCTTTTCGGGGACAAGTACCACTATTCATAGTGGCGTTAACCAAACGAACCGCATAGCAGTGATACGCTATCCTCATACCCTCTCTTTCTTTGTGAACCAACGTCGCATTAGCTCTATCACTACCTCGTTCGCTGGAAGTGGCACAATGTACCTCTTCGCGCAGGCCGATCATCAGTCTACCCAGGTGATGTTTCAACATCCTTTGCCAAAGTAACAAGAGGTAGGAACGTATAGATACGTGGGAAAGGAGGAGAATGTGTAAGATGGTTCAACGGAGTGCGGACTATGTGTAAAAATGTGCATGAAAGGTAATTACAGAATAAAATCAGGGAAAGGGCAGGGAGACCGCGAGGGTCTCCCCTACATTTCGATACCTCACCCCGATATGTAGGGATTGTTCTAATGTGTAGGGGAGACCCTCGCGGTCTCCCTGCCACACCAAACACCGCTTATCACGCTCTGAGTATTGCTGTTCGCGGCCCTAATCGCAAGCGTAAAGAGTCCTTATGACGCTATGGAAGCGGCGTAGCTGCCTCAACTACCCCCGACCACGGCGACGTCGTGCTGGCTGAATCGACTCACCCCTTCAACGCAGGCAATGTCACCTATTTTGTGCCGTTACATCTTCGAGCGGTTGCTACGCTCAACCACTATCACCGCCGATGCCGCTTTTGATGCTTGGTATATCTATCAGGCCACCGTGCATCACGGTGACATTGCTGCCATTCCTCTCAATCAGCATGGACATCCCACCTTTCCGCGTGACCCTGATGGCGTGCCTTGCTGTCCCAAAGGTCTACGAATGGCTCCGACCTTCACCTTTGCTCCCACCAATGGCTATCAGGCGTTGCGCTATCGCTGCCCATTGCTCTTTCCTGAGAAAACAGGCACGACCTGTGACCATACCCAATTCGCCAAAGGCTGTGGATGTGTCAAAGATGTGAAGCACGAATTGGGAGGGCAAATGCGTGTCATGCTTGGCCGCTCCGCCCCGCTCTGTCCGGGCATCTATCGCCAACGCACCTCGTGTGAACGCATCAATAGTCAAGCCAAAGAACCCGGCATCGAACGACCCAAAGTCCGCAACGCTCGTTCTGCCCACAACTTGAATACCCCCATGTACATCGTTATCAATGCCAAAGCTGTACAACGGGCAAAATCGCTCACTGCTCTACTTCTACAAATACAATATATTCAACTCTCTCGATTAGGAGATTGAAACTTTGCATGTCTCGATTTCAAAGGACACATACGGTGCCATCAGAACATCTGTACAGGCTTTTCGTGCGCCGAGACCTGTTTTGCTTGCACTATAACGCTGTCTCGCTTTTTCTCAGGAGAGGGAGCTTTTCAGACAGCATGGAGAGTTTGATGAAACATCTTGTTCGCTTCGAGTTGGAGGATGGGCAAAGCATTCTGGTTATAGGTGATGAGCCAGAAAGCGGCACAACACAGAGAGCTTCATCACAAGCAAGTGCCGTTATCACTGACGCGCAAACAAGCTTTAAGCAGACTATGAGTACGATTCGTTCAGCAACGGAAACAGCCATCACGCAACTACATGGCCTCAGCATCAAGCCCAATGAAATCGAAATGGAGTTTGGTTTTAACTTAACAGGAAAGTTCGGCGCGGTGATCGTGTCTCCCGTAAAAAGCCTATCCCCAAATCATTTACTACCGGTACGGTAGCCGGCTGCACTTACAGCATCGGCTACCTTCTCTGCTGATATTCCTTGAAGGCGCATCTCACCTATCATACATAAGCCAGGGTAGTTTATCGGGTCTAGTTCAGGTGGAAGCTTAGGAACAACGCACTTATAGCGAAATGGCACATCACATTAGATACGTTGTACTTTTACCTCTCGTTGAAAGAAGAAGCTGCCAAGCAGCATTCCATACAGGAGAAGGGGGACAAAGGAATATAGAAATCTGCCTAAATCAAAGAGGCCATGATTGATGAGCGTCCCAAAGAGAAAGGGAATGATGATCCAGAAGAGGACTCCTGTCGCACCCCCTAGCAGGAGGGAGCGTCCAAGTGTTCTCTCACCTCTTCTTTCAATCAGGCCAAAGAAGACTCCAAATAGCCCGCCCAGTACAATCAAGAGAAGAAAGCCAACGAATCTTCCCGCCTCTTTGCTATCCAGAGCAAGCCAACGTGCGGGATTATGTAAGAGATTTCCTGATCCAGAGTCCAGAAAAAAGAGGACCGCGAGCACGAGTCCCGCGAAAAGTCCTGCAAGTAGTCCGTTTTGAATAGATTTCATGTTACTCCTCTTCTATGATTGTCTTTTATACAAACCAGCGTGCCATCCGAACAATGCGTGTCTTGGGAGTCGCGCTATAGAAACGCGGTGCAAGCCATTGATCAATCCCAAGTCGGCGTCCCGTAGGAATGGTGGCGAGCACAACACCAAGCAGAACAAGCATGCCATACGTCCAGTACCATTCGCCAGGTGCAACCGCGAGACCTATGTATAACTGAACAGCCAGTAGGACAGCCAGCAATGCCCCTAGACGGCTGAAGACGCCAAAGAGAAGGCTGAGTGACACAAGCAATTCCGCAACCCACGTTCCCGCTCCCAGAAGAATGAAATTGGGGAGAAACACATGTTGAATAATAAAGGAATAACCGGGTAAAAAAGTGTATTTGCCTTCATTGACGACATAACCATATAACCCGCTGAAACTTGGTGGCAATTTCCAGAAGAGTTGTTGAAACCAGAGGTAGCCAACAAAGATACGTACCAGTGCAAGGGCAAAGAGACCACTTTCGCTGAAGACGAGAGCGGATAAGGCCACATCATTTACTTGCGACCCCACGCTCGTGCGTTCTTGACTTTTTGTCGATGGTAGAATATTCATGAGTCCTCCCAATACTTTTTGTGAAACGAGAAATACTCTCTCTGTTCAACACGCAGATATAGCGTGTTTTTTTCTTGCAAACACATATTGAATTACCAAATTAGTATAGCATATGCGCATTTCCTAAAAAGGATATATAACGTGTATGTTATATAACATTGCACTTTGATTTGTGCTATACTCACATAGATGGCAAAGAATGAAAGGATGCACATATGTCAGAGACACTATTTCGTACTCACGATGGGAAAGAATTTGTCGTGAGTGCCGTCTGCGACGGTGGAGATCAAGGCTGTGGTGGTGGTCTCCTTCTGCTCATGTTGCAAGCGATGAAGCGTCTGGGGTCAGGTGCCGTGCTCGAAGTACGCTCCACCGATCCAGGAGTTCGCGAAGACCTGCCTTCCTGGTGTCGTATGACAGGCAACGATTTGCTCGCAGCACAGGAAGGTGAAGAGCGTCATCGGTACTTCGTGCGAAAGGCGTAGCAGTGCATTCTTCTTTTTCTGTTGATCGTGAGCTTGACCTGGGCGAGCAAGGTTGCGGACAACTCGTGATGGAAATCATGCTTGCGATGCGTCCGCTTGTTGCTGGACAGACATTGCTTGTAACTGCCTACGATCCCGCTGCTACCGTTGACATCACCGCGTGGTGTCGTATGACGGGGAACACTTTGCACCCCTCTCTTCCTGATTTGTCTGAACATCAGTTTCTCATCGAGAAAGGATCACCCCAATCATGTTAAACAATTTTTGTGTCAATCTCACCCGCTCAACTGACGACCCTGACCGCGCAACCGTTGCGATGGTGATTGCCAATGCTGCCGTTGCATCGGGCAAACAGACTATGATATTTTTGAGTAGCGAAGGTGTTCATCTGGCAAGCAAGGGGACTGCCGAGAAGATTAACGAAGAAGGTTTTCAACCAATGAGCACGTTACTCCAGAACTTTCTTGCAGCCGGTGGTGCGCTCTGGGTCTGTTCCCCTTGCTTCAAGAAACGTGGTTATACCGAAAGTAACTTGATTGAGGGCGCAACTATTGTTGGCGGGGCCAAGCTCGTCGAGTTCCTGTCCAACGATGGAACAAGCATTTCCTATTAATCTTTTCGTATGGAATGTTGGGACGAATGTACAGCATACACTCCCACATTCCCTGGCTCATCTGCATCATCAGCTTTTGTCATAATTCAACGAGAGAAAGAATTCATATGCCGAAAGATATCCTCTGAGACAGAAATACGACTGAGAAGAAAACGCATACCATAGGAGAACAAAGATGCCTCTCGCTCATTCAGATCAGCCAACGCCGCAAGAAGGATTGCTTCATCGCCTCTGGCTCTACACGAACTATGACTGCAACCTCTCGTGTAGTTATTGTGTTGCGGAATCGTTTGTCGGTTCAGAGCGTCGTGGTCTCACCTTGCCACAGATATGCAGCCTCATTGATGAGGCTGTCGAGCTTGGGATGACAGAACTGTTCCTCACAGGAGGCGAACCGTTCATTCTGCATGATATCTTTGCAGCACTCCAATACGGTTTAGAGCGTATGCATGTCACCGTGCTAAGTAATGGAATATTGCTCAAAGGAACACGCATGCGAGAGTTGGAGGCATTAGCGCATCGTGAGCGTCTGACCATTCAGATTAGTTTAGATGGCTCAAATGCTGAAACACATGACTTGTATCGTGGGAAAGGGAGTTGGCAGAAAGCCATCGATGCGATTGCGCGGCTGAAAGCGACAGGCTTTCATGTCCGCCTGGGAACAACACAAACGGCAGAGAATAGTCATGATCTTGCTGCCACATGTGTACTTCATCGTTCTCTTGGTATCTCTGATGATGACCATATCATTCGTCCCCTGGTTCGCCGAGGCTTCTCCGCGAAAGGGATGGCCGTCTCACTGCCCGCGCTTGAGCCAGAAGTGACCGTGGATCGCGATGGCGTCTACTGGCATCCAGTTGCAACTGACCCTGATCTGCTGATCTCACCACAGTTATTTCCACTGCGTGACGCGGTGGAGCAAATTGCCACGATCCGTGAGTCGCTCCTTCAAGTCACAGGCGGTGCCGCGAGTCGCTTCCGTTGAGGATAAGCCCTTCGCCTCCGTGTGAGGTAATAGTAAAGAGAGGAACGTAGGCACCCTCATCCTATAGAGGGAGCAACAAATGAGGGTGCCTGCGTTCTAGATAAAATGAGCCGAAGAACCGTCCGCTTCTGCCGCCAGAAGCACTACCCACCCTTGACACAAGAAGTCAATAGGAAATGTGTGCGTATGAAGCGCGTGAAATCCTGCTTGTTGACTGAAAGACCGGACAGTGGAGGATGGATAGAGCCGAACATGCTGTGGGTCATATAGCTTGATCGCCCCTTCAAAAGCACTCCACGGGATAAGACTGTTTCGCAGGGTATAGTCCTCAATCACCATGTGTCCCCTCGCAACGAGCAGACCTCGCCATCTTCGCAGCATAGCCACAGGGTCACTGAAATAATGCAGCGTGTTGGTGCATGTGATGATATCAAACGATACAGGCGCAAAGGGAAGAGAGACACTTTCTCCCAACGCAAGATCAGCTTGCGCCAAGTGGATATGCGGTATGGTACCCAGGACACGCTGCGCCTGCTCCAACATACTCGAACTCGCGTCAACCCCAGAGAGTTCCGCATCGGGAAAGCGTTCCGCAAGTTGCTTGAGCAAGAGACCTGTTCCACACCCGATATCCAGAATACGCAAGTGATGATCCCGTTGCTGGAACAGAACCGCTTGCTCCACTACAGGGAGGACAGCTGCCAACGTGCGCTCACTGAATACGCGCCATTGCCTATTGTAGGTACGTGCGTGTCGGCCCTGATAGTAGCTCTTCATAACGACTCCCTTAATGCAGATTTAAACGCGTCCTACAATATTCGTAACAAGTACGTTACATCTCTTGCTAGTGTCGGTACATCCTTCGCTAGTGGACCGCAGTCACTCGGCCTCTCGTCTCAAGCTTCGGCTTAGGGACAAGCGCCTGCATTTATGCATGGGGTATGTGACATCGTTTCCTCACTATGTTACTACTTTATGGGTTATAATGGGAAATGGAACAGCTTGTGGATGAGGATGAATTCACAACACATGCGCCCCTTTGACAAGAAACATCCACAGGGAGTGTTCACACTCCTCTGGTGGACGAACAGAAAGGTAGCTTCCATGACTACAGTAACGAATTGCCCTCAATATTTGGAGACACTCGATCATATCATCGCGGAGACGATTGCACCCGCCGCCAGTGAGATCGACCAAACAGGGTCTTACCCTCAGGCTGGGCTTGACGCACTTGCCAAAGCGGGCCTCTTAGGACTGCTCAGTGCCAAAGAGGTGGGAGGACTTGGCGAGGCACACCGTGCCGCGACGCTTGTTGTTGAACGCATCGGTCAGTCGTGTGCATCCACCGCGATGATTGTCTGTATGCATTATGCGGCAACCGCAGTCATCGAGGCGTATGGTACACGCGCTCTGCGAGAAGAGATCGCTTCCGGGAAACATGTGAGCACCCTTGCTTTTTCAGAGACCGGTTCACGCAGTCACTTCTGGGCACCGACCAGTACCGCTACTATTGCAGGTGAGCAGGTACGCCTCGATGCCAGGAAAAGCTGGATTACAGGAGCGGGACAGGCAAACAGTTACGTCTGGTCGAGCCGACCACTGTCAGCCGAGGGGATGAGCACGCTCTGGCTTGTTCCTGCGAATTCTACAGGGTTACGCATCACGGCCCCCTTTAACGGTCTAGGGTTACGCGGCAACAACTCCAGCCCGGTGGTGGCTGAGGGGGTAATCGTATCAAAAGATGCTATGCTTGGAGAGGATGGCAAGGGCTTTGATATCATGATGGGTACTGTCCTTCCTTACTTTCAACTGATGAACGCGGCTCTAAGTGTTGGTACGATGGAGAGTGCCACAACGAAGACCGCCGCACATGTGGGAGCGGTTACGTTGGAGCATCTAGGACAGTCTCTCGCCGACTTTCCTACTATCCGCGCTTATGTCGCTCGGATGCGCATTAAAACGGATATGGTACGCGCACTCCTCCTGGATACCATCGATGCTTTGGAAAATGGACGTGAGGATGCTATGCTGCGTGTCCTTGAAATCAAAGCTGCCGCAGGCGAGGCTTCAACAGAGGTCACAGACCTTGCGATGCGCGTATGCGGTGGTGCCGCATTCCGTAAAGAGGTGGGAGTTGAACGACACTTCCGTGATGCGCGTGCCTCCACAGTCATGGCCCCAACCACGGATGTGCTCTACGATTTTATCGGCAAAGCTGTGTGTGGCATGCCATTATTTGGGTAAAGGGGAAGTGCGATGAGCAAAGATACTGTGCTGCTGCTGGGAGCAGTCGCCTACGATCCTAAGGTAGTAACCATCTGGGAGGGCTTTGAAGCCTATTTCGCAAGGCAAGGACTCAAGATGAACTATGTCCTGTATTCAAACTACGAACGTCAGGTCGAAGCTCTGATCGATGGCCACATTCACGTCGCATGGAATTCTCCTCTTGCCTGGATACGCGCTCGGCGTCTCGCTAAAGCACGAGGTCTAGAGGCACGAGCGATTGCTATGCGAGATAGTGATTGTGATCTGACATCTGTCATCGCCGTTCGAGAGGCATCGCCCATCAAGACAGTCGCTGATCTCAAGGGGCGAACTGTAGCAGTTGGCGCGGTGGATTCACCACAGGCTACACTTCTTCCGCTTGCTCATCTCCATGCGCTTAAACTCGACCCAGGGGATATAACAGTCCAATATCATAATGTGTTAGTAGGTAAGCATGGAGATCACATCGGAGGAGAACGCGATGCAGCTAAAGCCCTCATTGCAGGTTCGGCAGATGCTGCGTGTCTGCTCGAACATAATTATCACCAGTTTCTCATGGATGGAACACTGCCATCAGGAACAACACGTATGCTGACCCGGACTACTCTTTTCGATCACTGTAACTTCACCGTTCTCTCATCGGCACCAACCGAACTGATTGCCCATTTCCAGGCACTGCTCATCGATATGTCATATGATGACCCGGATGTACGACCGTTGTGTGACCTGGAGGGATTAAAAGCCTGGTATCCAGGCAGAGTGCAAGGCTACGAAGCTCTTGAGACGGCTGTCGATCTGGCAGGATTTTATGATCAACAAGGCACTATTCTCGCCAAAGATTACTCCTTCTAAAAGGAAAGGACCTTATCCTTTCCTTCTGGAAAGTGATACAACCTTCATCAGGGTTGTATCACTTTTTTGTAGTAGTCGCACATATCTATTATGGTTTGCTGGCAGCGAAGACTTACCTTTCATCTTCTTTCTGCACTATGGCTTCGTCCGAAGAGTGATTTTCGGTGAAAGAGCTGATTGACTGCGTGGATCGCGTCTGGTGAAAGAGAGTTGTGACTGCTGTATCCAAGCGAGAAGAGTTGATGTGTTGCGTTAATGGCCCTCCCAGGCCAAAGACATAGCCGGGGAAACGCGTTCCCTCATCTATACAACGTTGCACATCGGCCGTTACCTCTTCTGTCTCCTCAAAGAGTGCATTAGTGACATGGAAATTACCAAGAAAACCGACGTGATAGTCCTGAGCGATTTCTCCTACATAGCCCAGGGCCATACATTCATCAATTGCAATACTATGTGCGCCGCTACTGGCCATCTCACGGATGACTCTTATACTCTCCCCTCAAGCCCACAGGCTAGATGTTTTGCCGGCCGCGTGGATAATCTGCCAGGCAGCCTGCAAATTGGGAAGAACATACTGCCGAAAATAGGCAGGTTGCAACATGGTAGCTGGCGTGTCATTGATGGCGACAATATCGCAGCCGATGACCTCTGCATAGATACGCGCAGAGATCGCACTTATCTGACCCGCATACGCAAACAACCGGGAGGCCAGATCAGGATTGCGGAAGAGATCAGCAAATAGCCTCATTCCTCGCAGTTGATAGGCAATGGTACACGGACCGGCTGCGACTCCTACCAGAGCAACATTGCGCCGCTCTAGCTCTGGTTTTGCTAAAGCACCAGCGGCAATGACTGTAGGCCATCGCCCTGTTGTTTCATCGGGCAGGGGAGGAAGATATTCGCTGAGTTGCTCTGTTGAGAGCATGGAGAGTGGAGAGGAAACGATGGAGGGTGGCCCCTGCTCAGACCAATGAGGTACACATCCGAGCGTCATCGCTTCCATGCTCGGATCATCGAGCAGAGGTATACCATCACATTGATAGCGATCTGTGCAGAGAACCGCCCCTCTGGCAAGCAGAGCAGCATCCTGCAAATAGTGCGATACGCTGACATCAAGCAATTGTGCAGCATGCGTGCCAATGTGCGGAAGCCAGGGAATCTGTGCAACCCTCTCGCCGCGTAATGCTCGTATGAGGTGATCTTTTGCCATTGAGTATTTCCCTCTCTTTTCTGTCAGCTTGCAGTATGAAGGATGAGTTCCGCCGCTACAGGAAAACCTTGACGGATTGAGCATCATTGACAGTGGTCTGATAGAAAGTATATCACAACAATAGCATTTCACATCTCGACGCAGAGGAAACGTTTCTGTGATTTCTCACTCGCACTGCTCCTTTATCAAGAAGTATATTCTGATACGCACATAGAAAATTTCTGCACAATGGCCTACCTCCTCTCCGCTTGGGGGCAAAGCACATGAGCAGTAGGTGAGTGTGGTGGCAGTTGTTTCATGTCCAGCGAACAGCAATGTTGTCACGTCATCGCGTATCTGTGCATTCGTTATGCCTCGTCTCTCTTCATCTCGCATCTAAATAAGCATAGTCAAAACCACCGTTTTTCTCGTTTGGGTCGCGTCGCCGCTCTATACCCATCGCAGTGATGAACCACTCATCCTGAGAGAGAAAGCACTCTACTTGAGGCGGTGCTTGACCTGTTCCATTTGAGCCAGATGCCCGTTTCCGTGCTTGAAGTACATCGTGAACACCGCGAAAAGGGTCATATCGCCCTGTTCTGAATGCACTCCGACACGTTCCCACGCTGCTGGAGAAAGCAGACGGAGCAGCGCGGCGGTTGCGTGCCGTTGCGCGGTGAACCAGTCAAGGGCAAGGCGCATATCCTGCTGACGATACAGCAGTCGCTCCGCCCACACCGCCTCTGGATACGCTTGTAGGGCGGGACGTTCTTCCGCAATAATACGCCGCACCCGCTCAGACGCGAAGGTCTCGCTATCTGCAAGATGCAGCACGATCTCCTGAATGCTCCATTCGTCCGCGCTCGGAGCAGAAAAAAGCTGGGTTTGGGTGAGACCTTCGAGTGCCATAGCGACTCGCGCAGGCGTTGTCTCATACTCAAAGAGTTCTTCAGGTGTAGGGAGTGCCATGACACACATCCTTCTTTCCCAGAAACGGGATCGCTTCGATAACAAGTCGAGAGACACATTTACGAACGTAAGTATACCACCGTTGCTGGTCGCAAGGTATAGCCATACCCAGTATAACAGAGAATATCGGGATGCATCCGTGCCACTTTTTCGCGCAGATGCATCACATGCTTGAACAAAATGGCATGATTACGCGTATTTACACAAACGAAGGATAAGCTGATAGCAAGAGGCTTTTCCTCTCTGGAGCGCGTTTTCACGGGTACGAGTAGCTATCTATCAGTCACTAGCGGGCAGTGTATGCTTCTTTTGACGCAACAATGTCAGCGCGGTAATTGGGAAAATCAGCACAGATAGCAGTCCAGCAGCAACAAGGGCAGCACCCGTTGCTGTCGTAATCAGGTGTAGCTCTAGCCCGATTTGGGTGGCAGCGACAATAAATGAAAGCGATGTTGCTTGGAGGAAGCCTGCGCTGATTGAACGGCGTCCACCAATAAGAGGGCGATAGAGCAGTGCAGGGATACCACGTACCACGAGCAACGCTAACAGGAAGATTGGAACGCGCAAAATGGTCTCAGGACGCGCAAGCAGAGCCGTAAGATTGAAACTTACTCCACTACTCACAAAAAATACGGGAATGAAAATGCCAAAGCCGACTGCCTCAAGCTTTTGCCGAAATTGGGGATGTGTCATCATACGGTCCTGATCGACAAGCCTGAGAATAACGCCCGCGATAAAAGCACCAAGAATTGTCTCAAGTCCGAGGACACTGGCAAGCGCGACAAAGCCAATCAACACCATAAAAGCACCACGGACGCGAATCTGTGCGGTAGTATCTTGCAAACGCTGCAATACAGCGGCGAGCAGCGGCGAACGTTCCACGCGCAGCACGACAAAGGCAAATGCCGCCGCCAGCAGAATGAAGCCACCCAATAATACCAACTTAGTCCCTGTACTCGTGGCTTCGCGTGAAAAGAAGAGCGAGAGCAGAATAATAGAGCCAAACTCAGCAAACATAGCACCTGCAATAACCAGTTGCCCGAAACTTGAATCGCTCTCCCCCGCATCCTTGAGCAACGGCACAACGACCCCAAGTGCTGTCGCAACAAGCACAATAGCAATGTAGAGGGGCGATAGCACCTGTCTTGTCAAGTAAAGCACGAAACCAATCAGCAAAGCGAAGGCAAAAGAGAGCAAAAATCCTAAGCTAACGAATGCCAGGAGGCGGCCCTTGAGCCGAGCAAGTTCAACCTCCAGGCCAGCGAGAAAGAGCAGAAAGGCTAAACCGAGTAGCGCGAGAATTTGAATTGGGAGATCGACTTTGACCCAACCAAGAACAGAGGGGCCAAGAAGAATGCCCATCACGATTTCAAGTACAACAGATGGCAGACGCCGTACTGGACTCAGGCCGAGCAGCAACGGAGCTAGAAAAGCGGCAATGGCAACCAGGAGTAAGCCAGAAAATGCTATGTTCGGCATGGGTATGACATCCTCACAATTCTGTGTGATGTTCGAGATATGTTCCCGATGTTTTTTTCAAAGAACGCACACCAATCTTTTCTTTCGATTTTAGCAATGTAGCAGGGTATTCTCGCGGAATGACGGCAGTGACACACTGCATACCGCTAATCTCTATGCATGTTCTTAGTATAAATACAGGATAGAGCAATGTCATGCATCGAAATAACCATTATCTCAAAGCACCGCGCCATCTTGAGAATGCTTCCTTTGGCCCATGACAGCACTTCCTCCCGACACTATGCTGACTCTTAGGCGAGAACTACCATACGTATCGCCACGCAATCAGCTGCTGAGGTACGCGAACGTTTATGGCCCATCTACGCTGAGGATGCACACACTAGTAGATGGTGCTCGTGTTGTAGCTGTCGATTTCGCAGCTATTGCAGCGTTCAACAATTATTGGCGTTAAGCATTCATAGAGGTGGAAGACACTAGACGAAACACAAAAGCAATCCGTATTAATGGTCGTGTCAGTCCAGATCACCGCATGTACGAGGATGCGCCACAACCAGCTTCCAGAACATAGCTTCCTGCAGGATGCAAGCTATCAGAAGTAACAGCAACCTATCCAGCACCTTGTACAGCCTCTTTTACTCTTGGACGCGTGCGTCTTCCAAAACCGTTGCGGTTGTGACAACCTGAGCAAACTCGCCGTGCAGGTTCGCCATGCTCATCGCGTGAATATCCTCAGCTCGGTAGAGCTTGCCATCTGGCCCCACGCAGTCAAACGTCGCGGTTGCATCACTCACAAGATAGGTGAGAAAGCCCAGGTTGCCCGCCATACGCGTAGTCGTCTCGACACAATGATTGGTCGTAAGTCCCGTTACAACAAGTGTCGTTATCTGCTGCTCGCGCAACAATGCCTCAAGCCGCGTCCCGATAAAAGCACTGTTCACCTGCTTCGTGATGTGTACTTCCTCTGGCAGAGGTTGCACATCCGCTTTCAACGCATACCCAGGACGGCTCGGATGTAGGGGCGAAGCAACAGACTCCGACTGATGTTGAACATGAATAACGGGCCACTTGTGAAATCGCCATGCCTGAAGCAAACGCACAATATTGGTCTCCGCCTGCGGATTATTCCGTCTTCCCCAGAAGGGATCATCGAATCCCTGCTGCACATCAATCAATAGCAAAGCCGCGTTAGCAAGCGCAAGTACCATAAATATTCCTCCTGAAATACTCAACAACATAGAGAAGTACGATACATCGTATCACTTTTTGCTTAGTAGACCATACTAGAATTATTGCTTTCACATGTAGAGGCACGCCATCTAATGTATCCTTCCAAACTACTCTTAGATACATGAGCATTCCCTACAAAATTTGCTCGCAGACCTGAGCATCCATTACTTTTAGCAGATAGTTGAAATCTCGCTTGCCCTATGCTAAAGTAGCCTGCAACATCTCCAGGTATTTAGCGCGTGCAACTCACGATCAGCACTTGCATGGAGGCAACTAACCTTTTAAGAAAGCACTATTTTTTGCGGAGGAAATGCATGAGTGGTATAGAGGAAGTTACCCATAATCTCTCTTCAGTCGATTACAAACAGCTTTTGGAAGCTCTCACAGAAGAAATCCAGCAACATAATACGTGTGTCGAGACTCGCGCCAACACTCTCATTTTTGATATCGACGCACTTGCGGATGTAGTCTCCCAACGTTTTGCAACAAGCAAAGAGTATCCCTTTGACGGCAGAGCGGGAACAACCTATGCCACTGTTCACGCACTCGAATTAGCACAAAAAGATGCTTTCAACAAACAAGTACAAAATGTAAGAGCAGAACTGCAAAAACTTTTTCTAAGCAAATTGGAGCAAGAAACACCCAATGCCTATCTTAGCAAACTGCTTACGCCCATTACTGATTTCACCAGCAACAAACCCTCAGGACTTTCTTATCCACTCGATAAGCTTGAACCGATTGAGAAACAACACCTACATCTCAGCACACAGATGCTACAGAGCGATCCGTGGCTCAAAGCACACAAAGTTACACTGCACGTCAAAGATATCCTCACCTTCGACACACAAATCACGGAAAGCGTTTGTGCGTACCTTGCGAGTATGTCATGTGAGAACGATGATATAGAGGACACACGCACAACACTGATAGTAGCAACAAAAAAGCCGACATCAAAACTTAGCCAACTACGTGAAGCGATAGTAAAGCAATCAGTGGCCCGCATTCACCGTGAAGCCAAAGTACGCTACTTGCGGTATCTTCTCGACGGCATGGATGAATGGAAAAAAATTCGTACTAAACTCGGCTCCTCACCCGAAGAAAAAACCTCACAGTCAGAGGTGGGGGATGGTATTGTTCTTCTTAACAATCTTATTCGTCGCCTGCAAGGGCTTGATGCATATATTCGCCAGGACAAGGACAAAGGACATTTTCAAGTGAGCTATCAAGGCACACCTGCAAATTATATTGACATCTTTTCGCGCGAAGATGCTTTCGATCCTCTTCCTATCATTCCTGAAGTAGATGGATTTCTAGGGGAAAGCACCGATCAAATGCAAGGCGCAAAAACATTTGTGTCCGGGCTTAAACTCAAGCTGAATGGCGCTGTCCAGGTGCATGGTGGCTCAGGCCAATCCGTCTTCGACTATAATCTTGGCCTACTTGATGCATCCAGCGATATCTATAAAGCTCGTGAGGCAAGTGCAAAATCCCTTGATCGTTTCCGTGAAAAAGTACTCAAGGTTGCGCTCCTCTATTGCTTTGTCTTTGTTAAGCCAAAAGATGCAACGTTTCGTGCCGGTGCTTACTTCGAGCGATACTTCCTACCAGCATTACAGTCTGAAGATATGCTAAAGCAGCGTGAAATATTGTACGAACTCTACAAACAGCTTGATACATCGGAAACGCGAGACCACATTGAAACATTGCGAAAAGTCCTTTCATCTTTTTTATCACATCAAAGTATCGGGCCAACAAGACAAGAATACTCTCTGGTTCTAAGTGTTCATAAGCGGCTCTTAGAGACTGATGTAGACAAAATACTTGTCAATAGCATCTTCTTTCAGGAAGATTTTGAAAAGAATGATGGACGCAATGTCCTTAAATACGTTGCGATTGAGGATGCTAATGCGAGCAACGAACGTGTATGTTCGCTTCCATTAAAACTTACGTTTGAGCCTCTCCGCTACTTCGCGGCAGCAAACGGACGCGAAACCTTTTCTATGGCATATGACACAGAGAACGTGCAAACATTGCCAATCTTTCTAGCACCTGTTGACAAAGAGAAGTCAGAAGACATCAAAAAGTATGCCAGTACATACAAAGGTATCAAACGTATTTCGCTGTATTACCGTCATCACAAACTTCGAGCGGACTCGGAACAAGCTTTTGTCTATCGCTTCGTCTATACGTTCTTATCCTACACCTTTCTGCACATGCTCACTACATATCTGCCAGAGGTTCCCGCACGCAAGCTTTTCTTACCCATTGTGCGTATTCATATGCAAGAGTTGCTGAAAGATGAAGGGAATCAGAAATTTGATGATGAAGCATTTATGAATACACTTTCTAAAGTGCTGGAACACATGTTAGCCGAAGATTATACAGCGAGTTCGCAGGGATTTTATCTGGAAACGGAAAACAGCACACACAAATTGAGAAACGCTCTCTACTCGCTGTACACCGCACTGCCGCGCCTTTTCCGACAAACTAGTATATCTTCACCACCAATTACACAACGCCAACTTCAAAAGCTTGCAATCATTGTCGTTTCCAGTCGTAAGTGCGACTTGAACACACAAACTCCAAACTTCTATAAGTCGTCGGTGTTAGGAGAAGTAATCGGCGTTGAATGTCTACCCGATCAAACAATTCGCGTCGGCACGATGTCAACCTTTTCCGCCAATCAGGACAACCAAGACATGTATACGCACTCAGACGCTGTGCTAGAGCAGGTTCGGCACTGTTACCAACAAGGCTATACCCATTTTTTGTATGTTGCACGCGCTCCTTACAGCAGCACCCTGCACATCTCCAATGCTGATGATGAAACGGAACTCTACTTCATGAACAAAACTATTATCCAGGCAATGCGTGCCGTAGGCACAGGCATCAAAGTGTATCCTGTCTTTTACGATAAGTATTACACAGTTAATCGCAAGAAGAACAACCAGATACCAGAGTATAAGGTAAAATCGCTCTATGTCGATGATATCGCGGAACTTTCTGGTCTTGCGAACGATCCCAGCAAGAAGTCGCTTATTTTCTTTAACCTGTTCAGTGGTGCGGTCATCAATCCAAAGAGCATTTATAATGGCGTCATATCCTACGCCACGCTGACCAATGTCTACAAAAATGATATCGCCTACGAGCAGTACATCTGGAATGATTTGTTGAACGAGAAAAAACCCAACTCGCTCGGCAGTGATATTCTCGACTATATCACACTCTTGCATTTTTCTCGTAACGAGAAGTCGAATGACTCGCGCTTCAAACTCGATCCGTTCGTCTCAATCATTGGCGACGAATCAGTCGGGAAAATAGCCATCATTCCTCATATGAAAAGTCGAGTAAACTTCAACATGCTTGCCTTTTTGACAGAGGTGCGTGCAGTGCTTCGGACAGCTATGTAGAGAGGATACAAACATGGAGCATTCGACACCAAAGCATACTGACCAGGCTCAAAAGAGTTTTGCCGAATATCTGGGTCGGCTATTTGAATTAGGCTTCAACACAGGCTTTCTTACAGCGTTGCACCAACAGCAGGATGTAACCACCCATTTTGAAAACATTTATGAGCAAGACCTTGCACATCTGCGCTTCTCAAAACTTGTCGAGAAGATGCTTCTGCACATTGGTGGCCTTGTTACCCTTTGGGACAGGGCAGTGCTTGAACGCTGGTTTCTGTTTTTCTTGCAAAAAGGCTTTCTTTCTGGTGTAAACTTTTTTATGGAATACCTTCAGTCCTTTCAAGAACTCAAACGTGAAGACACCCGCAACATTGTGTATCTTCAATGCAACTTTTATGGAGCGAATAGCCTCGACACCTACGAAAAAAACGCACACACGGCAATTACAGAACTCATGACACAATTTCCAAAAGCAGGATATCCTCTTGATATCTCTAATGCGGAGATCGCTACCTATACGCAAAAAGGAAACTTTCTTAACGCCGATGTCCTGATGTTACTAAACTATGGTCGCTACTGGCGTGTACTCTGCATTGACCTTTCAGTCTTTTCGATCCGTGCGCTCAATGAGGCGAGCGATCTGACCGACATGAAAGCAGTGTATCAGATGCTTACGAAAGAGTGGCATTATATACGCTCCAAAAGTGTCTTCGCGAACCTAAGCATCGACACAGAAGAGACGGACACAACAGCAGAACTTCTCTCTGGGGAACTTACAAAGTATTTCACAGCTTTCAAACGCACAGACAAAGAAAGCGTAAAGCTTATTCAAGCAGCAAGTTACACACACAGTTTCTACGAATTTCTCAAGGAAAAAGGGATTGTAGATGACACAAGCAACATACTTTTCAATGTCGTGGGCTATACAGATCGCTCAATAAACACAATGGCACTCCACAAAGAACAAGTTTCGCTGCTCGCAACTTGTGCGACACTCTACAAAGAACACTCCTCTTTGGAAACAATCTCTGAGGCACGCGACTATGTGCTTCAAACAATTCAAAAAGCTGCTGCGAAAAGCTTTGAGCAGGGAGCCGTTTTCACAAAAGCATTAGTACAGCTCGCAGACAAAGATGATGGTGTACGCTGGCTTTCCCACACGGAGACGCTTCAAGGCTTTGCTAACACACGCACCCCACTACGAGCCGAGCAATTGAGTGATAAAGTACGCCAAGACCTCGCACCCACCGATTATACAGGAAAGAACCTGCTCGATATTCACTCCACCCTCGTATGGAAAGAGTTGATGCGCGATAATACACCCTATCTCTTCTTGACTGGACACCCAGGGGTAGGAAAAACGACATCGCTTGTGAACTTTCTTAAAGCCGCAGACCAGCGCGGAGAAGGCTTTCTCTTTCTCTATGTCAGTCCCCGTAAACATGTCAATCTTGACATCATTAAGAAATTCCGCGAGAACACAGGTACAGGCTTTCCCGCGTGCGATAACCTATTCGCGCTTACCGCCAATACACACATCATTCGCAACAACAATACCCAAAAAACAGTTCATTACTACTCCCAACAACGGCAAGATACCTTTATGGAGCGTGGAGTGACATTTATTCACGCTGAGAGTAACCAGGCGTTGGAACAAAACACAAAGGCGCGGTATCTGGAAGAGATACGGGAAGGCTTGCTCATCGACAAAGGCGAGCCTGTCAGCGGCGTTCTCGCCAGCCTTTGTAGCGCACTGAACGCGACACTAGAAAAGCCCCTTGCACATGCAATTGTCGCCACCGTCGCCGTCCAATCGCTCAAACGGACAGGAAGGACGGGTCAACACTCAACATTGCGTCACCTTGACACCATCCTTGAGGGCTTTTACAGCCAGGACAACAAACCTATTCCCCACAAGATGCAGAAACTGAGAACACAGATACAGCACATTTTTGTGATGATCGATGAGGTAACAGCAGACGAAAGCGGAGTAGCTTTTCTGCACGGCCTACACGACTTCCTCGACAAACGTGGGCTTCTCAACTCATCTAGCGGCATCAACACAAAAATCATTATCGCCGACGCCTCGATTGTCGGTTCTGATGTCATAAAGCAACACCTTTCGCTTACCGATTATGAACCCGATAAGATTTATGTTCGCCGTCTTCAAACACCATCACCGCTCTTCGCATTGAGTAGTGAGCCGCTCGTTTTCAAAAGAAACTTCAACGCAACAGTAATTAATGCAAACGCATTTCCAGCGAGTGAGCTGACTGTGAACTACAAAATAGGCATTGACGTTATTCCCTACGATGAGAAAACCTTTACAGAGCAGGCAAAAAAACTTCAGGAAAATTTGCAAGACGACATTCTTCAGCATGTTCTTGAAGCACTCGATGCGCCAAATACACATCAAATTCTCGTCTACATTCAAAGTAAACAGCGTCTTGCCCAGCTCATTCAAAAAGTACGAGACAAACGTGGCAGATTCGAGCGCAACACGGAATACTTGGAGATTCATGCGAATGTGTCGGAGCAACAAAAACAGGCAATTAGTGACTTCCGAGACATAACAAAGGTTGTCTTTATGACTGCCTCGGCAAGTCGTGGGCTTTCTTTCGCCAACGCCAGACATATTATAGTAGATATTCCTCATTTTGAGATCGAGCAAAATCTTATGGAGATTTTGCAAGTCATTTATCGTGGACGTGGTGGGGATCACGATCAAACAGAGAAAAAGCTAACCTTTTATTTGACAAGTCAAGTGGTGTACTCTGAGCAAGAAGACCGCCTACGCGCTGTGCGCGAAAGTATCCTCCATTTACTAAACGTGTTGCTTATCCTTAAAACGTCTATGATGACCCGCATTGAAGGAAGTGGAAAACTCGGACACAGCCAGCGTTTTATGATGATTCCGATAGGTGGCAAATCAGTTTTCGCGGCAGGCGAAACCTTTACCGCGCGTATGGGAAAGCTCCTCAAAGAACTTCAAAACCTTCATTACTTGAACAGAAGTGATAAGCGTCTGGAATTTGTACGTGATTCCTTAAAACGCGCATTAGAACATACAAAAATTGACCTTTTCTCTGATGCACGAACACCAAAAAATAACGAGGTAAAAAGAAACTCGTATCTCTCCCTTCTTCCCACATTCAGCCAAACATTTGAAGAAGTTGCTAACAAGGGGTTCGATTCTCTATTACGTTTTCCGCCCCTTGAAATTGGGTACGTCTCTGGTGGCTTACTCACAATCCCAATCCTTCAGAAGACAATGCAGGAAAAATATTGGTTGCACATACAGCAAGAAGAGCAAACTGACGAGAAGACGTTTGATCTCCTTGCTACAATGCAAGCATTAAGCAACGATGGGCAATATCCCGAAAGCTTACATATGGCCTTGCGTGATGCGATTGCGCTGATAAAAGCACTGGAAAAAATAGGGGGGAATACCAGTTCTTACTACGCCCAGGAAAGCTACCATACCGATCAACACTATAGCATTCCACTGGTTACATTCGTTGTAGCAGACACAATGAAGGCGTTTTTCGCCAACGCCAATAAGCGGGACAACGAAAGTACATCTCAACCAGCGTTTCATGACGTACTCAGCAAATATGTACGCAGCCTGTATCCAGCGAATAGCCTCTTGCCCATTGGCGAACAATATGACGCGTTTCCCTTCATTGTCTTTCGTAGCCTAAACCTCGGCGAGGTGCGCCGCAAAATGTTTACTGGCAAGTACCTCTTTATGTCGCATGAGTTCAATATTATCAACATGTTGTTGTCAAAAAAGTAGTATTGCTTGCTTGCCGAATGTAAGTTCACTCTTTTCAATCTCAAGCAAGACGCCAGCACTCTGGCAACGGCGGTGTGTCTCGCGCCGCTCGTGAAACGGTTTGCGGGTGTTTGCGAGGCAGGGCATTTCAGTGGAGTGATTTTGGCTATCTAGCTTCATATGACTCTAGTATACATGAAGAGCATGTGCGTTGCGTGAGTGTGGGAAGCCAGTTCACGGGGCTTGCCTAAAGGTACGAGGTAGCGCGTGTGGGGCGACCACCACTTCGAGCCTCGCATGTACATAAATTCGCTCAACGCGCACTCGTATTAAAGCTAGTGTACAATATTCCAGCGCGTTCAAATACGAGATGGCAAGCGTATCGTCGTCGGTCTCGCTAAATATAACTCCCTCCCTCAACCACACGCACTTGTCCCATCCCCTGCGCCGTTTTATAGCCGATGCCTGCATAAAAGGCGAACTGCGCCAGCAACAGTATCTGTTGACGCACCGATAACGGAGCATCCGCCCCTGTCGCCTCGTCCGGCCCACGTAAATGATAGGTACAAGCCCCTACGAAGCCGCGTTGCGGATGATTCGTAAATGTCACACGATGCGGTCTCAACTCATAATCATGAATAATCATGCCATCGTCCAGAATGTATTGCTCGATACGCTCCCGTTGTACGAGGCCAGCATATTCAGGTGGGGCAAATTCGCACCAGCGATTGGCAAGCATAGGAAAAATATACACTGGTAGTGGGAGCATCGCATAGTGATTGCCATATCTGTTATCGCGCTGGTTACTACGATTGAAGGTTGTCAGCGAAGCGAATTCTAGCGTAAGCGTCTGGAGTTTCCCCATACGCAACACCTTTACCTCTTCGATCAGTGTATTGAGCGAGGTAAAGCCACACCAGCCACTCGCATCATTGGTCATCACCGCCTCTTGCAACAGAAACGATTGCTTGCTCAAGTGCATAAATGGTGCCTGGCCCGTGGGACTCCTCTGCATGTCGAAACGCATCAGAGCCTCGTAAAGCAGAGGGAACAGGTCGCCAAGTAGCAACGTTATCCGCACACTATACGTCTTTTCGAGGTGCAAAGGTAAATGCACATTGTTTTTCTCCGCCTCACGCATACGAGCCACGGGCAACGGAAATTGTAGACTGGAACACGTAAAGAGGCGACGTTTATTGCCGTCATGCAACCACGTCGCCACATCAGGGGCCGAAGCCCCTACCCATTTGAGAAATGCCGCATGTACCAGATCGCCCGAAAACGGCATCAAGGTATGACCGCCTTCGAGCGGACGCATTTTCAACAATAATGCATAAAGCCGAGATGGAGTTGAAGAAACAGGAGCCGTCTGCATACAAACATTGCCTTTCTTTTACGAATGAAACTTCTGCGAACGTATAAACTGATAGCGCATCGCGGCAGACAGACGAACCGTCCCTGTATATTCAGCACGTTCCAACTTGCCTTCGTAGTATTCGCCGCTTATACGTACATCTGTAATCAGGCTCGCGGGTGCCATCGCCACAACATTGCACGCTTCTGATCACCTATCCTTGCGGTGACATGTAATTGTGAATAGACGGATAGAATGTGCGAACGAAGCGCGTCCATACACCATTTTTCCTCCTCTAATACATTCTCTTTCATCCACATAAATTCAGCAATGCAAATTTTGGCACTATTGTATAATCGTATAAATATCTCTAGTATAACGCGCTCTAGTATAAAAGAAAATAAGTATTTAGACCATACTTAAAGGCAAGTGTCTTTTAGAAGCAGGCACGGCTTCTATCAATACAACGAATACTGTTTAGCCTTCTACTGCACAAAGTTCTTTGTATAGAAAGAGGATAGGGGTCATGCCCTCGATAGAGTGAAATGGTATTTTCCACAACCATATATAGGTTGCCAGGGGGCAGCCATCTCTCTTGAGATTGCAACACACTGTGTACGCCCATCAGTAATCTAGGAGTACATCGTTGCTACATAGTAGAACATATCAGATCATAACTATATCCGAAGAATTTACAAAAATACATTTCTGGTACATAGTTGACAGAGTGCTAAGCTCGAATTATAATAGATATATACACACGCTCTTGTGGCTCTATTGCACGCACTACATCGCCACGAAGACGTGACAGGACGATAACTCTTTTGCGTTTTTCGACATCCTCAGCCTCTATACCTGAGAAAGATGGTGAGACATATGGATTGGACTCCCGTTACTAACGCTATCAGCTTTGCCGCTAATGTAAGTTTTTCGGTGGCACTGCTTTTTAGCCTTTTCGTTCGCCCTATTCTCATCCCAATCTCCACACCACTGCCAAAGGTGACAATTCCTGTTAGCAGCACTTCGACAGCTGCCTCTATTACATTGCCACTGATGGCGGGCCAAAACCAGGTGAACCGTACATTGGTTTGCAGTCAGTGCCACCTCACGCAAAACATAACAATCTCTCTTGACACCATCACCATGATTAACGATAGTGGGTTCAAAAAAATGACATGGGCGTTTTCGGTCAAGGACACAAGTGCGGCAAATCAATACGTCTGCTTCTCTGATTTACAGATCAGCGACTCTGCGGGGAACGCGCCTGCAACTCCTACCGGAGCAGCTCTTTGTTCGACGGGGAACAACATTTCGCTAAATCCTGACAGTTCTCCTATACAAGTGACCGCAACATTCACCTTCTGGCCCTCGCGCGGACAGGTGTATACCCTCAAGTGTACGGCTAGCAGTGCCGACAACATCGCCGCGCGACAAACTGTAGGCTTTGACTTCGTATCGTTTGCGGGTCAGTAGCGACCAAGCCACGTCCCAATGTGCCGCAATACCAGCCTCTCGGAGTATATTGCGGCGCACTTCCCACGCGTTCGCCCCCTCACATTACTACCCTCTCACTCAGGCAAGAGGTTCGTCCATTGTTCGCATCTGTATCTCGATGATGCGCGAGCGCGAGGATTGTGTACACGCCAACACAACGGTTGCCGCCACATCTTCGGGGTCAAGCATCGCGGACTCTGCGACACTCTCTTCAGTTCGTCCCTTGCCTAGCGCGAATTCGGTCTTGACTCCGCCGGGGCAGATCACGCCGACTTTGATGCCGTGCGGACGCAACTCTTTGTCCAGAGCCTGTGCAAACCCGACTTGCGCGAACTTGGTGGCGCAGTACACCGCTTCCCCCGCGAACCCGTAAATACCTGCCATCGATGAAATCATGAGAATCGTCCCGGACTTCTGTTCTCGCATCAGGGGGACCGCGTGGCGAGTAAATAGAAACGTGGAGCGGACATTGCTATCCATCATCTCGTCGTAGTCTTGCACGCTCGTTTCCAGCAGAGGCTTATAGTTTCCAACACCAACATTGTTTATCAGGATATTCACAGTTCCGAACTGCTCTTTCGCGACTGCGACGGCCCGTATCGCGGTCTCTTCCTCACGCGCATCTCCGACAACCGCCACCGCTCGCCCTCCACCAGCCTGTATCGTCTGGATCAAATCATCAAGGCGCTGCTCCCGCCGCGCGGTCAACACAAGGTGAACGCCTTCATTGGCAAGTGCGAGCGCACACGCTTTCCCGATACCAGCACTAGCACCAGTAATCACACACACAGACCCTGCTATTTTCTGACTCATACTATTCTTTCCCGTTCCATATTCGTACAGCATAAATAAGCAAAAAGTGGGGGAGAACCATTTTGTATACCTCATCGTATCACTTTTTTGGTCAATGGCTCATACAACCCTCACACGCTCTGCTAATATAGCACACCCTTTCAGAAGCGCACTCTCTCACAGAGCATGGAACGTGTTGTTTAATCCTTGCACACCATTAGGGCAGAAGCGTGTACTTGAGGAAATTATGCCCCGCCTATCTCACGAGGCTACCACAAACCAAAAGGGTTGACAACTGTTGGGCCGCACATGTTTTTTGTGAGAAGAGGAACACCAGTGATTGTTGTCTATACTCGTCGCGCATTCTTGAAGAAGCTTCAATAGCAGCATCCTGATGCCACTCTTTTCGATATGACCTCGCGCGGCCCTGACCCTGACTTCGCTTTAATGCCTTCTATCCGATAGAAACATTCCTAGCGGTTTCCTGCCAGATTGTAGAGTTGAACAAGCTCTTCGATAATCGCTTGTTCGTTGCCCGCGACAATGCCTTCAGGCACGCAGGTGTGTAGGTGCTGTTCAAGGATGAGAGCCTCAAGTTTCTCGATGGCCTTACGCACCGCGTAGGTCTGGCGCAGGACATCGACACAATACTTATCCTCTTCAATCATTTTACGAATACCGTTCAGATGTCCGTCTATATAGTTCAAGCGTTTAAGCACATTGCCTTTGTCAGCACGCATGATCGGCTCTCTCCTTTTTTTTCCATACCCACCCGGTGCGGGTGCAGAAAAGTATAACATACCTCTACCACATAGTCCACCGGATACGCATTTTCGCGTTCCGCTACTTTTCTGTATTCGCGGTATTTGTGAGTGTCGAGGACGAGACCAGATCGGTAAGCGTCTGCTGCCGCACACGATAGCTCAGGCGTGCGCCCTGATGTGGCAGAATGACCGCCTCCAGAATGCCGTTGGTGATCCAGCGTCGAACCGTGGTCGAGTCCACACGCAGACGACGGGCAACTTCGGCAATGGTGAGCAAGTCGCTCTTTTGATCAAAGCTCAGGGAAACACGTCTTGAGACACGCTTTGGACGAGTCTCTTCATTGGTCGCTGATGCTGAATGCTGTGTCATGGGAAATTCCTTCTTTCTTACTACATACTCATACAACTCTTGTTCACAAAAGGTCGTTTCTCTGTGTACGAGTGTAAAACAAAACATTCTTTACAGAATATCTTTCTTCTTCCATTATACACGTTCCATGCTACTTAGGGTTAGTCTATTCGACAACTAGTTCTTTCTTTGCTTCATCCGTAAATTGTTCTGGATGCTGTTCACGCCACGCCTGCCAGCTTGCACTGATAAACGTCTGTAAAAGGCCCGCGAGCGGCGCGGCTAGAACGGCCCCGATTAACCCGAATAGCTCACCACCAGCGATGAAGGCCAGAATAGAAACAAAGGGGCGCAGTCCTACCGCAGAGCCGACGATACGTGGGCCGAGAATATTTGTCTCCAAAATCTGGTTGCCAATCAAAAACAATATGGTGAATACAACCGCGACCCACCCCTGTGTCAGCGCGAGCAGCAGGCACACAGCCCCCGTCGTCAACGCTCCAATCGTTGGAATGAAAGAGAGGACGAACGCCACTACACCCAGCAACAGCGCGTAGGGGATGCCGATTAAAAACATGGCCCCACAGGTAAGCGAACTGAGAATAAGCGACAGCACGATCTGCCCGCGCACATAGCCCCCCACAACGTTCGTAAAGGTTCTTTGTAGAAACATAATGAGGGAACGTTGCGAGGCAGGCGTTCTGTGACGTAGCCACTTGTGAAGACGCGGCCCATCGAGCAGCGCGTAAACGCTAAGCGTCGCGATCAGTAGCACGTTAAGGAGCGCAGTAAAGATACCCTTTGCGACCTGCAATAATGAGCTTACGGTACTCCTGAGCTGCCCCGCAATCTGGTTAAACGAAGAGCTAACCTGATCGCTTGTAACGCCCAGTTGCTCAAGGGCGGAGACGAGCGGTTGCAGTTTATTATTTGGCCCCGTTTGTCGCGCATCATTTATCAACGTTATCAATGAGTCCACTTGATCGATTATCGCGCGAATTAGAACGTAGACCAGCGCACAGATGCCAAGAAAGACAACACTATAGACAATACCAATCGCGATAGGACGCGGCATCCAGCGTTGCAATACCTGCACAAGCGGGTAGAGCGCATACGCAATTAGAGTCGCAAGCACAAAAATGATAAGAGTCGTCACGACATGGCTCAGGAGCCAGAGCACAAGTAACGCGAGCGCACTCCACACCAGAAGCGTCAGCGAGATAATGAGACGACTGAGCCACGACGCGGTTACACGTCTTTGCGCGTCCAACATACGCTTTTCCCTCTATTTTTTTCAAAATTGTTTGTTCAACAGCAAGACAACGGCACATTTTTATTTTTAATAATATAGCAGAAGGTTAAGGTGGTGCTGTGCCAAACCTGAAGTGAAAATGAGAAAAACAGGAGTAAGGTCAGAGGAAATAGACGCTCGTTTCAGAAAAGACGTTTCAGGCCCGTTGCAATGTCTGCCACCATGCATACAAGGGATGCGTGTTGCGTGGCTTAAATGTGGCGCGTCTCTCAACATTCCAGACGGCGAGCTGGTACAGAGAAGGTGGCACCCGCATGGTCTCAATCCAGTAATGCAGAATTTCCAACGTTGAAAGAATGTGAGGAGGTTTACTTTTTTCAGGCAGTCTTAGCGTACAGGGAATACAATCCGTTCCAAGCGACCAGTTGTAACGCTGCGCTAAAAGCAGGGAAATAATGTCATTATCGGTAAGAGAACCAGCATTTTGATGCGCCATAGCAATAACCTCTTCCTCTAGCACATCATCTATGGGCAACAATGCCAAACAACCACGCGTGAGTAATGGTTGTAACTCGATACGCTGCGTTGACTGCTTTATATTCTCTCTCGGCCCTGTATAAATATTCGGCATATCCTGCTCGACATAGTTCGCAACGGCAACGAGAACGGGCAGTGCTTCAAGAATAGCTTGAACATATCCCGACGCATAAAGACTGAGAACGCAGGAAGTACCAAGAATAAGACCCTCACGCTGAAAAAGTGGTTTATTCATACACGTTATCTTTCGCCAGCTTCGGTGGCAGTGTTTCATCACGTTCGTCCAGCATTCTCGTTCCTAACTGCTGGCGCAACACTTCTACCAGGTCTCTCGCACTGAGGAGATCAGTGTTGAGGTAACGCGCAAACATTCCCTCGCTGATAAGGTTGCGATCAAAAGCATCAAGTGTCAAATAGAGATAACGTACTGGCAATTCTTGATCTTGAACCGACAGCGAAGGAAGACCGAGTTGCTTTTGTGCATCGCGCACCTTCAAACCGCGCAATTGCAATCGCTCCCATGTGCCTGACGGTAACAAGCGCAGGTCTTCAAGTCGATAAGTCATAGCCTCAACAGAAACACCGTAGAAATGTGCGAGTGTGCAAATATCCGCAAGCGTGACGGCCTCTTTCGATTTGCGAATCTCGTTGACGCGCCGTGTAATACCACTGGTTGGCATCAGGAAATAACGTGCGAAGTCATCGGCAAGGCGTTCACTTTCGGGCTTACGCTGGTAGCCATCATCCATAGAGACTGTAGGCTTCTTGCGATGCAGAAGAAAATGCCCATAGTCGCGCGCGAGCGACCAACGCCGCCGCTCTTCAGGATGCTGTTTATTCATTGCAATACATCCCCCTACCTGTTCCTCATATAAATAGAGTGCAGAAAACTTCGCAGGCAATGGATAACAGAAAATGCGTAAGCCAACATCTTGTTCCAGGATATCACGTAGCGATGAAATTTGCCCATCGCCTAATCCCAGTCGCACACGCTCCTCAATCGCGATACTCTCCGCCACCTCTCGCGAAGAGAGACCACCGACACCGTACTCTTGTGGGTACTTGCGAACAAGCGGTGCTTCAGTGATACGTTCTAGCTCAAAGTAGTCGCCCGCCAGCCGCTCCAGCAGCGCAATATGTGGCGCAATCAAGGCATTGTCCGCTTCAGTACGCAGTGTTGGCCCTCGAAATTGAGGCTTTGACCACTCAAACGCAGGATGCGAACGCAAGAAATCGCCCACTTGTAACCCGTAAACCTGCGAGAGTTTGAGCAACTCACCCGCTTTTACCCGCCGCTCACCTTTCTCAATCGCAATCATGGTTGTTCGCGCGATATCAATTGCACTCGCAGCTTGCTCTTGCGTCAAACCTTTACTGATACGCGCCTGTTGTAATTCTCGTCCCAACACTTTCGGATCAAGTGTTTCGAGGATAGTGGCATCCATACATCACCTTTCTTACGATGACTCGCTGCCCGTCCTCTTCCCCCGCAGAAAGGTTCATGACAGCAGTCCAGCATATAATATAGAACGCACATCGTCATTCCATTCATCGACATACGTGCGATATAACTTCAGAAAACCTGTACGCATCTTCTCCTGACACGCCTTTTCAGAAGCTATCTTTTGCACCGTTTCCTCAAGAATAGGATACTGCTCCACCATGCGCTCCCATGCATCTTCTTCAGAGGACAGTAACCGCTTCAACGTGGCAACATGAGCAACAGTCGCAACAAGATGTCTTCTGTACTTCTTATCAAGCAGTTCTTTCGCGCAATCCTCTTTCTGGCAAACGTCGCTCCGTTTTTGCTGCCTCAACAGTCTCTCAAAATTGTAGGACGTCTCATCCGTTTTACCCAGCGCAGCAATAGCCTGCCGTCGCAGCAGACAGGCGGTACAGCAACCACAATCAAGCATGGGCTTAGCCCTCGGTCTTCTATCACAGCTTGAAGTGCTGAAGACAATATCTTTTTCTGCCAACACCTTCTCACATACCTGCGCCTTCGTCTCGAAAAGATAAGGATTTTCAAAGGTAAATGTTTTCTCACGTATCGACGAAAGCCATGTACCCATACGCAACAGCGAGAGCGGATGCATCGAACGTGCATGGTCAAGTCCCACCTCACAGTCCCGCAACGGAAGATTCATCGCTCCGATACCGTTTTCGTAGATGTAGAGCTTGTCCTGTGACTCCTGCAACGCACATACTGCCCCTAGCAAGAGAAAAACAAAACCACGCGAACGCGCATCAGAACTTGTTTGAACGCCTTTTTTTAAGTGATACAGAGGAATCTGTACCAGATTTACACGCTGTACAAATTCCTTAGGAAGCTTGTCTCGTACATTCTTCTGCAACTTGGGAACTATCGTGTTGGTTCCCACACCCAGTAACGTGTACGGCATTGTCGTGTCTTGACTGAGGTGATTGTAAAGACCAGCAAGAGCGTCAAGCCCACCACTCCACAAAGCAACCTTTCGTGGGTCATGAGCCTCCCCATCTTCTAAAGCGCGTTGAAGTTCAGCAGTATGACCATCTTTACTGTACTTAATGAAGGTGAATGACCAATGGTCTTCAGTAAACCAGTACAATATGTCTTCCAACTCTTTACGCGCGGCTACATTAGCACACAGTGCTACATTCCTGATGGGCAGTTCGACATGAATTTGGCATGTCCTCTTTCTCTCCGTCCCACACAACCGATCCGTCGTATGTACCGCCGCCGCAATATCTATCAAGTCAGCGTTTAGCTCAGTAACTTGCTTCAACACAGTCTTCTTAAAGTTTGCGTCGTTTGCAGCAACCTTCAACTGTGTCTCTTTCGCTCCACCTACAGCATTATGATCTACAAAAGTCAACTTTCCCCTTCTAATCTCTTGCGCGATATAGGTAAACTTACATGTATAGTCTACTTTTTGCATACCAATTCTCCCTGTCTACTAGCAGAGTAGATTCTCGTTCACAAAAACTCCCTGTTGTCTTCTTGCCTTACGTCGCGGTAACATCAATGCTTCTTGCTTCAAACCCTCGTCGAGTTGCACTTTTGCTGCCGCCTTCACAAATTGCGCCTCGATCTCTGGACGCATACGCTGTGCAAGTGCATTGTAATCAGCAGGCGACATGTTGTTACGATGGTCAGGCGCGGATTCAGTAAACGCTTCACAATCAACTCTGTATACTCTTTTTTGATAGCGAACAAGCAACTCTTGATACACATTTTTTGCTTGTGTACCGTTGAAGATGGCCTTCATTTGCTCTTTACAGATGTACAACACAATATGTCTTGCTCGCTTGTTCATGCTCATGTTGTTCGCAAACCTCTCAATTCCTTTGAGTATTTCTACCTCATTCACCGTGTCTTTGAAAATGGGCAAAAGCGGCAGTTGCTCAGCTATCCTCACTACCTCTGCAAACACCTGAAATGGCTCACCGCCGTAACTCTTTATTCTTTCAATGGTGGCACTTACCATCGCCCTGGCACGTTCCTCATTGGCAATATCATCGTCACCAAGTGTCCCTCTGCATGTTTTCCGATATCCACGCCGATATTCAGCAGCGATTTCGCTCTGCACTTGATCGCCATCTGGCATATTGCTCTACCTCGTATACCGCACTAGTTAGTTCGAGCTTACATGATAACGCATTACAAACAAGGGAAGTAAATTCACAGAAAGTATACGCTAAATATGAAGACATGTCAAATTATTGCCATTATTTTCTACTCTAATTTGTTCAAACATGACATAGATGTTGTTCTTCTCGCGGTGGCTCATCAACAGAAGTGACATGCAACCTGTGTTTGTGCTACACTCTTGAAAGCTAATCGTTCCATCTTTCTGCTACTCGTTGGAGAATTTTTCATGACACAAACGGTTGACCCTACTACTTCTCAGCATGGTGCGGTGGGCAAGTCCACACGCCGCCAGGATGCTCTCGATAAAATAACCGGACGCACACGCTACACAGGCGATCTCACGTTCCCCGGCCTTTTACACGCTCGTCTCGTGCTGAGTCCCTACGCACACGCGCGTATCGTCACACTCGACACCTCCCCAGCTCTCGCCGTTGGCGGCGTCGTCGCGGTCTACACCGCCCAAACGCTCCACATGGCAAAGGCCGCCAGTACGTCCCGCTCACAGTCACCCCTGGCTCAAGATGAGGTGTTCTGGTGCGGTCATCCCGTCGCCATCGTCCTCGCGGAAACCGCCGCCGCCGCCGAGGATGGCGCGGCAGCCGTCGATATCGACTACGAGCCGCTCCCCGGTATCATCGACCCACTCGCTGCCCTTGCTCTGGACGCCCCGCTCGCACGTTCACGCTCTAAAGATGAGGTGTCAGAAATCGCGGGCGGTGGCGCACACGCCGCCGTCGCAAGCGGCGAGGTTCTGAACGAGCCAAAGGAAGAGCTTTCACAGAACGTCAGCGACACAACTCACCTCAAAGTGGGCGATATCGACGCGGGCCTACACGAGGCTGATGTGATAGTTGAATACACTTTCAAAACAAGTCTTGTGCATCAATCTTACATAGAGCCACAATCAATCACGGTGGTGCCAAGTCAGTCGGGGCATCAATTGACCGTCTGGTCTAGCTCACAGGGCATGTTCAGTGTTCGCGGTGACATTTCTGAGGCCCTCAATATGCCCGAACGTCAGATTCGCGTCGAGTCTGTGCCGATAGGCGGCGCGTTCGGGGGCAAGTTCGGTCTGGTTGAGCCATTGTGCGCCGCCGCCGCCCACGCTATTCGCCGACCCGTTCGCCTTGTCTATACACGTCAGGAAGACCTGCTTGCCGCGAATCCCGCGCCCCAATCGGTGATTACGCTCAAACTTGGCGCAAAGCAGGATGGCACGCTGGTCGCGCTCCAGGCAAAGGCGATCTTCGATGCGGGCGCGTATCCGGGTGCTTCCGTAGGGCTTGGCGCGTTCATTCTTTCCAGCACATACCGTTGCCCTAATATCGACATTCGCGGCTATGAAGTCCTTACCAACAAAGTGAGCGTTGGTGCGTACCGTGCGCCAAACGCCCCACAGGCAACGTTCGCCCTGGAGTCCACAGTCGCGGAACTCTGTCGCGCGTTAGGAATGGACGCAATCGCGTTTCGCAAGCTGAACGGCCTCAAGGGCGGCGACCCCTCAATAGATAAACGCGCCGGGGGTTGGCCCCGCATCGGCCTGCTCGAATGCCTCGACGCTGTACAACAGCATCCGCTCTGGACAGAGCGCGAGGCCCAGAAAGACATTCTTCCCGAAAAACTGGCGGGTTGGAAGGTCGGCATTGGTATCGCCGCTGGTGGATGGCCCGGCGGCACAGAGCCAACGGCGGCGGCGTGTCGCCTCGAAAGCGATGGAACTTTTACCGTTGTGGTGGGAACAGTTGACCTGACCGGCTCCGATACCTCTATGGCCTTAATTGCCGCCGAGGTGCTGGGCATGTCCCCCGACTCTGTGCGCGTCGCCCACGATACCACCGACACAATGCCCTATTCCGGCGGCACAGGTGGCAGCAAGACCACCTATTCAATGGGCGCGGCAGTGCTTGCCGCCGCGAACGATGCTCGCAAGCAAATACTTGAGATCGCCAGTGATATGCTCGAAGCGTCACCCGAAGACCTCGAACTTATGGATGGCAACGTTTCGGTCAAGGGTGCGCCCGGCAAAAAGGTCGCGCTAACCAAAATCACGCGTTCCTCGCTACGCTACGCAGGCCGCTATGAGCCTGTATACGGGCGTGGTCGTGCCGCGAACAAAGTTAGCTCACCCATGTTCGCGGCCCATGTCGCAAAGGTCGCCGTTGACCCCGACACCGGCGAGGTGCGCGTCCTCGACTATGTGGCGGCCCAGGATGTCGGCTTCGCCATTAATCCGGCGGAGGTCGAGGGACAAATTCACGGCGGCGTCACACAAGGCATCGGGTGGG
Organism: Ktedonobacterales bacterium; assembly: GCA_038211295.1. Classification (GTDB taxonomy): domain Bacteria; phylum Chloroflexota; class Ktedonobacteria; order Ktedonobacterales; family Ktedonobacteraceae; genus JBBQVS01. The sequence goes on along the minus strand of JBBQVS010000011.1, from coordinate 39,012 downwards.
CACTTTTCGAGGGCATGGTATACAGCGAAGAGGGACAATTGCTCACCTCGACACTCATGGATTACGCCCTGCCACTCAGCAAAGATATCCCGAACATCACACTGATTCTGGTCAAAGTTCCCTCTGATCTGGGGCCATTCGGCGCGAAAGGCGTCGGCGAACCGCCCGTCGTGCCAGTCGCAGCCGCGATTGCGAACGCCATCTACGACGCCATAGGCGTGCGCGTCACACACCTGCCCATCACACCAGAACGCCTATTCACAGCACTACACGAAAAATCGTAGCGCACGAACAAGCCGCGCAAGCGGCGAACTGTATAGTAGTGGCGCGGCTTGCCCGCGCCATGTTTCCGAGGAAACGAAACGCGGATGCAGATAAACGCACCGGAAGAATACAGCATTCTGGGCTTGCTCAAACTTCAACCAATGCACGGCTACGAGATGTTCCAACGGCTCGACAACGGAACATTGGGCCAGATTATACGGCTAGAAATGAGCCAGATGTACGGCTTGCTCAAAAAACTTGAGAAGCTTGGATACATAGAAACCACACAGGAAACGCTTGGCTCGCGCCCCCCGCGCAAAATTCACTCTCTGACACCCACTGGTGACGCGGTATTACAAGCGTGGCTCACGCAACCCGTGGAAAAACCACGCGATATTCGAATGCTTTTCCTTCTCAAGCTCTATTTCGTGCAAAAGTTTTTGCCCCACAAATTGGACGCCCTCATCGAGCAAGAAATTGCTGCCTGTACAAGCTTTCTGCATCACCTGGAGTCACAACGGCGCGAGAGTAGCGATGATGACGATGCGTTCTTCGACCATGTTGTACTCCGTAGCCGCATTCATCAAACCCGTGCTTTGCTGGAATGGATGCACGAGTTGCGAAAGGATTAACCAACATGGCGATCTCTACCGCAGCCCTTGTGCTTGCAGCGGGCCGTTCTAGCCGCATGGGAGCAGGCCGCCATAAACTCCTGCTGCCGCTTGGAGACCGTCCCGTGCTGGCACACGTTCTCGATATGACACTCGCATCAGATGCACGCCCTCTTGTTGTTGTGCTTGGACATCAAGCACAACAGGTACGCGCTATCCTCTCGCACTATACAGAACAGCGAGCCATTACCATCCTCGATAACCCCACCTATCAGCAGGGGATGAGTACCTCTTTACGTGTGGGCATAGCATACCTCATGACGCTCTCGCCCACCGTCACAGGCGCGTTCATCTTACTCGGCGATCAACCGCTCATCCATACAGAAACGCTTACTGCCATGCTTGCGCTAAAAGAAACAACGGGCAAGCGCATCATCGTCGTACACGACAACGGCAAACGCGGCAACCCAACCCTCATCGACGCCAGTCTCTTCCCCGAACTTCTAACAACCAGCGGCGACGAGGGCGGGCGCAAAATCCTTGAACGCTATCCACACGAGACCGCCACACTTGCCAGAGACGACGCAACTCAAAACTACGACGTGGACACATGGGATGCCTACCAACAAGTCGTAGCGTTATGGGAACAACAACAGTAGTAGCAACGCGCATGAGTCGAGTGAAGGTAAGTAGAAGACATGGTGAGGAAAAATCAGACACATATTGCTCCACTTCTTTATCTATATTGCCCTGTACAAGCACAAGGTGCAAGAAACTAGAAAAATGTATTAGTTAAAAAATAAGCTACTACATGCTTGCTTGCTTACACTCGACATGAATTGCTTGACAAGAACCGTACATAATTGCATACTGACTATTCAGGAGGCAAGAAAATGATTGACGTATTACCCGCTATCGAGAAGTGGCGCACACGCGGCGAACGCGTCGCCATCGCTACCGTTGTCGCCATGTATGGCTCTGCGCCACGCAGGGCGGGAGCAAAACTCGCGGTAAACGAACACGGAGAACTCACCGGGTCGGTAAGCGGTGGTTGCGTGGAACCCGCGGTTGTTCACGCCGCGCTGGAAGTTATCGCGGATGGCAAGCCGCAAATGCTGGAGTTTGGCATCACAGAAGAACAGAACATCGAGCAGATTGGGCTTGCGTGTGGAGGCACAATTCACGTTTTTGTCGAGCGTCTGGACTGGTAACACCACTTGTAGAGGCAGGAGCCATGTATGAGCGGATTGTATGAAGCATTAAAAGCGCAAATTCTGCACGAGCAGGGGGCGGCACTAGCAACGCTGGTGCGTGGTGCCGAGCATGTAGGCACAAAACTACTGCTCTTTCCTGACAAAACCACAAACGGCACGCTGGGTATACCCGCCCTTGATGCGCTCGCGCTAATTGATGCTGAACGCGCCATGTGGCAAGGCGCGGCGGGCATTCATACCTACACTCTTACAACAACAAACGCGTCATACGATGTCTTTATCGAAGGCTTCCCGCCTCCACCATCGCTCATCATTGTTGGCGCGGGCCATATCGCCATTCCGCTCACCACCTTCGCCAAAACACTCAACTATCACGTCACGGTGATCGACGCACGCGCCGCCTTCGCCACACGCGAACGCTTCCCTCACGCCGACGAACTGCTTGTGCAATGGCCCGATGAGGCGTTGGAACAGATGCACCTGAACCCCTCAACCTCAATCGCTATCCTCACACACGACCCCAAGTTCGATGAGCCAACCCTGAAAGTGGTTCTCACCCGCGATGTCGGCTACGTCGGCGCGATTGGTAGCCGCAAGACAAGCGGAGAACGGGCGGAACGGCTCAAAAAGCAGGGCTTGACCGAGGAACAGGTACAGCGCATTCATGGCCCGATTGGTCTCAATCTTGGTGGAGGCGCACCCGAAGAGATCGCGCTGGCAATTATGGCGGAGATCATCGCCACGCGACATGGTAAAAATGTTCATTTTACAGGCACAAAGTAGGCTAAAGATGAGTAACATAACAATCTACGCCAGCATTCAGAATGCACTCCAACATGGAGAACGCATAGTTGTTGCGACGGTTGTGAAGACGAGCGGATCCGCGCCATGTGAGCTTGGCACGAAGATGCTGGTACGCGCGGATGGCACGATGCAGGAGAGTCTCGCGGGGCCACAGACGGACGGCAAGGTGGCACAAGAGGCGTTGCGCGTGCTACGCGCAGGTCGTTCACAGGTAATTCATGTGCATATCGACGCCGATCAGGGGGAGGCCGTTGGCAGTTGCGGCGCGACACTTGAAGTGCTGCTTGAGGTGATACGCCCTGAGCCGCGCCTGATTATTGTCGGAGCCGGCTACGTGGCGCAGGCACTGGCACGGCTCTCGTTACGACTCGATTATCGCATTATCGTTGTGGATGACCGCCGCGACCTCGCCAATCCACAGGTCTTTGATGAAAAAGTCCAACTCACCTTTGGCGATATCCCCCAGACACTTCGCGCCTTAGAGCCGGACGACGCAAGCTGGATTGTGATAGTCACGCGCGGTCACACGCTCGATAAAGACGCGCTCCGTGCTGCACTCGCCACTGACGCACTATATGTTGGCATGATTGGCAGCTTGAGCAAGGTCAGACACATCTTCGACGCACTGCGAAAAGAGGGCGTGTCATCCGAACGGCTCGCGCGGGTTCACGCCCCCATTGGCTTGGATATCGGAGCCGAAACGCCTGACGAGATCGCGCTGAGCATCGCCGCCGAAATGCTGATGCTCCGCAAAAAAGGGGCAGGTATCCCTCTACAAACGATGCATTCGTTGCGTGTGCAAGAGACGACGGCGCATTCATCGTAAATTGACGCGCTACTATTTGACAACGTTACCTTGTATATGCTACTCTCTGTTCAGTTAGATTTTTACCAGACACATTTTTTCTCTACAAGTTGATGTGCAACGTAGCACAACACGGAGGAGAGAAAATGTTTTTGCTTCTAACTTGACGTATCCTAACTGTACTATCCTAAATCTTCGCGTTTCCCTTCGCGTCCACATGCATAGTGAAACGTGAGGCGATGCGACTAGCCCGATGGAGGAACCATCAGTGATGATGAAGCGCACAGTTACAATGACCGTGAACGGTCAAAAACACCGATCAGAGGTCGAGCCTCGCACGTTGCTTGTCCACTATTTACGCGATGTGTTAGACCTGACAGGAACACACATTGGTTGTAACACCTCTCAGTGTGGTGCCTGCGTCATAATGCTCAACGGAGAAGCCGTCAAATCCTGCACACTCCTCGCGGTTCAGGCCGATGGCGACGACATTACCACCATCGAAGGTCTCGCGAATGGCGACACACTTCACCCCATTCAAAACGGCTTCTGGGAAAAACACGGCCTCCAATGTGGCTTTTGCACTCCCGGCATGATTATGGCCTCCTACCAGTTGCTCAAAAACAACCCCAATCCGAGCGAAGAAGAGATTCGCAAAGGTCTTGAAGGCAACATTTGCCGTTGCACCGGCTATCAGAACATCGTGCGTGCCGTTCAGTCTGCTGCTGAACACATGCGTAGTGATGCCTCTGAACCCGTCGGCGCAGGGGACTAATAAACCGCCCGCAAGGATGCGCGACAATCAATCGTTGTTTCATTTCTCACAGTTGAGGAAGGACTTGCACGCTCATGGGCATTGCAGCAACACTTGGCACGTCGATTAAACGGCGCGAAGACCCCCGCCTGATTACTGGACAGGCAACCTACGTGGACGACATGAAGATGCTCAATATGCTTCACATGGCGGTTTTGCGTAGCCCCTATGGTCACGCACGCATCACTAGCATCAACACAGAAGAGGCCCGCAACCATCCCGGCGTCATCGCGGTTTATACCGCCGAAGACCTCAAAGGCAAAGTCGGCAATATTCCTGTCGCCGTTGCCCTGCCTCCCTATATCGACAAAGGCATGGGCCGTCGCGGGCCACTCGCGGAAGGCAAAGTACGCTTCTATGGTGATCCCGTCGCCATCGTTATCGCGGACGACAAATATACCGCACGCGACGCTATCGACCTGATAGACATCGATTACGAGCCGCTGCCCGCCGCCATCGACCTTGAAAAGGCGATGCAACCCGACGCTCCCCTGCTCTACGAAGAATATGGCACAAACGTTGCCCTGCCTATTCACCCACCAACCGACGATATCGACAAGGTGTTCGCGGACGTGGTTGCGAATGGGGGCATCATCGTCAAAGGACGCCTGACAAATCAACGCGTCGCACCCGCACCAATGGAGACTCGTGGCGTTATTGCGGAGTACCGCAAATCGGACAAGATGCTCAATATCTGGAGTTCCTCGCAGATTCCGCACCTGTTGCGTAATTATCTCGCGGAACAGATGCAACTTCCACAGCATCAGGTGCGTGTGGTTGTGCCTGAAGTCGGCGGTGCCTTTGGCTGCAAACTCAACATCTACCCCGAAGAGGCTCTCGCGGCCTTCGCCTCGATGCAGCTCGGCAAACCTGTCAAGTGGATTGAAGATCGCAGCGAAAGCTTTTCGTCAACCATTCACGGACGTGACCAGATCAACTATATCGAGGCCGCGACAGATCAGAGCGGAAAAGTACACGGGTTCAAGGTGCATATCATCTCTGACCTCGGTTCCTACCTTCAGTTCTTCACCGACGTTATCGCCATCGCCTTCACCATGCCGATGGTTGATGGCTGCTATGACATCCCCGTCACCTATGCTTCGTGCGATATCGTCTTCACCAACAAAGCACCCACCGACGCCTATCGCGGCGCGGGCCGTCCAGAGGCGACGTACCTGATTGAACGGGCGATGGACCTTGTGGCGAACGCGCTGGGCAAAGACCCGACAGAGGTACGCCTGACAAACTTCATCAAAACCGAGTCGTTCCCCTACAAGGCGTCGGCTGGCCCCGTCTATGACAGCGGCGACTATGCCGTTGCGTTAGAAAAGGCGATGGCACTGATCGACTACAAGGGGCTTCGTGCATCACAAAAGCAGCAACGTACAGACAACAAGTTGCTCGGTATTGGCATCTCGTCCTACGTCGAAATCTGCGGGCTTGGCCCCAAGGGAACAACCCCCTTTGGCGTCTTCGAGAGTGCGCGTATGCGCGTTGAGCAGACGGGTACAGTGACGGTCTACACGGGCATTTCACCACACGGTCAGGGACAAGAAACCTCGTTTGCCCAGCTTGTCGGTGACGAGTTTGGCATTCCAATGGAGAACGTCATCATCATGCATGGCGATACCGACTCCACGCCGGAGGGACGCGGCACCTATGGGAGTCGCGGCACTTCTGTCGGTGGGACGGCAGTCTTCAAGGCGGCTCTACGCCTCAAAGAGAAAATGAAGCAGATCGCGGCCCATATGCTGGAAGCCAGCGCGGAAGACGTGGTGCTGGCGGGCGGAGAGTTCGCTGTCGCCGGTTCGCCACAGAAGTCCGTCACTTTCAACTCTGTCGCGGCTGCCGCCAATACCTCGAATACGCTGGCACCGGGCATGGAGCCGGGACTAGAAACAACGGCCTTCTTTGAGCCGGACTCCTGCACCTTCCCCTTTGGCACACACATCTGCGTTGTCGAGGTGGACAAGGATACAGGCGAGACCGAGATTGTGCGTTACGTCGCGGTTGACGACTGTGGACGCCAGCTCAACCCTCTGCTTGTGCAGGGGCAAGTTCACGGCGGTATCGCGCAAGGCGTTGGACAGGCCATCTACGAGGGCATCGTCTACAATGATGAGGGACAGCTTTTGACGGCCTCGTTCATGGACTATGCTATGCCAATCGCGCCAGAGTTTCCGCAGTTGGAACTTGACCACACAACCACGCTAACAAACGTCAACCCGTTGGGCGTCAAGGGTGTCGGTGAAGCTGGCACCATCGGCTCCACGCCAGCAATTGCTGCCGCAGTCGCCGACGCCCTCGGTGTGCCGCACATCGACATGCCCATGAAGCCCGAAAAGTTGTGGAAGATTATTCACCACCAGTAGAGTGTTCGCACCGGAGACACCTGTAGTACAAAAAATAGGTGTCTTCTGGCACGTTTCTATTTGGGAAAGAGGAGAAAAACATGTCCGTTCCCGCATCTTTTGAGTACCATCCAGCCCAGACGGTGGATGAGGCAATCGCGTTACTGCAACAATATGGCGACGATGCCAAAGTGTTGGCGGGTGGTCATAGCCTGATTCCAACCCTGAAGCTCCGCCTGTCACAGCCCGAACACCTTGTCGATATCGGCAAGATAGCGGCCCTCTCGTACATTCGCGAAGAAAATGGCGTGATTGCAGTTGGAGCGATGACCACCTATACGCAGGTCTCACGTTCCGCACTGCTCCGTCAGCACTTCGCGTTACTCACGGACGCCGCAACCGTGCTAGGCGACCAGCAAGTTCGCAATCGCGGCACACTCTGCGGCAGCATCGCACACTCCGACCCTGCGGGCGATATGCCCGCGATTGTGCTGGCACTTAAAGCGGAAATTGTCGCGCAGGGTGCCAATGGCAAACGTACAATCGCTGCAAACGATTTCTTCGTCGATACCTTCGAGACCGCCCTACAGCCCGGCGAATTGCTTACAGAAATTCGCTTCGCCATTCCGCCCGCGCACACCGGCACCTCGTACATGAAGCTCGAAAACAAGGCTTCTCACTACGCGGTCACGGGATGCGCGGCGGTGCTGTCATTCAATGGCGACGGAACATGTAGCGCGGCAAGTATCGCGATCACCGGCGCAGGCACCAAAACGACACGCGCACGTGCTGCCGAAGCTGCCCTCGTCGGTAAGAAAATCGATGAGGCCACCGCGAATGAGGCCGCCACTCACGCCGCTGAAGGTCTGACCATCATCGAGGATATTCACGGCTCAAAAACCTACCGTACCCAGATGACTACCGTCATGGCCCGCCGCGCAATTCTTAAAGCGGCAGAACGCGCGTAACATGCCAGGAGAAACCCGCCAACAGTGAGGTCATTGCGGTCTTTCTGTTGGCGGGTCTTTCCCTGTTCTCTCTATACACTACATATACCGAATGCACCAATCACCAGTTTGTGCAGCACGAAAGGTACGCAACGTTTATGGAATTTTCAGGAACGCAAACAATTGGAGTTCCGATTGAGACGGTATGGGCCTATCTTTTGGATGTACGTAAGGTCGCGGCCTGTGCACCAGGCTTTCAGAGCCTTGAAGAGTTGGGCGCAGAACACTGGAAGGCGGTTATTTCTATTGGCATCGGGCCGGTCAAGGCGAAGTTTAATCTGGATGTGACGCGCCCAGAGCTACACGAGCCTGATCGTATGGTTGTGAAGGGGCGTGGCAAAGCACCAGGAAGCGCGGTTGAGCTAGCGGGAACAATGAACCTCGCTTCGGTAAAGCCCAACGAGACCAGCATGGACTGGCGGGCCGACGTTGTGGTAAGCGGCACCCTTGCCAGTATCGGCGGACGCCTCATGAATAGCACCGCCGAGAAGCTGACCGAGCAATTCTTCTCCTGCCTCAAATCCAAACTACTGGCCTCCGATACCGCCGAAAGTCCCGCTTCTCAAGAGGCATGAGCCACTCAAAAACAAGCCACAAAGTGGTGAACCCCGTCGTATAGTAGGGGCCGGGCTTGCCCCTGCCCTATTTGCTACCCCGGCTATCCCTCATCCCCCAATCATGGACATGCTGCGGCTGGCACGTTTGAAGCGTGTATCGCCAATATAGTGTTTCAGCTCTTTATGCCAGACTGCATTGCGTAGAACGCGCGCGAGTGCTTCATCATCGCCACCTGAGCGTAGTACACCACGTATATCCGTCTCTGTTGTCGCGAACAGGCAGGTGCGTAACTGTCCGTCGGCCGTGAGACGAATACGGTCACAGCTCGCGCAAAATGGCTCACTCACAGGATTGATAAAGCCCACTTCTCCGATGCCGTCGCTAAATGTATAGCGTCGCGCGGTCTCCGAAGGGTCGCCCGTAATAGGAACGAGTGGGCCGTACTCCGCCTCGATGATTGCCTGAATTTCGCCACCCGTAAGAATATCTTCTTTGCGCCACGTCTGGTCAGCATCAAGCGGCATGAATTCAATCCAGCGCATCACGTAGGCTTTACTGCGTGCAAATTGCGCGAACGTGAGGACATCTTCCTCGCTGAAATCGCGAATGGCAACCGCGTTGATTTTGATTGGTTGAATTGAGGGATACTTCTCGACTTCCGCGAGTCCCTCCATCACCTGATCGAGCTGGTCGCGGCGCGTGAGACGTGCGAACTTCTCGCGCAATAGAGAGTCCAGGCTGACGTTGACACGGGTAAGACCCGCTTCCGCCAATGCTCGCGCCTGCTGCTTGAGCAAAATACCGTTTGTGGTGATGCTGATACCCTGCAAACCAGGGATTGTACGCAGTTGACGCACAAGCTCCGGCACCTCGCGCCGCACAAGCGGCTCACCACCCGTCAGGCGGAGTTGCTCGATACCCAGACTCACGGCGACCCGTGCGATACGAACAATCTCCTCATACGAGAGCAATTCCTCTTTTTTGAGCCAGGGCAGACCTTCCGCAGGCATACAATACGTACAACGAAAATTACACTTGTCGGTCAGGGAGATACGCATATTTCTAATATGGCGTCCATAACTATCGACAAGCGGGCCAGTAGTCGGAATCAGTGCGTTACTACTACTGCTCTCTTCTTTATTGTTGTACATTGGTAGCGCGGGCGCGAGTCGCCGTTGTACGTCGCGTTCAGTCATACTGCCTCCAGGGATGTCGTCTCTTGCAAAAGGAATAGTTGTTCCTTATAGTATATCACGCATTGGGATGTACAGCGCGGCTTCGCCACGCTCCTCCGTGTATAGTAGTGGCGCGGCTTGCCCGCGCCATATCCCCTTTGCCACTGCCATACCCTCCCTCACACACCTCATCTCTTCATACAAACGCTTACTCTTGCGAGAAAAAGATGGTTTTTACCTCCGTGTAAAGTTGCGCGGCATTCATACCCATTTCACGCCCAAACCCACTCTTTTTGTAGCCACCAAAGGGGGCTTCAGTGTGGACACTGTGGTTGGAATTGACAGAGAGCACACCCGCACGAATACTCTTCGCGACACGGATGCCGCGTCCAAGATTTTGCGTCCAGACCGAACCCGATAACCCGTATACGGTGTCGTTGGCAAGCTGTATCGCCTCCGCTTCAGTGGCGAACGGGATGATAGATACGATGGGGCCGAATATCTCTTCCTGCGCCACACGTAGGCTATTGCTGGTATGAGCGAGCACGACAGGATTGAGAAAATAACCGTTCTCGCCATCAGGAACGTATGGTACAGTTCCCCCCGTTACAATCCTGACTCCCTCTTCACGACCCAGCGCGAGATAGCCAAGCGTGCGCTGACGCTGAGTGGCAGAGACGAGCGGCCCAATTTCTGTGGCGTCGTCAAGCGGTTGCCCGACACGCAGAGTAGCCGTGCGCCGCGCGAACCGCTCGACAAACTCGTCGTAGACCGTGTCTTGCACCAGGAGACGCGAACGAGCGCAACAATCCTGGCCACAATTTCCGAAAACAGAGTAGACCGACGCTTCTATGCACCGCTCAACATCAGCATCGGCGAATACCACGTTCGCGGCTTTGCCCCCAAGCTCAAGCGAGACACGCGTAATGTTGGTCGCGCATAAACGCATAATATTTGTGCCAACCTCGGTTGAGCCAGTGAACGAGACCTTCGAGACAAGTGGATGCGTCACCAGTGCATCGCCAACCGTCGCACCCGGCCCCGTCAACACAGACATGACTCCGGCAGGGAGTCCCGCTTCCGTGAGAATATCGGCGAGCAGAAGCACCGAGAGCGGCGTAAGCTGAGCTGGCTTTACAATAATTGTATTGCCACAGGCCAGCGCGGGGGCGATTTTCCACGACGCGATGACAAGCGGAAAATTCCAGGGAACAATCAACGCACACACGCCAACAGGTTCGCGGAGCGTGACCGCGAGACCAGCATCCTGTACCGGAATAGTGTCACCATGTATCTTATTGGCGGCTCCCCCCCAATATTCAAGGACAGAGGCGACCAGGCCAATCTCACCACGTGCGTCGTTCAATGGCTTGCCCGCGTTGCGTGCTTCGAGAATTGCCAGCGTCTCCAGACGTTCCCGCACCAGCGTAGAAGCTCTGAGTAACACACGTCCACGCTCCGTCGCGCTGAAACGCGACCAGGTTCCCGCCTCGAATGCCTTGTGCGCGACGCTCACCGCCCGCCTCGCATCCTCTAAGCCCGCCTCCGCAACTTGCGCGAACGGTTTGCCCGATGCCGGCTCAATTACGGAAAAGGTTTTGCCATCTAGCGCGGGAACGCGCTCCCCGCCCAGTACGAAATATTCAGTATTCACGATGTCTCCTTCTGAGAAATAGCAATGGTAGTACTTATCATTATATACTCATCTATCACTACCTTAGTTTTTCTCAGCATGTTTCACCCTGTCGCTTGGTACATCGCTAGGACATACGGCTATAGAGGTAGCACTTTCCCCGTTTCTTTCGTCATGATACATAGTGAAGAGGAAATGTTGTGTGGCAGAAAGTAATTATTTATTGCTATAGTAGAGGCCCCCAATGAAACATATATCACAGAATTTTGTATTATCAGCACGCGCAAAAGTAGTCTCTTGCCTGATATTTTTATTACTTACCGCCCTTATTGTGCTCCCAATTCTGCTCATCCGTCAGGGTCTTACCCCCCATAAGTCTATTCAGTCGGTACAGCAGAAGCTTGTTCATCCCTCGGCTACACCAGAAAAAAGCATGGCACTGCAACTTGCGCCACAACCCACACCGATCATTACGATTGTCGCGACGCATCCCGTAAGCACGCCTACGACTGTGGCTCTGGTGCCAACCGTCGCACCCGTTGCTCCAACCAATCACTTCGCGCTTCTTCCTCCCGGTAGCCCGCTACCCGATGAAGCAACCTGTGCCGCTCGCGTGCGGCGTTCGAGCTTTGAACCACGCACCTCAAACTACGTACCCAATCACACCGTGCCAACAGCGCAACAACTCGCGGGTCTTGACCCGCGCGAGAACACGTACAGCAACCAGATTACGGGCAATTTTACAGGTACAACCGATGAGATTTTGCAGTGGGTTGCCTGTCGCTGGGGCGTTGATGAAGATATCGTTAAAGCAGAGGCAATAGTTGAGTCGTACTGGGTACAAAGTACGCAAGGCGGCGCGACAACCGATCAGAAGATTTGTCCGCCCAACACATGGGACGGCAAGCAGTGCTATCAATATTTCGGCCTGCTGCAATTGACCTACACATATTGGAAGAGCGCGTGGCCCATGATGCGCGACGATAGTGCCTTCAGTGCTGAATATATTTACAGCATTATCCGCAAATGCTACGATGGCAACGCCCACTTTATCAACACACCTATCGCGGGCTACCCTGCCTATCATGGTGGCGATATCTGGGGGTGCGTCGGTTCGTGGTATAGTGGACAATGGTACTCGCAAAATTCGCTTGAGTATATCGCGTCCGTCAAGCAAAACATGGCGAAAAAAATATGGCTTAAACCAGGATTTTAACCGCAGCGAAAGGGAGCTTCTCATGAGTACAAAAATAGGAGTACGTGAAGATTAATGCTTTTACTTTTGGAACCGTCCTTTTTCTGTGCTATCAGTCTCTGTAGGTTGGCATTTTCCCTTGGATGGAGTTCATTGCACTTGTTATTGCGATACAAGTTGGGTTGATATCTTCTGGGCTTTACCTCTCGTTGCCAGAAGGCCCCTGACTTCGAGTCATGGGGATGAATAGCACCAAACATTTAAGCTGAACTTGACATTAAGCTTAAATTATGCTACACTTTGACTATGATAAAAAACTTTCAGTATCGGATACATCCGACGAAGAACCAACTCACACGCCTTGAAAGCACCCTTGAAGAGTGCCGATGGCTCTATAACCACTTGCTTGAAAACCGCAAGAATGCGTACTTCCAAGAGAGTAAGAGTCTGAGTTGTTACGGGCAACAAGCAACCTATCCGATGCTGAAAGAACAACGCCCCTCGCTCTCCACTGTCCATTCGCAAGTGCTGCAAAACGTGGCAGTTCGCGTTGATTTGGGCGTGAAAGCGTTCTTCCGTCGCCTCAAAGCTGGTGAAAAGCCGGGGTATCCGCGCTTCAAGGGCTATGGACGCTATGACTCCTTCACCTTTCCCCAAAGCGGGTTCAGCATCACCCATGAGAGCCGTGTCTCGCTTTCTAAGATTGGTGCGGTCAAGATGGTGTATCATCGTCCTGTCCGTGGCTCCGTCAAAACGGCAACCATTCACAAGAGTAGTACGGGCAAGTGGTACATCACCTTTTCGTGTGAGTGCGACCCACAACGTCTTGACCCAATATCTCCCCAGGTAGGGATTGATGTCGGACTCACAACGTTTGCGACGCTTTCCAATGCAGAAGAGATTGACAATCCTCGCTTCTTTCGCGCAGAAGAGAAAGCGTTGAAGCGCGTTCAACGCAAACACTCCAAACGTGCGAAGGGAACGCCCGAACGTCGTAAGTATCGTAAGGTGGTTGCCCGTGTGCATGAACGTGTGACGTTCAAACGAGATAACTTCACGCATCAACAGTCCAGACAGATTGTCAACCGATTTGGCGTAATCTGTGTCGAAGACCTCAACGTCAATCGGATGCTGCACACTCATTGCCTTGCCAAGAGCATCAGTGACGCGGCATGGTCGGCCTTTTTCTCTCACCTGTCCTGCAAAGCGGAAGAAGCTGGTAGGCAGTTCATCAAGGTCAACCCTGCGTATACGAGTCAAGACTGTAGCCGATGTGGACATCGACAAAAGATGCCGCTCAGTGAGCGCGTGTACCAGTGTCCGTGTTGTCTCCTTTCGCTTGATCGTGACCTCAATGCTGCATTGAACATCAAAGCTGTGGGATTACACAGCGTGGGTTTGCCCCTAGAAGCCCCCGCTTTCTAAGCGTGGGGAGTAATCACACCAGTAGTAGTATCAAATAAAAATAGACCACTAGGAGTACTCATCTGCTCGAAATCATTAAAAGCAATGTAGTGGTGATCGGGCGATATTAAAGGGAAATTTATATACATTGCACATTCAAGCGTTTGAAGTCCTTGTCCGTCTATGCGGACAGCTTGAAGGTCTCCTGAAACGTAATCGATGGAATTAGCTTCTCTCGTAAAGAAAAAGACCCATTGGTCGTTTCTGGCAAACAAGCCGCTTCCGAAATCTCCAAGCTCTTTCGTAGCGGGAAGAGTCACAATATCGGTACTTGTATGCGTCACCGTATCGTAGCGCGTGATACGTTGTTTCGTGAGTGCATAAATAATTTGCGGGTCTTTGCCTTGAGCCAGAGGAGCCGTGACCAGGGCGCGACCTGTAAGTCGCGCAGGACAATCGGTCTGAGTGGGTGGCACGGGTTGAGTAATAGGCGTTGGCGTTGCAGCAGTTGTCGGGGTGCTGATTGGTGGCGTTGGAGTAGGTGTCGGAGTGTGGGCCTGTGGCGTACCGCTTGCTCTGCCTGAAGTTGGGTCAGAAGAACAAGCTATCAAGAGCGACGAGCAGAGACAGACCAGACCACACCAATACATGATACTCTTCATAAAAGAATGAGACATACTAGATGTCCTCCTCAATACATAGCAGGTTAGGAAAGTAGCTAGGGAAACCAGGGACTCCCATGCCTTATAATAGACGCTCTTCCACAAAAAAACTGTGAACTAGCTCACAATCGGCGAATTTCCCTACTTTACAACTTCTCAGGAAAGACTAGATAGCAGAAGAAGCTGGTGGAAGTTTTTCCACCAGCTTCTTCTGCTATGCATCAATGCTAGCGTCCAAAGTTAGGATCACCAAACCATTGCGTGGGCGGAACTCTCGCCGTTCCACCATATCCTTGCACCTACGCGGGTTTTTTCCAGTCCTCAGGAGTGATGTGGGCGACGAAGAGCGGTTGCGAGAGGGTGGGACGCTCGCACCATACGAGCATGGGGCCGTTGATGATAAGGTTGGGTTTAGGAGGGGCTTGCCTGAACGCCATCGTGCGAAAGCCGAGGGCAACCGCGCTTTTCGCGTGTGCGCCCAGTGCATCCATTGAAAGGTGTGTTTCCTGCAATGCCTGTACAATAATGACAGGCTTGTTTTGCGTGTTGAATGTGTGCATCCCAAGCAACCAGCTAATATCCACTTGCTGCTTTAGCGCGACCATTGGAAAAATCAGGTCTTTATAGTCATAGTTGGGCGTGATCGTGAGGCGGCGTACATAATTCAATAGGTCGAAGCCTGTCGGCGCGGTATCCAGACGCGTCATATATACGGCGTCCTGTGTCTGCGTCTGAAGTTTCGCGATGGTGTGTGAATGCCCCTCTGCGGTGTAATAGCTCATGCCCTCAGTCATTTGCACGGCGGGATACTCCTGCCCGCTCTTTCCCACGAGATCAGGATGTAGCGTGAGCGTTGTTTCTTGCCCCGGTTGCATCCATTTCATAAGCAGGTCTAGCACGCTTGCCGCGCCAAATTCTACCTCATCTTTGAAGGGGGCAAGCTGAATCTCGAAGCCACGTTGCCGCAGGAATTCGTTGATGACGGCGGCATCCATCGACGCGATACTCTCGATTTCTGGTATTGATCGGCTCTCTTCTCGACATGCAGTATTGAGAAACGTCTCTAAAAAGTGCTGTTGCGTTGCGTTCTCTGCTTGCCAGGCTCTATCGCGCCCAAGAATATCCTCGGCTTTTAGCAGAGCCGTCCCTATTGGGTATATGACAACGGTACTACTCATCTTTTTCTGTCCTCAATATCTTCTTTTTGTGCTATTGTACATTACCAATAGCACAAAAAGAAGAGGGGGGAGACGCTATACGCTCGCAGTCTCTCTACCCTTCTTTTCATTGTCCGCACAATCTATGTGTTATGCTACCGCCTCGACCTGTGCGCTCTTTGAGAACTGTTCATTATAGAGTTGCGCGTATAAGCCGTTGCGCTCTAACAATTCTTGATGCGTACCACGCTCCACAATCTCGCCGTGATCCACGACCAGAATAACGTCCGCGGAGAGAATGGTCGAGAGGCGGTGCGCGATGGCAAGCGTCGTGCGCCCCTTCATCAATGGTTCAAGTGCCGCCTGAATCAGTCGCTCCGAGTGCGTGTCGAGCGCACTGGTAGCCTCGTCCAGAATGAGGATACGCGGGTTTTTGAGAATAACACGCGCAATCGCTATACGCTGCTTTTCGCCACCAGAGAGCTTGTAGCCGCGCTCACCCACGATGGTATCATAGCCATTGTCGAGTTCCATGATGCGCTCGTGAATAGCTGCCGCCTTTGCTGCCGCGATCATTTGCTCGTCGGTTGCATCGGCGCGTGCGTACAGTAGGTTTTCGCGCACGGAAGCATGGAAGAGGTATGTTTCCTGCGTAACAACGCCAACGACATCACCCAGCGATTCGAGCGTCACATCTTTGACGTTATGCCCGTCGATCTCTACCGAGCCGCTATCGACATCATAGAGACGCGGCACCATGTAGGTCATCGTGGTTTTACCCGCGCCACTTGGCCCAACGAGTGCCGCCAGTTGGCCTGGTTGAATACTAAACGACACATCGTTCAGCGTGATGCGTGGCTCTTCGCTCTCTTCACGTTTCGCAAATGGCACAACCAGCGATGATGCGGGTAGTTCTACTTCAACCAATCCCCTGAGCATACTTGGTTTGTCTTCTTCGTCACGCTTGTAGGAGAAGGTAACATGCTTGAACGCCACTTCACCGCGCGTCTGCTCTGGCACAAGCGTCAACGCGTCGGGCTTGTTCTTGATATCAACGGGTAGGTCGAGGTACTCGAAGATGCGGTCAAACAGGGCTAACGCCCCCTGTACCTCTACCTGCGTCGAGAGAAGTTGCCCTATCGGGAAGAAGATTCTGCTTTGTAGCGTCGTAAACGCAACGATAGTCCCGAAAGAGTAGAGTCTTGCGTTCCCATGAATTGCCTGCCAACCAGCGATCAGGTAGATCAGTGCGGGCGTAATCGAAAAGAAGGTGCTGATAAGCATAAAGAACCAGCGTCCAATCATCTGCTGCCGAACTTCTAAATCGGTGAGTTTCTGATTTTCCTTCTCGAACTGGCTCTGCACATACTTCTGGCGTCCGTAGGTCTTCATGAGCAATACGCCGCTTACTGAAAGCGTCTCCTGCATCATAGCGGTCAGCGACGCCAGGCTCTTTTGCGTCTCTTTGCTTGTCAGGCGGCGCACCTTGCCGACCTTATAGGTAATCCACAAAAAGATTGGTAGCGCACCCAGCGAGACTAATGTCAGAAGTGGACTGATGTATAGCATGACGATCAGTGTACTTACGAATGTCGAGATGTTGGAGATGATACTTGTCGCGGTATCGGTGACAACCGTTTGGACGCCACCAACATCATTGGAGAGGCGCGACTGAATTTCACCTGTGCGTGTTGCGGTAAAGAAACGCAATGACATACTTTGTAGGTGTTGATACAACCGATTGCGAAAGTCGCGCATTACATTTTGTCCAACAACATTGTTTAGATACGTCTGCCCTACGCCAACGATGCCTGTTACGATTGGTGTAACGATCATCAAGCCAACAAAAATGAGTAGTAGGTTCGTGTTCTTAGGCGTAATCGCGTCGTCGAAGATGAACTTAATCAGCAGTGGATTAACCAACCCCAGCAGCGTCGTTATAATAATGGCGAGTAGCACCAGAAGAACCTGTAGTTTATATGGCGCGAATGCTGTGAAGATACGGCGCACTGTTCGCGCGTCGGTTTTGCGTCCGCGCTTCTTTTGCTCTTCCGCGTATGCTTCCATTCCGCCACCCATGCCATGAAATCCCATAAATTTGCTCCTTGTCTTTCCGTTTCTTTAAGTGTATCCATTTCTAGCACAAACTGTACTGGCTATGCCAATGGTTTCGCCCCTGTAGATTTCGACAGGCTAATGTGGTGGAGCAGGCCAGCGAGCAAGGCCCCACGTAACGCGATGGAGTCGGCGCGGAGATATTCGCGGTCAAGGTTGTGCATTCCGCCACCGATTGGGCCGAGACTATCCAGCGTGGGTATACCTGCCGCCATCAGCGTATTCGCGTCCGAGACGCCACCCTTGCCCTCGGCGACGATAGCGAGGCCGAGGGCGTCCCCCTCCTGTTGTGCCATGTGGAGCAGGTCGAGCATAGCGGGTGTTGCCTGGTACGGTCTACGGCCCGGCATTCGCACTAATCTGGCACGGGTATCGGGAACACTGCAACCCGTCACGATTTTTTCCAGCGCGTCCGCCGCCATGTCCAGACCGCGCTCATCATAGGCGCGAACGGAGATGTGGCAACGCGCCATATCAGGCACCATGTTAAGCTGTTCGCTACTACTAATCCGCGTCACGTTGCAAGTCACGCCGTAAAAGAGCGTATTGATATTGTTCATGGCGAGGATTTTGTGAGCAAGTTCGACAACGGCGGAGCGTCCCTTTTGCGGCTCGGCTCCCGAATGCGCGGAAATGCCCGTTATCTCCAACACATACTTATCGGCTCCTTTACGTGCTTTGGTCACGATGTTGGCGGAACGCGACGACTCTAGCACTAACCCGACATCGACGCGTCGTGCGATATCCTGTAAAAGCGGTGCGCTACCCGTTGAGCCAATCTCTTCATCGTTATTGAACACGACGTAGAGGTCGCCAAACTGGTCGAAGCCCCCTTCGAGCAAAACACGGAGGGCGTAGATACACATTATCACGCCCGACTTCATATCAATCACGCCCGGCCCGTAGATAATGCCCTCTTCAAGGCGAAATGGTTGCGCTTGAACCGCTCCCTGTGCATAAACGGTATCAACATGTCCCACAAGCAGAATACGCGCCTTGCCTGTACCGCGTAGATGCGCCACGAGGTTATCACCAAAGGAGGGCGTTGGAGACCGCGAGACCGCGAAGCCTAACGCCGTCATCCACGCTTCAAGGTGGTCTATGATGCGGTTGACGCCCTCAACTTGCCCCGTCCCCGAATCGATATTGACGAGGGTTGTGAGACGTGCCAGCATTTCCTCTTGATATTCCTGTAAGCGTGGTAAATACTGCTGTGCATACGTGGGTGCTGTGTCGTGCGGTATCTGTGGGGCGACCATGTGTGATTATCCTTTAAGTGTGCGGCCTGCTAGTGAAATATGTCCTTGTCCTATTGTACCATGAAGCATTCTTTACGTTCTTCTCTGCCGATCAATTTCATAGAGCAGGATTGAGGTTGCACACGCGACGTTGAGTGAGGAGGCGGAACCGTAGATTGGGATGTGTACCATTGTATCGCAAAGTGCTTTATAGTTTGCACTTATACCCCATGTTTCGTTGCCAACAATGAGGATTGTAGGTTTCGTGAAATCGTGTTCGGCAACGTCTACTTCCGCGTCCTCATCGCTCCCGACAATCTGAACGTACTCGAATTTTTTGCCAACTGCCTCAAGCCAGGGTTGTAGTTCTTTTTGTGAAGGCAGGCGGACGGTGGGTAACGCGAAAAATGAGCCAGTGGTCGCGCTAATGGTTTCGGGATCGTAGAGGTCTACCGCGTGTCCGGTGATGATAAGGCCGTCAACACGGAGCGCGTCGCAGGAGCGAATGATTGTTCCCAGGTTGCCAGGGTTCGCGGGCCGATCAAAAACAATCACTAGAGGCTTCTCCGAGAGAGGGATACGTTCCACATCATCTGGCGGCATCGTGACCACCGCCAGCAACTCGGATGCGTCCGATTTGTTGCTCAACTTTTCGAGCAGAGGCAGACGTAAATCGTAATGATGCGTTGCCTGTGAACGCGCCAGAATGTTCTCGGCCCAGTCCGAAAGCGGTTTTTCGCGGGAATAGGCGAAGGCGCGTATCTGCCAGTCGTAACGCAGAGCTTGATTGATTGGACGCACGCCCTCGATGAAAAACTCTTTATTTTTCTGACGCTTCTCGCGGCTGCGGCGCAATGTCTCGATATATTGAAAATCGTTGTCTTCACGATAAATTTTCGTAGTGCGTGGTGGCATTGCTCTTCCTTGATGATAATGAAAATCGGACGTACAGCGGCTCTTTAACGGAGATACCTTTGAGTAGAACATATTCAGGCATCCCTGTCAAAGTGTCACAGCACGTCCAACACTTGAGGTATAAAACTACGGGGTTGCGGTACCACCACTCACACCGGGCGTTGGAGTAACGCCCAGGTTGATGGTGATGTCATCGATACTCTGTACATTGACGACTGTACCCTTTGTCGGCAGGTAGGTAATTTTGACGGTATCACCTGCTTGCACAAGCGGCAACTTGGGCGAGAGGGACAGGTTCGCGGTGAAGATCACCTTCTGACCCGCGATTTGTAGGTAGTAGATGGTATTCGCGCCCTGCTGTACCACAGAGATACGTTGCACCTTACCGGTCACGGTCTGACTGGTTGTACCGCTGCTCGTGCCACTCCCCTGCTGCGTAAGCCACTGCTGATAACTGGTGAGTGCCGCCGAGAGGTTCGACTCGAATTGCACGTTGTTACCATTCAGGGCGCGTGCGTCAACGATGCCAACAGCTTGAAAGATGTCGCCGCTACCCGTGCTCTGCGAGTAGATCGCGACCCACGTTGGGACACCATTGATTTGATAAAGTTGCGTGCTAGTTACATCGTAGTTGCGGATATTCGCACGCGTTGACTGAAACGTTTTAGTAACGTTATCGCCAATACCGATACCCGACAGAGGGTAAAACTCTGCCTCGTTTTTGTGCGAGTTGAAGAGAAACACGCCTGTACTTGACTGGTCGCTTGACGACGAGGAAGTCATAGGCACAAGCCAGACGGGTTGATCGCCCTTGTTATACAGCAGTTCGGGCGTACCCGCTGGTGCTTGCTGGCCCAAACCAGAGGGGTTGAACCAGGGGGCATTATGATACAGGCCCCACCATTTCAGGTATTCCATGACGGTATCGGAAGGGAATACACGGTCAACCCATGTTGGAACCTGTGAGGGTTGGTATTTTTTGATATCGCCCGTGTGGGCATCGACGATAAGCACTTCGCTAAGTACGTCGCCAGTATAGCCACGCGACGGTTGCAGGAGCGAAATGGTCCAGTAGGGATGCAGGTTGTCGTCAAGCTCCAGTGTGGGGTCAGCGAGACGTCCATAGGTATAGCCGTTGATGTAGACGTGACGGAGCAGGTCTTGATTGAGCAACGCGCCAGGAAGGTACGCAATCTTCGCGCTATTCTCCGTGTGCAATTGCGGAACCTGCTGTGGGTCTTCGGCATCTACAACGACGAAGCCGGGCGTAGTTGGATTGGAAATATTGACGAAAATGTTGTTGTAGGTGAGTGGCGCAACATAGTAAAGATGATGATTGATGGATTGCAATGTATAGCTGGTGGGGTCAATATTGTAGGCGGAACCAAGATTTTGCCCGTTGGAGCCAAGCACCTGCTGACCCTTATAGGACGCGATATTTTTGCTTACAAGCACGATGTTGTTCTGATCTGTCGGCGGCAATTGCGGCGAAGCCATCACTTTTACGTTGGGGATGGCGGCAAGGACTTTCGCGTTGACATCGAACCAGGTGGTAAAGATGGTGATAAGAATCGAGACAACGATACCGATAACGCCCGCGAAAATGAGACCGAAGATGCCCGCCGCGATTACGCCACGCGAGTAGCGCGAGGGCATACTTGTTGTGCCACGCGTTGACGAGCGCGAACGCCCCTGACTGATTGCCGCGGCTTCTTCTAGCACGCCCATCGCGGGTCGCGCAAAGGCAAAGAGATTGGCGATACTGCTAATCACAAGTGGGCCAAGAATCCATTGCCACCCGCCAAACGGCCCCGTCAAAGCGGGTTGTCCGAAGTAGAGTATGAGCAGGCTCAGCAGAAAGTTCACAACAAAGTATATGCCAAACCATGTGGCGAATTTGCGACTATCGAATTGTTCGCGTCGCCCAAAGCCCAGGCGTCCAATAGTGAGAATCACCATGACAGCGAGCGCACCGATGAGTGCGAGTAGGAAGATAACCATACAAAAGGCTCTCCTTGTTTTTATCAGCAGTAGAGTCCACGACACAGAAAGAAGAGGACGCGCCGCTTAGAAATGAAAAAGAATAAGGCTACTCCGTTGTAGAGTACGCATGTCTTGTGCTAAGTGTAAAGCGTGTTGTCTCTTTTCCTACGTTGAACAGACTACGTTTGTCTCACGCTGAAGCGTTATTGCCTTATGCTATATTAAATATAGCATATTGTAATTTGCGTTGTCAAGGGGATTGGTGATGTTTACTTTAGAGTTTACTATGAAAGTTTATCGCTCATCCTCCAATGTTGGGGTTGGTCAGCTATTCAGCGTCAGAGTGAGCGATGGTGCTTGTATCTGGTGCGTCTCCGAGATGCTGATGACGGCGGTGCCAACCGCGAAATATTCGATGATGTGCAATCCCCATCCGTGACTTCCCTCGACGATATTTGCGCCGATAATACCTTGTGCCTGCAACATGGCGGCCTCATACTGCATTCGCTCCATTGCAAGTTCGCGTGCATCGTAGAGTGCCTGCGTGTAGTTCGCCATCTCTGTGTTGCGACCAAGTTGTTTGAACCACTGCCCCATACCTTGATGCATGACGTGGTAGACACAATTGCCCATGACCAGACCAACGGGCCGATAGCCGGCTCGCAGAAGCGTCCAGAAGTCTTGCCCGGAAAGGTCGGAGGTAAAGGGCATTCCCTTCGCATTACGGAAGGATTGACCGTTGCGCGAACGGATAGCGGTGCCGATAGCAATAAATTCCGCAAGGTCTTCGCCCCAGGCAGAACGTGCGACGGTGAGCCGCACCCCGACGATGCCATCGGCTCCAAGCGCGTTCGCCTCCTCTTCCATGCGCCGCATCGCCAGTTCGCGGGCGTGATACATCGCCTGTGTGAGAACGCCCATTTCTTGATTCTGGCTCCAGTTTGCCTGCTGATACCCAATGTGGTAGATAGAACTGCCCACAACCAGGCCAACAGGATCGAAGCCGGCCTCGCGTGTAAGCAGAAATTCATTGACGCTTAGATCGCTGGTGAAGAGGCCGCGATGTGTCGCGTCGCCACGCATGATGTTGAGACGTTCGCGGGCGTGAACGGGCAAATCGTTTCCCTGCTGTGGTGGCGTTGGTTGTGACATGAACGTACTCCTTTTTTAGACGGTATAGCTGAGTATTGCTTCCGCGCGACACTCAGGCTCTCGGTTGTATGCCGAAATAGGACAGAATAAGGTTACAACAAAAACTGCTCAAGGGCGGAACGCGTTTGTGCGCTTCGCACGGCTTCTTGCGCGAGCCGTTCGGCGATCTCGTTGATCCATTGCTCGACTGAAATTGGCTCTCTTTTCAGTACAATATCGCGCACCTTTGTGGCGCGTTGTGCGAGAATTTGCCCCTGCTTCTCGCGTTGTAGAATATAGTGCTGTTCACCAAAGGCGACGGTTATATCTTTCACGGGATGTTCGCGTGAAAAGAGCGAATTATGCCGTGTAATAGTGGTCTGTTCGGGCAAGGCACCTTTGAGTTTGGCGGCTAGAGCCTCGACAAACGCACCGAGGTCGCTGGTGTTGGCGCGTAGCGAAGCCGCCAGTAGTTCGACCTGTTGCGGCCCATCGAGTTCGTTATACATCGTTGATTCCTCACTTCTCGTTAAGGTTTGTCAGCTAAGAGGTAAAGCGTCTACCATATAGCGCGTATGGAGCGTATAGTAGAGAGAGAAACAGCAAGATAGGACGCATACCTTTTGGGCCTCAACACTCGCTACGTTTAGCATACTATAATATACTGAACGCACACTTCTACGCAACGTTGTCAGAAAAAGTATAGCACACCATCGGTATCTATTAGGAGAAACAAAAAATGGGCCTTTTTTCACGCCTCGCGACCTTCTTTCACATTCGCGCCAGTGCCGCGCTCGACAAAGCGGAAGACCCTGGTCAGGTTATGGACTACTCCTACGCCAAACAACTTGAGCAGTTGCAGCAGTTGCGCCGCTCTATAGCTGATGTTGTAACGAATGAGAAACGACTGGAATTGCAGGAAGAACAGATTTTGCAACAATATAATAAGCTGGGGCAGCAGGCGATGCAAGCATTGCAAGCGAACCGCGAAGACCTTGCCCGCATGGCGTTGCAGCGCAAAGAGACGCTTCAGACGCAGATCACCGCCTATCGACAGCAGATCGAGCAGTTACGCGGGCAGGAGCAGAAGCTGATTACGATGGAACGCACGGTCTCCGCACGCATCGAGAGTTTCCGTACTCAAAAAGAGATGGTCAAGGCGCAATATAACGCGGCACAGGCTCAGGTCAAAATCAACGAAGTAACCACCGGCATCTCTGAGGAAATGACTGAGATGAACGCGGCAATGCAACGCGCACAAGACAAGGTACTCACGATGCAAGCACGCGCCAACGCGATGGAGACATTGATAGAGCAAGGCACGCTTGGCGAGCAGGGACTGCTTGGCGCGGGTTCTGGCGATACGCTTGACCGCGAGCTGCAAAAAATTTCGGCGGAGCAAAACGTCGAGCAACAATTGCAGGCGATGAAGCTACAGATGCAGCTGGGGGGGCCACATGCTCAACAGGGGCAGCTTGAAGGCCCGGAAGGTGTGTGAGAAGGAAGGCGTGAAGTAGCACGCCTTCCACACTATTTCTCTAACGATGTTTTTGTGTTACGCTCACCATCATACGTCATGAGAATACGCTTACCCTCATAAATGGTTTCAAGATGAACGGGACGCCCCCAGAGCATTTGGACATACTGAAGCGTCTTTTCGGCGTAACTCACGTCGAGTTCCTGTCCCTCGAACATGTGCTTGATGTAGAGTTCGCGGTTGCCACGATAATCGCCATCGTCAACCACAAGGTAGGGATAGCCGAAGTTCGTCATGCTGGCAACGATACCATCGCGCACCTTTTCCCAACGCTTTTCAGCGACAACCCACTCGTCGCCCTCTTTCTTGAACATATACAGGTCAAGATCACGAACAAGGTCTTCGGTGAGATAGTTTCGCAAGAACGATACGTCATTATCGAGTTCGCGCACCTCGAAAATCTTCTGCTTGCCCATGCCGGGCTTGCGTCCGAGTCGCTCCTGCTCCTCTTTCGTTGGATTATCCCAACGTTTCTCAATCGCCTCGAACATCTTGTAGCCCAGATAGTACGGGTTGAGCGATGTTTTAGAAGGTGACAACACGCCTGAGTGCAGTTGCGCGAACTCTATTGTGTCTGAGTCTGAAATGACGCCTTTGTCGCCTAGTTCACGCATAATACGCGCGTGCCAGGTGCTATTATGGTGTAACATTCCATTGGCTACATAGCGATGCGAACGCTCAACGGTAACATCGTATACATCGGCTACGTCATGCTCGATGCTGATAACCTCATCAGTAAGGTCTTCTCGTTTGAACCAGCGATGGCTTGCCAGGTACAGTTGTAGTTTCTCTTGCTTACGGCTTAGACCAAACCCAATCTCTGCGGCAAAAAGCTTCGCGGAACTGCTCTTAATTCTGATATTCGGCCCATAGCGACGCGAAAGAATGCCATAGTTTAGCAGCACTATCTGCAACGTCCGCGCGATGTTATCGCTGAACGTCGAGAGAATGATGCCTTCCTTTTCGGAAGCACACTCATCACAGTCGAAGTAGGCCCGCAAAAATGCACTCACAACTGCTTTGGGCGAGCGCAAAATGCCATCAGGGATGCATTTCTGGGGAGCCTTTGCCAGCAAGTCTATACCCATTGACGCTAAAAGGTCTAGCATATTCGCGGAATAGAAGACAACACGCCAGCGACCACCTTGACCATTGATAGTCTTATCATCCCAAAACGGTGTTGTCTCAATGGCAAATAAGCTCTTGACAAGGTGTGCATAGCGGTCAGCTAGCACGCTATCGCCACTCGTGTAGCCAATGGCGTTTTTCGTGACATGAATGTTTCCGTCGCCAATGAGGTAGCCAAGAAACTCAGCGAATTCAGCGGTTATATGTGTGGGCGCGACAAGCGGGAAGCGCAAACCATAATTTGGTTTACCTGCACGACCAAACGTGTAGCCTGTGCTTTGCAACGCGACAGCGATTTTATCATTAGCATACGTTTTTTTTCCGTTTACCGCTTTCAATAACGTCCTTCTGTGTACACTTGCAATCCGAGCAACGTCTGCAAGAGTGGGCAACACTATCTTGGGAGGCGTTGCAACTTTTACAAGCTGTTCGGGCCAGATATTGTTGCCCACGCTCAATGGGATATGCTGTCCGAGTTGAACATCTTTTAACGCAAGCCACTTGTCGGGGCCAATACTTAGTTTGTGTTCTTCCGCCCCTTCCAGAACAAGCCCACGCCTTGTTCTTAGACGGATGGTTGATGCGTCGCGCTTGATATGACGATCAGTAATTTTGTCGTATATACCATTACCGCTACACACAGCGATCTGCTCATTGTGTGCAAGCTGCTCATGAAGGGCATCATAGCGTAAAAAGCCTTTTTCCGTGAGCACAAGACTGTCGGCTTTGAGGCAGGCCCACCCCTCATTCATTATCTTTGTTTGCATCTGTGGCACGAAGTACAGGAACTCAGTACGCACAATCTCGATCAGGTCGCGCTGCCAGGGTTGCAGACTGGGGGCATGGCGTGAGAGAAAGAGCAACAAGTCTTTCTCTGGCTTCTCTGGGAACTTGGGAGCTTTACCCATGAGAAACCTATCACGCTCCTCGTCGGCCTGCTTTGCTTTTTTGTCCAGTCCCCAGATGTCGTCGTATTCGCTTACCGCGTCGGGCGATTTCCCCTGGTGTTTCACATCATCGGAACGCAGGAACAGGTTATAGTCGATATGCTCTTGTATCGCGAGGGCAGCATCCAGAAAACGCTCGACTTCGAGTTTGCCATGATCAAACTCATACTGCACGATACGCTCGGCGTGAATGCTTACCTTGTCGATCATTCGGCGCGATGTGTGCTGAAAGTAGGCGTTATTCTTGAAAAAGTCGGTATGCCCGAAGACGTGCGCGACCACAAACGTGTTTTGCAGCAGGTTGTTCATGTCCATTAAGAAGGCATAACTGGGATTTGTGTTGACCACCATCTCATAGATTTTGCTCAACCCAAAATCATACTGCATCTTCTGCCGATGATACGCCTTGCCATGCGTCCAGTGACTGAAACGACCCGGAAGACTATAGGAAGCAAACTCATACATGATGGTTGCGGGAACCATTTCAAAATGCGTGGGGAACGGGTCAAGCCCAAACTTTCGCGCCTGCTCCCACGCGATATCTATATTGTCACGCAACCGTTCGAGATCATCACTACCCTCTAGCATTGTCATGAAAAATCTCCTCTAGCTCAGGAAGACACATGATACAGGACTACACCCCTATAGCGTCTTTCTGAGCAAAAAACTTCCGCAACGCTGGATACACTTCTTTTTTATCAGAAATGGTTACGGCGGTGAATTTTTTGTCGGTAATCTTGTTATATGCCGACATCAGCGTGCTTGGCGAGCGGTAATGTCCCTCGCGTATCTCGCCATAGCCGAAAATGTTGCACTGCTCCATCAGCTTGTTGACCATCTGCACGCAACGGTCATTGTCCCAGGGCAGATTGTCCCCGTCCGAGAAGTGGAACGGGTAGATATTCCAGTCGTCCGGTTTGTAGCGTTCCTGAATAATCTGTAACGCCAGTTCATACGCCGAAGAGACCTGCGTCCCACCGCTCTCGCCTTTGTGAAAAAACTCTTCTTCCGTCACCTCTTTTGCCTCGGTATGGTGACTGATAAACACAATTTGCACGTTATTGTACTTCGTGCGGAGAAAGCGCACCATCCAGAAGTAGAAACTACGCGCAATGTACTTCTCGAATTCCCCCATGCTGCCTGATACATCCATCATGGCGAGGACAACGGCGTTGGACTGGTATTTGATTGTGGGTTCCCAAACTTTGAAGCGCAAATCTTCCGACTTGATATCCTGAAACTTGGCCTCGCCTTTGGCGGCGTTGCGCTTCATGTTCTCCATGATGGTGCGCTTCTTATCAAGGTTCGCCATCGGGCCTTTTTTCCGTACATCGGTAAAGCGCACAGCTTCGGTCTGCATCTCCTGCTGACGTTTTTGTTCCAGGTTGGGCAGGCCGAGGTCTTCAAAGATCAGGGCCGCGAGTTCTTCCATTGAGATATCGGCCTCGTAATAATCCTGACCTGCTTCCTTGCCGGCGTCGCCGCGCTTGCCCTTGCCCGGTTTTGGCTCTTGCGCGATTACGTCGCCAACCTTACTTTTGCCATCGCCCTGCCCACTATGCTGCTGCTTGCCAGGGTCATAGCGAAAACGATACTCGTCGAGCGAGCGAATAGGGACACGTACCGTTTTTTTCCCATCTGAGAGAATAATATTCTCTTCACTGACAATCTCACCCAGATTTTTCTTGACGGCATCGCGAATCTTCTCTTTATGGCGTTCCTGATCGATCTGTCCCTTGCGGTGGAGCGACCAGTCGTGCTGCGAGATGGACATACTTATGCTCCTTCTCTGAAAACTTCCGCGCTGAGAATGTACATGGCGGGGACAGAGCCTCCGCCATGATATCCCGAACCAGAATGTGTTCTAACGATTTAAGAGACTGCCGGTGTAGCGCAGAAGTTCGTTCGCGCTTTCAGGTGTGTAGCCGTGTTCAGCGACGAGACGGTTGATAACATCGTTAATCTTCCGTAACTGCTCTTTGTCCGGTGTGCGCGTCGAGGTGGTGATTTTGACCACATCGCGCAGGTCCGCGAACAGCTTACGCTCGATAGCTTCCTTGAGTCGCTCATGGCTCGTATAATCGAAAGTCAAGCCTTTACGGGCAAGCGACGAGATACGAATGAGAATTTCCTCGCGGAAGGAACGCTTGGAGTTGTCAGAAACGCCAATCTGCTCCTCAATCGAGCGCATCAGATGCTCGTCTGAGTCCAGTTCCTCGTCGGTTATGGGGTCGCGTAACTTGGTTTTGTTGCAGTACGCTTCAACATTATCGAGGTAGTTGTTCAACAGCGTTCGTGCCGACTCTTCGTAGGAGTAGACAAAGGCGCGTTGTACCTCTTTTTGCGCGATCTGGTCATACTCTTTGCGTGCTTCGCTAATGAAATTGATGTAGCGTTCGCGCTCCTCGCGGGTGATGCTGGTGTGCTGGTCGAGTCCGTCTTTGAGCGCGCGCAACGCGTCAATCGGGGTGATAAAGGTCACACCTTGCTTGATAAGCGCGTTCGAGAGACGATTGATGACGTAGCGAGGCGAGATGCCATCCATGCCTTCGCGCACCGCCTCCTCCTGCAACTCGCGCACGTCCTTCTGCTTGAAGTCTTCCATATCTTCGCCATCATAGAGACGAAGTTTCTTCATTGGACTCATGCCCGCCTTCTTCGATGGTTCAAGCCGTGTCAGAATGGCGAAGATGCTGGCGATTCGCAGCGTGTATGGGGCGATATGAACGTTTTGCAGCGCACTCTGTTTGAGCAGTTTCTCATAGATTTTCACCTCGTCGGAGACGCGCAGGTTGTACGGAACCTTGACCAGAATGATACGATCCTGCAATGCTTCCGACTTCTTGTTCCCAACGAATGATTGATACTCATGCTCGTTAGTATGGCTCGCGACAACCTCGTCGGCGTAAATCATGCTGAAACGTCCGGTCTTGATGTTCTGCTCCTGACTCAGGGTAAGCAAGACATACAAGAATTTTTCGTCACAGTTGTGGTTGACAAAGCCATTGGCGATGAAGGTATTAGAGCCAGGTACATTCAGATCCCAGCATTCGGCTTCGCTATCCTCAAGCGAAACCACCTCATCATAGAAGAGCGAAGAATTGAGCAGTGTATTGAGTCCTGGAGGAGGCTCAATCCAGCCTTCCAATTTTCCCAGTACCTTTGTAGCTATCTCGCGCGTGCAGGTATTGGCCCCGGTACGCAGCATGTGAAGATTGATGGAATCCTCGCCCAGAATCTGATGTGCGCCCTCACGCGTGCGATAGCCAGAGCCGCCCTCAGCCAGAGCGCGAGCCATGATATTGGTCTGAAGTTGCTCTGAGATGCTTTGCCAGTAGCCAATCGTATTAGGGATACTATCGGCTCGTCCAGCGCGTAGCACCCCTGCCGAAACCTTTTCATAGGTTAGCAGTTTGCGCTGTGGCGACAGACGCATCTGTGATGCCAGCAGATCGGCATCCGCGCCAGCAGCGGTAATCGTCCAGTATTCCTTCTTCTCTTGATCTGTTGCCGAGCGCGAACGGGATATGACACGCCGCGCCACAACGCCGAGATTGAGCAGAACCACCTGTAACTGCTGAGCCAGTGTTTCCGAAGCAGTTGTCCACGAGAGCCGCCCTTTGAGATTGACCGTACCATCGCCCGCGAAGTAGCCCGCCAGAAATTCCAGCATTGACTCACGCGAGGATTCCAGCACAGACCAGGGGATATCTTTGTCGTATGCACCAGTCTTAAAGCCCAGGTATTTTAGAAAATCTACCAGCATCAGGCTTGCTATTAACAAGCGTTCAGGATACAGATCAGGAGTGATGCCGAAAAGCTGTTGAGTTAATCCAGCGTAATCAGCACATAGTTCTTCTTCATTGCAAGAGAAGTCAATAGTATGTGCGCGAGAATTGATGGAGCCTTCTGCAACAAGGTATCCAAGCCAGCGTGCCAACTCAGGAGTCATAGTCTCTGGCACACGGATTGATCTGGCGCGTTTGTTGTCAGGAGCTTGCCAATCAAGTGCAACATCCTGTCCCCACACATTCTGTCCTTTTTGCAACACAACCCAATCGCCAAGTTGCAATTGATCCAGGCGTTTCCAGACCAGCACACCTTCATCGTTCACAACTTGCATACGATGATCGTGTGTGCCTTCCTCTACGAAGCCGCGACGGGTTATGAGACGTTTGGTTTTGCTCAGACCAGCGCGGTAGAGCTGAGCGGCAGTCTCCACCCCGCTACTACTGGAAATCTGGATATCGATGTCACGTGATGCGCCAACACCGTGTCCAGGTCGTGCCAGTGAGTCGAGTCTGCGGATCCCGTTTCGCGTGTAAATAAGCGAAACGCCCGAAACACACTTCAGCATCTCGACGAATTCCATCAGGCCGCGATTCGCGATATTGAGTTCTCCATCGAAGCGGTAGGCTCTTGGGTCGCTCTCGACGCCAACCTCGCCAATGGTCGAGAGGTCGATGCCTCCGACTAACTCGCTGATATCCTGGCTTTTGGGATCGGACGGCGTGAACGTTCCGACTCCCACGCGATATTTCTCGCTGAAGGTCACACGCTTAACGGGAACTTCTTCGATGCGTCCGCGAAAGTTGTTATCTACCATGTAGCGGCAGTGTGGACACAGATCGCCCTCTATATAGAGACCAAACTCTTTTTCGACATCGGCACGGAGGTCGTTGGGGATTAAGTGGAGTGGCTCTTCGTGCATGGGACAGTCTTTGATAGCGTAGACGGCTCCCTCTGGGGTGCGTGTGTACGCTTCAAGACCGCGCTTCATAAGCGCGACGGCAGTAGATTTACCGCCACCAACCGGCCCCATGAGTAGTAGTACACGTTTGCGAACCTCTAAGCGTTGCGCGGCAGAGTGGAAGTAGTCCACAATCTGTTGCAGTGGCTTCTCAATCCCGAAGATTTCTTCATTGAAGAACTTATAATGTGGCTCGCCATTGCGTGTCATCTCGATGCCTGCATCGACAATCATGTCATAGATACGCGCATGTGAGAGTCTCCCTATCTTTGGGTTCTTGCTCGCAATTTCAAAGTATTGCGCGAAGGTTCCCTCCCACTGAAGTTCCCGCTCACGATCTCTATATTCTTCTAATCGCTTCACCAAATCCATACGTCGTCACCCTCTCTTTGTGGTACAAAAGCTGGCATACTCGCCAGACGTGGACAAGAAGATGTTTGCTAGTGAGACCAAAAAGGCCAGTTTTTTGCTCGACACCATGCGAGTGAAAACCAGCCCATTCCTACGTAACAGAGGATATGTTGATTAGAGTGCGTTATTACCTTCGCCCAGTCTGGTGACTGAAGACGAGGGAAAGGGTTGAGGTGGTGCATCATTGTGATGCTGCTGCAATGTTTCAATCTGTCCTTTCTCATTTCTGACCAAGTGAAAGATGAGGAAAAAGGGTGTGTATTGCCTTTACACCTCTGAACACTGCTAGCGATGACAGACTATTAAAGGGTATGCTCCCATTATACCATATTTCTCTGCATGAAACAATTCTCTAAGGACTAATTTTGCCATAGGCAAGAAAACTGGTCAAGGTGGGGGCATGACGCGGCTTGCCCCCACCGTGTTCCCTGGTATTAGCCCTGCCAGCTGGAACGAACCTCGCGTAACTGTTCGGGCGTCAGCATTCTGAAGAGAATGAGGAGACTTTCAAGATCATACTCTAAGCCAATCGCGTGCAGTTCCTGGCGTATACGACCAAGCGCACTAATCTGCTGTGTCGAAATCATCCCGTAGCTCACCAGACTGGCGGCAAGCAGTTGATCGGGCGTTAAAAGTTTGAACATAAGTAAGATTTCACCAAGCTGATAATTTAAGTCCACACCACGTAACATGCGCTGTATATTTTGCGCGACCTCTAAGCGGTTCTGTGGGACAAGATGCCCTTCAAGTAACACGCTTCCAAGTGTTCGCATCGTTCGTCCACTCACCGCTTGCGGTGTGGGTGGTTGCGGTGGCGGCGATGGCATCAAGGGCAGACTTTGTACAATGTCTAAGAGTATCGCATTATTAGGCGACATACCCGTTTCAGACATATCTTTCCATGCCGAACTGTCTAGCATTGGCATTGTAGCTTGCAGTAGCTGCTCGCTCGCCCCGCGAGTCATCTCTATCATATCGTGTTCTCTCTCCTCATGTTCCTCTTCTACTTCGCTTCTTTGCGCGATAGGACGTTCGCGTGTTTGTTCCTCCTCCTCACTTTCATCGTTTCTATCCTGGCCCTCATACTCTACAAGCGTTTCTTTTACCGCCTGTTGCGCCGTTCGATGCTCCTCTACCTGTTGCGATGTGGGCTTTTCTGTGTTGATACGCTCTTCCTGCGTCGTACTAATGGGTTGCGGTGCCACAACATTTTGAGGTGGTGGTGAAACCGCCATCACTGGCATCGTTGCCTTCGATATTGGTGGTTGTGCCTGGGCTTGAGGCGGAACAGAGGGAGCAATGGACGCACGCGAGATCGAGGCAAGCGGAGTTGCCTGCGAACTTTGAGCTTGTGTCGTTTGCCCGTGTTGCCGATAATTTACCCGCGTTTCTACACGCCGCACACCATCACTTACTGTGCCATTGGATGTGCGCTCAAGAGGCAGGTCTTCGATGGGCGAAGCGCGAAGTATCTGTGAGCCAATCGCCTCCGTTGTGGGTGTAGTCTGCGAAGTCGGCGTGTAGCTGCCAGCGTACTGTTCCGTTGGTCTTGTGTCACTTTCATATGTGCGCGTTTCTCTTACCTGCGGATACTCTGGTCTCTCGTCGCTGCTGGTTGGCGTTGCGCGTCCCTGTAGCAGGCGCGACAATTGGTCAAGACCCGACTCTTGCCCCGCTCCCGCCGTCCCCCCATATGCGAGACGTTGCAGGGCGGTAGCGTCATAGTCATATGCCTGCTGCGACTGCGGTTGCATGATTGGGGCGTCTTGCACGTTGGGCGACACATTTTGGGTATGATGCGTATTTTGCTGTGTATATTGTTGTGGCTCATTATACGTCGGCGTCGGCTCCACCTCTTGCGCTGGCACCATCGTTTGTGTATTCGTGGGGCGTTGCGTGGGATACAATACGGCCCGTATCTTCTCCGAGTAGGATTGCGAATTCAGAGTAGATGCAGGGGGTGTTGTATTTGCACGCGGAGCCGGATAGCCCGATGAGTCGATTGGGCCAGCGCGATAGGTCGGGGTGTTGGTGCTATTCTGGCCCTGGGCCGCAGGTGCAGAATGTATGTTGGGTGTCGCGGGCGGAGCCTGGGGCGCGACACGTTGCATTCGCGGTTGCGTGTTGGTTGTGCCTGTGCTGACAGGCGCGGAGGCAGGTACACGTTCACGCACAGCATCAACCATGCTCATCAGGCCAAGCATTCCGTCAATCTCTATATCTGCGGTTTGCGTCTGTGAACGCTCGTCACTATCTCGCGGCCCATAGCCTGCGAGGTTAGAGCAGAGATACGTAAATACCTGTACGCCTCTTCCTCTACGCTGAGTATCGAGTGCTACCCAGAACTCGCGGCGGCCAGCAGCGGCCTGCGCCAAATTCACGAGCAGCACGCGTACAGGGAAACGGGCAATAGTATCGAACACCTCTACTGCGGTACGAGCGGCATGACACTCGTAGCCCGCAAGCTGAAATTCGCTCGTCAATAACGCGGTCAATTGTTGATCGCGTTCAAAGAAAAGTACGTGTGGTCCTCCGGTGCTGATATTCATACCCGCGTCTCCCAAGCTGCTTCATACGTGCATATTTTATCGCCGCAAAGTAGTCTATTGCGCTGTAATTTTTCTTCTATTTTCATAGTTGATCCTGTTTCTCTTCTTGTATGTACCCTACCATCTTCCACTCTCTCTCTCTATCGGCTCAAACAGGCTCACAATGGGAAGAGTATAGCATATCCTCTTGTGAAAGGCATAGAAAAGCACATGTACCCATGACTAATGACGCATCCCTCTTAGAAGAGAGAACGCAGTATTCCCTTTTTTTGTTGAGTTTCCAGACATCATGACTTTTGTCACCTCGTATTGAGCAACAAATAGGTCGTTTTACCCTACGCATTAGTGGACATACATGTTATGCTTTCCAACATATAGAACATATAACCCGCTCTAGTAAGCAGGAGAGTTGGAATGTTGAAGACAACAATAGTATCTGTAACCGAAGAAATGCCTGTGACCAATGAAAAGTTTTCGCGCGGCTTTCGCTGGTGGGGACTAGGTTGGATGAGTGTATCGCTTATTTCGCTGGTTCTTACCGATTACAATATCTTCCGTGCGAGACCTCAGCTCCTTCATGATTGGCATGGCATCGTTATTTTTTTCCTCTCGCTCACAATTCTCGCGGTTTTCGGGTTAAGTGCTGTTACCACACGCGATAACTGGCCTCCATCATTGCTTCCCTCACTCGCGATTGTCGCTTCCCTGTATTGTATGGTATTTGTGCTCATCTTCATAGACGTAAACTTTGTCTGGAATCTCTATATCGTCTTTGGTGTGATCCTTTCGCGTTTTACAGGACGGCGGATGCTCTTACTGGTAACAGTTCTCTTGCTTTCTTTTGGCATTGTGGTAAAAGCGATTACATGGCCTCTTGATCTTGAGCAGTTGAATTCATTGTTCGGTCTGAGTATGGGCTTTTATGGTACGTCGGCCCTAACACTCGTGATGCATCGCCTGGTAAGCGAACGTTACAAGCGTAACAGCTTGCTAGAAAAACTCACAGCCGCGCATACGGAATTGGCCGAGGCCCACCAGAAGCTTGCGGAAACAGCCGCACAGGAGCAAGAACTCGCGGTTCTCCGTGAGCGCAATCGGCTTGCACGCGAGATGCACGACACGCTTGGTCACGCCCTTGTGCTTGTCACGGTAAAACTGGAGGTCGCGCAACGTCTGCGCGAGCGCGACCCCGAACGGAGTAACCGCGAGCTACGCGCGACACAAACACTTGTGCGTGAGAGCATGAACGAGTTACGTGCCTCAATCGCAAACCTACGCTCACCCACACTTGAACGCGAGCCTGTATGCCGCGCCCTCAGTCGTAACGCTCGCGAGATGGCGCAACGGTGCGGCATTCACGTTACCTTTGACATCCTCATGGAGAGCGAAGAGTTACCCCGACAGGTGGAAGAGACATTATGGAAGGTGGGCCAGGAAGCCATCGCCAACATCGAGAAACATGCTCAAGCCAGCAACGTGCGCATCCGTGTCAGACGCTACGATGACGAGGTTCTGCTTCGCATCGAAGACGATGGTGTTGGCCTGCCGCTCAGCTTTTCTCGCCAAAAGGCCAACGGACACGTTGCCTATACTAGTCCAGAAGGTCATTATGGGCTTAGTGGCATGATGGAACGAGTCGAGCGACTCGGCGGCGTGCTTGAAATGAAGGTGGGCAAGGAGCGCGGAACGACTGTCGAGGTTGTCTTACCACTTGTCGAAACTCAAGTACAGCGTCTTGGTGCATAAGGAAAATATGGAAGTGTGTACCGATTACACTAACGATGGAATCAGGTCAAGAAAGAAACGAAATTTGACCAATTTTTTACAATATCCCAAAATTGGCACTGGAAAGGAATACTTTTTGGCAAAAGCATGTTATACTAAGAGAACGTTGTAGAGTGCATTGACGCTATGAGTAGACTGTCTATTACAGGCCGCGCGATACACGGAAGTAACATTTTTGTTGAGGGCTTATGCCCAGGAATCGAGAAAGAAAAACATGGCAACTGACCAGACATTGTATTGTCGCGATTGTAACCAGGAATTTGCATTCACAGTAGGCGAGCAGGAGTTTTATGCCAGCCGTGGGCTAACAAATGCTCCAAGCCGCTGTCCTTCGTGCCGCGCGGCTCGTAAGGCACAGATGGGAGACCGTCAGGGCGGCGGTGGCGGAAGCTACGGTGGTGGCCGCAGTGGCGGCGGATCACGCGAAGCCCGTCAGATGTACACCGCGACATGCGCGAGCTGTGGCAACGAGGCTCAGGTTCCATTCCAGCCCCGTGGCGATAAGCCCGTCTATTGCCGCGATTGCTACCAAGCTCAGTCCCAGTCATCTGGTGGCAGCAGCAGCTACGGCGGTGGTCGCTCCAATGATCGTGGTGGCGAGCGTCGTTCACGCTGGTAATCTACTCTAGCGCAAAAATTACCTGACACTAAGTGAGCGGACAGACGGGTTGAGCAATCAAATCCCTGTCCACTCACTCTTTTTTTGTCTCCTCTACATGCTTGACTTTTCGTGCTACTTCGTGTATGATTAGTATGTACATTTCCCCAGAATATCCATAGGAGAGTCTATACGTGATAGTTTTCAACTAACCTGTACTCAAGCATAGTGTGTTTTTCACTATCTAGCTGTTTCTTGTTTCAGGCAACAGTACGATATAGTGCCGCACAACAATGCTCTTGTTGTATAGTGTGAAAGAAAGCTGTTGCCTGCCACAAATCCCAGCAGACGTTTCTCGCAACATCACCCCTTCTTCAAGAAGTATTTCACCTGTACCCGAAAGAGCAGCACTGAGCGCATACGGAGACAGTATACATGCGGCGGCATATGCTTTTTCTTTTTGGGCTTATAGAGGGCTTACGCACTCTTACGTCCACCACCCCACTACTTTCGCACACATGAAGTTCATGTAAGGAGCGTCTTTTGGCAGAACATTATATTCCCAACGTACAAGAAGAGCAGTCCGCGAGTGGCTTGCTTGCCGAAGCCCCCGAACGCGCTCTCCTGATAAGCGTTGACATGCCCGACAACACATGGCCCGCCGAGGAGTCACTTGATGAGCTGGTACAGCTAGCGATGACCGCAGGCATAACCTGTGCCGAGCGCGTCATTCAGCGCATGGCTCATCCTCATCCCGGCACCGTCATTGGTTCTGGCAAGGTGCAAGAAGTCGCGGAACTGGTCAAGTTTCACAACTGTGACGCAGTAATCTTTGACCTTGAGCTGACACCGCGCCAACACCGCAATCTTGAGAAAGAGTTGGATACACAGGTGCTTGACCGCACGGCACTCATTCTCATCATCTTTGGACAACGCGCCCGTACTCGTGAGGGTCGTTTGCAGGTCGAGCTGGCACAGGTCGAATATGACTTGCCACGTCTCGCCCGTCAGTGGTCACACTTATCACGGCAGCGCGGTGGCACGCAACAGCGCGGCGAAGGTGAGAAGCAGATCGAGGTTGACCGCCGTATGCTCCGTCGCCAGAAGGAAGACCTGCTGGAAGACCTTGAGCAGGTTCGCAACCAACGTCAGCGTCACCGTGAACGGCGTAAAAATGTTGGCGCACCCGTTGTCGCACTTGTCGGCTATACCAACGCAGGCAAATCTACGCTGCTCAACCGCCTCTCAGTCTCGACCGTTGACATTCTCGCGGAAGATAAACTCTTCGCGACTCTCGACCCGACAACACGTCGTGTACGGCTCGTTGGTGGACAGGAGTTTTTGTTAACAGACACCGTAGGTTTTGTACAACGCCTGCCTACAACGCTGGTCGCGGCCTTCCGCGCGACCCTCGAAGAGGTCAAAGAGGCGGACTTGCTCATTCACGTTGTCGATGCCTCGCACCCTTCAGTGCATCGACAGATGGCGGCAGTCGAAGAGGTGCTAAAAGAGATCGAGGCGGCGGAACGTCCGATGATCGTTGTGCTCAACAAGCTCGATCTCTGGCCTACCGATGTGCCATTACAGTTGCAAGGGATGGCGGCAGGTGCGCCAACCGTCGCGGTTTCCGCGAAGGATGGCATCGGCATCGATGCATTGCTCAAATGTATAAGCGACACATTAGTACAGCAATTCACGCCGCTTGATGTGATTATTCCCTACAAACGAGGCGATCTGGTCGCGCAATTTCACCAGTTTGGCACAATCGAACACGAAAGTTTTGAGGAGGAAGGCACCCACATCTGTGGTCATATGCCCCAAAACCATAGCGGCCCATTTCTGGCATATCAGCAGACGCACGTTAAACGCACTCGTGTGTAATATGGAAAAGCCCTACCAAAGGGGAGAATAAGGCGAAGGGAAACACGGCGTGGGAAAGGGGCATAGCGCGGGCGAACCGTCACCATGCCCCTTTCCCACGCCGTGTTTCCCTTCGCCCCTGTCTTTCTAAGCAGGGGATACAAGCCCGTTCTTCTCGGGGCGTGATAGGCGAGGGACGTTTGCGCAAATTGAGTGTTGACATGGTACGTGTACTGTGCTACAAGAACACATATGAACACAGACAAAGAAACTAAGATTAATACAACCTATCCCTCTGATGTGTATACCGCATTAAAGCCGTTTGCACAAGAAGATAGTCGCTCATTTCACAGTATGGTCATCTGGATACTGCGCGACTCCATCAAACGTCGGCTAGGCAAATAAGAGGGG
>JBBQVS010000010.1:0-81392 GCA_038211295.1 Ktedonobacterales bacterium | reverse complement strand
TTATTTGCCTACGCGACGTTTGATGTAGTCTCGTAGTATCCAGATGACCATACTATGAAACGAGCGGCTATCTTCCTGTGCAAACTGCTTTAATGCGATATACACATCAGAGGGATAACTGGTATTGATTTTTGTCTCTTTTGTCTGTGTTCATATATATTATTGTAGCACAATAAAAGTACCATGTCAATACTCAATTTGTGCAAACACCCCTCGCCTATCACGCCCCGAGAAGAACGGGCTTGTATCCCCTGCTTAGAAAGACAGGGGCTTTACGCCCCCGTCTGTAAGAGTAGTAATAAAATGTGCATATCCTGTATAAATGGGGATGAGTCTGCGTTAAGCAGACTCATCTTCTGGATATGCGGCGTTTCGCTCATTTCTTGTAACAAGTAGTGGTTTGTGATGTTCAGTAATTACCTCGCCGTTGATAATCACCTTCTTGACATCGCCTCGTGATGGTATCTCATACATAACGTCGAGTAGAACCCCCTCGACAATGCTACGTAGACCACGTGCTCCTGTACGCTGCTTGAGTGCGCCTTCGGCGGTGGCATCGAGAGCCTCGTTTGTGAACACAAGCTCCACGCGGTCAAGCTGCAAAAACTTCTGGTACTGCTTGATGATCGCATTTTTCGGCTCGGTCAGAATACGAATCAGAGCTTCTTTGTCTAATGGGTCCAGTGAAACATCAACAGGTAAGCGACCGACGAACTCAGGGATAAGCCCATATTTGAGCAGGTCATCGGGGATGAGGTGCGTCAAGATAGACTCTTTCTCTTTGCTCGCTTCGTCCTTGACCTCTTCGCCCTTTGAGCGAAAACCAATTGATTTGTTACTTCCGAGGCGATGTTCAACAATCTTATCAAGCCCCTCGAACGCGCCACCACAAATAAAGAGAATGTTTGCGGTATTGATCTGAATAAAATCTTGATGCGGATGTTTACGCCCACCCTGTGGAGGCACGTTGGCGATGGTTCCTTCGATGATCTTGAGTAGTGCTTGCTGCACGCCCTCGCCCGATACGTCGCGAGTAATCGATGGATTGTCCGATTTACGCGCGATCTTGTCGATCTCGTCGATATAGACAATACCACGCTCAGCTCGCGCGACATCGAAGTCAGCGGTTTGAATCAGACGCAGCAAAATATTCTCAACGTCCTCACCAACATAGCCCGCCTCAGTCAACGCCGTCGCGTCCGCGATACAAAACGGCACATCCAGCACTTTTGCGAGCGTTTGAGCCAGCAATGTTTTGCCACTGCCTGTTGGCCCAATCATGAGGATATTGCTTTTCCCTAGCTCCACATCGTCAATCTGCATTCCCACACCAATACGTTTGTAGTGGTTGTATACCGCAACCGCGAGCGTCTTTTTAGCGCGTTCCTGTCCAATCACGTACTGGCTAAGCTGCTCGTATATCTTCTTTGGTGCTGGCATCTTTCCCGTTTGCAGGCGTGGTTTAGAGATTGTTGCCTGCTCCTCGTCAATGATTTCTCGACATAGATCGATACATTCATCGCAGATATAGACACCATTAGGCCCCGCTATGAGTCGCTGAACCTGATCCTGGCTCTTGCCACAAAAAGAACAACGATACGTTGTTCGTACATTTTTTGAGTTTGCCACGTCTGTCACCTTTTCCCTTTAGATGTGTCTTCATATACTAATTTATACGTTGACCTACCATATTGACGCGAGTCGTTGAGAGAAGCAGCGTGTTTCCTCATGTCCGCACGCTGCTTTGTCCCTTCACTTTTATTGTTGTGTTTCCTTCGTCAGCGTCTCTAGTGTTGCGGGTTGAGGTGTTGCAGACGCCTCATCTTCTGCGGGTTCGGTTGCAGGCCGTTCAGTTTGTGCTGTTGACTGCTCCGTCGTTCCCTCCACATATACCACATCGGCTACGTCTGATGTTTCTTCATCCGAAGCAGCAGCTAGAGCTGCGGCCTCGGCGTTGTCTATGCTGGTCTCTTCTGCGAGTTCGTCGGCCGTCTCTGCGTCAGGATCAGGGTCGGTTGTCAGTGCCACGAGCTGCGTAATTGCCTTTTCGCGTCGGTAGCTGATCGCTAACGCGCGAACTTGCTCTTCCGAGGTAGGCATCTCTTGGCCTGCTCGCTGATATGCGTTCATCAAGGCTTCAAAATCTTCTGCCGTAATCTCAATCTTCTCTTCACGCGCAACCTCGTCTAACACAAGTTGCTGCTTCGCGCGTTTCTCGGCATCAGGTCGGGCTTCCTGAAGAAACTCTGCCTTCGATTTGCGAGTCATTTTGAGGTACTGATCCATCGAGATACCCTGACGCTCTAGCGTGTGGCCCATCTGGTGGAACATCTCTTCCGCTTCCTCGTCGATCAGTACAGGATGTACAACAATCTGTGACTGCCCAATGACAGCGTTGATGACCTCTTCGCGCAGGTCGTCACGAACTTTGCGCTTCTTGTTCTCAAGGATGTTGTCGCTGAGAGCTTTACGCACGTCTTCAAGCGTCGTGATCTCGCCACCACTAACCTTTTCCGCAAAGGCATCGTCCAGTTCCGGCTCCTGCTTTACCTCTATTTTATGAAGGAGAATAAAGAAATCGGCCTGTTTCCCACGATACTTTTCGTTGATATAGTCTTCTGGAATCGTGGTCGAGAACGTTTTGCTCTCGCCGGGCTGCATTCCTACAACCTGCTCGTCCATGCCTGAGAACAGGCCAGTGCGCTCGTTTGTCAACTCGAAGGGGTTATCCTTGAGGTCAGAGATCTGCTGCTCGCCGGATGTGAGCTTGAGATCAACAGTAACACGGTCATTATATGCCGCTGGACGGGTGACTTCTATCCATTCTGTCTGACGGCCCCGCAACGCCTCTAGCTCTTTTTCGACTTCCTCGGATGTGACCTCAACTTCGGGACGCTCGAAGTGTAGCGACTTGTAATCGCCAAGCACCGGCGGAGTGACAATCGGTACAGTGAGACTGAAATGGTAAGGCTGATCCATCTCAAAGGTTGGCGCGTCTACCTTTGGCTGTGAAATAGGAGTAAGCTCATGCTCCTTGAGGGCCGTATTATATGTTTCTGAGATCAGGTCTTCAAGACCCTCGCTATAAATAGCTTCTTTGCCCAGCTTGCGCTCCAAAATGCTGCGTGGAGCCTTCCCCTTACGGAAGCCTGGCACTTCTACCTGCTGCACAAGTTTACGATATGCCTTGTCTGAGGCTTTTTGCATTTCATCCCAGGTAACTTCTACATCCAGGACGGCCTCACTGGTTGGCAACTTTTCTACCGAGACCTTCACATTTCCTCCACTAGCCAAAGGTAGGCGACGACGCCTATATTGACTCTGTACAATGTATACGTTTTATTTCTGATATATCATACTACAACAAACTATGCCTCCATATTCCTGCATGGGAGCAATGGAATATGAGCAAGGTAAGAGTAAAGCGGGAGACGGGGATCGAACCCGCGACTTTCTCCTTGGCAAGGAGATGCTCTACCGCTGAGCCACTCCCGCATCCTGCGAAGCCAAAAGGGTGAAAAATGGGCGGTGAGAGACTCGAACTCTCACGGTTCATCACCAACAGATCCTAAGTCTGCCCTGTCTACCAATTTCAGCAACCGCCCCAGTGTTCTCTAATGAAGATGCTCACCACACGATGTACTAATGGACTGCTGCTAGCAGCTAAAGTCCCTGCTACAATCTCTGTTACACCCTCACCTGACGATAATACATCAGTACCTTTACCAATGTCAAGATAAAATGCTCAGATAAGACATTTAGCTAACATTTTCGCGAACCTGTAACACATATATGTAACCATTCCATCATATACTTTACAATATCTACCATTTGCGTATTTGCTGGTACTCCCCCTTTACAATCGACCACAAGTAGTGTATATTCATAGAAGTACACCAATATCTCCTTTCATGACTGACGTAGGGGTGCGTCTATCGCGCATGTAGCGTCTTTTCTGCCAAAAAAGACGATGGATGCTTTATTGCTCTTCAATAATATATAAGGAGTCTCACGTTGAGAAATTCTAAGCTCTCATCCGGTGTCT
The DNA here is from genome assembly GCA_038211295.1 of Ktedonobacterales bacterium. Lineage (GTDB taxonomy): Bacteria > Chloroflexota > Ktedonobacteria > Ktedonobacterales > Ktedonobacteraceae > JBBQVS01. Next base: position 77,347 of record JBBQVS010000010.1, on the reverse strand, counting down.
CTCGCGTAACTATTACTGTGTTTACGCTGCTTGCCCTCTTTGGTAGCCTCGCTTTCTGGACTACCACTAAAGCCCATGCTTCTGCTGCAATTAAGCCGCACAGAGTTATCGCACGGCCCATTACCCTGCCTACATCAAAAGTCGCGTCAGGTTCAGGTCAGACGCAATTCAAATGTCAGCTTCCTAATGCTCCATTTCGCTGTTACTCACCACAGCAGATCACTACCGCCTATTCTTATACTGACCTCTACAAAGCTGGTATCACCGGAAAAGGTACTACTATCGTTATCGTCGATGCCTACCAGAGTCCTACTATCGCCGCAGACCTGAAAGTATTTGATAGTACCTTTGGCTTACCAGACCCAACACTCAATATTATCGCGCCACTTGGCCTTACACCGTTTAACCCTGCCGATCCCAATCAGCAAGGGTGGGCAGGCGAGATCACGCTCGACGTTGAATGGGCGCACGCGGTTGCTCCAGGTGCAACGATTGATCTCGTGCTGGCACCATCGAATAATGACATCGATCTCTATGGCGTAACCAAATATGCTATTGACCATAGCATTGGTCAGGTTATCTCGCAGAGCTTCGGCGAAGGCGAAAGCTGCGTCGATCCGGCCCTGCTCCCACTTGAACACCAGAACTATGTGAATGCTGCCGCCAAAGGCATCAGCGTTCTTGCATCTGCTGGCGATCAAGGCGCAACACAGCCAACATGTGATGGCAAGCCAAACTCATACTTCTTGAGCGCAAGCTCTCCTGCCTCCGACCCCTACGTCACAGCCGTAGGCGGCACCCAGTTGTTCGCTAAGGCTAGTGGCACATACCAGACAGAACTTGTCTGGAACGAGTCAGACCTCGGTGGCTTCAGCAACATTGGTGGCGGTGGTGGCTATAGCACCATCTACTCCAAGCCCAGCTTCCAGAAGGGCTTTGTGACGGGCAACGCGCGCGGCCTTCCCGATATCACCTACAACGCAGCCGTCAATGGCGGTGTTTTGGTCTACCAGGCCGGTGGCTTCTCGCTATCCGGCGGCACAAGTGCCGGTTCCCCACAATGGGCCGGTATCGTCGCCCTTGCTGACCAGTATCATGGCAAATCCATCGGTTTCTTGAATCCATTGCTGTACAGTGTCGCGAAGAACTCTGCCAGCAAGGCATATCATGATATCACCGTTGGCAACAACTCGTTCTTCTCTTTTGATGGCACCGTCCGCATCACCGGCTACAATGCCAAAAAGGGTTGGGATGCCGCCAGTGGTCTTGGCAGCCCAATTGTGAATGGCCTCGTCAAGAGAATATAATGCTGGCATAGCACCGAGATAGTGTGTACTCAGGGAGTGGCGCAGGCAAATAGCCTGCGTCACTCCCTTTGTAGAAGCTAAATGTCTTTTTGCATCGTGACAAAAGCGGATGCTACAACAAAGCGACATGTGCGATATAAGACATTAGGACAAACGTATGAATCAACACACTCCCCCAACCGAGTTAGAACACCCTGACCTGTACATAAATCGTGAGCTAAGCTGGATTGAGTTCAACCGCCGCGTCTTCGAGGAGGCAAAGGATGAACGCCACCCGCTTTTAGAGCGTATAAAGTTTATCTCGATCTTTGAAACCAATCTCGATGAATTCATCATGATTCGCCTCGCCGGTATCAAAGATCAGGTCGCGTCCAGCAAAACATTGCGTAGTCCCGATGGGCATACCGCCGAGGAGCAGCTCGCGACTATTCGTGAACGCCTCACTCCTCTCATTCAGGAAGTACGCGAGTATTGGCGTACAGTGCTTCAGCCCGCGCTCGCAACAGAGCATGTTCATGTTCTTGATTACGAGCAATTAGACGAGCGACAACGTAAGGCAATGCGGGCGTACTTCAGGGACGAAGTTTTTCCTGTCCTGACACCACTTGCCGTCGATCAAGGGCATCCCTTCCCGCACATCTCAAACTTGAGCCTAAACCTTGCTGTTGTGATCGCGGATGCAGCGCAAAGCGAGTTGTTCGCACGCGTCAAAGTTCCCTCCACGCTCCCACGTCTTGTGGCAGTGCCTGTTCAAGGCGAACAAGAGTCTGTGCAGGCTTTTGTATGGATCGAGCAGATTATCGCCGCCAATCTAAACGTACTCTTCCCCGGCTACAATGTGTGGGAATCATATCCGTTTCGTGTGTTGCGTGATGCCGATATCGAATTGCAACTCGATGACTCGCTGGACTTGCTCGAATACATTGAGCAAGAGGTACGTGATCGTCGCTTTGGACTTGTCGTCGATCTCGCAATCAATCCCTCTATGCCGCAACGTATCCGCAGTCTGCTGCTCGACAATATGGAAATCACCTCGCGCGACCTCTCGGTCATTGATGGGCCACTCGGTATGGACGCGGTAATGGAACTTCATGCTCTTGAGCGTTCAAGATTGAAGGACGAACCGCTTTCGCCGCGCACTCCTTCCTTTCTCCACAAAGATGCCGATATGTTTGGTGCTATTCAGAAAAAAGACCTACTGTTGCACCATCCGTATGATAGCTTCAATTCAGTCGTCGATTTCATTTCTATGGCGGCGGACGACCCACAGGTACTGGCGATTAAGCAGACATTGTACCGCGTCGGCAAGAATTCACCCGTCGTCAAAGCTTTGCTCAAAGCGGTTGAGAATGGAAAACAGGTGGCGGTACTGGTGGAATTGAAGGCACGTTTCGATGAAGAGAATAATGTCGGTTGGGCGCGTGAACTGGAGAGTGCTGGCGTTCATGCTGTCTTCGGGTCGCTGACGTTGAAAACACATGCGAAGGTAGCCCTTGTCGTGCGTAAAGAGGAGAAGGGGCTACAACGCTACGTGCATCTCGGCACAGGCAATTACAATGCCTCGACTGCGAAAATCTATGAGGACTTCGGACTTTTTACCTGTAAGCCGGAACTTGGTGCCGACGCAACCGATCTTTTCAATTCGCTCACGGGCTATGCGCGTGGCACAAGCTACAATAAGTTGCTTGTTGCTCCAACAGAACTGCGGCCCAAATTTGCGCAACTGGTCGAGCGCGAGATACAGTTACACGAGCGGCACGGGAACGGACGTTTGATTTTCAAATTCAACGCGCTCACTGATCCTGATATGATTAAGCTTCTGTATCGCGCCTCGCAAGCGGGTGTACACATTGACCTGATTATTCGTGGGATGTGTAGTCTGCGTCCCGGTGTCGAGGGCGTGAGCGACAATATTCGTGTCATAAGTATTGTGGGCCGTTTCCTCGAACATAGCCGCATCTATTACTTTGGCAATAACGGGCAGGAGGAAGTCTATCTAGGTAGTGCCGATCTGATGCAGCGCAACCTCGACAAACGTGTCGAGACACTATTCCCTATAGAGTCGCCCGATCTACGCTCGATCCTGTACGAGAAAGTGTTGCTGACCTACCTCGCCGACACAACAAACGCGTATCACTTGCAGACCGATGGCACTTATCGTCACCTACACGCGCAAAATAGCGAAGAAGAGTTCGACTGTCAGGACTGGTTCGCAACTCATTCGCTCTTTGAAGAAGACGATACACAACATGTGTATAACACGCTAGAAGATGAGGTACTGTACTCGGACACGGATATATAATTACAGGTATGTAGTTGGTAACATGAGGAAGTAGTTGGTAACATGAGGAAGCAGGGAGCAGGGAGACCGCGAGGGTCTCCCCTACACGTTGTAGCATGACGCGTTTACATGTAGGGGAGACCCTCGCGGTCTCCCTGTTGCTGTTTTGTTTTTCTAATAGCTGATAAATGTTACCCCATAGCCGGGCGCAACATGGATGCGGGAGACCTGCCAGTAGTACACGCCCCAGTTCATATTGCTGGCGGTTACTGACCCGTCGGCGAACACTTGCTCGACAACGCCAACATGCCCGAAGCTGTACGCGCCCTGCACCCAGGGTTGGAGATCGACAATCGCACCAACGGAGGGACGACTTGAGACACGCCATCCATAGTCATAGGCGCGTGCCGTCCACTGCCACGCATTCGCGTTCGTAGTCCAGGGAACGTAAAAGCCGTGTAGTTGCTGGAAACGCTGGCTTGCGTACCATGTGCATTGTCCATAAGGGTAAGGATTTGACCAGCCACGCGCCGCATTCGAGTTGCCGGAGTACGTTATCCCACCACCATTGCCCCCACCACCTGCCGTCGGTGCGTGTTTCCCTTGAATACAGATATGTTCGTTGATGTAGATAACGTTGGCGTTGGCAATTCTGTTATAGGTCGCCAGACTCTGCCACGAGACATGATAGCGGTTAGCAATAGCCCCAAGCGTATCGCCGCTCGCAACCATATACGTCTGGTCGCCACTGGAACACGCTGCCTGTGCGAAGGCTCCAAATATTGTTGAGCCAAAAGCACTGCTGAGTAAAATTATGCTCAGTAAAGCCACTACCACCACATGCCCAGTCACAATACTCGCCATGCGATGCTGGCGAAAATACCCTAGAATGCGCTGACTCTTCTCGTAGGCACTACGATTGCTAGGAATACGATGCACGTTAGTCTCTCCTTCATCAGGTTAATAACACAGGCTCATCCATAACCTGTACACAAATAAACACTCGTTACTCTGCATAGTAGCGCATCTTGCTGGCTAGCAGCATGAAACACCATGAAACATAGTACAAAGGGGCTAAGCATAGTGAAATGTCTCAACCAGTGGACAAATACTTGATACAACAAAAAACTTTGAAATCTTCTTGACGAAGCGTGCAGAGTATGGTATTATCAGTGTGTTCCAGGCGGGCAACTAGCTCAATGGCAGAGCACACGACTCTTAATCGTTAGGTTCAGGGTTCGACTCCCTGGTTGCCCATTATTGCTGTTCAGATGAAAAGCGGTATGCATGATACAGACATCACGCATACCGCTTTTCGTTGTTAGTGGAACAAAATTATAAACCATTCGCGAGATAGCAGCCAACGATCAGCAGATTGTGTACGCGGGTCTGCAGGTGTTGCCCTCCGAAAGTGCTGATAGTGAGACAGAAGAAAGGGCGGGGGACACCAGTGGCAGAGCGTGAGCTGTTGCAGCATGTGACCTTTGGCGAACGCAACAAAGAGATTGCCGCGCGGCTCTGTATCAGCGAGCCAACAGTGAAATACACCTTGCCAGCATCTACCTCAAGCTAGGTGTTGACTCGCGGGCCTCTGCTGTCGCGGTCGCCATCGAACGTGGTATACTTTCCCCACAACGAAGGCTTTTCACCGTCTAACTTTAGCATTTTCATGTCTTTTTGCAAAAACTCTAGTTCTCTCTATACAGAGTATGGTACAATAGAAGTATGTTTAGCAGACGTATCCAGCAGTGGGGTAGACATCTGGTTATGCAAATCATACAACCGATGGCTCGCTCAGGCGTTACCCCCAATATGTTGACCGGAATAGGTCTACTGCTGAGCCTTATAACAGCAGTGGTGGTTGCTCAAGGGTTCTTGTTTATCGGTGGCTTGCTGGTGCTGCTAGCTGGCATTTTTGACATGTTCGATGGGGCGATGGCGCGTGTACAACATACCGCCACCACCTTTGGAGCCTTTTTCGACTCGACGCTAGACCGCTATTCGGAGAGTATTATTCTATTCGGGTTACTCTGGTATACATTGCAGCGACCCGCGAACTTCCGTGATATGTTCTGGCCTGCGGCACATGAGCAACTATGGATGATTTCTTTCATCTATACCGCGATTGTTGGCTCCTTAATGGTGAGCTATACCAAAGCTCGCGCCGAAGGGTTGGGCATTGAGTGCAAAGTGGGCCTTCTTGCTCGCCCTGAACGTGTTGTTCTTCTCGCTATTGGTCTTTTATCCGGTGCCAGTATCTGGATACTGGCAATACTCGCGGTCTTCTCGAATTTGACCGCTATAGAGCGCATTGTCGCTGTGTGGCGGGCTACGCAGAAGACGCCGCGTGCGCGTGCTATTCCTGGTGGACAAGAGCAGTTTGTCGAGACGCAAGAGCAAGAAGCTCGCTCTGATACACGTACTGATATACGCTCTGTTCCACTCGTGGCAGAGACGGAAGACTAGTGTCCTCTGTCCTCCCTGTACACTCCCGTGTTCCGCCGTTCGACAGGCGTGTGCAGTTTCCGTGAAAATAACGGCGTAGATAAAGACAAGTTCGGACCGACTCATACAAGAGCGCAGTGTAAGACGACTGCCTGAGAGAAGAGAGGGGCGGACAATATATGCCTGGGCATCAGGTGTTTTTCTGCCCGTTGACAACGCGGATCGGTGCAAGAGGGTTCTGCACATTCAGTGTGGACATATGAGAAGTGGCGTAGCCTTTCCCATGTGTACCTGATAGTAAGCACATGTGCGCCCTGCCCGAAAACCCGTTGCGTGCCTTGAACACAATCAAGAGGTGAGACCGTCGTTCGTGTTCTGTTTTACAGGACACGCAACGCATGGTATACCCTGCATATCTTCAAACACGAGGGCAAACCGTCCTCAACAGAACGTTTCTTACTACACGCTCCGGTCCGTATTGCTGAGACTGGAGGTCTTAGTGACAACAGAGCATAGACAGTCTGAACACGATGAAGCGAACAACGTTCAACACGTTAACGAAGCCGTTGTGGAGCAGCAACATACCTCCGAAGCATCTGGCGCGGAAATACCGTCATCTCCCGATGAGACTCCTGCCGCGCTACATGTTTCTGAAAATGATACCGATAGCACTACTTCTTCGGCTCCTGAAGTAGCAAGCGAAACACTCACTTACGAGCAACTAACCGACGAAGTGGCACCCACCGCTTCTGGCACGACAGGTACAGAACTCGAACATGCTGCGGTTGAGGAAGTAGAGTCAACGCTGATTATTGAGGAGCCAGTACATGTAGAAGCAATGCCTATTGCTGCTACGCTTAACGCGCTCGAAAAAAGCGAGGAAGGTATAGAGCAGTCTCCTGTGGCCGAAAGTGCGCCAGTTTCACCCGAAATGGTTGATGCCGTCGCCTCCCCCATTTTTGCTGAGGAGAGCAGTGCCGCCGTCGCGCAGGTTACACCGATTGAAACGACTGAGGATGCCCCGCGTCCCTTTACCTCGTTTCTCGCGGAGTTTCATCAAGCACAAGCGGAGGCCGAAGCGCAGGCAGAGGCGCATCTAAACGCGTCCATGCAAGAGTCGCAACGAGAACCTTATGCGGAAATTTCGTCTGTGGAGACCACCGCGAGTGTCACGCAAACGTCCGAGCAACCAATCACCGCTAAAGAGGTGCTTCCGCCCGTCGATTTCGGGGAGGGGGCCGTCTTTACGCCAAGTGATGATAGCCTGACCAGGAGCGGAACTACTCACGAGCCTGCCGAGGCAGTCGTAGCCGAGCAAGAGCAGCGTGTAGAAGCAGTCGCGAAGACCAGTCAGGAAGCGGAGAGCATTCCGACACCCGCGACACAACGCATCGAGCGTCCTGTGTCCCCTTTGCTGCGTCCAGCTCAGCGCCTACGCCTGCCACGTCACGGCGCGACACGGCATCGCGAGGAGGCCGCAGCACCTGCCGCGACAGAGCCAACACTTGTACAGGAAGTGGCAACGTCGCCCACTCTTGAGCCGCCAGCAGAGACACCTAAACCTGCACGTCGGTATCGCTTTGATCGCCCATCGGCAAAAACGCAGCCAGCAGCAGGTAAGCCTGTCCTGCCCACTGCCGCGCCCACAACCAATGGTAGCGTTGTTTTGACACCACCGCCCGCGACACAACCAACGCCAACATTCGCGCGTGTCGAAGAGAGCGTAACGCTAGAACCTAAAATGTCGCCTGTAAATATTCCCGCTGCCTCCCCTGCCACTCCGGTGAGCATCGCGGAGCAATCAGGTGGAGAAGCAATAAGCATGGAAAGTACCAGCACCATCGCTGCGCCGACGGAACACGGACGCCGCCGTCACGTATCAGAACGGCACCGTGAAAAAGAGCAAGCTCCGGTTGTCTCGCCCGCTTCTATCGCGGATATCGCGGTGGCACTCGCGACTGAGAGCAGCGTGATACCCGAAGAGGTCGCGCCCGAAGACCTGCCACCGTTGGAATACGCAGACCTGCAAAAGGCCAATTCGCGCCGTCGTCGTCGCCATCGCACGCCAACTGCGAAAGAGATCGCGGCAAGCGTGAACAGTGTACAATCAGTGGCTCCCATTGCTGCGGCACTGACACCATCGGCACCACTCGCGCCACTCGTACCTGTCGCGCCACTCGCGCCACTCGTACCTGTCGCGCCACTCGCGCCTATCGCGCCACCAGTAATGCCAACCCGTGTTCCTAGCCCTGCATTAGAGGCACAGGCCGTGGCGAATCCATACACAATTGTGTCCGGTTACACGGTGGGACAGATGAATCAAGGCAACGAGGCAAGTGGCCCATTCATGGGGCCAGAGCCATCACCAGCACGCGGAAGTGTCAATACAACGCGTGATGGGCGCACCGTCCGCGTGGAGTCGCAGCCGCTTCGCACAGCTCCCTATCCCGTTGTAACCACAGCCACGGGTGGGCAGCCATCATTGCCAGCAGCCTCGATGAACCACTTCGCAAATATTGTGTCACAGGCTATTCAGACACAAACAGATCGCATGGTAACAGAACTGCGCCGCGCGAATCAGTCGCCAACAAATGTCTCGGTTTCGCTGCCTCCGTTCCCTTCTACGGAACGCGTCGGCGTTTTCGTGGATGTCGCGAACCTGCTCTACTCGGCGCGTACTCAGCGTATCGCGATTGACTTTGGCAAGCTGCTCGACTTCTTGCGTGGTAATCGTCGGCTCATTCGAGCGCACGCGTATTGCCCGACCAGTCCACAACCCGGCGATGAGCAGATGTTCCTGACTGCGGTCAAGGGTTTGGGCTATCGCATCACCACCAAGAACTATAAAACGTTTGCCAGTGGCGCGAAAAAGGCCGACCTCGACCTTGACCTATGTATGGATGTTGTGCGTATCGTAGATGGTGGAGCCGTTGATTGTATCGTGCTTGTCAGTGGCGACAGCGATTTCATGCCAATGCTTGACTACTGTTCCGATCATGGCGTGCGTGTCGAGGTTGCAGCCTTTGACGAGGCCATGTCCGCGACCTTGCGTCAAAGTTGCGATCTGTTCGTGAACCTGTCAATGCTTGAAGAGATTCGCGCGTAATAGGCTTATAGGCACAAGTGCAGGGTCTGGAAATGTCACTATTTCCAGACCCTGCACTTGTGCTTTTTTGAGAGGTTTTCCTATCTTACAACGTATGTTTAGTAGATGTATAGCATCGTAGCAGAATAAACTCGCCCGCCACTGGTCTATTTGAGGGCGGGTAGCTTCTACTACGGTGCGTTTCTGTGTAGGTACAGACATTACATAATCTGCTCTTTACTGGTTTATTCTCCTGTTCGAGAAAAGAAAGGACCCTATCTCATGCGTAGTCTCGCGAAAGTCATGTCGCTTCTTGCGCTCTTCTCTCTCCTACTCGTGGCCTGTGGAAGTGGTGGCACGACCAGCAACCCCGGCACTAGTGCTGGCTCAACACCAAAGGCATCCGTCAAAGTGGCTCTGGTCACAGACATTGGTGGCTTGAACGATAATGGTTTTAACCACCTTGCCTATATGGGCTATCAAAAGGCAGAGCAGCAGTATGGCTTCAAGGAAAAGGTTATCCAGACCAATTCACAGAACGATTACGTGACAAACCTGACGCAGGCGGCGCAGGTTGCCGACCTTGTGATCGCGGTAGGGTTCTTGATGCAGCAACCCCTCGATAGTGTCGCGAAACAGTATCCCTCTAAGAAGTTCGGCATCATCGATGGGTGTGCCACTGACGCAAAGGGCAACTGTGATAACCTGCCAAACGTCGCGCCGCTTTTCTTCAAAGAGCAAGAGGCTGGTTGTCTCGTGGGAGCCATCGCGGGCCAGATGGAGACAGAAGGCAAGGCGAAAATTTCTAAATTGCTTGGCAACAACACTATTCTTGCCGTTGGTGGCCTCGACATTCCACCTGTTGATCACTATATCGCAGGCTATAAGTATTGCGCCCAGAAGGTCAATCCGGCGGTCAAGGTTCTGGTGAACTTTTCGCAGAGCTTCACCGATACCGCGAAGTGTAAAGATATCGCCAATAGTCGCATCAACAATGACAAAGCTGACATTGTGTTTCAGGTTGCAGGCGGTTGTGGCGTTGGCTCGCTCGATGCCGCGAACTCGAAGAACGTCTTCGGCATTGGAGTCGATGCCGATCAAGGTTCACTTTATTCGAGCGTCGTAACCAGCGCGTTGAAGCGTGTCGATGTTGCGGTATACGATACGATCAAGAATTCCGAGGACGGCGCGTTTTCTAACAAGCCTGCCCCATTTGACCTCGCACATGACGGCGTTGGCTACGCAACCATCGTCACGGGCCTGCCTGATAGCGTGAAGGCAAAGGCCGAGGATTTCGCAAGCCAGATTAAGGCCGGTACACTGGTAGTACCAGACAAGATTTCATAAGTTGCCCCTGATATAACGAAAAGGCGAGCTAGTGGACATATTCACTGGCTCGCCTTTTGCTTACACCTGTACTTTTCTTTTCTTTTTTTTCTTTGCTCCCACACGCACTTGCCGTTTTACAATCGGTGGTTGATATTCTTTGAAGACGCTCTTGCCAATTTTCCATCCGCCGAAGCCGCCCGCGATAGTACCCGCGACTATGAACGGAATGGTAGCGAAGCCGAGGACGCCGCCATTGGATAGCAGAATAGAGAAACCGAGCAGGAGGAGGATGGTCAGAAAAAGCCCGACGATAGTACCGAGGCAACAGCCAAGTGGGCCGCCATTCGCTTCACCCTGAGCCTCTGGTGGTAACGTAACCTCTGCTGTCGATGATGTCGGGTGTTCCTCCTCTCTCAGAACCATCGTTACCTCGGTACTCTCTGGAATACTCCCGTAGGTTGCTGGATAGGGTTGTTCCTCTCCTCCTGAAGGTAGGACTTCCTGCTGTGAGTGCAGGGGTACACTAGAGACTGTCTCATCCTCCATTCGTCTGCGTGCAAACTCTTCTGAAGATGGTTCGGGTTGTATTGGAAACATGGTATTGTTTGCTCTCTCTTAAAATGTTCCGAATTGGCGGTCTCCGGCATCGCCCAGTCCTGGCACGATATAGCCAACATCATTCAATCGTTCGTCAAGCGCGGCTATATAAATCTCTATGTCGGGATGTGCCTGCACAAGTCGTTGCACGCCATAGGGCGCGGCGAGGATGCCTATATAGGAGATGCGCGGAATACTTCGTTTTTTAAGGATGTTGATTGCATCGATGGCAGACCCGCCGGTTGCAAGCATCGGGTCAACGGCATAGCAAACTTGCAAATCAACTTTATGTGGTAGGCGGTTATAGTATTCTTCCGCCTGTAGCGTCCGCTCGTCGCGCCGCAAGCCAAGATGCCAGACCTGCGCGTCTGGAATAACCTCACGGAAGCCCTCGGCAAGCCCAAGTCCGGCTCGTAAGATGGGGGTGATGCCAATTCCACCCGCGAGACGGCTACCTTCTATCTGCATAAGCGGTGTTTCAATTCTATATGTTTCCAGAGCTAAACTTGACGTGGCTTCATACGCAAGCAAGGCCCCAATCTCTTTGACGAGGCGGTAGAAATCTGGCGGTTGCGTCTGCTTATCGCGCAGTGCGGTAACTTTGTGCGCCATGACAGGATGTGTTGAAATGTGAACGCGCGGTAGGACGCGAGCCTCATCACGCGTTGGTTGCGCGACATCCTTCATTGGTTTATTATTAGGCATGATGTATCGTTCTCCTTATTCGTTCTCTCAACATGACATTGTACCAGAGATAGGAAGAGACGGGCAAGCCTCGCACCCCCTTGCCCCTTACATGCTCCCCTGCTATAATTCGTTTCATGATAATAGGCGCATCTGAAATAACACTGGGTCTGCCGGATTGCCACTCTTTGAAGGACAAATGGCAGGTTATCAAATCCGTGATGGCGAGGGTACGCAACCATTTTGAGGTCGCGATTGCCGAGGTCGAGGATCAAGACCTCTGGCAGAGCGCGAAATTGGGGGTAAGCTGCGTAAGTAATAGCAAAAAGCACGCTAGTGAGATACTTGAGAGCGTGCAACGTTATATAGAAGAGACACGTCCAGATGTGGTGATCTCGAATGTCGAAATAGATATAATTACCTGGTGAAAAATATATGTCAATAAAAATATTTCCTATGCCTCAAGTCTCTGAATCAGTATCTCTTTTAGGCGTGCGTGTTGACCGCATCGCGCAGCAGCAAGCGATAGCGTATATAGATCAACTTGTCGAACGCACACGCAAAAGCTCTGAACCGCTTCCATGTCAACAGATCGTAACCGTCAACACGGAATTTGTGATGATGGCGCAACAAAACAGCGTCTTTAGACAGGTTATCAATCATGCCGCGCTCGTTGTCGCGGACGGTATCGGCATTGTGTGGGCGACGCGCTACCTGGGCAAGCCAACGCCCGAACGGGTGACTGGCACCGATACGCTGGTCGAACTTGCGAAACTGTGTTCGCTCAAAGGCTATCGACTCTACTTGTTGGGTGCCGCCCCCGGCATCGCGGAAGAGGCCGCGGCCCGTCTACAGGTACTCGCGCCCGACCTGCTGATCGCTGGAACCTACGCCGGTTCGCCGTCATCTGCCCAAGAGGACGCGCTTATTGAGCGTATCCGCGTGGCGCAGACGGATGTGTTGTGTGTGGCATATGGGGCACCCGCGCAAGAGTTGTGGATTGCGCGAAATCTGGCGCGGCTGCCTGCCTCGGTAGCAATGGGCGTCGGTGGAGCCTACGATTTTCTTTCAGGTCGCCAACTACGCGCACCTGTATGGATGCAGCGCATGGGCCTGGAATGGCTCTACAGGCTGTACCGCGAACCCTGGCGGTTGCGGCGAATGCTGGCGATACCACGCTTTATGCTACTAGTCGCACGCAAAGGACGGCAAGGGCAGGAGGAAACGGTATGATACCGGAAACGCCACATCTCACAACCATTACGGCTGCGCGGCTGCGTTCACTTATCGAAGGCTTCAAGGGGAAGCGCGTCCTGGTAATTGGCGATATGGTCGCCGACCAGTACCTGATTGGACGCCCGACCCGCATTTCACGCGAGGCTCCCGTACTCATTCTTGAACTGGACGAAGAGCGCACCATTCCCGGCGGCGCGACCAATGTCGCGGTAAATGTACGCTCGCTCGCGGGCGAGGTTCTGCTCGCGGGCGTAATCGGCAATGATGGTCCCGGCGCGGAGTTGCGTAGTGCGGTTGCGACTCTCGGAATGCATCACGAGGGCTTATTTACTGATCCAACACGCCCCACCTCGACCAAGACGCGCATCATGGCGGGCAGTCCGCAAATTGTGCAGCAGCATATTGTGCGAATAGACCGCGTAGACACATCGGATATATCTGCATTATGTAAAGAACATATTCTTGAGTACATCAAAGAGATGCTGCCGACAATCGACGCAGTGGTACTTTCGGATTATGAAAATGGCGTGATTAGCCCCGATATTATCGAGACGTGTATCCCTCTCGCACGCACCTTGAACAAGGTGATTGTGGTTGACTCGCACCGTTCGCTTTTCCGTTTTCAGGGCGTGACCGCTTTGACGCCGAACCAACCGGAGGCGGAGTCCACGCTTGGCATGACCATCAAAACACCCGCAGAGTTGGATGATGCTGGGCAACGTTTGTTACAAGGAAGTAATGCGAAGAGCGTGTTGATAACGCGCGGACGCGAAGGGATGAGTTTATTCGAGGCGGGAACACCGCCCACGCATTTCCCCACGTACCCGCTCCCAAACGCCAGCGAGATCGTTGATACAAATGGAGCCGGCGATACAGTCGCAGCGACCTTCACGCTCGCGCTTACGGCGGGCGCGAGCAAGGTGGAGGCGGCATATCTCGCGAACGCGGCGGCGGCTCTTGTTGTACGACGATTGGGCGCGGCAAGCAATACACCACAGGAATTGCTGCATCTGGTTCTGGGCGAGAAATAACTTCTCGTCCGTCTAACATTGTAGAGAAAAATGCATGAATACAACATTACGGAAATATTTCAGGCGCGACGAGCTTGCCGAGAAGGTGCGGAGTCGGCAGGATGCGGGCGAGTGGGGCATATTCACCAATGGCTGCTTCGACCTTCTGCATCTAGGCCATGTGCGCTATCTGCAAGAGGCACGCAAGCGCGGCGACTTTCTGGTGCTGGGCCTCAATAGTGATGCAAGCACACAGCGACTCAAAGGGCCGGGACGGCCCTATGTGCCAGAGTTAGAACGCGCCGAGATTCTGGCGGCCCTAAGCTGTATTGATTATGTGACCATCTTCGATGAACCAACCGCGAGTGCATTGATCGAGGCGTTGCGACCACTTATTTATATCAAGGGCGGCGACTATGCCAGCACGCCCAATGGCGCGTTTGACCCGAACCGTTTACCAGAGGCGAAAGTAGTGCAGAGCTATGGTGGCACCGTACAACTGATTTCGTATTTACCAAACCACTCAACGACGGCGTTGATTGCGAAGATACGCGGAGAATAACTCTATATGGCAAAAGATGCAATAGATAAACCTACTACAGAGAACGAAATACTTCCCGTTGTGGCAGCAGAGATTACGATGGCGGAGCAGACGCCACAGGCGGAACAACTCGTCGAGCTTGCACCGCTTGAGATAGGCGAGTCGGTGCCGAGCGAACGGCGACAACTCGTGAAATCGGCTGGCTTCGTAATGCTGGGCAACCTCGGTAGCAGCTTGTTAGGCATGGTACGCACGGTGGTTATCACGAGTTTTGGCTCACAGGTCGCAGGGCCGTTCTATTCCGCGATTCTGCCGGCGCAAACCTTCAACGACTTTCTGGTGAATGGCTCTGTGTCGGGTGCGCTCATTCCAACATTCACGGATTATGCCACACCGGAAAAGCGCGATGAACTGCGTCGTTTAGTATTTACGCTGGTCAATCTCGTCGGGCTAATTATGCTCGTTGCCTCTCTCTGCTTTCTCTTTTTTCTTTCTCCACTTTTTGTAAATGTCGTGCTGAAAGGCTACACGCCAGAGGGACGCACGCTGACGTTGCACCTGTCGCAAATTATTTTCTTTTCGCTGATTGCGCTTGGCCCTTTCGCTGTCTTGCTTGCCGCGCTCTACTCGCTAAAAGAGTTTGGCTGGCCCGCCTTTGCCACTGCCTCCTATCATGTAGGCATCATCATTGGGGCGATTGGCGGTTCGTTGATTGGTGAACAAAGATATGGCAATCTGGGCATCGCATTTGGCGTACTGCTTGGCGCGTTGGGCGAGGTCGTGTTGCTCATTCCAGGTCTGCGCCGTCAGCGTTTTGGCTATATGTTCGTGCTTGACCTCAAACATCCAGCGATACGCCGTATTCTACGGCTGTATGGCCCCGTCGCGGTAAGCTTCCTGGTGAGTACCGCGCTGATCTATTTTGACCAGTATCTCGCGGTAAGTTCTCACTGTCTGCCCTTTGCGACGAGCTTGAAAGGGTGTGGCGAAGCAAACAACGCGGCGTTGCGCTCCGCAACTACGCTGATACAGTTTCCAATTGGCCTTGTAGCCGCTGCGCTCTCGTTCGCAGTTCTGCCCACGCTCTCCCAACACGTTCGTGAGCGCAACGATGAACGCTTCAAAGAGACGTTACTCCTTGGCTTCCGCCTCGGCCTGTTGCTGATGATTCCAGCAGCGGCAGGTCTGATTGTGCTGCAAAACCCGATTATCGATCTGGTATTTCGTCATCACAACTATACAACCGCGAACGCTCATCTGACCGCTATCGCGCTACAAAATTATGCCTACCAACTGCCTTTTGTGGCGATGGATCAGTTATTGATTGCGGCCTTTTATGCCCGCAAAAATACAATCATTCCGGTGGTTGTCCTCTTTGTGAGTATGCTTGGCTATTTTGCTGTTGCGTTGCCATTTAGTGAGACGGTGCTGGGAATGCCAATGCTTGCGTTAGCAAATACGGTGCAGAACTCGCTACATGCAATAATTCTCTTGTTCTTGCTACGCTTCGCGATTGGCTCAATTCGCATTCGCGAAACCATTCCAACGGTATTGAAAGTTCTCGCTGTGACGGCGGTAATGGTAGGTGCTGCATGGGGCGCACAGAAGGTACTCGCACATATACATCTCTTTTCGCTAGATACGCTGCTCGGCTCGTTCTTAACCGTAGTTGTCGCGGGTGGCTTAGCGGTAGTGGTGTTCTTTGGAGGCGTATTGCTCTTAAAGGTCGAGGA
Source organism: Ktedonobacterales bacterium (assembly GCA_038211295.1). Taxonomy (GTDB): domain Bacteria; phylum Chloroflexota; class Ktedonobacteria; order Ktedonobacterales; family Ktedonobacteraceae; genus JBBQVS01. The sequence continues at coordinate 61,099 of JBBQVS010000010.1, read as the reverse complement.
GATAAATCTGCTCAAAGGTGCTGTACTGGCGAAACTGGGCAAAAAATAAGAGGTATGGGGACACATATGTCCCCATACTCACATTGCTGTATTCTAATTACTTCGCGGTTACGACGATGCTATGGTAGCCCGAAGAGCCATCGGGCAAGGGAGGCGCGAGGGTAGGATCCTGCATATTGCCTTGCATGTCGATGGCTCGCACAATTACAGTATAGGAACCAGCTTTTGGTTGCCACGGCAGCTCCCATAGCACCCACGTCAGGTCGGATAGAGGTTGTTTAAGCGTGGCTGTATTCCACGTTTGTCCATTGTCGAAGGTTACGTCGACCTGACTGATACCCTTGTTGCCAGAAAAAGCAACACCCGCGAGCGTGACAGGCTTGTTCGCTGCAACCGTTGCGCCCGTAAGTGGGATGTCGATGCGTGAGGTCAGTCGAAGCGGCGCGGGGTCGCTCCACCCACGTTGCTGCCAGTAGCCTTGAAAATCGGAATTGACAACCTCGATGCGCGTAATCCATTTAACATGCTTCATACCATAGATGCCGGGAACCAGCAGTCGCAGTGGAAAGCCGTGTCCCTGTGGCAACGTCGCTCCGTTCATCCGCAAGGCCAGAAGCGTTGTCGGCTCCAACGCTTTCGTGAGGTGGATACTGTCGCTATAATCGTCTGCCGCGTATAACACTACTTTTGTCGCACCTGCTTTGATCGCGCCCCCGCGTGCCAGTAGATCGGCGAGGGGAATACCCTCCCATAGCGCGTTGCTCATGTAGGGGCCGCCGACTTCGTTGCTAATACACATCATGGACTCGTATTGCTTTTTTGTTGGCAATGTCAGCAGATCGTTGTAAGAAAGTGAGAAGGGTTGAGCTATTTGACCCGACACGGAGAGATGCCATGTGTCGCCGTTGACTCTTGGATCGGAAAACAAGTTTTTAGAAACGACATAATACTGGTCGTTGGGCGTAACCTCTTTCGATAAAAGTGGCGCGGGTTGAACATCGCCATACTTTGGCGTCGGTACAGGCGTAACCTTCTTTTGGAAGCGTTGCAGCAACGACGGTGCTGTCGCGGCTCCACCGCCACCGCCGTTGCCAACAACATTTCCCGCGCTGGTGATAAAGCGCACCGCCAGTATCCCTAACGCACCGAGGCCGGCAAACTGAAGACCACGTATAATCATCTCGCGCCGTGCCACACTCTTCGCCTGCACTGCTAGTGGGGATGCGAGCAGGCGTTGCCAACGCGTAACCGCTTGATTTTGTAACATGACAAATGTGCCGCCAAATACCAGACCTACTACTGCCAGACTTACCGTTGTGTTGACCGCGCCAATTCCCAGTTGTGAGCCGAATAGGCCCGCCTTTGTGAGTGGTAAGAGCATAAGACCTGTGACAAGCAAGAGCAGTAGTGCCAGAACAAGGCCCGCGCCCCAGTTCAGCATTTCTTGCCCTGTTTTTTTAGCTATAAATCTTCCCAGCAAGAGTGTACAAAGGCCGCCGCTTAGCGCGAACACAAGGCATTGACCAACCAGAATACAGTAAAAAAAGTAGTGCTTGGCGTCGCCACCAATAAGTTGATGCAATGCATCGAAGGTTGTCGGTGACATCAACTGCGTCAGGGCGGAGCCGAAGACTTCCGGTAAAGAGACGCCGTTGAACGTCACACTCAGAAGCAACATCAGCAGTGTCGCGATACTTCCAGCACCAAGACCCGCGAGAAAGCCGTTCCAGAAGCGTTGGCGTTGCGTAAAAAATGTTTTCTGCATATCCCTATCTCATCGTATCGTTATACATAGCAACTTTATCTATCATACCAGACACGTACACCTCCAGCACTATTGACAAAGCTCTAACTATTCGTATATTATATCGTTAACGGATATATCCGTTAACGATATAATATATAGGAAAGGGTAGTCAATGGCAGAGGAAGAACGCGACCCGGAAACGCTGCTTCCGCTTACGCCTGCTGTGTTTCACATTCTGCTCGCATTAGCGGACAGAGAGCGGCACGGTTACGGAATAATGCAAGAGGTTGCGATGCGTACTGAGGGCAAATTGCGAATGGGGCCGGGAACATTGTACGGCTCAATCAAGCGAATGCTCGTCGATGGCTTGATTGCTGAGTCGGGTGAACGACCTGATTCAGCACTAGATGACGAACGCCGACGTTATTATCGCTTGACCCGCTTTGGAGGACAGGTGGCGCGAGCAGAGGCGCAACGTATTGTTCAGTTGTTGCGCGTTGCTCAACTCAAAAATCTTTTGCCCGGAGTGGATGGAATAGGTGGCGGCATATGAACCAACCAACGACTGCGCGTCGTGTTTCGCGCTCTGAACAGGTCTATCGAGCCTGCTTGTGGGTATATCCTCACGCGTTCCGCCGTACTTATGGACGTGAGATGCTTCAAACATTCCGCGATTACCACCGTGACGTGACACGACGGGAGGGTATTGTAGGACACATCCGACTCTGGACGATTGTATTACAAGACCTCCTGAGTACAGCTTGTGTAGAGCAGGGGAAAGCGTGGAGTAGTTTTTTAAAACATGTACTGAGGTTAGCACCAAAGGAGTATGCACTGATGAGCCTTTTAACACTTGATGTTGCTGCACGAACCGATATTGGGCGAACTCGCGCCGTGAATGAGGACAATGTAGCCTCGGTTGTGCCGCAAGATGCCAAGACGATGAGTGAACAAGGGGCATTGTTTATTGTTACCGATGGCCTTGGTGGGTCGAAACACGGCGATGTCGCGAGTGAACTAGCCGTAAAGACGATACGTGAAGTCTATTATCAGGATACAAGTGATACTATTAGTACCACATTGCGACGTGCCGTTGAGCAAGCGAACACAGAAATCTATCAGAGCAACAAGGCAAAATTTCAAGAGAAGTTTGAAGAGGCATTGCAACAAGATGCATTCATGGGGACGACATGTGTTGTCGTGGTTCTCAAAGACAATGCTGTATACATTGCTAATGTAGGTGACAGTCTAGTTTACCTGATTCGCAATGGACAGATGCGACAGATTGCGGAAAATCATTCTTGGGTAGCGGAACAGATTCGCATGGGTACGATGACGCAAGAAGAGGCAGAGGCACAGGGAAAAAGTAACCTAATTACCCGTTGTCTTGGTTCCGAAAGCACGGTACAAGTGTATACAGGTACAGAGCAAGTACAAGATAAAGATATTCTTGTGCTTTGTACCGATGGTCTTCACACACAGGTCAGCGAAAACGAGATTCGTACCATTGCGGAGCAGTACGGGTCAGAGGAGAGTACGCAACGTCTGATCGAACGTGCGAACGAAAACGGTGGTGTAGACAATGTTACTGCCATTGTTGTACGCGTTTCATTGTCAGTGTAGAGACAACGCGTAGCGGGAAGGGAAGACATGTTCCCCCTTCCCGTTGAGCAACTATAATAGCTTTGAAGCATCAGGTATGAATATCTCAATATCATCCAACGCATCTTGAGCGTGACCTGCTGTGTCTATAAGGTGAGTTTGTAAAGCAGGAATGACATGCTCAAGGTGTAAAACACCATGAATACGTGTGAGATGATCGAGACACGTAGCCGCTATTGTTTGTTGGTTCGTAACGCATATCTATTTTCTCAAAATCGCTCTTCGGGAGAATTGGGCTATGGCGTAGGATTGCCCCTGTAATATCCATTTTGTTGCATTCGATGCCTACCACACCAGACACGTACACCCTCGGCACTATTGACAAACCCCTGACTATTCGCGCACTATATCGGTATATAAAGTAGTTTTATTCAGGCGAACGAGGAGGCAGAAACTGATTACACCAGTGCAGGTTGACAGCGTAATTGAGGCCGTGTTGAGTAGCGTGAACTACAAGTATGTGAGTCCTGACCTTGTGCGTGTGATTGCGCTTCAGGAACTGGCGAAGAGACGCACGTTCAAGGAGACAGTGAAGGCGACGAAAAACAAACTTCACCAAGTTGGCGGGGCGTATCTTGATGGTAAAGATGCGTATGGGACGTGGCTGGGCGAACTGTCCAGCGCAGTACGTATCGGCGACGAGAAGCTACTGCGCGAACTGTGTAGACATATGATGAGCCATCATGCATCGACGCGGGAACGGCTTCCCATGCTCGACACCTTCTATACAACTCTGCTTGCAGACCTCGGCCCCATTGATAGTATTCTCGATCTCGCGTGCGGCCTCAATCCGCTTACCCTCCCGTGGCTCCCACTCGTCAAGCACTATTATGCCTATGATATCTATCAGAACAGCATGAAATTTATCGAGCAATGGTTGCGCGTATTGCGGATCAATGGACATGCACAGGTCTGGAACCTCGTACAATCTTGTCCGCCGCAACGGGCTGATGTCGCGCTTCTGCTCAAAACGCTACCGTGTCTCGAACAAGTTGAGAAGCAGTCGGGGCAGAGACTTCTACGCGCCACCAACGCGAAATATCTGCTTGTCTCGTTTCCGTTACAGAGTCTTGGTGGCAAAAGTAAGGGCATGGCCAGCTTCTATGAAGAACACTTTATGCAATTAGTTGCAGGGGAGCCGTGGAGAATTCGCAAAGTAGTTTTCACGACAGAACTAGTTTTTATTGTTACAAAGTAGTATTTTCTTTTCATCGAACGGATAGGAACGAATATGAAACTGCAACAGGCCGCACCGGATGCGTGGCGGCTTTTTCGTATCTGGGCAAGTATCGGACTGCAATCGTTCGGTGGGGGCGCATCGACAACATTTTTGATACGTCGCGCCTTTATTACAAAAAACGGTTGGCTTAACGAAGAGGAGATGCAACGCTTCTGGAATCTCTCTGTGTTTACGCCAGGTATCAACCTCGTTGCCCTATGCGTTCTGATTGGCAAAAAGTTGGGTGGGGGATTGGGCGTGTTCCTCTCGCTTGTCGGTTTCCTGATACCGAGTGCTACGATTACCTGTTTACTCACGGTAGGCTTTACTGTTGTGGAGAGCATACCCGCGATTCAGGCGATGCTGCGCGGCGTCGCACCCGCGACGGGCGGGATTATGCTGCTCGTCGGCCTAAGCTTCGCACGCCCACTTACACTTGTTATATACAAGGAAGGTGTTATAAAGCTCATCCTGAGTGCCGCTATCATTGTTGGCTGTGTACTGACGATTGTTGTGTTCAAGGTCGCGGTCATTCTAGTCGTGCTTGTGTCCGCACTTCTCGGCGTGCTTTTCTTTACGCCACGCCGTATCGCTATTTCGTCTGAAGAAGGAACGTTATGATTAACCCCTTCGTCTATTTCCTGTTTTTTCTCAAAGCATCACTCTTCTCAACCGGTGGCTTTAGCAATTTGCCAAGCTTGCATCAAGACCTATTAGCCAACGGTTGGGCGAAGGAAACCTATTTTGGGCAATCAATCGCCATCGGGCAGATTAGTCCCGGCCCCAATGGACTCTGGGTCATCTGCCTGGGCTATCTGAGCTATGGCTACCCTGGTGCCGCGCTTGCGTTACTTGCAATTACGCTGCCTGCGCTGCTGGTGCTGTTTGTCTCAGCAGGCTACACTCGTATTGAGCAACAAACGTGGGTGCAGGGATTGATGCGTGGTATCTCGCTTGCGGTTTGCGGTATCTTGCTCACCGTCGTCTGGTCTATTATTCACCAACCGGGAGTGGACTGGAGAGGGTGGCTTATCGCAGCAGCTGCGGCTGGCGTCGGCGCGACAGGCAGAGTACACCTGCTATTGATACTTGCGTTTGCGGCTGGCGTTGGCCTGTTGTTATACCGCTGAGGTCAAGTGGTGGGAAAGGACGAGGCCATTGCCCACGCAATAGACGCGGCACTGAGTATTGCTGCGGCAAGTGCGGCACGTCCACTGAGATAGAGTTGAGTGCAAAAAATCACCAACAATAAAAATAGCAAAACGAGAATCGCAAGAATAATACTTAAAAAGCCGAGGCCAGGAATAATATAAATACTCGCAACCAGACCAAGTACAAGCAAGACTTTGAAGAGTACGCTGGCAAGAACACCCCGTATCAGTCCACGCTCCTGATAGCCGCGATTGATGCCCTCATCCAGCAAAAATATTGGCAGGACAAGCACAAAGAATATGCCAAACCGCCATGAACGGGCTGCGTTGAGCGTGAAGCGTTGCCATGCGAACGTCGAAAGCTGCCCCAGGGTGAAATAGAGGAAAAGAACAAGTAAAAGACCGACAAGAAGCTGACGTATGGGCTGGCGGAAGAGTGGAAACGGAACACTGCGCCGCGCCAGAAAAATAAGTATGCTCATGACCAATGCAGCGAAGAAGAGGTAGCCACTTACGTAGTCCGCGAGTAGAATATGCACGAAGGCAAAGGGACGCCACACGTATTGAAGCGCAATCGCTGCGGCGATGCCCACGAGTAAGCACAGATCGAAGAAAAATACATCCTGCCCACGATAGACGCGTGGGGTCGCGTCGATACCAAAGATAGTAATAGCAAGAGAACAAAGAGGCAAGGTCGCGAAGAGTCCACTCGCGACGGCAAGGAGAAGCCAGGCGAGTCGTGTGTCAAACTGCATATGGCCGGTCTCGACCTGCTGTGGGTAAGCGCGATGGAGCCACAAGAGCAGTTCTTGAAACGTGATACTCGCGGTGATAATCGTGATATGGTTGAGTCCGTCTAGCACAACCACGCGCCGCCCTGTTCCATGCGCGGGGTCGCCACACTCTACGGGGTGCGCGGGTGCGTTCGCGGTTGAAGCAGGCGTTGGGTTGAGTCCGCACCCCTGTTGTTGCATTCGGATACTATTAGGAATCGTCGAGGCAATATCGTTTTGGCCCACCAGCAGCAACAGATTTTTCGGCTGTGTCAGCGTTGGTTGTTCCATTCCAACGGGTGAGACCAGCACGGTGGAAACGAGATCATGGTCGTTTGCGTGAGTCATCGAGTAGTCGCCAATGGCGGCGGAACCCATCGAGTGACCAAGCAGGATAATATTTGGGCGAGTGGCGGCACTATTGTGCGAACGAGCGTAGTCTACGACCTCGCTAACCGTTGTGATATTATCCGAGGCGTTGCGGTTCGAGAAGCCCCCACCCGTCAGTGACACGGGCGACTCGCCATGTCCGGGAAAATCAAACAAATATGTTGTGATGCCGGCGCGTGCCAGTTCGACGCCAAAGCTTGCCATCAATTCTTTACTGCCCGAAAAGCCGTGCGCGACAACCGCGACAAGCGGCGTTTCGCCGCCTGCGGGTCGCATCTCAAGCACCGGCACGGGAATAGTGCTGTTTATGGTGAAAGTGTTACGTATAACCATGTTTTCATATGCTGAGACGCGATTGAAGCTGAACAGGAAGACGCCAAAGAAGAACACAAACAGGAGGACATCGCGCAGAAACTGTCGCCGTCGCTTGCCACGCGCTGACCGTGCGTACCGTGAAGTGTTCGGACGTGCGTATCTGCGAGTCATCAAGGTGTGTCTCCTTTGGGCATGAGGTGATATTGTTGTATCATATCACGCCAAAGGAAACGATGAGTAGGTCAAGTGCCATCTCAGGCTCAATGCGACTCCGTTTGAGGGCAGCATCGGTTGCTAGCAGTTGACGGTATGCCCCTTCCAACTGTGGCATCGTGAAGTTGCCTATCTGCCGCATCGCTTTATCTGCGACAAAGGGCGACATGCCGATTGCCGAGGCAATGGCAGGGGAACGCATCCCCTTTTGCGCCAGTTCTTTTACCAGCAGCAACGAGCGCACTTGCGAGGTAACGGTACTGATGAGCTTGATAGGTGGTTCGCCATCAGCGAGCAGATCGTGCAGAATGTTCAGTGCCTGCTTACGATTGCGTTGCGCCAGCGCGTCGGTCAGGTCGAAGACACGCGCCTCTTGCACCTGTGCCGAAAGCTTGCGTACATCGTCGGCGTTGATCGTTTTGCCCGCGCCAACATAGGTTGCGAGCTTATCAATCTCGTTCGCTAGTAGACGCAAATGGTTGCCGATGAAGTTCGCCAGTAGCGATGTCGCCTCCACGCTAATCTTCGCGTCACTGCTTTTCGCGCGTTTCGTAATCCAGCTTTCGAGGGCGGCACCTTTGGGAAGCGTACACTGTACAACCTTGCCATGCTTCTCCGCCGCTTTGACAAGCGGGTTCGCGGCATCTATCACCTCATCAACAAGCAAAACCAGCACGGTTGTATCGGGTAGAATAGAGACGTGTTCCGCGAGAGCCTTTTCAAAACCAGCACGCGAAAGCGCGGTTGGTTTACTCTTTTTGCCTTTTTTCCCCTTTGCACCTTTTGTCGTGGCTTCAGTAGTCGCGACAGGGGCGGTGGTCTCTGTCTCGCCCCGCTTGCGTTTAGGCAACCCTTCAATAAGCACTAGCCGTTGCTCTGTGAGAAACGGCATTGTGTCGGCTGTGGTCGTGATGGTGGTCAGGTCAACCTCGGCTCCATTGTACGTATCCTGATTGTACTCGAAGTTGCCGCCCTGTTTGAGCTTCTTGACCTGCTCGCGACTGGTGAACTCATCATCGCCATGAAAAAGGTAGAACATAAACGGTATTATTCGTGCTGCACTTGGCGACGGTAATCCTTATCGCTGCGGCGTGCAATGATTAAGTCAATGAGGATACCGGCGGACAGGCCGAGGGCGGAGTTGAGCAGAACGGAGCTAAAAAAGGTCGCGATGCCGTCCACGTTTGGTAAAGGCGTAGGTCGAATGAGTGTACCAACCCAGCAAAGAATAATGAGAAAGCCCAGCACCACGCCACCGAACGCGCCACCAATAACGGCAATTTTATTTTTAACATTGCTCAACCAGAATGCCAGAAAAAGCGCGACAGGCAGGGCAAGCACCATACCGAAAAAATCACCAATAAAGATAGGGTCGCCCAGACTGAACTTCAATGCAGGTAACATAGAATAAAGCCTCCTGAAAGAGTATTTTTATAAAATTTTCAATGCTACCCTCATTATACGGCAGTCGATGCATCGTGACAATACGTAGGGCGTGGTTGGTTACGCTCTACGCCTGTATCGTCTCTACTGGCTTCGCGCAGACATGGCGATTATGCTGCCACTCGCGCACGCTGCGGTTAAGCGTTTTGAGCAGGGAAGCGTCGCGCTGATGCGCGTGGTACAATGCCCACCCGATCTTCGGAAGACTCAGCGTGCTGGAATAGACGAGATAGCGGCTCTCCCATGTGGGTTGAAACTTCTTTTTGAAGTTGAAAAGCGAACGATTCTTTTCAGGGTCGCCAAAGCGGTGCGTCAAAAAGTCGATGCTAGTGCCCAGAAGCGTTTCGTCATCCTGATTGGCATTGCTGAGAGACGCAAGGCCGAGGCTCACGATCTCCGCGCCCTCCTGAAGATGTTCAATCGAGCGTGTAAGCAGCAACTCCATTGTGCCGGGTGCTGGTTGCTCAGCGCGGCGCATCAGGTCAAGGCCATAGCCGCGGCGTCCATAGATTGGAATAAAGGTCACGAAGGCGTGAACCTTGTTGTGGCAATCAACCGCGACGGCGGTAAGCTGCTTCTCGTCGCCAAGTGGCTCGAAGCGGCCCATGCTGAACCCCATTTCGGAGCCACCCTTTTGCGATACCCAGGCTTGCGAGATGCGTTCCATCTGGCTCAATTGTTCAGCATCGCGTACTCTGCCCCGATAGAAAACGACATGGAGGCCATCCTTCTCGGCACGTTTGACGCTAGAGCGCACATTTGCCATCGCGCCCCCCTTGAGCGTGAACACGCGCGTGTCAATGACCGCATCCTCACCGATTTTAAGCGTATGCAGACCAGCAGCGCGGTAGAGGCCAATCAGCGAATCGCGCACCTGCCAGAAGACAATCGTCCAATCCTGCTCGTGACAAAAGTCGATAAACTGCCCGATGCACTCGTAGGTTTCATCGTCCGGCCCAATCGGGTCGCCCAAGACAACGGCGGTACTCCCCTCCAGTACATAGCTGATAATCGACTTGCCCGAATACGAGTAAAAGTAGGACTTATCAGTGTCGAGCGCGAAGTACGAGATGGAACTTTTCCCGTGCAGGTGCATCGTCACCAGTACCGCATCGCGCTCTTTTTCGTCTGAAAGCAGTGTCAGTGCGACGGGTCGGAAGAGCTGTATCATGCCGTAGACAACCGCGCTGGCACACAGGACGGGCAGGGCGCGGCTGAAAAAGAAGATCGAGGAGCCATGCGAGATGTGCATGTGCGTAAAGGTGAAGGCTCGAATCAGCACTTCTTCAAACCCGATCCGTTCATTGAGCGCGTCGAATTGTCCGTAGAGCGCAAGGAAGCCGCCAACTGTGTAGAATGCAACGACTCCCAGTCCCAGCAAGAGGGCGGTATAGCCGCGCCAGACCGAAGGCGGGTCGCTCTTCGCTTGAAAGAAGGGGATGAGCAGGCCGAGCAAGAACGCGAGGGCAAGCGCGACCAGCGTCGCGAGAATGGAGCCACCGCGCAAAATGTGGAGTACCGCCGACAGCAGGGCCAGCAGCGTGGTGATGTGCCACGCGTGACGTTTGCCGCGTGCAAGCCCATAGGAGAGCAGTATCAGAAAGAAGCCAACTACGACGGTAAGTGTTTGCGCGTGTACTCTATTATGAACTGCAATCGACCATGCGCCGAGAAGAATGTCCCAGTGCAGTTTAGGTACGATAGCAGAAAGCATGTCAGCGATACCAATGAGCATAGTGAGCAAGCCAACGCTAGCACGAACGATAGGCTGTGAACGCTGTATGGTCAGTAAACGGGTTCTGGATAGTGCTTGTTGCATGTGTATCCTGCAATTCTATTCTTTGCTAAGCATGTACTATAACATAGTATAAAGGATGCCTTGCTCATTATGCTGTGTCATTTACCCCATTCTTCCTAGTCGAACACTGGTAAAAGCGACTCGAATGTAGAGTCTGTGCCAAAGATACAGACGCGCAAGGATGCGGTTTAGTTGCGAAATATTTGTGATTTTCTTCACACCTTCTTGAGCAATCACTGATATATGCGTTGCAACGTCGCTGGTTCTGCTTTCGTATATGTTGCGGAAGAGGAACACAAGAGGATTTTATGAGGCGCGGTCTCGCCACCCACAGACAGGGGCATTCGCGCACGAGTGAGGAAGGCAACAAATGATGCGTAGAACGACAGTGCTTGGTTTCGATGAGCGCGTGGAGCGATGCCTCGCGTATGCATTCCTCTGGGTATCAGGGGTGCTGTTGTTCATGGTGGAGACACGAGAAACCGAGAGTAGCCGCAATGTGCGCTGGCAGGCGGCCCAGTCAATGGTTACATTCGGCACGTTGTCCCTGCTGATGTTCGGGGTGAGCCTGCTGAAGGGAATGTTGGGCTGGATTCCCGTGCTGGGACTGGTGACGAACTTCGGGTTGGGGCTACTGCTTACCGTACTGTGGTGGACAATGGGCATTCTCTGGGTCTGGCTGATGGTGATGGCATGGGCGCATCCACGCTACCGCCTGCCACTGGTCGGCGAATGGATGCGCTACTTCGTGTGAAAATCGCTCTACTTGCCATCTTTATAGAGCAAACCAAGTACGAGGCCGAAGACGAGGTGCCGCGCGATGTTCTGGAAGAATGACTTCCACTGAAACAGGCGCGGCATCTCGCCATTTTTGATGAGGGGATGATATTTGTCGGCAAGTGGAGTCAGCCACCACGCGCTGATGATAAAGATTTCGCCAAAGATTGTGCCTTTGAGCCAGTTAGGGCCGGGTAGATAGCGTTTCACCACCGCACCATAGAGTTCGCCCAATGCGACTCCATTGAGAATGTGAATCGCCCACGACGCAAAGAACAGGGGCTTCGAGCGTTTTTCTCCTGCCAGCAAGCCTTCGATGAAACGCACATCGCTAAAGCGATTGCCAACAAGCAGAATGTCACCTTCCATTGCGATACTATACGCAACCGTTGCTACAAGGCCAGCAACCGCCGCCTGTCCGGGTCGCCATTCACGCGAAATAAGGCGTTGTACAATATTTTTCATAAACGTAAAATCCTTTATACAGAGTCCGATACATATCATGTCTATAGTTTATTATAGGTGTCCGTTGCAATATCTGGAAGAGGTCGATGTGCAAATATTGAGCGTCCTACATCTGGTAGAGCAATTTCTTATGCATGATTGTGAGTAGCGTTTCGGCAAGCGTGAATACATGCTCGAATTGTCGCGTTTGCTCTTCCAAAGATAGCCCCTCTTCATGCCAGTGTGGAATAATGTGTTGTTCGTAAGCGGCGATCTCGCTGCGGGCAAGCTGTTTGAGCTGAAAGCGCATTAGGGTGGGTAGGGAAAGCGGCAAGCCAAGTTGCTCGAACTGCTGATAAACCTCGATGAGCCGTGTGTCGTCACCTGTGAACAAGGTTTCGCCCTCCGATTCCTGTGGGAAAAGCAGGTCTTGCTTGACAAGCGCGTCAATGTATTCTGGTGTTACCGCACTCCGCCGCGCAAGCTCGGCTGTCGAGAGCCGCGCCTGTTGTTCGCCTATTGGAGTGGGTAGGCCGCGGGTGAAGCGTTGGCTCAGTGCGAGGTTCATTTGCATGTCGCCATGCTGGGCGCGAATGTCTAACAAGTCTTTGATAACGTCCAGCGGCAGGTGCTGCTGCTCTTTCAACTCGCGGATTATTCGTAGTATCACAACGTGTTCTTGCCCGTAATAGGCGACACGCCCACGCATGAGTGGCGCGGGCAAGAGGCCATGTGTATTGTAAAAGCGAATTGTGCGGCTCGCGACACCCGCGCGTTGCGCCAGTTCGTCGATGCGCCACACCTGCGGCTCTTCGCGTTGTTCTGTAAAGTGCGCGTCGCTTTGTATCAACAACACTACCTCTTGAAGCATTGCGCTAGTATTCTAACAACTCTTTCGTCCATTCTACTACACACATAGAGATATGTATATCTTTCATGATTATGGCGAAACGTTTTTTTGAACGTGTAGCCAATAGTCCTATTCTCCTCGAATAGCTGCTGACTATCGGTACTTTTCTATAGACTCGCATACAAGGAGAGCGTATATCATGAGTAGCTTTCCTCTTGTACCACGCAAAGAACGTGAACGGCTTTTTTGTAGAAAGGATACCTTCCATGATGATTTCTCGATGCCGCGCATTTATAGCAGAGCGTCCAGCATCACGTTTTGTCGGTCAGCTGAGCCGACAAGCACTCATTCTGCTGGTGTTGGCTCTTGTTGCAACGGGCGCGATTGGCGGCTCCCTGCTCGGCCTCAGCACCTTCGCGCACGGAACCTGTCGCTCGACAGATCGCACGTACCGCGTCGCCTGGGGGAACAACCTCAGTGGTATTGCGGCTCGCTACGGCATGTCGTACCAGGCACTTGCTCGCTACAATGGCATCAGCAACCCTAATTTTATCTATATCTCCGAGTTGCTATGTATCCCCGGCAGCGGAATCGCGACGACATCGGGCGGCGGTGGACACACAGGAGGTGGCGGCGTGCCTGTCGCGTCTCAGAACTACTATGTAGGTCTGGCTCAGCAGGACGCATATAATTCTGGCATTCCTGCTAATTTATTTGTGCGCCAGATTTATCAGGAGAGTGGTTTCCGTGTCAACGCGTATTCAGGCGCGGGCGCGATTGGCATTGCCCAATTCGAGCCTGCAACGGCGGCCTCGCTTGGCATCAACCCATATAATCCCGTACAGTCGTTAAGTGGAGCGGCGCGTCTGATGGCCTCATATTACTATCACTATGGCAGTTATGCGATGGCACTGGCTGCCTACAACGCTGGCCCCGGCGCGATGAACTACGCGCTCCGTTGCGGCCAATCCTGGACCTATTGTCTCCCCTATGAGACGCAGAACTATATCCGCGTCATCATGTATTAGGACTTTTGAGGTACCCATCAGCATACCTGACGCGAGGTAATTCTACCTCGCGTCAGGTCTCTTTCCCTTTCATATCCCCCATTTGGCGGAACATACCCCCCAAAACGCACAACGTGCATAGGTGTATGCAACTATGTTACCTGCAATTCGTTATTGTTTGCGACATGCTAAAAAGATGCGGCACGGATTGTCCGCTTTTAGCATCTTCATTGATTGTAATATGTAAGGGAGACGATTACATACCTGGACGTGCCGTTGTTTTATAAAGACGGGTTGTGTAGGGGTAGGGTCGTCACGTAGAGAGTCGCAGATAAGGCCATTATGGTGATGGATGTTCAGGAGGATGAGGTAGCGCGTCTGCGTGCAGGAGATGCACAAGCGTTTCGTGTGCTCATGGAACGATTACAATGTCCTATTACCGGGTATTTGCATCGCCTTGTGGGGGAGCGTGAGGTAGCACTGGACCTGGCGCAGGATACATTTCTACAAGTCTATAAGGAAATTGGCAAAACATCTCCTCTGCTTGCACTGGATGCGTGGATTTATCGTATTGCCACGAACTTTGGCTTGCGCTATCTCAATAGAAAACGTCGATACCTCTTTGTTTCTTTTTCGTTTGGAGCGTCTTCACACGAAGAAAGTATAGCGGGTATTAGCCACGAGAATATGATAGAACGGCCAATGTTAGCGTCTTCATTTGAAGAGCGAACAGAGACAAGCATTCTTATTCAAGAGGCATTCAAAAGCATTGCCCCCAAAGATGCTGTGTGCGTTCAGCTTCACTATGGTGATGGTTTCACCTATGAGCAAATTGGTACTATTGTCAACATTTCGTCGGAAGCCGTGCGGAAACGTGTTTCGCGTGGCGTCGAGAAGTTTCGCCGCGTGTACGCGCAAGATGCTACGGGCAGGGAAGGGAGGCGGCATGAAGCATCCGTCTGATGAACTGTTGCTGGCTTATGTACGGAAGCAACAGCAGCATCTCTGGTCGCAAGGTCTACAAGAACATATTGCGCTCTGCCTTATGTGTAGTGCGCGTTGTGCCGAATTACGTACTATAGGGGACACATTAGAGGTATGGACGCGCTCGTACAATAGCAACCCCACCTACTCAACCGTTTCACAGCGTGTCTTACGGGAACTATATGCGCCCAGCCTATCGCGCCAACTGTCTCGCGATACAATGCACATAAAGTGGCGTGTATCGCTGGTGGCACTGGTGGGCATTCTCTGTGTGGTCTTACTCACGGGATTGACAACACATTTCATAACGAGCGTTGCTAGTTTCAAACTTCCATTGCCAAAAGCGACGCGTGTCGTGCAGGTTCCAACAAATATTCCACAACAGCGACCAACGGTAGACCCGACAGCAATTGTGGTAGTTGGCACTACCACAACAGGAACACCCAAGAAAAAACCGACCATTACAACTGCGTGTACAACTCAACTACAGGTGAATGAGCGGCACTTATTCATTTGTGGAAGTAGTTTTACGCCTGGAGTTTCTATGACAATTTACTACAAAATGGCAGGTGGAAAAAGTATCCTGAAGCACACTATGCAAGTTGATGAAAATGGCACGTTTACTGATATATGGCAAGTGAATACCTGTAGGGATGTACCAATAGCTATTTATGCGGAGAGTACAACAAAGCCGCCAGAATTGGCACAAATAATAAAGAGTATTTCTTTTGGAAACTGTCATGTTTCCAGAAAATAATATAAACAACGTATATAATAGAAGCTTAGCCTGTTCTACCAAGAGAAACGGCAAAAAGAGTACAAAAATAAGTTTTTAATATAAAAATGAGAGTATCTACTTCAAGACTCTTCATGAATTGGGAAGGACTAAACAGAATGAAGCGACAGTGCGCGTGGTGTTTGCGACTTATAAATGACGCAGGCGAGCATATTTCAGCGGCGCCACTGCCTAAATTCTACGACGCAACACATGGAATCTGTGGTGTTTGTGGAGCGCGGTGGATAGAGCAGGCAATGGGGTCAGTGGGAACGCAGGACATGCCCGATGTATTTCTTCAATGGCGAACAAGCATTATCGAAAATAGAAAGCACTCTGTAATGGATTGTACATCGCAGGCGGGAGTGCGCTAAAAAAGCTTACGCTCCAAATACTTCCTCTGTAGTGGCCTCATTTCAGGATGAGGCCACTACAAACGTTTTACGTGCTCTCAGTGTAGAGATAATTTTTACAATATTTTAATGAGCAAAAAGATTAACATATGGTATGCTAGACTATGCAAGTGGGACACCTCCATTTCGTAGTACTATGAGGTGCTTTTCTACACAATGCCTGCTCTTTACGTCCTAGTATTGCTAGCATGTTTTTCCTGTCTGTCAGAGGAAAACTTAGTAAAGAGTATAAAGAGAGACAACGTTCTATACATAGTAAGGGGTGGCATATGGGTAGCAATGATAATCAAGAAAAAAATTCATGGAGTATTTTTTCCGATATAGATGGCCGCGAAATTTTTGAACTGCTCGACACACAGCAGGTACACTCTATCCAGATGAATAAAGCAAGCTTCCCTCAACAAACATGGACACAACCGCAGAAGATGCACGCCGTGAACAACACACGCCCATATCCGCAGTTATCGAGTGAGCACACTGGGCCTGGCGGAAGCGTATACAACCAGTCCGATGCTGCTTACTCTTCCAGTAGGGGTCAATATGACAATGACCCCTACAACGGTCAGCGTGATGGGACACCTGCCATTGAGTCTATGTTGAAGTCCCTGTTACCGCCACCGCCTCCAGCAACAGAGGTGGCGTATAGCGGTTCTTCGCAACTACCGATGCCGCCGCAAGTGACGCATCCAAACAGCGTCTATACACAACATGATGGCTTGCCACATATCAACGCGTATAGTCCAACGCCACGCTTCGACCTGGAAGCTACTGTTGTTGAGACGGGCGTACCCGCAATGACTATTCGCGCCTGGGAGAGACGTTATGGTGTTCCTTCACCCTGGCGTGGTGGTAACAATTACACTATGTATTCACAGCGCGATGTGATGGCGGTACGCTGGGTACGTAAGCGCGTAGCCTCTGGTACAAGTGTGCGACAGGCAATGACCGAATTCGCTCGTTGTGAACCGGAATATGCCTTTAGTAAAGGCATCAATCCCCTCACGTCAGCGAGTACCTTGCCCGTGAAGCGCGACCTCGGCGAGATGCGCGAACCCCTGTTACGTGCGTTTACGCTTATGGATGAAGTGGGATGTGAACGTATCCTATCCGATGCTTTTTCGACTCACCCCGTTGGTTTTGTCTGCCAGCAACTTTTGCAACCAATTCTTGTACAGATCGTGGAGCTGCGAAAGCTGAGTAACTTGCCTCTGACAACCGAAATTTTCGCAGCGAAAGTTACCCGTTCACAGGTTGTTCACCTGATTGAGGCAGGCATTCCACCCAAAGAGGCACTCCAACGACTTTCCGCGCTCGCGATGCAAGCCCCACAGGCGTATGACACGGCGCAAAAAGAGAAGCAGCAGCGCGTGACGCAAGCACCCAACCTTCTCAGCTACGAGGACCCTTTGCTTGACTGCTTTCGACGGCTAGACGAAGCAGGCGCACAGCGTATCCTCGACGAGGCATTTTTTAATCATTCGGTTGAGGATGTCTGCATGAACCTGATGCAGGCGGTACTTTACCGTATCGGGATGTTGTGGGCCGAGCAAAAACTGAGCATCATGGTCGAGCACTTCGCCTCGAATTTACTACGTACCCGCCTCTCGCATCTATTCCAATCAACGCCTAACCTGCGTCAAGGCTCGTCTATCCTCGTTGGATGCGCTCCAAAGGAGACGCACGAACTCGGCGTGTTGATGCTTGCGCTTTTCTGGCGTCGTGCTGGCCTCAACGTCTTTTACCTGGGCCAAATGCTGGAATTGCACAGCTTGATGCAAGAGATACGCGCGATGCGCCCCGGTATCGTTTGCCTGTCGGCTATGACACATCCACGCGTCAAAGACTTGGCGGAAGTTGGCCGCGAGATCGTCAAGATGCCCCCACCAAAACCCATTTTCTGCTTCGGTGGGGGAGCTTTCGGGCGTGACGAGGCTCTTATTCGCAGCGTGAAGGGCGTCTTCCTCGGCGGCGGCAATGTCGCGACACAACGCATCAAAGAGCTATCACGTCTGCAAGCGACCTTTTCCCCCACCGATGTCGAAACCATCCTAGCGCAACAATAAGCGTTGATGAGGGTGATACTATCACCCTCACTGCAAGAATTGTTGCATAAGATTGTTTACCGCATCGGGTTGCTCTTGCTGTACCCAGTGTCCGCTATTGGGCAGGCGTCGTATCTGAATATGTGGCACCCATTGCTCAAGTCCTCTGGTCAAGGCAATATCAAGCGCGACATCCTGTGTTCCCCAGATTAAGAGCGTTGGCGCGTGAATAATTGTCTGGACGCGACTGCCCGTCGAACCATAGCTCCCCCGACGAAAAACTGTGCGGTAATAGTTTAACGCGGCGGTCAACGCCCCTGGCTTGCTCATCGCGGCCTGGTAACGTTGCAACACGTCCGGCGGAAACTCTGCTTTCTGCACCGCGCTATCGTGAATAGCTTTGCCAATCGCGGCAGCATGATTCGCGCCCAGCAGAGCTTCGGGCAACCAGGGGATTTGAAAAAAGAAGATGTACCAGCTTTTCCTGAGTTGCTTGATTGTGCGTAGTTCGCGTTGCAATGCCCACGGATGCGGCGCGTTCAGCACAATCAAACGCTCGGTCATCTCTGGATAGCGCATTGCGAAGACCCACGCCAACGCGCCGCCCCAATCGTGTCCGACAATAACCGCCTTTTTTCGCTCAAGATTTTCAAGCAAGCCCACAATATCGCGGAGGAGATTCGGTACATCGTAGCCTGTGCGTGGCTTATCGGTATCGTTATAGCCGCGCAAGTCTGGTGCCACAACGGTATATCCCTGTTCCGCAAGAAAAAGTATTTGATGCCGCCACGAATACCAGAACTCCGGGAAACCATGTAGAAGCACGATCAGCGGCCCCTTGTTCTCTTCACCCTGAATAACATAATGCATCCGAATACCATTGGTGATGGTGTCGCGATGCTGCCATGTCTCAACTGTTGTCGCCATATAGCACAATCCTGCCTGTTATTTGATACGTCTACAGTGTGTATTATAAGAGTCTAACACGTTTTTTGACGAGGGTATATGCTAAGAGCATTGCTACACACTTCCACTTTGCCACAAAAAAACATATGCTTAGAGAAAACAGCATTGAAAGGAATATGCTAATGCAATTACTGATGATTGGCGGAACAGGTTTTCTTGGTCGCCACCTTGTCGAGGCGGCTCTTGAGCATGGACACACATTGACGTTATTCAACCGTGGGCAGAGCAACTCAACGCTTTTCCCCGACATCGAGCAACTACACGGTAATCGTGACGGTGAACTCGCGCTTTTGCAGGGGCGATACTGGGACGCCGTACTGGACACCTGCGGTTATGTGCCGCGTGTCGTGGGAGCGTCCGCGCAGGCCCTCGCTACTCTGACGAATCATTACACGTTTATCTCCAGTATCTCCGTCTACGCCGACTTCGGGAAGCGTGACATGGACGAACACGCCGCAGTCGCGACACTAACGGATATGAGCGTAGAGGCGGTAACGAACGAGACATACGGGGCGTTGAAGGCGCTTAGCGAGCAGGCGGCGGAAAAAGCGATGCCCGCACGCACATTGGTTATCCGTCCCGGCCTGATTGTTGGCCCCGGCGATGTCACAGACCGTTTCACTTACTGGCCTCATCGGGTCGCGCAGGGTGGGGAAATGCTGGCTCCCGGCGATGCGGAGCAACCGACGCAGTTTATCGATGCCCGCGATCTTGCCGCGTGGATTGTGCGTATGGTCGAGGGACGCAAGACGGGAACCTACAACGCGACTGGCCCGAACTACATGCTACCAATGGGCCGTTTGCTTGACGAGTGTAAAACCGTGACGGGAAGCGATACCACGTTTGTATGGGTTGGTGATGAGTTTCTTACCGCACATGAGGTCGAGTTACCACTATATGTACCCGAAGAATACATTGGTTTCAGGACTGTAGATTGCGCCAGAGCCATTCAGCAAGGACTAACATTTCGTCCACTTGCCGAGACCATTCGTGCGACCCTTGCATGGAAAGGCAAGGACACAGAACTCAAAGTCGGGTTGAAGCCCCAGCAAGAACAAGCGTTGTTGCAGGCGTGGCGAAAGGGGGAATAGCCGTTCCCATCATTGCCCAGAGTGCGGAAACGGCTACGCGAGGACGCAAAAAATATACTGACGGTGAATTGCGCTCCTATTTTAACCGAAGATAGACTCTTTTAGGAGAAATATCGTGCCGAAGAAGCGTGTCAAAGAAATTACTGTTTCGTCTAAAAGATTTGTTGGACGCACAGCCAACACTGGAAGGCATGGAGCAAGAAAACAGTACCGAAAACTAAGATAGTCACGCTCTCGGACTTCTTGACGCTTGTGGTAACATGAACGTATTGGGATTGTAGCTCAGTGGATAGAGCAAGCGTTTCCTAAACGCTGCGCCGGAGGTTCGATTCCTCTCAGTCCCATTTTTAGCGAACGACTCTACCCTGTTTCTGTACATTTACTGCTACATTGATACCTGTAAATCCTCGTTTCCAAAACTTAAACACCTTCCCATTCGTTTTATACGTGAGAGATGTTGCAAATAACGTGCTTTATAAAGACGAGGCTAATACAATATCACATGATTCTTCTCCTTCTTATTGAAGAGAAGTTGCTTCTGAGTATTCACTTTTGAAAGAGGATATACACTATGACATTAAATGTCGCCGACAACGTGTTAAGTATGACGATTCAGATTCCCTACCTTATCGTTATTGTTATTATAGTTATTATTATCGTGCTGCTGCGGCGAAAATAACCAGTGCTTTTCTGTTGAGAAAAAGGTACAGGCATTCAGATATATGTTGTTGTGGCATGTATCTGGATGCCTGTACCCTTTTCTAAGGTACAGGCATCGTGTCTTTTGTAAGTAACGTTTAGCTCGGTGCTTCCTCCGGACTACTGATGAGAATGCGTAAGAAGCGTCTTACTGCCCAGAAGAGGAGCCAGTAAATAGCCATGGCGATGAGCGTTGACCACTCGAAAGCTTGATTGGTACGAAGCGAAGGCGTATGTACAATTGAATCGAATGGTACAAGGACTATGGTTGTCAGAGCGTAAAGAAAGCCTGCAAAAAGATTGTTCGGGTCTGCGCCAATCAGCTTGAGCAGAAAGCGTATCGCGAGCAACACTTCCAGAACAGTAACGAACCATTGAATAAAATCATTGAGTTTTCCAATGGCGTACCGTACAGTACGCGCCTCCTCCTGACGTACTTCGGCCTCCTCCTCTGGCATTGCTTCAGGCAGCGGCGGTGGTGGTGTCTGTGGCATCGGCTTCAGTTGGAGGTCTTCCATCTGCTTGGGTTGCACACGGGTGGGATCGTCTGGAAATGAACTATTCGGCATCCTGTGTTCCTTTGTTCAACTAGCCAAAAACGTCGTGCGTAAGAAAGCCAGCGAATACTATTGATGGTCGAATTATAACATGTACTGCCCATACTCTGCTACGTATCACGCCGTACCAATAATTTTACGCCTTCAGCTTCTCCCAGCACACGAAACTGCTTTGAGTTTACCAGCTGGTTCAGCTTTGCTGAGACACTAACGCGGTCTTCGGGCGCGATACTTTGCACGTCAACAATCACATATTGTACTGTGTTGTTGATGTGCTTTGATGTCGAGAATGTGATTGCGGGAAACACGGTGATGTATAAGCGTTGACTCAGGTGCGGGTTGAGACTCTCGCTCGCGGAGACTGAGGCGTTTGGTGGAATGATCGCCAGCAGCTGGTTGATGTGCTGTTCCCTCACTGCTGGTAAATGGTCGGGCCAGAAACTGTTTAGCTGTGGGTACAGTATAAAAAAGTTTACGACAAGCATTGTGACAAGCCAGACACCGACCCACCATTGCAAGTGTGATAGCGTGGCCTGCCGGGCCAGTGGAGCGAGATGCGAGGTGGCATTTTTTCTCTGGCTTGTATAAAGCCGCGCCATCATTGGATATGCCTGTTGAACGCGTATCATAGTTGGCGCAAATGCTGGCCCGGCCAGCATCGGACGCGTAAAGGTGAGCAGGGTCGTATACGTACTACTTACCCACTTTTTGCCAACTTGTACACTATGCATACGCTGCTGTAGAAAGGGCAAGTCTTGTCTGAGCCAGTATGCGAACCGTGTTTCGTGTCCTGCTGAAGCATCAAGGATGACCTCTTCGCTTTCACCACGCCACACACACCAGTAGCGTAAGAAGCGGCGCGTCCCGTGAATAGCAGCGACCATGACAAAAGGAATAATCACCGCGTTATAGTGATACACACCGCTATAGTAAAGGGGGTAATCGCTAAAGAGGTTGATTGCTAACGCAGGAATGGCGGGTAGGAGCCATTCGGGGGCGAGCAGTGAGAAGAAACCCGTGCTACGGAGCAGACCGCCGATATAGTAAAAACGGTCAAGGGTCAGGAAGGTGAGAAAGAGTAACCAGGGGTGTAAAAGAATGTTGACAATCGCGGCAGATGGCGAACTGCCGAGTGCTTCGTAGCGATACCAGTAGTTGCTATGTACTGTACCAGGATAAAAATGCGGAATGACCACCAGGAACGCAATCATGCTCCACGTCACGCCACCGACAAGTAGCAATGCGCCCAGGCGCGGCAGCTTATATTTCCAGATAACCAGTACGCCAAGCAGCGCAACCGCGAGTGGTACATCCTCTTTACACCCTGCCGCCAGCACACTCAAGAGCAGGAACCAGACATATCGCTTGTATTCCAGAGCTAAAACGGCGTACAACAAAAACGGCGTTGCCAGGCTTAGAGGGTGAAAATCGAAAATGTTGATGCCCAGCAGGGCCGGCATAATATAGTAGGCCAGCACCAGTACGGACGCTACAAGAGGCCACGTTGAGATATATTTGCGTGCGAGGAGATAGACGGGCCAGCCACCTGCCGCGATCATCACGGTTTGCGTTACAAGCAACAGACGCGCATCCTCATGGAACGCATAGAGCAATGAGAGCGGCAAAATAATTGGCTCGAAGTGAATCGCGAGGCGCGTGGGTGGGCCATAGAAATCACTACCCTGATTGGTGAACTGAAACAGGCGTCCATGAAATGTGTTCCACAATGCCTGATCCATATTGCCCAGATCGAAGGCCGTTGCCTTAAACGTGTCGTAGCGCAAAACAGTCAGATAACTCATCAATAGCGTATACCCTATAATAAGTATCCAGGTGATGAGTAGTGCAACACGCTGTTGTTTTTCCTGTATGTGAAGGCCAAACGTTTGCATAGGTCCTTGCTGCTAAACCACGATCACTGCTTGCCAGACGCCAACGCCAACAAGCAGCATAAACGACCAAACAATCACAAATTCAGGCCATGAGCCTGTCCGAAAGCGGAAGTCGGGATTAGGCGGAAAGCCGAACCGCTTCTTGTTGGGCCACAGCAGGGGTACGCCGCCAAGCGTTAATGCATCCGCTGCAATATGCATTATACATCCAAAGAGTACGCCAAAGAAGACCAGGTGTGAGCCACTTACAACTTGCGCGGGCAGCGCGAAGCCATGCTGATCGAGTAGTAGAATGACCAACTGTTCAAGGCCGAGCGCGAGCAGCGAACCGAGAAGTAAGCCTAGAAAGCTGTGAAAGAGCGTGCGATGACCCGCAAGATGCTGAATTTCGCGGCTAATCCAACCGAGTTTGTGGCCCAGTGTGCTACGCGCATTGTCGATATCGGGCAACAGCGCACCAAAGCCCACCGAAAAATAATAGATTGCTTTCTTGAGAATGAGTGCGAGGGGAACCGCTTTCGCCGCTGTCAGGGGGTCGCCAGTTAAATGCACAAAGCTTTCAAGCACGACGCCCGCCGTTAGACCGATGAGGAGATGAGACCGACCTTCCATATGTATAATAACCTTCCTACCTATTTAGAGTGTGTAGGCTCATTGTAGAGAATACAGGCAGAAAGGTCAAGGTTATTCTTCCTCTGGCATCGCAATATAGATTGCGTTGTTCTCGACGCGCACGGAGTAGGTGTAGAGTTCCTGACGCGCGGGGCCACGCAAGACCTTGCCGGTGCGAACATCGAATTCGGCGAGGTGCCAGGGGCATTGCAGCACGTAGCCTGTAAGTTTGCCTTCGTTAAGAGGGCCACTGATATGTGTACAGTTGTTGGTAAAGGCGTAAACGGTGCCTTCATAGCGCACCAGACAAATTGGCTCGTCCTCAACATCGAGGGCGATAAGCTCGCCCTCCTCGACCTCGCTGGTCTCCGCGACCTTGATAAAACCTGCCATGTGTTCCTCTTCTAACAAACAGACAAAAAATATTATGGATGTGTGACGGGGATAAGTACGCCGTTCACGCCATCGCTCGCGGCCGATGCCAGGAAGATAGCGGTTTCGGCAATCTTATCGAGACCAACCCATGCGCGCTGCTTTTCCTCTTCAGATGGTTGCATGGACGCGAGGTTGGACGTAGTAACGAGCAGGCCGGGGGCGATGGCATTGACATAAATACCCGTGCTTGCGCCCTCTTTAGCGAAGGTATAGGTCAGTGCGTCAACGCCCGCCTTTGCGCTATTGTAAGCGGCCATATTCGCGCTTGAACTTGTGACACCACCAGCGCGACTGAAGTTGATGATCTTACCGCTTCCCTGATCGCTCATGCTGGGCCAGACGGCGCGAATGCACAGGAAAACGGTCAGGAGATTATTGTTCAACTCGCGCTCCCAGTTAGCAAGGCTCAACTCTGCTGACGGGCCGTACTGCGTGAGGCCACCTGCGAGGTTGACCAGAATGTCGATACGCTCATACGCGCCCAGTGTCTCCTGCACAAGCTGTTTTGCCCCCTCCTCTGTGGTGAGGTCGGCAACGATGGGCAACACCATCGCGTTTTCTACACTTGTGCGTAATTCTGCTGCGCGTTGCTCGACGCGCCTCTTGTCACGTGAGCAGATAGCGATGTCGGCACCTTCGTAGGCGAACGCCTTCGCAACCGCGAAACCGGCCTGACCCGCGCCACTCACTCCTGTGATGATTGCTGCTTTGCCTTTGAGACGCATATTATTCTTCCTCTTCACTTTCTGCCGCTGTTTCGAGTCCTGCCAGCGCGAGGCCGCGATGCAGCACACGCAATGAGAGAAAGGCGCATCTAGTACGCGCTGGACTAATCGGCACGCCAAGCGCGTCAAGTACGTCCTCTTTGCCCAGGGCGCGAACTTCCGCGACGGTTTTGCCCTCGATCATCTCGGAGAGCATAGAGGCCGCTGCCTGACTGATCGCGCATCCGCGTCCCTGAAAGCGTACCTCTTGCACGATATCGCCCTCGACCAGCAGGTCCATCCCAAGCTGGTCGCCACACAACGGGTTCGCGTCCTCGGCGTGTACATTGGGCAGCTCAAGCTTCCCATAGTTGCGCGGGTTGCGGTAATGTTCCAGAATATATTCACGATAGTCCATTGACATGGCGGCGTCTCCTGTCCCGACGACAACTAAAAGCTGAAAATTTGCTTGGCTTTATGCAAGCCCTGCACAAGCATATCGATATCCGCCCGATTGGTGTAGATATAGAAGCTGGCGCGAGCAGTCGCGGCTAACCCGTAGCGTTTGTGCAGTGGTTGGGCGCAATGGTTGCCCGCGCGAATCGCGACGCCAACCTCTTGATCGAGTATCGAAGCAAGATCATGCGGATGCACGTCGCCAAGTGTGAAGGCCGCGACGCCGCCGCGCTGACTGGCGTCTGGCCCATATAGCTTCAACTCAGGAACCGTTTGGAGTTGTTCCAGCGCGTATGCGGTCAACTCGCGCTCATGTTGCAGGACATTTTCCATACCAATAGCCGTCAGGTAGTCAACGGCTGCGCCCAGCCCGATGGCTTCCGCGATAGCAGGTGTGCCAGCTTCGAATTTCCAGGGTAGCTCGTTCCAGGTAGACTCACGCAAGTCAACCGTGCGTATCATGTCGCCCCCACTCATGAACGGCGGCATGGCTTCAAGCAGGTCGCGTTTGCCATACAGCACGCCGATACCGGTAGGGCCTAGCATCTTGTGTGCGCTAAAGCAGAGAAAATCAACATCGAGTGCTTGCACATCGACGGGAAGATGCGGCACGCTTTGCGCCGCGTCGAGCAACACAATCGCGTCAACCGCGTGTGCCTGCGCGATCATCTGCTGCGCCGGCGTGATGGTGCCAAGCACGTTGGACATCTGGGTGAAGGCCACAAGTTTTGGCTTTTGCTTCAGAAGGTGCTCGTAAATATCGAGTCGTAAAAGACCGTTGTCATCAACAGGAATGAACTCAAGCCGCGCACCCGTGCGCTGCGCGAGCAGTTGCCAGGGGACAAGGTTGCTGTGATGCTCCATCTCAGTCAGGATGATAAGGTCGCCCGCGTGAATGTTGGCACCCCCCCAACTGTACGCGACAAGGTTGATACTTTCGGTGGTGTTGCGCGTGAAAATAATCTGCCTGCTATAGCGTGCGTTGAGAAAACGTGCGACCTTGACACGCGCTTTTTCCATCGCCGCCGTCGCGTCTTCGCTGATCTCATAGACGCCGCGATGCACATTCGCATTGAAGTGTTGATAATAGTGGCTCATCGCGTCTATAACTGCATTCGGCTTCTGTGAGCTTGCGGTACTATCAAGATAGACGAGCGATTTACCGTGAACCTGTCGCGATAAGATAGGAAAGTCGCTACGAATATCCGCGAATGTGCGAACGGCCTGTTGTGTTGTTGTACTCTGCTGTGATGTTACCATGCGCTTTCCTGTATCTTTCTGCTGATTATGCTATTAGTTGTAGGGGAGACCGCAAGGGTCTCCCCTACAACTATCCTAGTATTCGCTAAGTAGGGGAGACCGCAAGGGTCTCCCCTACAACTATCCTAGTATTCGCTAAGTTGAATCTCTTCGTCGCTGGACTTTTTGTCGAGGCTGATGGCGTGTTCGTCAACGTCCTCGATCTCCCAACGCTCCTGTGCATCTACCCAGGTGTCGGCCTCGCTCTCGTACTCGCCACTCATGCGGCGGACGATGCCACGGCGGAGGCGGGCGCGGAGATTTTCCAACGGGATACGTTGTAGAACTGGCTCAAAGAAGCCCTGTACGATGATGCGCTCCGCCTCTGGTCGCGCGATACCACGCACCATGAGGTAGAAGAGTTGCTCTTCGTCGATCTGCCCACTGGTCGCGCCGTGACTCGCGCTTACTTCGTTCGCGGCGATTTCCAGGCCAGGAATGAGTTCCGCACGCGACTTTTTGCTCAGCAAAAGAGCATGGGCGGACAGGAAGGAAGCCGTCTGTTGTGCTTTGGGTTGAATGCGAATCATGCCATCGAACTCAACACGTGATGCATCGGTGAGTACACCCTTGACTAGCGTCTCCGCGTTGGTCGAGAGGGCATCATGGTTCGATAGCGAATTGATAGCGAAACGCTGGTCTTCGTCGGTGAAGAAGACGCCGACGAGTTCGCCCGCGCTCCCGTTACCCTTGAGGGTCGCGCCAATGTTGGTGATGTTGACCTTGCTCCCAAGTTCCGCAAGTACAAAGGTGACGCTGGCATCTTTGGCGAAGACTGCGTTTTTGTTGGTGATGTTCCAGATGTTGCGCCCAAGTTCTTGCAGATTGCTGAACTCGACGCTGGCTGCGTTTTTGGCGTACACCTCGACGACATCATCGAGCAGAGTTGGTTCCTCGCCCTCGACGCCGGAACTGTACTCCGTGACAAAGCGTACACTGCTCATCTCATCCGCGATAATCAGCGTGTGTGAGAAAAAACCTGCATTGGCTGCGTCGAGCCAGACCTGCGATAGAACGGGGTCGGTAATCTCTACGCCTTTGGGGACATAGAGGAAGACGCCACCACTCCAGAATGCAGCGTGCAGCGCAGTATATTTATTGCTGTCAACAGGAATGCAAGTGGTCATGAAGTGTTGCTGCACCAGCTCGGCATGGTCGCGCACGGCTGTTTCCAGATCGGTGAGAATCACGCCTTGCTGTTTCAGGTCTTCGTTGAGTTCGACGCGAATGACCGAAGAGTTGTGCTGAATGATCGTGCCAGAACGCGCGTCAACCAGTCCCTCCTGCCGTGCCTGCTCGAATGAGGTTGGCAGCACGTCGCCCGCTTGCGCGGGAACGTGTGAGGCGAGTTGCTGAAACGCAAAGTTCGAGAACGCGCGTAACGTCCCCAGGTCGCCGCGCCGTCCCAGTGGAACGGGCATTTTTTCGTAGATGTCCCAGGCGTCCAGGCGTTTCTGAAGCATCCATGCTGGCTCGTTCTTCCCGCGTGACAGTTCTTCAACTGCCGCACGGGAGAAGCCAGGCGCGAGTGTATTAAGCATCGGCTTTTACCTCTTTTGCGCTGGTGTCCTCGTCAGCAGGACGAAGCCATTCGTAGCCCTTTTCCTCAAGCTCAAGGGCAAGTTCTTTGCCGCCGGACTTGATGATACGTCCGTTGAACATGACGTGTACGAAGTCGGGCGTGATATAGTTCAACATGCGCTGATAGTGCGTGATGAGCAGCACGCCGAGGTTTGGCCCGGTTAGAGCGTTGACGCTCTCGGACACAATCTTGAGGGCATCGATGTCCAGACCAGAGTCGGTCTCGTCCATCAAAGCGATCTCTGGCTCAAGCAAGGCCATCTGCAGAATTTCGGCACGCTTCTTTTCGCCACCGGAGAAGCCGTCGTTGATGGAGCGGTTGATAAAACTATTGTCAACCTTGAGCAACTTCATCTTGGCCTGTAACAATTTGCGGAACTCGCCGGGGGGAACGCTCTTACGCTTGACGGCCTTGCCCGTTGGGTTTTCACCCTCCGCGACTGGCTTGTTGCCTTCGCGCACGGCCTCTAAGGAGCGGCGCAAGAAGTTCGCGACACTGACGCCGGGGATAGACATAGGGTACTGAAAGGCCAGGAAAAGGCGCATTCGAGCGCGGCGGTCAGGAGAATATTCAAGAATGTTTTCGCCCTTGAACCAGACCTCACCCTCGGTCACTTCGTACTTGGGGTTACCCATGATAACGTTTGCCAACGTGCTTTTGCCTGAACCGTTTGGCCCCATGAGCGCGTGAACTTCGCCCTGCTTGATGGTCAGATTGACGCCGCGCAAAATTGGCTTGCCTTCGATATTGGCGTGAAGATTTTTAATTTCGAGTTCTGATCCCATTCCAAAAACACTTTCTCTTATACTCACATACACAATGTGAGTTACTTTTTCCTTGAAAAATCAATTAGAGACAGCACGAACTTCTGGTTCGTCTGCTATGAAAAACCCTTTTGCGGTTGAGTTGACATGAATATCAGTGAGCGCGATGAAGCGAGACGGGTCTTGCTGCTCGGACGTGTCTGCCATCAAGTCTGCCAGCGTCATGTTGTCAAGCGTCTGAGCTACAGCGTCACGTACTTTCGCCCACAACACCTTCGTTTTACATGAGTCGAGAAAATTGCAGACCTGCGACATCTCCCCCTCAGTGGCACAAATCATTGGCGCGATTGGGCCTTCAAGGACGCGTACAATCTCGCCCATGGTGATCTGAGTGGGGGAACGACTCAGCTTGTAACCGCCATGCGCTCCACGTGTACTGACAACAAGTGGCGGCTCGGCTTCGCGCAATAACTTCACTAACTGCTCTAAATACGCAAGCGGCAGGAGTTCCACCTGTGAGATATCGGTGAGCGAACGGGGACGACCACCATAGTTACGCGCCAGATCAACCATGATTCGCACTCCGTACTCGCCTTTTGTAGAAACTCGTAACATCGTGGTCGCTCCCTTCTCAGCATTTCGCGAAAACTTGCATCGCGTTATTATTCCGACTTATTCACTAGGATATATCTTAGCACTGATATGGAGGCGCGTCAACCTTAGAGTCCCTGTAAATTGCCTCCTGTGCTTCGATATGCTATACTCGCCTACGGATACAAAGGAGGAACATTTCCCTTATGGCTGAAGATACATCATCGCTGCAAAACCCTTTTATTGTTGGTGAACGCCTCTACTTGCGTCCGTTGGAGCCAACTCAGGACAACCACGCATACTCGACATGGCTCAACGATGCAGAGGTGCGCCGCTATTTTTCTGTATATCCCACAAGTGATATGCGTGGTAAGGAACGACTGGACAACCTGTACAAAACCTTTGGACATATTATTTTCGGGGTTGTCCTCAAGAGCGACAACACGCTTATCGGGCTGGTTGGCTTGAAAGATATCAACGTGCTTAACCAGAGTGCCGAGTTCTACAACATCATCGATCAGGCGTACTGGGGCAAGGGCTTTGGCACTGAATGCACTAAATTGATGATTCACTATGGTTTTATGGAATTGAACCTGAACCGCATTCAGACGCAAGATATGGAAGAAAATATTGGTGGACAACGAGCCGACGAAAAAGCTGGCTTCACCTATGAAGGCACATTGCGCGAGATGATTCCCCGCTTCGGCAAGTTCCACAATGTGCGTGTCTACAGTATGTTGCGGCGTGAATACATGGAGAAGTTGTAGGCCATATGACCATAACAACCGCGATTACCGTACAGGAGATTACCGACGCGGAACAGTGGAATGGCTTTCTCACAAGTCAACCGCGCGGCCATCTGCTGCAATCTTATGAGTGGGGCGAACTCAACAAATACCTGGGCGGGCGTATCTATCGGCTGGGCGCGTTGCAAGAGGGGCAGCTGATCGGCGCGATGCTGCTCACCGTCGCGCCGGTGCCGCTTCCGGTGCGTGTACCAGGAGTACAACTCAACTGGCTGTACAGTGTGCGCGGCCCTAGCGTCGAGCGGCCCGACTCGCCTGCGCTCGCCACGTTGATCGCGCACGCGCACACACTGGCGAAGCAAGAACATGCGGTAGTGTTGCGCGTTGAGCCGAACATCGCCGACGACGATCCCGACGAAGACCTGTGGCTGGCGGCGTACCATCGGCTCGGCTTTCAGACGAACCCGATAGCTGTACACGGGCGGCGTAGCTGGGTGCTGGACATTCGTCCCGACCTCGATACTCTGCTTGCCGACTTCAAAACGACGTGGCGTCAGAACGTGCGCGGTGCCGAACGCAAGGGCGTGGTTATTCGCGAGGCCAATAGCGCAAAAGATTTCGACACCTACTACAATCTGCTCACAGTGACAAGCGAGCGCGACGACTTTTTTATTCACAGCAAAGACTATCATCAAGAAATCTACAACTATTTCGCACGCAAAGGTGATGTGGTGCTGTACCTTGCGGAACACGAGGGCGAGGCAATCGCCGCCAAGATGCTGATTCGCTTTGGCGATTGGTGCTGGGACATGTTTGGCGCGTCGTCGAACGAGAAGCGCAACCTGAAACCTACCTATTTACTGCAATACCGTTGTTTCGCGTGGGCAAAGTCGCGTGGATGCAGCTATTTTGATTTCCGCACCATTCCAGAAATACTGGAGCCGGGCGAAGAGATGTGGGGCGTGTACGAATACAAGAAGGGCTATGGCGGCTTTTCGCGGCTCAATATGCCGACGCAAGATTACGTGTACCGTTCCGTAATCTATCGTGGCTGGCGTAAACTTGTCGAAGTACGTCGGAGTCAGCGTCATGCTGAGCGCAAAAAGGTTGAGATGGAACGCGCCGCACGCGGGAAAGCGTAGAGGGTATAAAGCTAATGCAGGCAAAAATCATTACAGACCGTCAGCAGTGGGACGATTTCATCGCGGACTCGGAGTGCTGCAACGTGACGCAATCCTACGAGTGGGGTGAACTCGCGCCGCACCTTGGCGCAACTGAGGCACTGCACGTTGGCGTAATCGATGAGCCAACGGGCAAACTGTGCGCGGCAATGCTGATACTTGTGTCGCGTGCGCCTGTTCTCAAGCAGACCTATTTTTATGCGCCACGCGGCCCTGTGCTTGACGAACCAGACTCGCCCGCGCTGACCGTATTACTTAACTTTGTCAAGGCTGAGGCACGCAAGTATAGCGCGTTCATGCTCAAGGTCGAGCCGAGCGTCTTCGCGGATAACACGCACTGGTCTGCCGCGCTACAACGCCGCGGCTTTCGCGTCAATCCCTTTGCAACACATATCCGCCACGAGTGGGTGCTTGACCTACGTCCAGACGAGAAAACGCTTCTCAGTGGTATGAAGGAGAAGTGGCGGTACAATATTCGGCTCGCGGGCCGCAAGGGAATCGTGGTACGACGCGGCGTGGGACAGGCCGACCTCGACACGTTCTATCGCATTTACGAGACGACGAGTGAGCGTGACCAGTTTTTCATTCACGATAAATCGCATTACGAGGATATCATGCGGCTCTTTGGAGAAGGAGACCGTGCCGCGCTCTTTCTCGCGGAATACGAGGGGCAGGCCATCGCGGGTACAATCGTGCTGCGGTTAGGCCACTGGAGTTGGTATATGTTCGGGGCGTCATCCAACGAGCAACGCGAACGAATGCCCAACCATCTGCTCCAATGGACGGGAATGCAATGGGCGAAGTCGCACGACTGCTGGTACTACAATTTTCGTGGCATCCCCGATATTCTCGAAGAGGGGCAAGAACTGTGGGGGGTCTACCAGTTCAAGCGCGGCTTCGGCGGCTTCCCGATGCGCTCACTGGAAACGCACGATCTCGTCTACCAACCTGTTATATACGAGGCATACCGCGCACTGCTGGACGTAAAACGCTGGCGCGACGAACGTAGGCACCGAAAAGCGGCTGAAGCGCATTCCTAAAGTACAGGAGGATGAGGGCAATAGAGTAAGAACTAAAGAGAAAATATAACAGGTATAACTTGCATGAAAGAGGTTATACCCGTTATTACTATACACGCAGCGGCGATACCCCATCGTATAGTAGTGGCATGGCTTGCCCGCGCCATGCTCGAACCTGCCCGCGCCATGCTCGAACCTGCCCGCGCCATGCCCCCACTTCACGATACATTTGACGCTTCGCGGGATAGCGAGTATAATTACACGAATATATTCTACTTGCATTATGCCTATTTGTGCATAGACGTTTACAGGGACACATGATCTTGCCCCGCGTAACTAAGGATAAATCGAATGCCGAAAATGTATGGTTGGGTGCGCGAGGTTGTACCCGAAAGTCCCGCAGACCGCGCCGGACTTCAGTCCGGTGATCTTGTACGCACGATCAATGGGCATCTGGTTCGCGATCTCGTGGACTATCGTTTCTATGTCGCCGATGAAGAGTTGGTGATTGGCTTTGACCGTCAGCAGGACGCACATGAAGTACGCGTCATAAAGACCGCCGACGAAAATCTTGGCGTGCTGTTCGGTGAAGAACCCGCCCCATTCATTCGCCAGTGTGCGAACAAGTGCGTGTTCTGCTTTATCAAGGGTTTGCCTGAGCGTTTCGCGCCGCAGCAGGGGCAACCGCACGGTATGCGCTCATCACTCTACATTAAAGATGATGATTATCGCTACTCGTTTCTGTTTGGAAACTTCGTCACGCTCACGAACCTAAAAGAACTGGACTGGCAGCGACTCGACGAGCAGAAGCTGACGCCGCTCTACGTCTCGGTTCATGCAACGAACCCTGAGCTACGCCGCAAGATGGTTGATGGCCCCCGTTCGGGCGATATCATGAACCACATTCGGCGGCTTGGCGATATCGGCATCACCTGTCATACACAGCTTGTGCTATGTCCCACTATTAACGATGGCGTGGAACTTGACCGCAGCATTCGCGAGTTGACGGAACTACGCCCACTTGTGGAGTCGATTTCCGCCGTACCTCTGGGCCTGACAAAGTACAACAACATGATTAAGACGGGCGACTTGCCCCCGCTTCGCTCGTATACGCGCGAAGAGGCCGAGGCAGTTGTGGCACAGGTGGAGCTACATCAGCGTTGTTTCGAGGCCGAAAACCCCGATGGCGACCCCTTTGTCTACCTCTCCGATGAATGGTACTACATCACAGAGCGTCCATTCCCGCCCGCGAAACATTACGGCTCCTACGCACAGATCGAGAATGGCGTTGGCATGACGCGTTATCTCATCGAGCAGTGGGCGCGAACAAAGCGACGGCTCCCCCTCGCAATGAAGGAGCCACGCCGTGTGACACTTGTCACCAGCACAATGGCACATCCCGTAATCGCGGAGTTGGCGCAAGACATTCAGAGAATTGAGCAGGCAGAGGTACAGGTGTTGCCAATCGTCAATAAATTCTTTGGCGAACTAGTCACGGTTGCGGGCCTGCTCTGTGGACAGGACGTGCTGGACGCTCTACTCGAAAACGACAATCTAGGCGATCTTGTGCTGTTGCCACGCGTGATGCTGGATAACGAGGGGACGCGTTTCCTTGATGACATGACCGTCGAAGAGTTCAAAGCGCAGATACCGACGCGCGTCGAGTTCGTGCGGAACGCGCAGGAAACTATCGACGCGATTCGCTCGCTCGCCACGCCCGAATTGACAACGCTCGGTTCGCGTAAACCTGTGCGTCTACAATCGCGGTTGTAAGAAGTACATTAGGCGATGAGAAGTGTATAGCGCGGGCGGAAGGCATGGCGCGGGCAAGCCGCGCCACTACTATACGATGGGGTTCGCTGCTTAGGCGGCTCTTTTACAGTGTAGTGCGGCGGCGCACAATCGCCCATGCAATCGGTAGCAGGGCGGCGGCGATGATGAGTTTGAGCAGGTCGCCAGGGATGAAGGGCAGGACGCCTGCCGCGAACGCCTGCGCTGCGCTGAGATGAAGCGCGAATGCGAGCCAGACGGCACCAAAGGCATAGATAATCAGCGTGCCGGGCAGCATAGCGAACGCTGACGTGAGGAGCCGCCGGTCAAGGCCGCGCTCGCACAGGAGGCCGACTACAAAGGCCGCGACTGGAAAGGCCCAGAGGTAGCCGCCGGTGAAACCAATGAGTTTGATAAAACCACTCGCGCCACCCGCGAATACAGGGAGGCCAGCAGCACCTTCCGCGAGGTAGGCCAGCATCGCCAGACCGCCGCGCTTGCTGCCAAGTGCCGCACCCGTGAGCAGTACCGCTAAGGTTTGCAGAGTTATGGGAACGACGGTAGATGGAAGCACAAAAGATAGCTGAGAACAAAGTGCGAGAAATAAACTGAAGCCGAGTATCAGTAGGCCATCTCGTAACAATGTTTTGCTGCGAGAGGTGTTGCGCGTGGGAACAAGATAGTCCGCGAGAGTTGTACCGGAAGCAATCGCCATGAAAAGCTACTCCTTTACGTATGCAAACGATAGTGTTGTCCCTCATTATACATGCTGACAGGGGTGCTTTGATAGGTCAGAATGAGGTGGAAAGCATATGGAGCGTTTATGACAGAGCAAACATCACTTTTCGATGCTACTGATGAAGTCCCCGCGAAAAAGGGGCTGAGTATTCAACATCCACAAGCAACGACAAGGACGGACGAGCCACTCGCGGCGCGGATGCGTCCCCGCACACTTGATGAGATTGTGGGGCAAGAACATCTTGTAGGGGCGGGCCGTCTGTTGCGCCGCACAATCGAGTCTGACCGCCTGACCTCGATTATTTTGTGGGGGCCACCGGGTAGCGGCAAAACGACGCTTGCCGAGGTAATCGCGCACCATACACACGCGCGTTTCATTACGCTGAGTGCTGTTTCGGCGGGTGTCGCTGACCTGCGGAAAGTCATGGATGAAGCCAGCAAGCTACGTCAATTCTCCAAACAACATACGCTCCTTTTTATCGACGAAATTCACCGCTTCAACAAATCACAGCAAGATGCGGTGTTGCCACACGTCGAGCGCGGCGTCGTCACGCTGATTGGCGCGACAACCGAGAATCCTAGCTTCGAGGTCAATGCCGCGCTCTTGTCGCGTTGTCGCGTCTTCACGCTCAAAGGACTAAGCGAGGAGCAGGTACAGAGTATTCTGCGCCGCGCACTCGTAGACGACACGCGCGGTCTGGGTACGCTGAACATGCGTATCGATGACGACGCGCTGACAGCAGTCGCGGTCTTCGCGAATGGGGACGCACGCACTGCCCTGAACGTGCTCGAACTCGCGGCACACGGAAGCTACGAGAACGCGGTGGGTGACGAGAGTCAACGCACAATTACGTTATCGTTGGTCGAAGAGGTCATGCAGCATCGCGCCTTGCTCTACGACAAAGGCGGCGATCAGCATTTCGATACAATTTCAGCACTGCACAAATCCTTACGCGGCTCCGATCCGGACGCGAGCCTCTACTGGCTTGTCCGTATGGTTGAGGCAGGCGAAGACCCGTTGTATATTGTGCGTCGTCTGATACGGTTCGCGTCGGAGGATGTCGGAATGGCGGACCCGCAGGCATTGCTGGTCTGTGTCGCTGCCCAGCAAGCGGTACATTTTGTTGGTCTGCCAGAGGCGAAACTCGCGCTAGCACAGGCGGTTGTGTATCTGGCAACCGCGCCAAAAAGCAACGCGCTCACGGAGGCATACGAGCGTGTACAAGCCGATGTGCAACAAGCGTACAACGATCCCATCCCTTTGCAAATTCGTAACGCGCCCACGCGCCTGATGAAAGACTTGGGCTATGGCAAAGAGTACAGGTACGCTCACGACTATTATAAAGAGATGCAAATTGACGATCCTGATAGGCCGCCACCCGTGAAGGTGCAGGAATATCTACCAGAACGTTTACAGGCGAAACATTACTACGAGCCAGGGCAACAGGGCAAAGAGGCAAGCATCAAAAAGTGGTTAGACAAGAGGCGTGATACACAATGACGCGTAGTGGAGAAGTATGGTGCGGGTAAGGAGTGTGATGAGGCGCAGGGGGGCATGGCGCGGACAAGCCGCGCCACTACTATACAACAGGGTATCGCCATTTCGTGGCCCGCGTTCCAGCGTGGCATAGCCACACATGTGCTACACGTTTACCGGAGCCTTTATAAGTTGTTCGCTTACGTCCCAGAGCCGCTTCTGAACTGCGACGTTGTGTGAGAGTTTCGAGGAATGGATTTCGCGCTCACTATAGTAAAATTTGCCAGTCTCGCCTTCCATTTCGGGGGAAGAGGCAAGGCGGATAGCAGTCTTGGCGGCATCGACGGGTGTCTTGCCCAAGCGGCCTATCCATGTGCTCAACCTTTTGACAACGCCACCGTTGTCAAAACCGAAGTTGGTGGAGACAGGGCCAGGGCCGACGGCATTCACGGTAACGCTTGTGCCTTGCAAGCGACGTGCCAGCTCGTAAGTGAACATGACATTGGCAAGCTTGGCCTGTGAATACGCGGTAAAGCCAAAGGCACCATAGCTTTTCTCGCTCTGTAGGTCTGCAAAGTTGATTTTACCTGTACCCTGGGCCTGCGAACTGATATTGATGATACGCGCGGGTGCGCTAGCTCTAATCGTATCTAGCAATAGGTTCGTGAGCAAAAAGTAGGCGAGGTGGTCGAGCGCGAAGGTCATCTCCAGACCATCAACCGTCGTTTGGCGTTTAGTAAAGACTGCACCCGCGTTGTTGACGAGGATGTGTAACTGTTTATATTTCGCCTGGAACTCCGCCGCGAGCCTGCGAACCTCCTGCTGCGAAGAAAGGTCAGCGAGCAATAGGTCGATGTTCTCGTTACCGCTCTGACGCGTAATTTCTTGTCGCGTCTCTTCACCCTTGTTTTTGCTACGTGCGACTAGCACAACTGTCGCGCCCTGACGCGCGAGACCAAGCGCGGTCTCTTTGCCCATGCCGGAGGTCGCGCCGGTCACGAGACAAATTTTGTCTTGCATTGTTTTTGAGCTTGCCATGAAATTTTATACTCCATTTGTGTACTTTGAAAAGAATAGGTACTTGTGGTACGTGTGTATACCTAAAGAGAGATACACCTGGGGAAGTGGGTAAAATAGAGGTAAGCAGTTTTGTCTGCATAAATTCTCACAGGCAAAGGGAAACAAACGGTATGAAATATACACCTGTACTTGCTACACTTGGCTATATTTTGTCGCTTGACGGTAAGCATGTGCTGATGGTACACCGCAATAAGCGGCCCGACGATATTCATTATGGAAAATATAATGGTCTGGGCGGCAAAGTCGAGGCAAACGAGGATATCGTGAGCGGGTTGAGCCGCGAAATCCGCGAAGAGTCGGGATTGATTGTTGACCATGCAGTTTTGCGTGGCACCATTTCATGGCCCGGTTTTGGCAAAAATGGTGAAGACTGGTTCGGCTTTATTTTTCTTGTGAATAATTGGCACGGCGATCAGCTCACAGACAACAACGAGGGAACTCTTGAGTGGGTGCCACTGGACTCGGTTTTAACGGTAGCTATCTGGCCCAGTGACCGCTACTTTTTACCAATGGTCTTTGACGCCGACACGCGCCCCTTTCACGGCATCATGCCCTATGAACATGGGGAAAGTCTTAGCTGGAACTATCAACGCGTATAAACGTCGATATAATACTCATCAGGTTATACTACTTAGTATAACCTGATGAGTATTATTTTTTTTCTTGTGTTTTCTTCAATTCGCCTGGTTTATGGGCCGCCTCTTTACCTGATTTATCGCTTTCGACGATGTATTCGGGATTGTCCTTTGAGGCCGCGACATGGTGCTTTTTGATGTCAGTTGGTTCGATGATCTTCTTTTTCACCGTACCCGATGTCTTGCCCTGGGATGTCTCCCACTCGACGTGATCGCCTGCCTTGAGTTTGTCATTGTCTGCCATAGTATAGCTCCTTTTCTCTTTTGTATCACGTTCGAGCAACACGAGAGGGTGACAGGTATTGAGACATTGAGAGACTCTTGCGGTCTCCCTCTTTTCACACGTGCATTTACACCGTACTCACGGGGTCGATATCGACCTCCCAATTGGGGGCATCAACAACGCGTAGCAGGCGGTGCAGGTTGGGGCCACGTGCGATAAGTTGCCAGCGATACTTGCTACGGATACGCTCCATCATGGCGGGTGCAGGGCCGACGATATCGGTGGCGGGCAGTTGGAGCCGTTCAATCCAGGTGTTGAGCCGTTCCGCGAGCAACAACGCCTCGTTCTGGCAACGGTGGCGGTTCTCGTGACTGTAGGTGAATTTGACAAACTGCCGAAACGGAGGGTAGCCGTACCGTTGACGTGCCTCTATTTCCGCCTGATAAAACTCGTGGTAGTCGTGGCGGGACGCGGCATCGATGCAAAAATGTTGTGGATTGAAGGTCTGGATGATGACGCGTCCCGCTTCAGCACCACGACCCGCACGGCCCGCGACCTGCGTAAGAATGGTAAAGGCGCGTTCGGGCGATGCGTAATCGGGCAGGTTGAGCGCGATGTCCGCCGAGACGACGCCGACCAGTGTTACGCCGGGCAAGTCAAGCCCCTTCGCGATCATCTGTGTGCCAACCATGATGTCGGCTTCGCGGTTGGCAAAACGGTCCAGTAATTGCTCGTGGGCGCGGCGGTTACGAGCCGTGTCTTTATCCCAGCGCAGAATACGGGCGTCAGGAAACGCTCTCTGAATGGTCTCCTGCACCTTCTCCGTGCCTAATCCAAAGTAGCGGATACCAGAACTATTGCAATTCGGGCAGAACTGTAGCATCTTACTGTTGCGTCCACAATAGTGGCAGAGCAAAATACGCTCGGTAGAGTGGTACGTCAATGGAATATCGCAACGGTCACACAGGGCGGTATAGCCACAGTCGCGACATAGAACGCAACTCGCCGCACCACGTCGGTTGAGAAAAAGAATTGCCTGTTGCCTCTTGTTCAAGACCTGCTCTAACTCTTCTTGTAGGCGGCGACTGATGATACTGGTGTTGCCCGTGTGCAACTCCGCGCGTAAATCGACAATCTCGACAGGCGGAAGCGACGCTCCGATGCGTCCCGGCAATTCTACGAGCCGATACATGCCTTGCTCGGCCCGGTAAAACGTTTCGACGGAGGGCGTGGCACTGCCAAGCACAACCGGAATATGTAGAATATTACCCAGCACAAGCGCACTCATACGCGCGTGGTAGGTTGGTTTGCGCTCCCCTTGTTTGTAAGCCGCTTCGTGTTCCTCGTCCACAATGATGATGCCAAGGTTAGAGATTGGCGCGAACAGCGCGGAACGCGAACCAATCACAACGTCAACTTTCCCGTCACGGATACGCCGCCACTCATCGTAGCGTTCGCCCGCGCTCAACTCACTGTGAATAACCGCGACACGTTCAGGAAAACGACCCGCGACACGCTGTACCGCCTGCGTTGTCAGCGCGATCTCCGGCACAAGCACAATACCGCGTTTGCCCTGCGCGATAACCGCCGCGAGTGCCTGTAGATACACCTCTGTCTTGCCACTGCCCGTTACACCGTGCAACAAAATAGGATGTGAGGCATCGCCAAGAATGGTGTCCACAGCCTGTCGTTGTTCGGATGTGAGGTTAAGCGGCGTCGAGGCAGGAATGGCGCGGCCCAGAAAGGGATTGCGCCGTACCTCTGTTCGCTCAATGGTGATAATATTGTCGCGCACAAGGCGTTGCAGTTGCGCGGGTGTCAGCTCACACGCTTTACATAACATGCCCGGCGTCCACTGTTGACCAGAGGCGGGAGCTTGTTGTAGCAGGTCAAGCGCGGCAAGCAGGCGACGCGCGACCAGACTTTCTTTGTCCTCTTCAGTAAGCGTCAGGGTCGCAATCATGCCCGGCAACGCCCAGGGGTCGGGTATGGTACTCTTACTCTTGCCAATGGGCCGCCGCCGTACATTGTCGGGAGCCATATCTACATTCGCGAATTGCACCGCGTTCTGTCGCGCCTGCTCTTCCACGCGTTGCCGCCATGCCGCGAGCATTTCACCTTGTGCCACAAGCTGTACAATGCGCTGTACTTTTGGTTTAGCCTGTGGCGTGTGCAGCTGGGCATCGCGCTGAATAATGCCGCTTTCCAGTGCCTCTTTGAGTACCTCTTTCGCGCGTTTGGGGCCAAGCATCTCCTTGAGTCGTTCGATATCCAGTTCGCCCTCCTCAAGTAACAGGCCAACCAGCGCACGAATACGCAGCGTCTGCTCATTTGCCTCAACGGGTGCTTCGTCGTCTTTAACCAGATGTAAGACAACCTGCGAGCGTTGCATCAGGCCGGGGGGGAGCATCATCAGCGCGACAAATGCTAACGGTGTCACATAGTAGTCCGCCATCCATTCCGCGAGAGCGCGTTGATGTGGCAGGAGCGCGGGTTCAAGGTCGAGAATCGCGTTGAGTGGACGCAGCACCTCATCCTCGCTGGAAAAATTGAGTGTCTCGTACTCGTTCTCCGCGATTGTCCAGACAATGCCCTCGACCAGTTGCTTGCCGTAGGGAATCGCGACGAGTTGCCCAGGGCGTAGGTCGGCCTGAAACTCTTCTGGCACAAGATAGGTCAGCAAGGGGTGTTCCGCCTGCCAACTCGCGGAAGCGGTCAAAATATCGGCTAACATTGTGTTTACCGCCTCTCAAATTCATGTGC
The DNA here is from genome assembly GCA_038211295.1 of Ktedonobacterales bacterium. Lineage (GTDB taxonomy): Bacteria > Chloroflexota > Ktedonobacteria > Ktedonobacterales > Ktedonobacteraceae > JBBQVS01. The sequence goes on along the minus strand of JBBQVS010000010.1, from coordinate 19,816 downwards.
CAGCGCGGACAGGCCAAAGTGTACCATCGTAGGACGACCATGACAGCAGCTATAGGGTGCTTGCGTCTGTTCTAACTGCTCGATCATTTCGCGCATCTCACTCACCGTCAAAAAGTACTTGGCCTTGATTGCCGCTTTACATGCGACATTCGCCAGCGCGCGTTCCTCCCAGGTCTCCGTATGTCCCAGCGTATCCTGCGAGGTAAGTTCAATCAACAACTCGTGCAGAGAGCGCACATTCATCTGTTTGACCAGAATTGTCGGTACGGCAAGCACCGAGAGCGTGTTGCTCTGAGTCATTTCCAACGAGAAGCCAATCTGGGTAAGCTGTTGCTGATGCTCTTCGACGGCCTCCAACTCGCTTGGCGCGAGGGGTAGATCCATGGGTGTCAGCAGCAACTGGGCAATCGGAGTACGTGCCTTCATTGCCGCCACCATACGCTCCAATAAGATGCGTTCGTGCGCGGCGTGCTGATCGACGAGATACATGCCGTCTTCGCCCTCGGTCACGATATAGCTTTGCGAGAGTTGCCCGACGACACGCAGACGTGGGAGCCGCCGCGCCTGTTGCTCATACGTCTGACCAGGGAAATTGTGTTGTACAGCATCCGCTAAGGCTAATGTTGTCGCGCCCTCAACCGAGTGTGCAGTATCGGGCTGTGCTCCCTTTACCACGTCCCCAGCAACGGGTTCAGGTGTAGGCAATACTGCGGGTTCCTCTTCGAGAGGGGGGGCTTGAACGGGCCACGCGGAACCGCTCACTGTCACAGGTCTCTTTTGTCCATTTTCAGGTGTGCGGATATGATTTTGCCAGAGACGCGCGGATGGCGGCGGTCTGGTGCCGCTTTCCTCTTCCGTCACTGTGAGCCAGGGGTTATCCTGCGGTAGCGGAGCTTCCACGTTATCGATGAAAGAAAGTGTTTCGTCGTTATCTCCCGTGTCTGTGTTCTCCGCTTGTTCGAGTTCGTCACTCGCGAGTGACTCAACCTCCGTCGCGCGTGGTTGCCACTCCGCCATTGCGGGTTCTTCAAGTAGGGCGGCGCGGACAGCGCGGAGAATGGCAGCGAAGACGCGTCGTTCTTTGAGAAAACGAATCTCGGTTTTCGCGGGATGCACGTTGACATCGAGGAGCGTTGGGTCAATCTGAATATTGATTACCGCGATTGGATGACGGCCCGTTAATAGAAGCGAGTGATAGGCACCCTCTACGGCGGAGGTAAGCATACGGCTCAGTACCCAGCGTCGATTGACAAAAAATGAGATAAATTGGCGCGTACTTTTGTAGCACGCGGGCCGACTCACGTAGCCCGTCACAATTGGGTAACTTGTATCCTCGGATGTCTGTTCTGCTAACGGTGTTTGTATACTCACCCCGGCAGGGATCATCTGATCCGCGATCTGTACCCCATAGACCTCGACAAGCACGCTTGTGAGTTGCCCGTCGCCGGGGGTGGCGAAGATTTGTTTATTGTCACTAAACACGTTGAAGCGAATTTCGGGATAGGCCAGCGCGTACTGTTCCAGCAAATGATGGCAGTGGCTAACCTCTGTGTTGCGGCTCTTGAGAAACTTGAGTCGCGCTGGCACAGAGCTAAACAGATTGCGAACGGTAAGCGTCGTTCCTTCTGGCGAGGCCGCGGTTGTTACCTCAGATATTTGCCCGTTGGCGGCGTGAAGTTGTGCGCCCTGCTCCGCGTCTCTATGGCGACTCAACAGGGTTACGTCAGCGACGGCTGCAAGGCTCGCGAGTGCTTCGCCGCGAAAGCCAAGCGTGTGAATATGTTCAAGGTCGTCGATCTCCGCAACCTTGCTGGTGGCGTGGCGCGAGAGGGCGAGGGGAAGTTCCGCGATAGGAATACCTGAACCATTATCGGTAACGCGAATCAGTTGTAGGCCACCCTGCGCGAGGTCAACGCGGATTTGCGTCGCACCCGCGTCGATGCTGTTTTCGATGAGTTCTTTCACAACGGAGGCAGGTCGTTCGACCACCTCACCCGCCGCAATCTTCGCGGCAACATCGGGCGCGAGCTGACGAATTGGCATAATAAAGACGCTCCATAAACAAATGAATAGAAGAAAAATACAGAGAATAATAAGAACAAGTGTTCATAAACCATTATAACATAATATAGAATAGTCGTAAAATTCGTGTCAGATACATTTTTATACCTACCAGCAAAAAGTACAGCCTAACTCGCTTGAAAGAGAGGAAATTCTGTTATTTCTCATTCTCTATAGTTTCTAGTAAATCAGTAGCAGGCAAACCTAGAGCAGTTGCTACCTTGTCCAGCGTGCTAGTGCTTATTTCCTTCGTTGGATCGTGCCACACACGTTGTACGGTTTTTAAATCTATATCTGCCTTTCTTGCCAATCTCGACATGTTATAGCCTTGTTTCTCTGCCTCTTCTTTAATTTCTAGACGTATCATTCTTATTGCCTCATAGATGTATTTTGAAGAGTATACCGGTGTTAAATATTCTTCTCATACTATAGTTTTACACTAATTTTTAATGATGTCGTTTTATAAAACTTTTCAGTCGTTCTTACCATCATAAATGTTAATACCATTTGTATTATCTAACGTAAATACCCGATCATAAACTTTTGATAAACCTTGTAAAACCTTATTTGCTGTACCACGTAGAACAAAATGACCATCTCTCATTCTCATTATAGAACGCTCACTAACATTGGATAGTCGAGCGAGTTCAGACAGGTTAGCTGGCATATTTTCAAGTAACTTGCCAAAATTAGGTGTATCTGTAGACATAAGAAAGCACTACCTCCTACGTTCATATTAGAGTTTACTATATCATGTTTCAAAGTATCACACAATCGACATGACAACCATAGACAACATAATCAAAGTCATGTATAGTACGTTGTATGCGATCTTAGTACGATGATTGCATAACTTTCTTTCTTAGAAAGGAGAAAATCAAAAAAGCTAGCTCTGTCCGAAACACAAAGCTAGCCAGCAGGCCCGTTCAGCCCTATTACAAGTCAGCTCTGGCCCTCATGTGATTATATCATAATTACGGGAGCCACTATCTCATGCACGAAAGGCTCACTTACGAATGAGTTTATCCCTCTAGGCAATACCACCATTTGCGTGTCCGATGATGAGTACATCAACGCGTATCAGTAGGGCTACCTGACCTACAAACTTGATTACAGCAAAAAGATGCTGAGTGAGCTTGACATCTACCACGTTCTTATGAACGTTGCCACTAGCGTGCGCCACTCCGCACGCTATAGCGCGGGCCTTGTCACCGGCTGGATGGCAGGCCTCCTCGAGAAGACAAAGTTGGCCCCTCTTCCAGCCTCGATGGTGAAGGATTGCGACGCAGCCACTTCCGGTTGTGCTGGACTTGCTGAGGCCTGTCGGCGAGACAACGGCGGCGCGATACATTCGTCTCAAACAGCTTTCGTCTCTGCCTGGACTATGAGAAGCGACGTGCCGTATACGAAGGCCATGTTGTCCAGCCAGTCAAGCCTTACGCCAAAGGAACGCAAGCATGGGTGCGAATACCTCCGACCTATAGATACAGGGAGCATAGATAGCGAACGAATTAGCATAATAAAGAAACTCCATAAGCGAGTAAGTAAAAGCAAAAATACAGAGAATAGCAAGAACGGGTGTTCATAAACCATTATGACATAGAGCAGGGAAAACTGTAGCGGGAGTCTTGCCACTGGACAAGCGGGTGTTCCCTTGATACGATATCAGATATAAGCTTCCAGACGAAAGGATACACGCTATGACATCATTAGAAACATATATTACAACGCATGAAAACGCGTTTCTTGAAGACCTCAAGGGATGGCTTCGCATTCCCAGCATCAGCACATTACCGGAACATGCCAGCGATATGCTCAGTGCCGCAACGTATGCCGTGACTCAATTGCAACGTATTGGCTTCGACAATGCCGGCCTGATTGAGACACAGGGGCATCCGCTCGTGTATGCTGAATGGCTCAAGGCAACGGGCAAGCCGACTATCCTGCTTTACGGACATTATGATGTGCAACCCGTCGATCCCGTCAATCTATGGGACTCACCACCGTTTGAGCCGACGATCCGCGATGGGAACATCTATTGTCGTGGCGCGTGCGACGACAAGGGCCAGACAATGCTTGTCTTCAAAGCGTTAGAGTCGCTCATGAGCGTCAACGGGACATTGCCGATCAACGTGCGCGTCTTGATCGAGGGTGAGGAAGAGGCCGGCGGTGAGTCCATTGAACACTACGTTAGAACGTCGCCCGACAAGTTGAAGTGTGATGCCGCGCTTATTTGTGACACGCACATGCCCGCGAAAGATATTCCCGCACTCATCTCAGGCTTACGGGGCATCATTTATACCGAAGTGCAGGTGAACGGTGCCAGACGTGACTTGCATTCAGGCTCCTATGGTGGCGTCGCGCCAAACCCCCTTCATGCGCTTGCTATCATTATCAGTCACCTGAAAGATGCCGACGGACACATTCATATTCCGGGCTTGTATGACAAGCTGCGGAAGCCAACGCACGCGGAAAAAGAGTTCTGGCACAATGATCCATTACATATCAATGAGGCACTGCGTGAAGAGATGGGCGTCTCGTCTCTATCGGGCGAACTGGAATATCCGCCATTGGAACGCATCTCGGCGCGTCCCACGTTAGAGGTACATGGCATTGTGGGTGGCTTCGTGGGTGACGGCGCGAAGACGGTGATTCCGGCAACCGCAACCGCCAAGATTAGCCTGCGCTTGCCCGCCGATCTCAAATCAGCCGAGGTGTTTCAGCTCTTTGAGCGGGCGGTACACGAGGTCGCGCCCCCCGATGTCACGGTCACGGTTCGTAGTATACACGGCGGCGAGGGAATTCTAGTCACGCCTGATAGTCCCCCGATTCGGGCAGCAATGGAGGCACTTAAAGAGACATACGGCAAAGACCCCGTATTTTTGCGGGAAGGCGGTTCTATTCCTATCGCGGCCCTCTTCTACGAACTATTAGGCGCACCCGTTGTCTTGATGGGCTTCGGTCTGCCAGATGATAACCTGCACGCGCCAAACGAAAAATACTCGCTCGACCAGTTCTTCAATGGTATTCGCACCGTCGCGAGCTTTCTGGAGAAGATGGGGGCGTAACGGGAGAAGGGAACATGGCGAGGGTGAGCAGCCATGCTCCCTTGAAAGTCTTCCTCTCCTCCCAATGCCTCTTTTGATGAGGTGACTATCAGGGTGTGATATCATAAAGGATAGGTGCTAGTCATTCTCACATTGGAGTATCACAAACATGTCATTTCCACTTGCTTATATATTGGACTGGGGGTGGTTACGTATCGGCCCCCCTATCTACATCAATATTGACCCTGTGTTGTTGCGTATCGGCCCACTCGCGCTACGCTGGTATGGCCTGATGTATGTTGTCGCAATTCTGATAGCGCTATGGTCTATTAAAGGTTATACACGCAGTAAGGGAGTTTCGCAGGCACTGGTTGACCGTCTAATCTGGTGGTGTATCGCGGCGGGAGTTATCGGTGGTCGGCTTTATTTTGTTGTACAGCAGCCCGACCTCGTTTCTGGCTACTTCTTGCAACCCTGGCGTATCCTGGCGACGTGGGAAGGGGGCATGGCCTTTTTTGGCGCGATCTTTTTTGTCTTCGCAGTCCTTTTCTGGCGTGCTCGAAGAGAACGCGTCAATCCTCTGGTGCTACTGGATGCAGGCGTGCTATTCGGTGCTGTCGGACAAATATTTGGGCGCATTGGCAATCTTATCAATGGTGACATCATTGGCTACTCAACCAAATTGCCCTGGGCTACCGTTTATCAGAACTCACATAGTTGGGCGTGCCTTAATCCTGCGACCTGTAATGTTCCTGTGCAGCCAGCCGCCGCTTATGAACTTCTGACCAACCTTGTTGTGCTAGCCCTGTTGCTCGTGCTGACGCGTCGTGTCACACGGCCCGGTGTCTTGATGCTTGCATACCTCTATTGCTATGTCACGACTCAGTTTTTTCTGTTTTTTGTGCGTGACAACACTATCGTGAGTTTCTTGGGGCTAGACTGGGGTCTCAAACAAGCACAGTGGACCTCGCTTGTTCTCTTCCTAGTGCTACTACCTACTACCTATCTTATCATGCGTCATTCGCATCCTGTACCATCGGGAGAGAGTGCCGCGACCTATGGTGTGCCGCAGAAGGCGGAGCCTGTGCTGGAAGCGGGAATGTTAGAAGGTAAGGTGGTTAAAAAAACGTAGGACGCGCCACGTCACGCCCTACGTTTTGTGAATATCAGATCACCCGTGCGAACAGGTCGTTCTCACCAATAACGTCAGTGCCGACCCGCGAGGTGGCGAGTTGGTAACACTCCAGACTTCGCCAGCGCCGTTGCACATCTTCGGGAATCTGGGCCATCAGGGTGTTTGGGTTCATTTGAGTACGATGCATTGCCCACGAATGGGCCTTTGCCTCTTGCCATTTCTCGACATTGAGCCGAACTTGAATCTGCTCGTCCGAGAGTCCAAGTGTACTGGGATCAAGCTCTTTGAAGACATTCCCATAGTCCTCGCGACCTTCAAGCCACTCTGAAATAGAGGCGATGGCACTGCGTGGAAACGCGGTGTAATAGAGCTTAGAGGTGGCGTGCGCTGGCCCCAATTCGGGGTAGAGAGCGTCATCGGCGGCGGCGTGGAAGGCACTAGTCGTATACTGGTAGACCGCGATATGATCGGGATGACCATACGCGCCTGACTCGTCGAACGTCACGATTACCTGTGGGCGAAACTCACGAATGATCGCGACAAGTTTGCCCACTGCATCCGCGAGATGTACACGTACAAACGCGCGTGAATCCTGATTTTCGGGCGTACCCGCCATGCCAGAGTCTCGATAATCAAGAAACCAGAGGTTAGACACATGTAGAGCTTTCGCTGCCTTCCGCATCTCTTGTTCGCGCACCTGTCCGAGGTTTTCGGGTGTGGCGAGCGCGGGGTCAGCTATTTCGCCAACCTCGCCGCGTGTGGCATAGATAAGCCCCGTCTCTACGTCTGCCTCGCTATAGTGTAACAGTGCGCCACTCATCATACCCTCGTCGTCGGGGTGTGCGAAAACTCCTAGTAATCGTTTTGTTGCCATTGTTTTCGTTCCTTTGCATTGTTCCTATTCGGTGGAACCTCAGCCTACTGTAACATGGTCACTTTCTCTCTGTCAATTTCTTTGGAAAACGTCTACAGTTTGCATTGTATTTTCTTGATGCAGCTTGCAATATATACATGTCCCTGAAGCATAGAAGAAGAAAATCATACTTCTTTCTTTTTAAGAAGAAGTATGATACAGTGTTCTTGTCGCATCGGCAAGGATGCCTATTTGTGCAATGTGGGACGTATATTATAACGGAGCCATGTACTCACATATTGTGTGAGAACGTTTCATTGTATAAGCACGCAGCGAAGGAGTATTCAATCATGGCAAGAACAGTTTTAGATAAAGAACTATATGAGTTAGATCAACAGATTATCCTACTTGGCACACTTGTCGATGATGCGATTGGCAAAGCTCTGGAAGCTCTGCAAAGCGGTGATCTCGCGAAATCTGGCATGGTGATTGAGGCCGACGCGATTATCGACAGCCTGCGAGCCGCAGTAGAAGAGCATACTATTCGTCTCCTGACGTTGCAGCAGCCACTTGGCGGGCGTGACCTGCGCTACCTTGCATCCGCACTTTCAATTGCAGGCGACCTTGAACGCACAGGTGATGGTGCGGCAGGTATAGCGCAAATCCTGTTGCGTATGACACCACTGCGCGGAAGCGCGATGCCGCATGTCAAAATAGATGGTGCCGCCGATGTCGCCGCACATCATGGCGCAATCGAGATTACCGAGGCTTCAATTATGCATGGTTTACTGGAACTCGGCAAGGAAGCACGACGCATTTTACAAGGCACAATGAAGGCGTTCGCTGAACGCAATGTCAACGCCGCTCGCTACATCTGGGAAGAAGACGACATTGTCGATGTACGCTACCATCTCGTGCGTCACGATTTAATGGCGATGATGGCAGGCACACGTGCGATTCCCGCCTTGCAAAACGACTCGCTCATTCTACAACGAGCCACATACTTGCTCTGGATCGGACACAAATTGGAACGCGTTGGCGATCATTGCCAGAATATTTGCGAGCGCACGGTCTTTATTATCGAAGGCGAAACATCAATCGCACGCTCCCAACCACAGTGACTGCGTGTATCAATTTTTGATCCCATCCCAGAAGTAGTTGGAGAGCTGAACGTATCCGGCAGGACTGGGATGAAAACCATCACCACTGATATACTCAGGATGCGCGGTTAGCTGGCTCTCGTGGCTAAACAGATCGACAAGAGTCACCCCGTACTTCGCTGCTATCGCGCTGATTGCGGTATTCCAACGCTGAAGTTCCGCCAGTGTTTTCGCCTTTTTCTCGGCAGATTGACCGGCGAAGAGCGGAAGTCGGGTCACATCAGGCAAGTCCGCCATGACAATTCGCGCCTTTGTGCCAGCGCGTAACTGTTGTAACAGACTGTTGAGGTCTTTCATATATCCATCATATTGCACTCCACCCACGAAATCATTTGTCACAAGCCAGATTGTGATAAGTGTAGGTGCGGTAGTGAGCGCAACTGGCACTTCTTGCGTCAATGCTTCATGGAGCCGAATACCACTGATGCCGAGATTGATGAGGTGTGACCCCTGTTGCAAACGAGCTGCTAGCAGGGGAACATATCCCTGTGAGCCGGGCTTGCTGCTCCCAACACCCACTGCATCCGAGGCACCAAGCGCGACATAAGTAACAGGAGTAGTAAGAATCTGCTGGCTTGTGACCGCCTGTGTTGCTATTGGCGTCGGTACTACCTTCGTGCTTGTCGCCGTACTCGCACCACCTCCACACGCGGAACAGAAAAACGTGAGCAGACAAAACAAGAGGACAAGAGAGTGTTTGGCTGTATGTGTCTTCATTTTCTTTATTTTCATGCTAGGGAACCGTTTTATATTTGTATTGTACCACAATTCGGGCGCGAAAACGGCCTGTCCGAGCCGTTCCGCTTTCGCGCCCGAATTGTGGCGAAGCCGCGCTCATCCGTATATAGTAGTGGCGCGGTTTGCCCGCGCCATGCCCTCATTCGTCCCTCACGCACCATACCCCTACTCTTTATGGACTCTACATTCGGTTTTCGTATGCGCGGCGGAAATAGGTAAACGCTTCACGTTCTTTGCCGTGTGCTTCGAGCAGTTGCGCGTATTGAATAGAATACTCGACGAACTCAACTTGACGCTTGAGACTCGCCAGCATTGTAAGCCCTGCGATAAAGTGAGCGTCACCGCTTTCAAACGTTTGCTGCGTGTACTCGATAGTGCCTAACAATACTAGAGCATCGGCGGTTATAATCGTGTTACCAAAGGGTTGTGAGAGCTGATACGCCTCTGTCGCTAGCTTTTGCGCCTCCGTCATCTGACGTTGCTGAAAATGCCATTCAGCAATACGTGTGGTGATGCTGGCCTTGAGCAATTGATGAGAACACTCTTTCTCTGCGAGCGTTTTTAAGTATGCGAGAGCTTCTTGCGGGTCGCCCTTGATAATCGCCTGACCAAGATAGTGGTACAGCTCACCTTTGAGATACTGTTGTATCTCCTGTGCAGAACGTATCAATGATTGGTACGCGTAGATTGCCGCTGCCTGATAATCCTGTGTATCAGTTGCAAAGTGCGTGAGGGCATTGTAAAGGGTGTAGGCTTTTTCCGCAGTGTCATACTCCTTCACCGTTTCCAATGCTCTGTAAAGTGAAAGCTGTGCCTCTTCATACTGACCCAGTTCTATATAGTGGTCGCCCAGACGCATACAAACGGTGGCAATGAGAAAAGCGTCGCGTGCCTCCATCGTCTCTAGCACGTTCAAGCAACGTTGATGAGCGAGCAGGGCTTGATTGGGGTTACGCATTGCTGCAAAAGTGTCCGCAAGCAGAGAGAGAATATGCGCGTAGAGGTAGTGGTTGTTCGCGTCTTTGACCGCTGAAACCAGTTCAGAAAAAACGTGTTCGCATTCTTGAAGACGACCAGCCTGAAAGTAAGCCCGGCCCAGAAGATAGCGATGCCACAATTGTTGTGGACGCTTTAGACGCTTCGGAGATGTTTTGGTCAAAAGAGTGATTGCTCTTTCTACCTCGTTCTGACTTAATTGTAGTTGGACTTCCAGCAAAAGCATTTCGCCTTCGTCGTCTTCACGCTCCGGTTGACGCGGAATGTTGTTCTGTTGTTCGTCCTGTGGTGGACGCTTTGGAAGAAGCTCTGTCGTGGAAAGCCCAAGCCGTCCCGCCAGAATCTCCAATGCTCGCAATGAGGGGTGAATTTGTCCGCGTTCAATAGCAGAGATATAACTTACTGAAAAATCAGGCGTCGCTAGCTTGCTCTGCGTATAATGCAATGCTACACGAGCAACGCGTATTTTTTCCCCTACGGATTTCCCGATTTTGTTAGGGGATGACTCAGGGGACATAAGTGGGCCTCCTACAAACGAAAATTTGTAAATGTAATTAATTAAATTAAAAAAATTAGTGGCAAACGTATTGTAAGGTATGGTTGTGTTTTGTGTCAATATCCTCTAAGAGTACAGGTTAGTAAATATTTATACAATCTTTATATCTTCTTAGTGTAATTGTTCGGTTGCCAACGAATCATACCACAACTGATATATGCTATGTTATAATTGTTGACAAGTAAAATCACAAAAATGTGACCTATGTCTAGCATTGTTCGCGCATGAACTGCGTTTCATGTCGCTACTGACTGAGCACGTCCAGTAACTACTACAGGAGAATATAAGACATGTTTCGTTTTTTGACGGCTGGCGAATCACACGGCCCCTGCCTGACGATTATTGTTGAGGGCTTGCCGGCTGGCTTGAGTTTGGAAAAGACCATTGTTGATGCTGACCTGCGCCGTCGACAGGGGGGATATGGACGTGGCGGGCGTATGAAGATCGAGAAGGACGCGATCTCATTTCTCGCTGGAGTGCGGCATGGCAAGACGCTCGGCTCGCCAATCACGATGCAGATTGAGAACCTTGATTGGGTCAACTGGGACGAGCGTATGAGTGCAGCCCCAATCGAGTCAGAGGTCGAGCCGGTGACGCGGGTACGTGCGGGCCATGCCGATTTCGCGGGTGCGATGAAATATGGGCATAGCGATGTTCGCAATGTGATCGAGCGTTCCAGCTCACGTGAGACCGCTTCCCGTGTCGCCGTTGGTGGCTTGTGCCGCCAGTTCCTGGCGTGGTTTGGCATTGAGGTGCATAGCCACGTTCTTTCCATTGTCGAGGTCGGCTATGAGACGGGCCGAGGTATGACACAAGACGCCTACCCCGAAGGAATGTGGGACGCTGTAGAAGCATCACCGATGCGTTGCGCCGATGCCGCTCTAACCGAGAGAATGATTGCACGTATCTTAGAAGGGAAACGTGAGGGCGATACCTGCGGTGGCGTCTTTGAAGTTGCGGCCTTCGGCGTGCCAATTGGTCTCGGCAGCTTTAGCCAGTGGGATCGCCGTCTGAGTGCGCGGCTTGGAATGGCGTTTATGAGCATCCCTTCGGTCAAGGCAATGGAGATCGGGGCCGGTTTCGCTGCAACACAGGTGACAGGTTCGCACGTTCACGATGTCTTGCGTCACGGCGAGAACGGAGCATGGTCGCACCTGACAAATAACGCTGGGGGCGTTGAGGGTGGTATCACTAATGGCGAGCCGGTGGTTGTGCGCGTGGGCGTCAAACCCATACCAACGCTGGCGCATCCCCTGCCCTCTGTTGATTTAGCCACAGGCGAAAACATCGACCAGAGCCGCTATGAGCGTAGCGATGTATGCGTTGTACCTGCCGCCGGTGTCGTTGGCGAGGCAATGATGACAATGGTACTGACAGAGGCTCTGCTTGAAAAGTTTGGTGGCGATAGTATCGAAGAGACTCTGCGAAACTACCGACACTACGTACAGCAATAGTGGTATGCGTGGTGGCAATACAGGGAAAACTACCACGCATTTTTCCCATTGTGCGGTAGTTCACTTGTCAAACAAGAGTATCAATGGTACACTTTGCGCGAAAAGCATGTATCAGAGTATGATAAAACAGAGGATTTCTTCATGAACATAAACGCAAGCATACGCAAGCTCACGCTGCTATTTGTCGCGCTATTTGTCGGGCTAAGTGCTGGTCTTGTGTATTGGCAGGTGGTTGTCGCGCAACAGGTTACATCAAACCCCCACAATAGCCGTGTCTACCTCAATAGCAATTCTCCTATACGTGGAAAAATATATGATCGCAACGGCGTTTTACTTGCCGATAATCAACCCTCGCCCGACGGCAACGGTACAGTACGCCACTACTACGACCCCTCGCTTGCGGGCCTAATTGGGTATTATGTCCCTGGCTATAGCATAAGCGGTGTCGAGAAGAAATATGATGATTATCTCACCGGGAAAAATGGTCTCACCGCACTCGATAACACTATTAACAAGACGCTGCATCGCCCCCCCGTTGGCGACGACATCTATCTTACCATCGACGAGCGCATTCAAAAGATTGTCAACCAAGACTTCGATACCCCGATTGTGATCGATAATGTAAATACATTTCAATCAAACCGCGGTTCTGTAATTGTAGCGGACCCGCATACAGGCGAAGTGCTTGCCATGCTGAGTCGTCCAACGTTTGACCCTAACAAAATGGTCGAAACACTTACCGCGCATGATCTAACTTACTATAATCAGTTGGCGTCTGATACAAAAGAGAACGCCCTGATAGAACGACCAATACAAAGCACCTACATTCCTGGCTCAACCTACAAAACGATGACGCTTGTCGCGGGTCTTGACTCTGGTAATACTACGTTGAACGAGGAATTCGACAAGAAACACGCTGGTGGCCCCATTACATATAATGGACATAACATAGGGCCAGAAGGCAATAATATAGGTATTGGCGATCCCAACCCTTACACATTTCGTTTTCCGGTTACAACAGAATATGGCTTCACGCACTCAGACAATATTATCTTTGCTCAGATTGGCGTGAAAACGGGGGCGCAGACTTGGTTAGACTATAACAAACGTTTTTACGTTGGGTCGCAGATTCCTTTCGACCTTCCTGTGCAACCCAGTAGTGTACAAGGCCAACCTTTTGAAGACGTAAATCTCGCTTCAGGTGCGTTTGGACAGGGTTATGACAGGGTGACGCCAATGCAGATGTCGGTACTGAATAACGCTGTTGCCAATGATGGTCAGTTGATGCGTCCAATGCTGGTCGGGAAAATTCTTGACCCAAACAAGACGCAGATAGAGAAATATGATCCCCAGACACTTGGCAACAGCCCGCAAATGTCGCAACAGACTGCCCGCGCGGTACGTCAGGCGATGCTTGGCGTCGTGCGTTGCGGCTCTGGTTCGCTCAACGTCGTCAAGTTAGGCACCTCTCCCTACACGGTTATTGCTAAGACGGGAACCGCAGAGGTTGGCGGCGGTCTACCTGCAAACGCTTGGCTCATCACACAGGCACCCTACTCGATTACTGACCCAACGATTATGCCCAAACTAAGCATCATTGCAATGAAAGAGAACGCGGGTGAAGGTGGTTCTTCGACAGGGCCAATGATTACAAATATGTACAATGACATCTTCAACAATGTTCTCAAGGTGGCTGCACCCGCTCCTCCTGGCTTCAATTATTGTTGCTCTACAAAGTTGTTGCAAGTGGGATGTCCATAATTCCTGCCTAAAAAATTTAGCCGCCATGTTTGAGCCAGGCAATGACGTGAGATCGTCATTGCCTGGCTCAAACATTTTATATGGATGCAAAACGTGCCATATCCTCCACAAAGGAATTTCCCTTCGTTCATTTCTAACAGGAGAAATCTACTGTCAAGACAGGAGACATTGCGTTTCTGTGCTCCATTTTTGAAGAAGGATATAAATATGGTACACTGGGAACATCGTTACCTGCTAGGGACGATGATTTTTACAATCGCGGGCGATGTTGTGAGAGACTTTGATGAAGAATACGAGGCATGGAGCTGGCTAGAGAAAGAGGGCTGGGGCCTCGTGGCTATCGCGCCACCAGACCCGGTACGTCCCGGCGTATGCAAATACTACTTCAAACGGCAACGGCCCACACCGATGGTGCGTACTCCGATTACCTCAGCTCAACCTGTTGTCGAGTCAAAATATAAAGGACGATGACGAGCTACTATGATATCTTCCTGGCGTTCACCACTCGACCCGGAACGGGTGATGCAAGTCAACGTAACACACTGGCAAGACAACGCGCAACAGTTCCGCGAGGAGCAATTGACCGTCGAGGAACCGCTTGAACTACGCATCGCCACGCGCAGCCTCGTCGTGATTATGCGTACTCCTGGACATGACCGCGAACTAGCGATGGGGTTTCTTCTGACTGAGGGCGTCATCGCACAGGCCAACGAGGTACAGATGGTGGAGGCTGGGCTTGACGATGATGGCTTACCACTCGCGAACGTGCTGGAAATCACACTACACAAGCAAAGGGGGCAAGATAAGGCTCAACCCGCCGCATTTGAACGACACTTTGTGGTGTCCGCTAGCTGTGGCCTCTGCGGAAAAAATAATATCGCGGCACTCATGACAACAACGCCCCCGTTAGACTCCGACACGCAACATCTTTCAGCTGCGATGCTCTACGAACTTGCGGCACGGTTGCGCTCAGAACAAGCAGTATTCGAGCATACAGGTGGTCTGCACGCCGCCGCCATTTTTGATGAGCAGGGGCAACTCCTCTTGTTGCGCGAAGATGTAGGACGCCATAACGCCGTTGACAAGTTGATCGGGCATAGCCTCTTGCACGGAACATACCCTTACCACAAGCGCATTCTGCTGGTAAGTGGGCGCACCTCTTTTGAGATACTCCAGAAGGCATTGCTCGCGCGTATCCCCTGTGTAGTAGCGATCTCGGCCCCGTCGAGCCTCGCTGTCGAGCTTGCGGAACAGAGCGGAATTACCTTGATTGGCTTCTTGCGTGACCATTCGATGAACGTGTATACGCACGCACAGCGCATTGTACGATGAGATTGGATACGCTATAATCGCCTTATGCAGAACGCAATTACAAACACAACCGACACAATTGCTGCGATTGCCACGCCCCCTGGTGTGGGTGGCATCGGCATAATCCGCGTGAGTGGAGCCGACGCGTTTTCTCTGGTCTTGCCGCTTATTCGACGAGCGGGTAAACCGCTCGCAGTGCTGCCATCCTCACATCAATTGACCTATGTACAGGTCGTTGAGCCGACAACAGAAGAGATACTGGATGATGTGCTGGTCGCGTTTATGTCCGCGCCCCACACCTATACATGTGAGCCTGTAGTGGAGATACAGGGGCATGGCGGCCCTCTGGTCTTGCGCCGTATGCTTCGTGCTGTGCTGGCTCAAGGCGCACGTATGGCGCAGGCGGGCGAGTTTACGCTACGCGCTTTCCTCAATGGGCGTATCGATCTTGCGCAGGCCGAAGCGGTGATGGACTTGATTGCCGCACAGACCGAAGCCGGGCAACGGCTCGCCGTACAGCAACTGCGCGGACGGCTCTCTAAACAATTGCAGGTTGCCCGCCGCGCAATTCTGGGCGTCATCGCGCAGATCGAGGTCAGCATTGACTTCCCCGAAGAAGACGTACCAACGCCACAATCTGCCTCTCTACGTCTCCTTGTCGAGGTCGCGCAACAACAAATAAATCAGCTCTTAGCGGGAGCGGAGCAGGGAAGACTCTACAAGCAGGGCGTGCGAAGCGCGATCATCGGGCGTCCCAACGTCGGGAAATCAAGTCTGCTTAACGCGTTGTTACGAACGGAACGGGCCATCGTCACACCTATAGCGGGGACGACGCGCGACACTGTTGAAGAGATTGTGAATGTGCATGGCGTGCCTCTCTATCTGATCGATACCGCAGGAATTACGCCGACAAGCGACCCTGTAGAGCAAATCGGTGTGCAACGCAGTCGCGAGGCCGCGATGGACGCGGATATTGTGCTGCTTGTCGTTGATGGTTCGACAGAACTGACTGAACAGGATCGTAGCGTCTTCACGGAGGTGCAGACGATGGGCTTTGGCGCAAACGTAAATGCTCTCTCTGACGAGCGTAGAAGACCTGTGATTGTGATTATCAATAAAGCCGACTACCCGCTTCGTGTTGAGAAAGACGAGCTACAACGCATGTGGCCCCTATCGCCGTTCGTGCATACCTCGACGCTGACGAGTGCAGGGTTAGCCGAACTGGAAGCTACGCTGGCGGAGCTTGTGCTGGCAGGAAAAACGGTATCGAGCGAGAGCGTCCTTGTGACAAGCACGCGCCATCAGGAGGCGTTGCAGCGTGTCGCGGAACATTTGCAAGCGTCACAAAACTCTTTAGTGCAAGAATTGCCGCTTGATTTTGTCTCAATTGATCTGCGAGCCGCCTATGAAGCTCTTGGTGAAGTGACTGGCGAGACCGCGAGCGAAGACCTGCTCGACACCATCTTTAGCGAATTTTGTATTGGAAAATAAAAAATAGTATAACCAAAAGTTATGGGAGCGAGAGTGCGAGCCGCGTTCAGGGAATGAAGAAGGCCGTAGTCTCCTCTACATTTTACTGATATATGTAAGGGAGGCCCAACCGCATCTGGGGCGCGATGAAGGCGGGGTCTCCCTCTGTATGTTTCTCTTGCGAAGAATTTAGGAGTGGGGAAGAACTATGCAAAACTTTTTTAATAACCGACGCTTTCTTCTTATAGGTGTATCTATTCTGATACTTGCTAGTATTTCAACCTTTATTGTGTACCGTTTTGCTGTGCCGAAAGCGACGGTGCAACATGCGAAAGTTGTTCCAAGCCCAACGGCTACGCCAAGTCCAACGCCTTCACCAACGCCCACGCTTCCTCCCACACCCTCGCCTATTCCCACATTGCCCACTGTCAACGCGGGGCAGGTACGCGGTCTGGAAGGCGCACCTGATACGGCCTACCCCGGCGTTGCCTGGCGGCGTATTGGGTATCCTACTTGCGGTTGGGGAAATTTAACGGGTAAAACATTATTAAACGCAGTACAAGATTTGCACAAGCAGGGAATACGCGTTTTACTCACCTTTTGTCAAGGGTCGAACGAACACCCGTATGACTCCAAGCAACTCGCTGATGCGGCTCAGGGGCAACCCGACGCGGTACAATGTGGGAATGAGGAAATGAAATACGATCCTGCGGTTGCGTTTTTGTATATCCAACCGCAGGTTTTCGCGAAATTCTACGACGCGTGTGAACATGCAATGCACACTGTCCGCTCCGATATTCCCGTTCTGCTTGGCTCACTTGACCCACACGTTGGCGGCATCGACTATCAACCATTGCTCGATCAGGTTGGCTATCTCGACCAGATGCAGTACGCGATGAATAACACGGTACACCCTGGCGGTAACTGGAACTGGCACACAAAGACACTGGGCTTGATTGATAGCTGGCACAATGGCTATCCCGATGGCTATACAAATAGCCTCTTGCATCTCTTTGAGTTCTGGGCGCAGCAATTCGGCGTCGATGTTAATAGTGGCGCACTTGGGAAGCATCTGTGGGTTGTCGAAGGAACAGGTTGTTTCAAAGGCTGTGGAGTAGACCCCAACAATAGTTATCAGGTGGCGGTTTCGCATGTGCTAGCGTTGATTACTGATGTGCAAACGTCAATACAGCATGGTGTCCCCATTTTCTATTTCAGTGGCAAAGATTTTATTTCCGCCGGCTACTACTGGCCTATTGGTGTGCTTGATGTCAATGGACATACGAAACCGATCCGACAGGACCTGAGTATGGGAAGCCGTTCGTTGACGCTCTCTTGCGGTGGAAAAAGCGTGAACGTCGTCGATCAGGAAAACCTGCTGGCGAAACTGTATAGTGGTTGTAGTCTTCCTGAAAATTATGTGAGCGTAATCTATTCATGAAAAACTTCTCTCTGCTCAAAAAACCATCGTCTCTACTACTACTGGTGGTGCTGACTATAAGTATCCTATTCAGTACGTTGGCCTATCGGCTCGTGCTTCTAGCGAAACCAGCATCGGGGCAGACTCAAACAGCTGTCCCTGCTGTCACTGTAACCGCGCCGCCTCGTCCAACGCTTGTGAGTGGCCCGCCTCCTGTGCTGCCTGTGGAGAGTCCCGCAAAGGTGTTGGGCATAGAGGGAAGTTCGGATACCTATTATGCTGGTATTTCCTGGATACGCGCGGGCTACCCTACCTGTGGGTGGGGAAACCTGCGTGGTAATGTGCTCAAACAGACGATAGAGACGTATCACCGCCAGGGCGTGCGCGTCCTGCTTACCATCTGTCAGGACGCAAACCTTGCTCATCTTTTTGATACAACGCCGCTTTTTGACGCGGCCCAGGGTCAACCCGACGCTGTGCAATGTGGCAATGAGCAAATGAAAAACGATGCATCCGTTGCGTTTCTGCATGTCTCGCCAGAAAACTTCGCACGTTTCTACGACCTCTGCGAATATGAGATGCATGCGATACGGCCCAATATTCCAGTCTTACTTGGCTCGCTCGACCCCCATGTTGGTGGCGTCGATCAGCAACCACTCCTGGATCAAGTGAGTTATCTTAATAAGATGCAGACCGCGATGAATACAGTTATTCATCCAAATGGACACTGGGACTGGCATACGAAAACGCTGGGCCTGATTGATAGCTGGCATAACGGTTGGAACAATGGAGGGCCAGATGCCAGCGTCAACAGCCTGCAACACCTTTTTGAGTTCTGGGCGCAACAGTTCAATGTGAGTCTCACAAGCAAAGCATTAGGAAAACATCTCTGGGTCGTCGAGGGAACGGGCTGCTTCAAAGGCTGTGGCGTTGATGCCAACGACGCGGCACAGGTCGCCGTCTCGCACCTCCTGTCGCTCACCACTAATGTGCAGACTGCGATGAAATATGGTATCCCCTTCTTTCATTTCAGCGGGAAGGACTTCGATTCTGTAGGGTATCGCTGGCCCATTGGCGTACTAGATATACATGGAGTGGCGAAACCCCTGCGTCAAGACCTCCCACTCGGCGCACGCAAGCTCACGCTGTCCTGTGCCGGTGGCAATGTCACTATACTAGATCAAGAGCAGCTCCTGGCACGCATGTACAGTGGCTGCACGCTGCCCGATAATTATGCCGCTATTGTTGCGAACTAGATGCCAACCTGATCTCTGTATGTCTGGAACAAACTTGGCCTAGCGGTGTGATTCTGACGAAAAGATACGACGTACCATATAACTGTTAGAAATTACTGATTTTCCTCGTTTTTCTCTAATAGTGAAAGTTGGATAGGGGACACATCCTCTTCTTCCTGCGAAGAAATCGTTTCTATCTCCATACTCTCTGAGCGAGGGGCGAGTTGTGCGCGTGAGCCGTGATATTCGCGTAACGGACGAAAATCTCCTTCGAGCACGACATCCGTAAAGTGATAGGAACCATTGTACCTGGACCCAGTTATTAGCCGCAAAATGAGCCTTTCGACGCAAATCTTGCCTGCCTTGTTGCCTGTCGTGCTCGTCTGATATGTTTATCCACGACACATAAAACGCCTCTAAGTGCAAGCTTGTGTGCATTCCCATGCAGGTTGGAGAAAAGTGCATCCTCTTTTAGAATCTGGCCATGAAATCAGTCATAATGGACACTTTTTGCGTCAATTTCTGGCTCTTTCGGCGGAAATCGTGTACACTAGCAGAAAAGGAGAGAGGACGTTAACATTCCTGTATCTGTTCTTGGAGGCTGCTCATGCTTGACGAT
>JBBQVS010000009.1:0-83330 GCA_038211295.1 Ktedonobacterales bacterium | reverse complement strand
ACACGATCAACCCAATCAGAACGCGGAATTCTGATTTGCTGTGTACTATTATCCAGACGAACATTTTCAAATCCGATAAGATCAACAGAACGCTCTTGTAAATGAGAAGGTACACTTTGTGATTGTGTGTTACCACTTTCTTTTACAATAGCAATGCTTCCCCACATTTGGATTGTGAACAGCATATCTTGTGATTGCTGTGATGCACGATGCTCCTCAATGTGGTGAATATAGCTTTTAAGAAGAACAAAAGAGAGACTTGTATAATATTGGGCATTAGGTTTAACAAGGCTTAGAGGCATATCCATAATTGGTCGTAGCGTACTACTATTCTCGTTGGGATAGTTCACTCTATGTAAGGTGCCATGTAAATCTAAAATTATAGGATAATTTTTGTGTGTGTCAGTATAGTCAACAAGCTCATGTTTGAAAGTGGCTTGCATGGTGAGGCATGAAGTATCACCGTCGTAAATACCTGTAATGTCTTGTGGCTCAAACGTCATTAGAAATGCACAACGTGGAGAATTAAATTGAGAACGAAAGGGAAAATCCATGAATACTTTGTCCTTTAATAATTTAACACCTTACAAAGTTATTGATAGACTGCGATGGTTTGTATTTGCATTGCCGTGTACTTAACTACCTCATCTAACGGAGTATCTGTAGAAGGTGCTTTAGATTGTCCTTTACCTACACTTCTTTTTTGGACACGGTTCATGGCTTTAAACTGATCTAGTCGAGGGGCCACACGAAAGATGTCAAGCGTTTCGCCTTTAACAAGTCTTCGGCGAACTTTCCCTAGTATTGTGATTTCTGCTTCAAGTTCGTCTTTTCGGCGAAGAATTCTTGCTGTATTCAACTTTGCAACGAACGTAAATCTGGGTGAACCGACTGCATTAACAATAAGTTCGGTGTCTTCTTGCGCTTTTTTTGCTATAAGAGACGATATACCTTGATAGGCTTGATTAGTAGCATCGTCAGCTAAAGGGTCTTGTCCTACAGCTTTCATAATATCAATAAGACTAGAAAAGTCTGTAGTAACTTTTGCTAAATGCTCCCATTGTGGTAATCGTGCTATACCTCTTACTTCGATGATCTCTCCCGATTCAATTTGTTCATATATGGCTTCATCAAGTCCATTCAGAACTTGTATGGCTTCGTCTTCCACTAGATAGTTGTGAAGGCGAGTAAACTTTGAAACAGGGGTCTCGCGCAATGTTTGGGAAGTTTCTGAAGACGAGGAAGATATACCTTTACCACTGCCCTCTACTACACCTATTTTTAATCCAGCCCCACCCTCTTTGCTACCAGTAGTAATGTCTTTCGTTGTATACAGTCCTTCGAGAATTCCCCTTTCATATTGAGCTAAGTAATCATCTATAATACCTTCATCTAAGTACAAGAAACTTCTGAGAACACGCTTAGGCATAAATATACTCCTTTCACCAACAAGTCTGTTATAGTTTTGCAGCTAAACGCTACCCCAAAAACGTCACCTCGCTAAACAACTCATTACTACGCACGCCCTCGCGTCTCGCTAACCTGTTAATCTCCCCCCACGAAGTGACAAGACTGTTATAGGCCAGTGCCTCCGATGCTCGCCCTTTACGTTCACACATAGTATACAACCTGTACGCCAGGTCGCGTGCGATATCGCCCCTTTCACCCACCGCACGCCGAATATCGCCAGCCGCTACCTCACCACCCTTTTCGTCCAACGCACGAATCATATATTGCATCACTTCCCACACGGTCAGCCGCTCGGCCTGCTTGATATCCCACTTCGCCGCCAGCTCGTCGCGTTTAAGCAGGTGTACCTTGCCCCCGCGCGACGCCAGAAAGCCCGCATCGACAAGCCCCTGCAAACTCATATTCTTGGCCTTCGAGAGCGTCTCGGCCCGTCCATACTCGCCCGCCTCATAGCCATACTCCTCGAACCACGCAATGGCCCAGCGCGTCTCAGCATCGTACTCGCCCTCTTGCTCCGCCAGCACCTCGTCAAGGGAACGGTTAATCAGTTGTAGCGCGGCCCGCACCCGCAACGGCGTGCCATCCGACTCCACGACCTTGCTATAGCGCGAATAGATCGCCATGCCGGGGCCAATGCTCGCCTGTGCCAGGTCTACCGGCGCGATGGTGCCACGCTGCAAATTGACCAGTGCCTTTGGCAGTTCCCGCCGCAACTCGTTGAGAAACTGCCGCCGCGACGCCACAGGCGCGTCAACCGCACGCGGACGACACACCAGTACGATGGATGAAGCCAACGCATTAGCATTCATAGCAACTTGACGCGTTTTCATTTCCGTTCTCATAGGCCAAGTACCAGTAATTGCAAAACCAGCCTTTATCAATCCTTCCAACATTGTTTCCCATCCTGTGGATGCTGTTACTTGAGAATTTGTAGCACTAGTAGTGATAGCTTCATCCAAAGTATCAGAGTCATCCGACTCCGACTCAGCCTGTTTAAAAGCATAGTAAACAGTCAATGGAAAATCAGGATGTTGGACGGCACGCATTTGTTCAAAGGATTTGCCAAGTCCAACCTCAAAAAACTCCTGCGCCATGCTCTTATTGCCTCCAAAACGATAAGGTGTTGCAATGAGTTCCTGAGCTTTAGGGACTAGTACAGTTCTGAATAGATTAGGATAGATTGAACTTAGTGAACGACGTAACCATACATAAAAGAAATCGGAAAGGTCTGCGTAGCCGATATTGTCATAATATGGCGGGTCAGTAGAAATTATAGGTTGAACCACAGAATTCATTGCATCCATTGCATCATGTTGCTCGACAAACCCAACATTATGACCCAATCGTTCAACAGGCTCCGCCTCTAATTCAATAGCTGCAATTGCGCTCCCTGTAGCACTTGCAAAGAAGTTTGCCTCTGCAAAATCCCAAATCATGGGCAGGCTTTGTCTTCCAAAGGCATGTTGTGCTTTTTCTCCAACCGGATTCCAGCGAACAAGATTGTTACCTGTCATTGTTAACCTATCAACCGCGCACGCTAAATACGTTGCCACGGCATCCGCATAGGCGTCCGCCCCCGTCCCACCCTCGTGCAGTGCGACATCATCCGCGACCAACCCTCGCGTTTCTGCATCCGCCCGCACGCGCACTCTCGCCTCCTGCACAAGGTCGCTGAACGTGGTCAACGCCGTAAGCTGACGCGGCGTGAAAAGATCACGGTGCTTTGTCATCCCATACGACTGAATACGAAAGCCTAAAGCTTGTATAGGAAGGTCAGTATCGGGTACATCCGTTGGTCGTGCCTGCTCTGATGTCTCTACCTGCTCTTTTGTTGGAGCAAGATACACACGATTGCGTTGCCCTTCGGCGACGATTGCCATGAGTTGCTGGCTCATGCGCCCCGCTTTGCCTTCGCTGCGGACGTACTCAAATGGAACAGCTTCGCCACAGTTGAGGCAGCGTGCGCCTTGCCTGTTGACTGTACCATCCTGTGGCGTGCCTTTGCCCGTCTTGACCTCAAACGTCAGCGTCGGCGGGTGGGTACTACGGTCTATCTGTGGCTCTGCCCACGTCTCCCTACCAGTCTTCTTCGAGAGCCACCACTTGCTTGTAAGTGGCATCCTCATGCCACAAACTGGATTGGGACAGGTAACGGTTCGCGCCCACAGCCAGGCAATCACGGTGGCCTCGCCTCCGCCATATTCTTTCGGCAACGTCGCTTGGGGGTAAAGATGCCCAATCCGCTTTTCGGCTTCGTCGCGCATCCACTTCCCATAATAGCGGATATCTTCCGCTAACCCTTGCGCTCCATGCCAATCACGATGCATTAGCGAAGGTTTTGCTTCTGAATGCACAGGCGGTTTCCCCGCAAACTTGGGTGGAATTTCGACAAGTGCTTTACTGATAAGAACAGCAACAGGGTTAAGGTCGCTACCATATGCCTCCAGGCCAAGCCGTTGCGCCTCTAAGGGAATAGAGCCACCACCACAAAAAGGGTCAAGCACCGATGGCGGATTATTGCCCGTCGCCTTCTGAATTTCTGCGTGTACAGCAGCAAATACCTGCGAATTATTTGAGTTTTCCCATGTAACCAGTGCTTCTATCAAGCGAAAGAGCCGTTCGCGCTCCTGTGTCTGTTCTTGCTCCGTTGGAAATAATTCGGGATGTTCTGACGGGTCGTCAATCAACGAGGCAAATAACACAGCACGACACGTTGCCAGTGGTTTGCGTGACCACCAGAGATGCAGCGTCGAGGGATGCCCGTGCCGAATGGATTTTTCGCGGGCCGAGGCAACATTGATGGCGTTGAGGGGCAGAGCTACCTCGATCAGCTTCTTACGATAGGGCCTCTCTGATGTGGTCATACGGGGGTCACTCCTTTGTGCAATAGACTGGCAAGATTGTAGATGACGCTGGTGGCGTCGAAATCGGGTTCGCGCTGAAATGGACGCGTAACATAGTGTGTATTGGTCTGCTCGCCATCGACTTCCACAATGGCAAGAATAAAGTCTTCCGGCTTGTTTAGCGCGGTCAAAATCTCGTTCTTGGTCACAATCACGCTTTCGGCTCCCCTGACCCGCCCCTTGACTTCGAGGAAACGCAGCTTGCCTGTGCCGGGAATGCTCGACTCGATATCATAGCCACACTTTTCGCGGCTCACGTCGCGCGGCACATAGCCCAGCTCGGCCTCGGCACGCATGACCGCCGCCATCGCAAGCTGCTCGACGCGTGCCGTCTCGTGGGCAAAGAGCGCGGCACTCCCACCCGTAAGCGTGTCGAGCAAGCCCTGTGGCACGACCAGCACGCCCCCGATAATCACCGGCGGCAGCGCGGACAGTTTGCGCTCCTGCTCTAGCTCATGCATACGTCGCTCAAGCCGTGCCTGCAACTCTTCGGCCCGTTGTCGCGCGAGCTGCGAGTTAAGCTTCGCATTCATCCGACCCGCCGCCTCCTGTGCCTTGAGCTGCGTTGCACGCGTGTCCCAGTACATAATCTCTTTGGTCAGGCGTTCGTTGACCGCCGTCTCGGTGCGGTCAATCTGCTCCTCGCGCCGTGTGCGAACCTCGTTAAGATGATTTGGCACAAGCTGCGTGATGGCATACACACGCGCCGCCTCTTCCAGATCGCCCTGTAGCCACGGTGTCGCGCATATCTGTGGCACAAGCACCTGTTCCTCCGCCGCGAGCGGACGATAGTCCAGAAAGGGCGCGTAGCCTGCCGTGCGAATGTTACCGTGCGCGTCTCGCTCGACAAATTGCAGTTGGCGCGAGACCTCACGTCGCTTGCCCGTCGTGTCGATGCTCGCATCCTGAATGGTGTGCTCCAGGTAGAAGAGGACGCGCAACTCGTCGCCCATATCTGTCGGGTCAACCAGCACGGTGCCTTGCTTCAACAGGTTCCGATGCTGCTCCAGTATCAGGTCAAGCGTCGCATCGAGCAGAGGATGACCGGGGCAAAGCAGGGTTGCCTGTGGCTTGCCCTGCACATGCATATACTCTTTCTCGAAAACAATACGCTCATAGCGTGGCAGAATAGGAGTACGGCGCGACGCATACACGGGCGTGCGGTTCCGCAACAGCGCGGGTACATGCGTAATCTCGTAGCGATGCGGTTCGCGCATGTAGAACTTGCCCCCCAGCCGTTTGAGTGCCTCCAGAAAGAAGGCCGCGATAAAGTGTGGTTGCAGCCGACGCGCGGCAGCCCGTTCCATGCTTTCACGTATCTGCCGCACCCGCACCACGTCCATGACCTCATGTGCCAGGGCGCGTTCCTCTAAAAGAGCTTGCAGGTGTTCATGGTTCAGGGCCTCATCGACGACATGCGTCAGTTTCGCGCGGATATCGGCACGGTCTCCATAACGAATCGCCTCGACCATCAGATCGCGTAGTGGACGGTTGTCGAAAAGCACCTTGCCCAGCACATCGAAGACCTGCCCCCCCAGTGCCTCCCGTTCTTCTTCCAGCTTGTGGAGCAGCGTCTGAAAGACCTCACCCTCGCGTGTCTCTTCCGCGACCAGATTCCACAGATGACACACCTCCGTCTGCCCGATACGGTGAATGCGCCCAAAGCGTTGTTCCAAACGGTTGGGGTTCCAGGGCAGGTCATAGTTGACCATCAAGTGGGCGCGTTGCAGGTTGATACCCTCGCCCGCCGCGTCCGTCGCGATCAGGATTTCGGTCTGTTTATCCTGCGTAAAGGCTTCCTGCGCGGTCATGCGCTCCTCGCGACTCATGCCACCGTGAATGCTCACCACTGCTTCCTCGCGTCCCAGCAGCGTGCGAATGCGCTCGACAAGATAATTGAGCGTGTCGCGGTGTTCGGTGAACAGCACAAGCTTGCGGCGATGTTGCTCGGCATCGAACATCTCGCTATTCTCTTGCAACAGCGTTGACAGCCCTTCCCACTTGCGGTCTTTGCCGCTACGCCGCACCTGTAACGCCAACTCCTCTAAGTGTTGCAAAATTGTGATTTCCGCCTGCAATTCTTTACTGGTGCGGGCAGCAGAGGCGAGGTCAACCACGTTTTGCTCAACCGCTTCCAGTTCAGCGATAGGCGCGTCGTCGAGATCATCGAGGTCTTCGTCAGTGAGCAATGTCATATCATGCAGCACATCGAGCGGGGCATCCTCCGCTGTTTTCGCGGCCTGCACCTCTTGCAAACGCGCTTCCAGGCGGATACGCCGCCGTCGCAGCGACTGATAAATCGCTTCCGGCGAAGACGCGAGGCGACGTTGCAGGGTCGTGAGCGCGAAGCCAATCGTGCCGCGCCGTCCATTATTCAGCAACGCGTCGGCGCGATTGAACTCCTGTTGCACATAGTGCGTCACCTCATCATACAGCGTCTGCTCCTGACCGGAGAGCGTATAATTGACGGTATAGGCCAGCCGTTCGGGAAAAAGCGGCGTGCCATCGAAACGGTACAACTGTTCCTTGACCAGGTGACGCATCAAGTCCGACACATCGACCTTGTGGACGCCATCGCGAAACTTGCCCTCGAAACGATCCGCGTCGAGCAGCCGCAGGAAGAGTTGAAAATCCTCCTCTTTACCGTTGTGTGGGGTCGCGGTGAGCAGCAAGAAGTGCCGTGTGAGCTTGCCCAGCAGTTCCCCAAGCTGATAGCGTTGCGTGTATCTGACCTCGCCCCCGAAAAAAGTCGCCGACATCTTATGCGCCTCATCCACCACAATCAAATCCCACTCCGTCTGCTTCAGCCGTTCGCGCAGCAAATCATTGCGTGCAAGCTTATCGAGTCGCGCAATGCACAGTGGCATATCCGCGAAGGCATTGTTGCTCGCCGAGGCTTCTATGCGGTCATTGGTCAAAATCTCGAACGGAAGTTGAAAGCGCTGCAACAATTCGTCCTGCCACTGCTCCACCAGATTGCCGGGCGAGACAATCAAACAGCGACGCAGGTCGCCGCGAATAAGCAACTCTTTGATGAGCAGGCCCGTCATAATCGTTTTGCCCGCGCCGGGGTCGTCGGCGAGCAGGTAGCGCAACGGTTGCTTGCCCAGCATCGTCTCATAGACCGCCGTAATCTGGTGTGGCAACGGCTCAACCAGCGAAGTATGCACAGCAATAAGCGGGTCAAAAAGATAAGCCAGGTGAATACGGTACGCCTCCGAGGTCAGGCGAAAGGTCGCGCCATCGGCCTCAAAGCTCCACGGCAGGCCAGCCGTTACAAGCTCTAGCTTCGCCGCCCCATCCTGATACAGCAACTCGCTACCAAGTTGCCCGCGTGCATCTTTGTAGATAATTTCCGCGCCAATCGCATCGTGATGCGTAACCGCAATCACCGTCACCACACTATGAGGAAGCAATCCTTTGACCAGGACGCCGGGACGAAATTCTTCCAGAAGAGCCATCCGCAACCAACCTCATTTCCAATTCAACTCAAACAAAACACCCTGTACACACCAGACACATCCAGTTCATGCTGAACACACAGGGGCCAATATTCCCTTGTATACCGTTCGTATATCGTTTCTGCTTGTACCATCCATTTCTGGAAGTTGCACAATCTATTTCTGGAACGTATACAATCCCGCGCCACAACAGCAATGCTACCTCATCCATCCGCGTGCGTGCCTAGTCTAGCCTATCAGCAAAAAAAACGCAATAGGAATGCCCCGCGTGGCCTCGCCATACCCCCGTATATAGTAGGGACAGGCTTGCCCCTGTCCTATCCCCTTCCACTCCTATCGCTCCCCCTGTCCTGTCACTATCACCCACACTCCTCATACCCTATCCTGCTTCCCGAAGAATAGCAGAAGCAGACTTGGAGCGAGAATCAGGCACGCAGCCCCGAAGAGAAACGAGGTCGAGAGGCTCACATTTGTCTGCAACCAGCCCGCGATACTCGGCCCAATGCTGAAGCCGATGCTCCACGTCGTCGAGTAGAAGCCACTCAAACGCCCCCGATACTTGTCTGGCACATTCTCCATCGCGAACGCCGTGTAAACCGGCTCGATCAGCGTTCGCATAAACGAGCGCGTATACTCGCCCGCGATTGCTAGTGGCAGGGTTGGCGAGAAACCGATCACCAGCATCAGGGGCGCACTCAGATACTGCACAATCGTGATGATACGTAACTTGCCCCAACGTCTAACAAAGAGCGGTGCGGTAAGCGAGAATATGCCTCCCGCGAGACCGGAGATTGTGAAAATAATCCCCAGGGGGCCGGGCAACAGATGAAAGCGCAGCACAAAGAAGAGTTGCATCAGCCCAACCACCGCCCCCTCGCCCATCACAAACAACTGATCGGGTAAAAGCAACTTCACAAAGAGCCAGACCGGAAAACGCTCCTTCTCCTCCTTCTTCTCCTTCTCCACATGTTGCCCCTTCTGTTCCTTTCGCGCTCTAGGCAACCGCTGCCGCTTCTTCTCCTGTAACAGCCAGAGCGGCAGGCCAAACACAATCGTGAACACCGCCGCCGTCAGCACGCCCCAGCGCAGTGGCACCGTACTCGCGGCAGAAACGTGCAGCATTCCGCCCACAAATTCTGGCACGGCCCCACCCAGTAGATTGCCCAGCGAGCCGACGCCCAGTAACAAAAAACTATTGAAGGCCAACACACTCACGCGTTGCCGCTCCGTTGTATTCTCGATCAACAAAGGAATATTTGTAACCCAGTACGCCGTCGAAACCATCCCCTGTAAAACGCTGAATCCTAACAGCAGGGGCGCGGAAGTAGCCAGTCCCGTCAGCGCGAGAAACAGAGGCGTCAACACTGCGGAGACCAGCAAGACAGGTCTCCGTCCAATACGGTCAGAGAGCAGCCCCGTAGGAACCGCGCCCAGCAAGGCACCCATCGCGCCTGCCGCATTCAGCACACCGATGAAGTCGGGCTTATAGCCAAGACTGTGTGCGTAATAGCTGATATTCAACATTGCTATCGTCAGTTGAAAGCCTTTACCGATAGTAAAAAAATAGAGAATATAAACATTGCGCGGCAAGCTTCGCAGAGACGTGAGCATCCGTGTCCACAAAGATTGCGCGGATGATTCAGGACGGGTTGACGTTTGTACATTGGGAACCTGTGGTGCCAGAGACATGAAAAACTCCTGTTAAGCATAAAGACCGAATAGATATAGCGTACCATAGTCAATCAATCCGAGGCAACGGACGAAAGGACAGAAGAACATGACCTCTCCTGTATACGGTTACAGATTGTGGAACGTACTAAAATAGATAAGAAAAATTAGGATATGTAACCCTGAACCAACAAGTCAAGCGTCGAACGAGCAAAAATCTCTCCAGTATTTGTTTATAGTATAAGAAATATAAGTACGTGTTTAAGAGCATCTTAGAGTATTTCAAAAGACTTGATATGTTGACAGAAGTAGGTTATTCTATGAACAACAGATACAGACAGTTCTCTTCACTACATATTCGGTGAACGTTATCATCAACCTGCGTCTGTATAAAAATTGAAAGTCGTTAGACAAGTACAAGAGGAGTTTTTAGAAATGCTTACAGCTTTATTGTTTTGGGTCGTCGTTGGTCTGGTTGCCGGTTTCCTCGCGAGCCTCGTGATGCGTGGCGGCGGCTATGGTGTTGTCGGTGATATCATCGTTGGTATTGTTGGTGCGCTCATCGGCGGTTTCATCATGAACTTCTTCGGCATCAACACAAGCGGTGGTTTGATTTCCAGCATCGTTGTTGCGTTCATTGGCGCATGTGTCTTGATCTTGTTGCTGCGCTTGTTCACACGTGGCACACGCCGCGTCTAACGAACGAGTAGCTCAGGCAAGTGAAATAACGCACGAGTAGCTCAAAGGGATGACCTCATATAAAGGTCATCCCTTCTTTGTGTTCACGCCACCCTACAGAAACCACCTACACACGCACGGGGCCATTCGCTGTCCACCACGTCAGCAGCCCATTTTCTACTTCATACGATGCGCGGGCGCAGGTGAACTGCTGCTCCGTGTATGTTTTCCCTCCACGCGCCACCTGATGTTCGTTTTCAAGCGGCGGGCCAAAGTTCCAGCCACGCTGATTACGGGCGCGTAACCACGACTGCTCGATGGCGGCACGCTCATTGAGCGCAATCGCTTTACACACGTTCCACACCTGCTTATCATCGTCGCTGAACACAAGTGGCGCGACTGGTGGAGCAGGAGCCTTTGGAGCTGGTGGGGGCGTCGGTAGCGTCCCAACAGTTGGCAGAGTCGTATGTTGAATGGTGTCGGCATAAGGAGCATAGGTGTCGTAGTACCAGAAACCGATATACCCGTAGCCATGCATCTTCTCGATGAACTCCGCTATCTGCGCGGACGCGACACCACGTTCAAGCGAGATGATTGGCAGGATTGGCTTGAGAGCACCCTTGCCCTGCTTCTGTGCCTGCTGCTCGAAGTATTCCCACTGCGGATACACGTAGTCAATCGCGGCCTGTGCCATGCCGTTCCATTCCGCGAAGTACACCTGTGGTAGCCATGCATCCATGTAAGAGTTGAGCGACAGCAAAGGTACGGGATGATTGAGAGGATTCGCGTACAGCGTTGGCAACCATAAACCGTTATAGAGCGCGCGAACCTGTTGCCCAAAGCTCTCAGCACTCGCGTACTGCCCCATGTACTCGTCCTCAATATCGGGAATTACCGCGCCAAAGATGGCACCAATCGCTGCTGAAAGATGGGCCTCTGCGGTAATCTGTGCTGGGCCGAATTGTGGGCCGTAACAGTAGTGATAGGGGACAACGCGTAAGTTGTGTTGAGCAGCGACCTGCTTGAGCATCAATAAGTCAGCATCATCGTACCAACGGTTCGTACCATCAGCAACCTTTGGGTGCAAGCCCTGCACGTTCCATGCCACCGCCTGTACGCAGACATGCTCCCATTGTTCGCGCGTGAACCGTTGGAGACCAAACCAGACCCAGCGGCCTGCAAGCATCGAGGGGATGTGAGAAGTGTCATTCATGGTGTGAAATGTGTCCTTTCGTGGAGAAAGAAAAATGGGGAAGATGTAATCGGGGAAGAAGTGATTACAGGGGAAAGCGTACCATGCTTCGTGAGAAAAGTCAATACTGCTTGCTTGGCTATAGTGCAACCTCACGGTCATTCAATTGCGTGACCCATTTTTCTGCCCCAAGTGAGGAGCATTGGCATCAGCAGGTCGTCTTGTTGAGCAGCGATGCACTCCCATTTCCAGAGTTCGAGGACGGCGAGGAAGGTCACGATACCTCGTCGACAAGGTGGAGTGTTGCCGCCGGCCCATCGGGTTGATGATGCGTGCGAATATATAGAACCGCTTGCTCCGAAAGCCCGACGTCCGCCGCGAGGTCTGCCCCCACATCGGCGTGCCACCATGTATAGCTCAGGGCGCGTCTCCATCGCGGCACACGCAGTTGCTCGAATTGGGATGGCGCGACGATCAGTCGTGCGAGCAGGCGCGGCGCACAGCGTTTTCCCAGCACAAGCACGGGCCGTGTCCAGAAAGGAACGCGGCCCTGCGCTTTGCCGACATCATGTAGCAAAGCTGCCATAAGCAGATCGGCCTCGATGCATCCACGCATCTGTAGGCCACGACAGACGCGCAGACTATGCTGCTGATCGGCAAGTGACATTGTGAAGAAAAGCGATAGGGCCGCAGATGACAACCAGCGTTGTACCTCCTGCTGGTCGTCCAGCGAAAGAGGCGCGACAAAACCAAGCTGCTGCCATCCCTGCCCCAGGCGATACAGTATGGCATGAGACCATACACTCATTAGCTTTCTATTCATCTACATCGCATAAATGTACTGAAGAAAATCAAAGCTGGCGGGCAAGGGGCCGACAACCAGTGCGAGGATATTCAGCGCACCAAGCGTGATGTAATGCGTCAGTTGAAAGAGGGGAAACGAACCGAGACCGGAGAGTCGCGCGAGAAAGGGTACAAAGAAAAAGAGAGCCAGAATGATAAATGGCCCATAGGGGCCAGATTTGGCGAACTGTACCGCCTGCTTGCTTGGCAGCAGCGTATACACAATCTGGTAGCCATCGAGCGGGTACAGTGGTAGCAGATTGAACAGTGTCAGACAGACATTGACGGTGGCGAAGACGATTAACAATTGAAGCAAACGTATCGCGAACAGATTATGAATGAGATATGGGTAGGAGAAGCGCACAAGAACAGCGGAAAGAAGACCGATAAGCAGATTGAAGAGAGGGCCAGCTATCGCGACGGTGAACAACCCAAGATTGGCACCAACGCGCATCTTCCAGGGATCGGCCTTCACGGGTTTGCCCCAACCAAAGCCAACAGGAAACAGACCGATGGGTTGGAAGGCGAGAATAGCACACATTAAAAGACCTACAGGGTCGATATGTGAAGCCAGGCTCAGCGACTGGCGGCCCTCCATCTGTGGTGTGCGATCCCCAAGCCAGCGTGCCATAAGCGCATGTCCACATTCATGCAGGGCAATGGCTAAGAGAAATGAGCCAACAATCATCAAAGCCAGAAGAACATTTATAGTTTCGTCATGCAGCATAGCTATTTTCACTCAGTCCTTTTGCTAGTAAGAAGATCAATTTCCATACCTTCACGCGCTGAACGGGTGCGTGCGAAATGCGTCTGTGCCTCCGCCTCCATACGATCCAACTGCACGTCATCATAGGTTGGTTCATGGTGAAAGAGTACCAATTCGCGAACATGGGCGGCGCGGGCGGCCTCTACCGCCATTTCTATTGTGCTGTGTCCAAAGCCGTGTTTCAAATGTTGGTAGTCATAGCGCGTATATTGGGCATCATGAATGAGCAGATCGGCCCCCTCTATAAAGGCAAGAAAGTCTGGCTCGCATCCCTGCTCCCACTCTACATCAGTTGCATACACCACACGCCGCCCCGCATATTCTATTTTATAAATAACGGCACCGTCTTTGGGATGACTTTGCGTAAACTGCGCCGACACGCACACCTCGCCAGCCCGTACAACGTGAGGCAACACGCCAATCACTGGTGCTGTCTGCTCACTGCTCCACACAATGCACTGCTCATCCGCGATTGTATGGAAGACACGACGCGAAGGCAAATCATGCATGTCTACAGGGAAATACGGTGGAGACATCAGTTGGGTTACGAGTTGCTCGATATTATAGTCTACAAGGTGTGGCCCAAAGATGTGCAACGCAGTACGCGCATCAAAGAGCGGAGCGAAAAAGGGAAAGCCAATCAGATGATCGCCGTGTCCATGTGTGATAAAAAGCGCAACATCAAGCATTGTATTCTGTCTCGTTCGCTCCATTATCTCCTCACCCAGCCGAATGATGCCACTTCCCGCGTCGAAAATCAGCGTATGCCCCTTTCCGTTTCCCACCTGTATCTCAACGCATGATGTATTGCCACCGTGACGCACCGTCTGCGCTCCTGGCGTGGGATAGCTCCCGCGCACACCCCAGAAGCGAACAAGGAAACATTGCTCAATCGACATAGCCATACTCCTGCCACAGCCAAATACAATTACTGGTTGTTCCCATTATAACGTGCGATGAGCATAATGAAAAGGTTTTCTTGAAACGTTTTGCTGAGCTTTTCCGTACCTTGCCCTGCATAGTATAGTAATACACACACTATCGTGATAAGCTCTCTCCCCTTGTATGGTACAATAGAAACGAATGCCCTGGTCTCATCTCAACACTATTCATCAGCTTATTTTTCAAAAAGGGGAAATATTCATGCCGAGATGCTTTGTTCGTTCGCTACATGCGCTCCCTCTTCTCCTACTGCTTATTTGCGCGGTTCTCTTTACAGCCTGTGGTGGCGATACGGCAGCGACAACGCCCAGCGCACAACAGATACTCAAGAACGCGCAAGCGGCATTTCAGAAAGTGACCGCCTATCATTTCAATCTTGTCGCGGACAACGCGGGCGCGGGCGGTTTTCTCGTCGTGAAAAGTGCCGACGGTGATACGGTTGTACCCGATAAGCTTCAGGCAGACGCGAACGCGCTAGTGCTGGGCAACGTTGTCAAGGTCAAAATTATTTCGCTTGGCGACAAGCAGTACGTGACCGATCCCATTAGTGGCAAGTGGCAGCCAACGACTGGCTTGCTCGACCCGCGCACACTCTCGGACTCTAAAACGGGAATCGTCGCTATTCTTGGCCTGCTTGAAAATCCCAGCACACCAGCGGACAGCACAGTTGATGGCAAGGCTTGCTGGAACATCAATGGCAAGCTCAACGCGAAAGATATTCAGGGCATCACGGGCGGCGGAACACCCGCAGGCTCGAAGGTCGACACAACAACCTGCATCGGCAAATCCGACAATCTGCCCTACCAGATTCGCATTACGGGCATCGCGATACAGGGCGATACGAACCAGACGGTGCGAACCTTCAAACTCTCGAAATTCAACGAAAGCATTTCTATTGTCGCGCCAATCTAAGGAAAGAGACTATTCATGCACGGACATGATGTGATTTCTCCGCGTCCTGGACTCTCTCGCAACAGTCCATTGCCTCACCGTGCGAACCACGCCGCCGCGCTCGCGTTGCTGGCGGCGTCGATTGCCGTCTTTCTGACCGCGCTCGACCAGACTGTTGTCGTGACGGCACTGCCCCAGATTGTGACTGACCTTAGTATTCCAATCAACCAGATTGACCGCGCCGCCTGGATTATTAGTGGCTACTTGCTGGGCTACGTGATTGTGATGCCCCTGATGGGTCGCGTCTCTGACCTGTACGGACGCCGCC
This sequence comes from Ktedonobacterales bacterium, assembly GCA_038211295.1. Lineage (GTDB taxonomy): Bacteria > Chloroflexota > Ktedonobacteria > Ktedonobacterales > Ktedonobacteraceae > JBBQVS01. The sequence goes on along the minus strand of JBBQVS010000009.1, from coordinate 68,188 downwards.
GCATACTTCTGCTCTGCCTGGGCATCTTCGCTCTTGGATCGCTTTTATGCGGACTCGCCCCAATGCTGGGCAATAGCGACCTGGGTACACAACTTGTCGCGCCTCTACAAACGCTCGGCGCAAATACTGATTCGCCGGGCTTGATCTGGCTTGTCGCGGCACGGTTTGTACAAGCTGCGGGCGGAGGAGCCGTTGTGCCTGTGGCGATGGCGATTGCGGGCGATTTCTATGGCTGGGAGCGGCGCGGCCTTGCTATCGGCCTGATTGGGATGGTAACGGAGGCGGGTGGCGTGCTGGGGCCGCTCTATGGCTCGCTTATCCTCCAGCTTTCAGGCTGGCCTATGATTTTCTATCTCAACCTACCGATTGTCGCGCTCCTGCTCGTACTCGTCTGGCGTTTCATTCCCGCACATGTCCCGACGTCCGCCATGCCCCACCAACGGTTCCGCATCGACATACTCGGCACGCTTCTGCTAGGTGTCTCACTTACCTGCCTTAGCCTCGGCCTGGCGCAAGAGGCCGCGCAGATTACACCAGCAACCACAACCGCGTCGGGGGTTGCCCCTGTACAGAACAATCCATTGCTACTTGCCGCCGCGTTATTGCTCTTCGTGCTCTTTCTCGGCTTTGAGATAGTGCGTGAACGGCGGAAACAGTGGCCCGTGATTGAACTCTCACTTTTCAAGAACAACACCTTCTCAGCGTCCGCGCTTGTGAGCTTACTTGTCGGAGCGGCCCTGATTATCGCGATGGCTGATATTCCTATTTTTGTCGCAACCGTGCTTAACCGTCCCGCCCTCGATAGCGGGTTAGCACTCTTGCGGCTAACCGCGATGATTCCGGTGGGAGCCGTGCTTGGCGGCTGGTTATGTACACGAATCACCTGTCGCTGGACAGCGATACTTGGGCTATTGCCTACCGCGCTGGGCTTCTGGTTGATGCATCTCTGGCCTCTTAATGTCGGTTGGACGCAGATAACGGTTAGTACCCTGATTGCTGGTTTTGGCTTTGGGCTTGTCATCGCCCCAATTGGCACAAGCGCGATTAACGCGTCGAATGAGCGGCAGCTGGGCATGGCCTCGTCGCTCGTGACGGTGCTACGCATGGTGGGTATGATTCTTGGCCTTGCCGCGCTTACCTCGTGGGGCCTGGGTCGTTTTCGCGCACTGGCGGCATTCTTTGTCGCGCCACCAGGCACAAAGTTTGGCAGTGCCGCGTACAATACTTTGTATGGTAACTATCTTGTAGGCGCGGCGCATACGGTCTATACGGACATCTTTCTCGCGGCTGGCGTCGTTTGTCTGTTCGCGCTTGTGCCAGCACTCTTCTTAGAAGGAAGAAAACGTGTGTCCCTACCCGTTCGTTCTACTGAGGAAAGCAAAAAGAGCCGTACAGACGCGCTTGTATAGTGAAATCCAGTGTCGCGCCCACACCGTATAGCGCGTGCAGGAGAGAGAGAAGTTGATGGGTAATGGAAAAATAAGTCCGGAGGATGAGAGAGGGAGGCGTCGCAGACGCGCGGAAGCCCCCCGTGAGGAAGAATACGCAGGTGAAGAGGCGGACGGATACAATGAAGAAGGATATGAAGAGCCACCGACACGGCGACAGGCTCCCGTGCGGAGACGCGCAACTCAACGCATACAACAAACACCTCCACCACGTCCGCAACAGCCCCAGCGTTCACAACGACCACAGCAGCAACCCTACGCACCCACCGAGCAACGACCTGCGCGGGTCACGAGATCTGCGCGGTCACTACGCCCACTGAAAAAGCGGCGCGTCTGGCCTGCTTTATTTGGCGGGTGTGCGCTAGGATTACTTTTGGCAATCGCCGGCGTCGGCATAGCCATTGTGCTTGGTGTGCGCTTCGCGCAAACGGGTAGCATACCGATTATTGGCAAGAGTGGACTTAATGGTGCCAGCACGCAAACATTCACCAGCGACGCGACACAAACAATTACGCTCGCAAGTTTAGCGCAACTGCAAGTGTGTAACAAGACAGGCAATGTCAGCGTTGTTTTTGACCCGAACGCGACAACGCCGAGCATCAAGACAACCAAAACCGTGCATAGCGCGAACAGAGCAAGCGCGGACACAGAGTTTGGGCGTATCACTATCGCGATTCAACAGTCCAACGCGGGAGCGCAAAGTCTCGCGTGCAGCTCTGCGCCAGCGTCAGGAACGCCAACGGCACAGGCACCAGCAGGCACAACGGGCGGTGCGCTACTCGTCAATACGGTTATTCCCAATAGCGATGGTTTCATTCGTAGCGCGGGTGATGCTGTGGACATTAAGATTACTCTGACCGCGAAACTGCTAGCGAGCGCGGGTATTCCGCCCCAGTTCACGATTCAGGCGGCACTAGGCAATATCACTGTCGATGGCATCACAGGTATATTGCATCTTGTGGGAACGACTGGCAGTGTCAGCGTAACTCATGCGACGCTGATTAGTGGTTCCAGCATTGGTACGCAACAGGGAAACGTGACGCTCAGTGGTTTGCTCGCGGCACCCAGCGATCCCACGACACAGGCGAGCTTTGTCGTGCGAAGCGAACAGGGGAAGCTCGATGTTACGCTCCCTACAGCTACCAATGTTGTGCTTAGCGCGAATACTAATGTCGGCACCATTCACAGCGACTTTCCGATCAGCGCGACTACAAGCGGCGGCTCCACCACGTACCGCGGCCCTCTAAATGCCGCCGCGACAGCGCAATCCGCCGCCGTACTCACGCTCGATGTGAGTACGGGCGATATTATCATTCACAAGGGGCAAACCTGAACCAGAGAGAGCCGAGAGGTTGTGGAATAGTTACTTGTCAGGGGAATATCAGTACAGTATACTTGTCAGCAACGAGATCAAAGAGGTCTAATTCTTAGTTTCGGGTGGGACACACCCAACGCTGGCAACAGCGTAGAAGCCCCTGCATTCTACGCATGGAGTATGTCACTAGCAACCCGCTATTTTTGCAAGTGGAAAGGAGTGGTCGTATACTCGCTACGACCATCAATGCTGTATGGATGTCATGAACGGGCAACTTGGCTCAATAACCTTCCTGACGGGTTCACAGGTAGGCAAAACATTTCCAATCACAAAGCCTGTCCTCACGATTGGACGCGAACCAACCAACGATATTGTACTCGCCGACGCGTCTATTTCACGTCATCATGCTCAGATTAGCTATACCAATGGCGCGTGGTCAATCACAAAACTCGCACCACAAAATACCTTGAGCGTCAACAGTCGCGCTGTCCAACAGGGGCAGATCAACGATAAAGACACGATCAGTTTAGGCACAAGTATCACCTTCCGCTTTCAAAGCAGCAACGTAGGCAGAACACCATCTATGGCACACCCTGTTGCACCACCTGCACCACCACTAGTAGGACGCCCAGTGGCGCAACCCGTACCGCCGCCGCCTGTTGTGTCCACACCCGCGCTGTACAATGCGTCGCCGACACAAAACGTCTCTCTCGCTGGCGGAACAGCGATACCCTCGCTGGAAGTCACAGCAAATACTGATACAGAGAAAAAGCACTATTCATTGCCGCCAACAAAACAGGTTTTTAGCATTGGACGCGACCCCTCGAACGATATTATTATCAACAGGCCAACGGTTTCAGGCTTACACGCGCAGATTGTACGCGAGGGTGGGCAACTTGTGATTGTGCATCCACACCCACAGAAAGGCTCGACAGCTAATGGCCTGAGTTATAACGGAAAGGTGTATCGTGGTAGCACCCCGTTCCGCAAGGTGCTTGTGCGCGGTGACTTCTTTCGTATCGCCGACGAGCATGGTTCATTTGTCACGCTTACCTACAATGACGGAAGCGGCGCGGCACAGGAAACCGTTCCCGAAATCAAGCCGTTCCAACTGGGGGCCGCCGTTATCACAATTGGACGCGCACCCGACAATATGGTCGTGCTCAATCATCCACAGGTCTCTGGTCATCACGCGCGTCTCGAAAGAGTCGGCAATGACTATAAGATGGTCGATCTGGGTAGTACCAATCATGTGTATGTCGGTGGGCGGCTTGTACGCGATCAGGTGCTTCAGGTTGGCAATGAGGTTCGCATTGGGCCATTCAAGCTTATCTATACCGGGACTGAACTTACTCAACATGACGAGCGCGATGGTATTCGCATTGACGCGCTAAACGTTACCAAAGCGGTAGGCAATGATAGAACGGTTATCATCAACGATATCTCTATCTCCATTCCGCCACGCAGTTTTGTCGCACTGGTCGGTGGCTCTGGCGCGGGTAAGTCCACCTTGATGGATGTGTTGAACGGTCTGCGACCCGCGCAACAGGGAATGGTGCTTTACAACGGGCAGGACTACTACAAAAACCTGGCCTCGTTCAGTACACAGCTTGGCTATGTGCCGCAGGACGATATTATTCACCGCGACCTGACTGTTGAACGCGCCCTGTACTATGCCGCGAAACTTCGTCTTCCCAGCGACTTTACGGAGCAGCAGATCAAGCAGCGCATTGACGAGGTGCTTGTCGATGTAGATATGACGTTCCGCCGCTCCGTGCTGGTGAGCAAGCTTTCGGGCGGTCAGCGCAAGCGCGTCTCCATCGCTCTGGAACTGCTCGCGGACCCCAACGTCTTCTTTCTCGATGAGCCAACATCGGGCCTTGACCCCGGACTTGACCGCAAGATGATGCAATTGCTCCGCACCCTCGCGGATCGGGGTCGCACCATCGTGCTGGTGACACATGCGACAAACAATATCAAGTCGTGCGATTATGTCTGCTTCCTGTGTCGTGGTGGACGCCTGGCGTACTTTGGCCCGCCCGACGAGGCAAAAGCGTACTTCGGCAAGAGCGACTTCGCCGAAATTTACAGCACACTGGAGCCGCCAGACGACACATCGACCATTCCACAGGATGCCGAGACACGCTTCCGTCAATCAAGCGACTTCATGAAATATGTGGACACACCGCTTCGTCGAGACCGTGCGCGAGTCGTCAACGCGGCCGCACCCGTAGCTGCCGTGAGCAAACCCAAGCGTGGCAATCCCTGGAAGCAGTTTGGCCTGCTCTCTTCGCGTTACCTGGAACTGCTCCGCAACGATGTGGGCAACTTGCTGATTCTGCTCTTGCAGGCTCCGATTATCGGCCTTGTCTTGCTGGTGCTTGCCAATCCCGCCATCTTCTCCGTCGACAATCCCAAAGGTGCCGTATTCTGTCACGGCAACATCACCACGAATGGACAACGGGTAGTGTACCGTAGTTGTCAGGAGCTAAGCAACGACATTTTCAGTCCACAGGGGGCGCAATTCGCGGCCTCACAGGGCAAAACACAGGCGGAATTGCTGGATCAAGGCGTCTCAGAAGGTGGTGGGGACGCGGAAACGATTCTCTTCATCATGGCGTTTGCCGCTGTCATGTTCGGGTGCATCAATGGTGCGCGTGAAATCGTCAAAGAAGCCCCAATTTACAAGCGCGAACGCACCGTCAATCTGGGCATCGCGCCGTATATGTTCTCGAAGATTGTCGTGCTTGGTCTGCTCTGTCTGGCGCAAAGCTTCGTACTCACGGTGATGGTGAGCTTGAAAGCACCATTTCCACACGCTACGTTTTTACCACCACTGCTGGAAATCTATATAACAATGGCCCTAACATCGCTTGCGGGCCTGATGACGGGGCTAACCGTCTCCGCGCTGGTGCCGAACAATGACCGTGCGATGAGTATTGTGCCGCTTATCCTTATACCGCAGGTCATCTTTTCAGGAATTATCTTCAAGCTGGATAATCCCTTCATCGCGACACTGGCGGCGTTCTTTCCCGCGCGTTGGGCAATGGCGGCGATGGGTTCCTCGGTAGGACTGCATGGGGGGCCACTCCGTCTGGATACCTGGTCATTTCAAGGGACGCTTTTCTCGAAGTACAGTCAGGCCGAAGCAACTGGACACCTGTTAATCTGCTGGTTCTTCCTGGTCGCGACGATTCTGATACTGGGTGGCCTTACGGCTTACTTCCTCAAGAAAAAGGACGTGCGCGGGTAACGTGAAAGGAGTCTGGCAAAGCGTGCCGTGGAGCAATGTGCAAGATTTTGCGCACGGCACGTTTCTTTGTGTAGAGAGAGAAAGAATGGTACTTCTGGCGACTTGCTTGTCGCTCGGTATCATCGTATGCTATTGTAACAGTGTTCTTACTGAAGACCGTCCTATGTAGAGGGAACGGGGTCAACGTGTTACGGAACAGACGCATTATTGTTGGTGTGTGTGGGGGAATCGCATCGTACAAAGCAGTAGAGCTTGTCAGTCGTTTACAGCAGGCAGGAGCTATAGTGGATGTGATTTTGACAGAACACGCGGAAGACTTTGTTCGTCCGCTCACTTTTGCTACAATGAGCCACAGGCCAGCATATACTGACCTGTGGGAAGCGTCTGGACACGCGGCAGAAATGCATATTGAGTTGGGCGAGCAGGCGGAATTGCTGGTACTTGTGCCGGCGACAGCCAACACCATTGCCAAGCTCGCGCATGGTATAACCGACAATATGCTCACAGCCGTGGCACTGGCGACTCAAGCACCGCTACTTGTGGCTCCCGCGATGCACCACAACATGTATGAACATTCGGCGACACAGACTAACCTCGCGACGCTACGAGCGCGAGGAGCCAGTATCGTTGGGCCTGTTGTGGGGCGGCTCGCGTCAGGAGCAATAGGAGCGGGTCGGCTACCGGAAACGACGGTTTTGTTGGGTGCAATACGCATGGTGCTGGGACGAAATGGAGACCTCGCGGGCCGTCACGTTGTGATTACGGCCGGGGGGACACACGAACCTATCGACCCGGTGCGCTATGTCGGAAACCGCTCATCTGGCAAGATGGGTTACGCCCTGGCGGAAGAAGCGAGAGACCGTGGCGCACGCGTCACGCTTATCTCTGGCCCTGTCTCGCTTGAAGCACCCTATGGTGTAGAGCTACAGGCCGTACAAACGGCACTGCACATGCGGAACGCCGTCCATGAGGCCATCGTGGACGCCGATGTACTCGTCATGAGTGCCGCCGTTGCAGATTATCGTCCGGCGGCTCCAGCAGCGCGAAAAATCAAAAAGGGCGAGACACAACAGGGTTCCAATAATGAGGGCGAGCTGACCTTGAACCTGGTGCAAAATCCAGACATTCTTGGTGAGCTTGCCCATGATGAACATAATGAGAACATGCGAACACCACAGCGGCTGATACGCGTCGGGTTCGCAGCCGAGACCAACGATATCATGCAGAACGCGCAGGCGAAACTGGCGGCAAAACAGTTGCACATGCTCGTAGCAAATGATGTGAGCCGCTCGGATAGTGGCTTTGGAACCGATACAAACAAAGTGTTCATCTTTCACGCAGGTGCGCCAACGGAAGACTTGCCGGTGATGTCTAAAGCGGACGTTGCGGCAACCATCTGGAATCGCGTTGTGTCATTGTTGGGAACGAGGAAGGAAAGTAGGGAGGACGTGGTGCTGTGATTGGAGATTTTGTTCTGGAATTATTACGTACACAAAATATACGGGAGGAGTCCAAAATGGATCGCGCTGCTAGTGCTGGTTTTGAAGGCATCGCTCAGATGCTACTTGAGCAAAAGAAACTAATGGATGCGTTGGAGGCTGAGAATCGCGAATTGCGCCGTCAGCTTGCCGACCTACGCCGTGGTATCGGCGTCGCCGTCGTCATCGAAGGCAAAACTATTCAACTCGCAACGGAGCAGGGCGGCCCTGTTCCTATGAACCCCCAGACTCAGGCTGCGTTACAGAGCTTGCAAAATCTCCAGAACGCGCAGATGCAACCTCAGCAGAATAATGGCGGCTACCAACAGCAGAATCGCCAATCTACTGGTGGACAACAGCCTGTTCCCTCAATGGGCAACAACGATAAGCGCGACAATAGCAATACGCGCAGTCCCCTCGCTGATAGCTTCGTTCTTTAAGCAGGGAAAAGAGTGTGAAGAAAGGGCGGTAGTTCTTACTACCGCCCTTTTTCATGCTATCTACGTCTATAAAAAAATAAAAAGAGCTAAAAATTTTTGCAGAAGCTCTCTACCTTGCGAGTAAGCATTGCTTTTACGTACTCTATCGGCTTACGACGCCGCCCGTACAGCAACTTTAGTTGCTGTACGGGCGGCGTCGTAAGCGCGGTTTTTTAGAATGCGAGTGGCAAAGATTTCAGGCCGCGCATTGAGATGTTTGGACGCCATTCGACAACAGTATCTGCTGGCAGGTGAATGTTTGGCATACGGCGCAACAATTCGGTAATCGCGATATGGCTCTCCATACGAGCGAGGGCCGCGCCAATACAGAAGTGCGTCCCATAGCCGAAACTGAGGATACGCTCCTGCTTGCGGTTCATGTCGAAACGGTCAGGGTCGGCGAAATGTTCAGGGTCGCGGTTACTCGCGGCGAGACCAATCATGACGCGCTCACCTTTGCGAAGCGTCTTGCCGCCAAACTCGACATCTTCGGCAAGGAAGCGCGGCACCATTTGCACGGCGGGATCGAAGCGCAGCATCTCTTCTACGGCAGGCCCCACCAGCGCGGGATTCGCCTTGAGCATCGCTAACTGGTCAGGATGTTGTAGTAGCGCAAGCAATCCATTGCCAATCAGGTTGGTGGTTGTTTCGTGGCCTGCGAAAAGTAACATGGTGGTCAGAATGATAAGCTCTTGCTCGCTAAGATGCTCACCGTTGTCTTCCGCCTGGACAAGCATACTCAGCAGGTCGTTTTGAGGCAGTTCACGACGCGACGCGATAACGGGACGCAGATGATCGGCAACTTTTTGCAGAGACGCCGCCATTTGCTGCAACTGACCGGGAGCGGGGTTGACCAGCGCGACGAAGGCCGCGATAGTCTCAGAGCTTTCCTTGATGTCGTCGCGCACATCGACAGGCACACCAAGTAGCTCAAAAATAACGGTTGAGGGCAAGGGGTACGCCAGATCGCTGATAAGCTCGATATGCCCCTTTGCCTGTACCGCGTCAAGCAGTTCATCAACGATCTGCTGTGTACGTACACGCATACGTTCGACAACACGCGGCGTAAACGACTTGTGAATCAGATCGCGCTGCCGCGTGTGCAGTGGCGGATCCATGCCCTGCATAAACATGCTGATATAAACAGCAACCGACCCCATCGCTTGCAGGTCTTCCGGCGAAAGCGCAGCGATCATGGAATCAAAAGGGACAAACGTGTTCGCGAACCGTTTATCTTGCAGAACAGCCATTACATCATCGTAGCGCGTCATAGCCCAGAAGCCAAACATCTGGTTCAGGTGTACTGGATCGTGTTCTCGTAGCGACTGAAATACAGGGTAAGGATTGGCAAAGAAAGATGGGCTGATCCAATTATCAACCTCAAGGGTCTGTTCCTGCGTCATGGAAGCTCCTTGCACATGAAAATAAACGTACTCTGAATACATTCAGATGTACGGATGTATTATACAAACTCATTCATCATGCGTCAACTGCAAAAACTGACGAGGCATTCACAAAATATGTTTCTGTACATAGCAAGCTACCTGTGTTTTATATAATTTTAATGTGCGGATAGCCATTCCAGATACCCTACTGGACAATATGCTGAGCGCGTGCTACTTTACATGATAGAAGACCTTTTTGATCGAACTTTTTGCTGTAAGCCACCTGGAGGCACTGCAAGACCTTATGAACAACTCTCTTTCCTCGCCCACAAGCCCGACGACACCACAAAGCTGGTCGTCGGAGATGGGAATGCAAAAGCCCGAACGCCATAACCGCTTCTTCACCTGGTTATATCGTGTTTCAACTCCACCCACAGGCACAAATCTGACCTTTATTCAACGTGAGGCAGACCGCAAGGCACGTCTGTTGAGTACGGTGGCGTTTTACTTTCTTATGACGCTTGTACTCTTTATTCCGGCGACATTGCGTATGCCTATCTCTACGTTCTACCTCGATCTAATTATTATCGCGATCACGCTTGGCGCACTGTTCGCCAACAAGGCAGGGAAGACTTTCGCGGCAGGCGTGACTATTGTCGCAACCTATGAGATTGCGCTGGCGTTGGGTGTTGTCTTGATACGCCCGTTCGACCCGACGAGCCTGCAACTTTATGACCTGTTTATTATTGGCGAACTACTCGCTGTCTCGCTGCTCCCAATACGGGCAATCGTGATTGTGGCCTTGCTCAACTCGGCCTTTATATGGGTAGACCTGATAACACATCCTCTCTCGAAGGGTCTGGCGGACGCGCTACAAACGCAATTTATACCAGCACTGGTACGTCCAATTGGACTTCAGTTTATCGTCGCCGGTGTTGTCTTCCTGTTTGTGTCGAGCGCGGCGAAAGCTATCGAGCGTGCCAACCGCGCGGAAATGGTAGCGACACTTGAACATATCGTAGCCGAACAACGCGCCGTGAGTGAGCAGGAAAAGCAGAGTCTGGAAGAGAGCATTCAGCAACTTGTGCAGGCGCATGTAAACGCCTCTAACGGGCAACTCGTGGGCCGTCTGGCATACCCACCCGCAAAGGTGCTCTGGCCCCTTGTTGGTGTCATCAATTCACTCTGGATGCGCCTGCAACGTTCGCACCAGACCGAGCATGAGCTGCAACAGATCAAGCAAGCCATCGCGACCTACGCCTCTATGCTAGACAAAGCATCACAGCAACCGCAGCAGCCATTACCAATGTTGCGAACGGGAACCGACCTCGATCAGCTTGTTCTCTCGATACGAAACCTGCAAAGTACATCAACTCCGCGCAGGAGCATGATGAGTGAGCGACGCCGAGAGTGAAAGAAACACGTAAAGCACACGATATACAGGGGCTTGTATATTCATGTAAATACTGCTATCATCTAGTCGAAAATACTTCTAGTTGCTAGAACACAAGGAAGTAGTATTCTTTCGTCGCTAGAAGGATGTGCAATAAAGCGGTATCTACAAGGAGGTTCATCTTGACCTGTCCTAACTGTAAAAGTCAGGTAGCTGATGGTATCAAATTCTGTGGAGTTTGTGGAGGACCATTACAGCAAGTTGCTCAACAACCCTCGTCGCCATCGCAACAACAGTACGGTGCGCCACCGTATGGCGCACCGCCTCCGCAATATGGCACGCCACCCCCACAGGGAGCGTACATTCCTAAAAACCAGTATGAAGAGTACGCAAACAGTCCACTCGGAGCTTCTGAACCACGGGCGGAACTACACAATCCTAAAGGCCCAATGCGTGTAGCCGATATGACTATTTCAATTGAGGGTGAGCTAGTACCCGTTGTCGATATCATGCTGGGCAACCAGATGCCCATATACTTCGAGCATCACATCCTGCTCTGGAAACACCCTGGCGTACAGATCGGCTTCAAGTCGATGAAAGGCATGGCGAAACGTATCTTCGCAGGTCTACAAATCTTCATCAGTGAAGCACAGGGGCCAGGCAATATTTCGTTCTCGCGAGACTCCGTGGGGCAGATTGTCGCGTTGCGCTTGCAGCCGGGACAGATGGTAGAGGTGCGTGAGCATCAGTTCCTGTTTGCGACGGGCAATGTTGATTATGGCTTCACCTTTATGCAGGGGGCGGCAAATATTCTTTTCAGTCGCACGGGCCTCTTCATCGACCAGTTCACGGCACGCGGTGGCGAGGGAATGCTCGTCCTACATGGCTATGGCAACGTCTTCGAGAAGGTGCTGGCACCCGGCGAAACGCTCGATGTAGAACCGGGCGCGTGGCTCTGGAAAGACCCTTCGGTACAAATGACCGTTACCACCGTCGCGGGTTCGCAACGTGGTGGCGGCATTTTGGGCGCAATCGGCGGCCTCGTCGCGGGCGCGTCAATCGTGCTCAACCGCTTTACCGGCCCTGGTCGTATCGGCATCCAGTCGATGACCTATCATCCACCGCAAGCAGAGGGTGCTCAACAGGCAGGCGGACAGGGCAATATTGGCGGCTTCAACGTAAATCTGTTCGGGAATTAGGCACTCACGAGCAAGATGAAGGGGGCGTGGCTACGCGAAAGCATGAAAGGGACAAGCCCCGCCGCTACTATACTACGTGTGGAGCCGCTCGCGCGGCTCTCATCGTGGCAGAGTCTCGCCTCCTCCGTGCCGTTTCCCCCAGCCACGCAGTTTTGTCTCTCCTTTTCTCAACGTAAAAAGACAGATTTATGATAGCGAGGGTGGACTGTTATTGCCTTTTTCCTTATTGATACGGAGTATTTTGAGCATATACTGCTCTGAGTTAAGGTAGAAGGGGTTGCGTTTGATGTACTTGCCCACGACTGATATCGGATGGAGCTTCAACATCTCTACGACAAGACTGGGGATAAGTTTGCTATGGTCATAGTGCATTAACGCGATAATCGGCGCGTTCTGGAATGTGAAGACCGCATCGGAGGCGGCTTCATACTTGAGTATTTGTTCGGGTGTGGCGATATCTTTCACCAACCATGTCATGTCTATTGAGATACGTACAGCCCGCCAATCCTCACGTAACGCCTGAGCGATAAAGGTTTGATGCTGAGAGAGCAAAAAATAGGGGTCGAAACGCTTCCCGTTCGCGAGTAAAAACTCACGCTCTTCATGCAGCACAAGCTGGCCCGACGCGAGCAACGCGTCCACGTCTACCTGTAATTTCCGCAACTCGTCGCAGAGTTCCTTCACCTGCGCGGGCGCTGCCGCGAAGAAGCATTTTTCGGAAAGGGAGAGTCCCACACGCAGGAGACGCGCGGTCACACCTGGTATCTCGGTCACTTTGCTGTAGAGTTGGCAAATATGTGAGCCGGGTGGGATACGCTCCGATTTACCTTCAACGCTAAGATCCATATTTTCCTCCACGAGCCGCTTCTGCTTTTGTCGCACGGTGTGCTTGATAAAAACGCGCCGCCCTGTTACTCATACTCACAGTAATCAAACCCATCACACCAAAGAGCATTGCCCCGATCAGCACCGCGATTGCCAGCAGTGTAAACATACGCTGAAGTGACACGTTCGACGCGAAGGACGCGAAAAGGGTGATAACCACAATGCCTGGAAGGAAGAACGCGATCCAGCCAAGAATTACTCGTAGCCCTTCGCGCGGCGACAACGGCTCTTCTCCACTAAAAGGAAACAAAATTTGCCGCACCAGCGAATACTGTACTTGCTTTCGCGCCGCTTGCTGCTCCGGTGCGTTTGCTGTTGGATTTGTCATCTGTTATTCAATTCTTTCTTTCCATTCATGCTCCAACCGCCGTTGCAGCATATCCTCCGCCTGATAAAGAATATGTACCTCGTTCTGATAGGTGAGTTGCCGACATGCTTCATGCAATGGAAACCATTCCACTCTGTCGTATTCGTGATCGTGCAGGGACGTGTCTCCGCCCGTGGCTTCCAACAAGAAGTGACGCACTTGTTTGTGATAGCGTATCTGCTCGCGCACAAAGAAGTATGAGATACTGCCAATGTACGCGATGATACGCACTGTAAGTCCTGTTTCTTCCTGTACCTCACGAACCGCAACTTGCTCGATGGTCTCGCCATACTGCGGGGTTCCCTTTGGCAAAGACCAGATACCCACGTGACTGCGCCCAACCAACGCCACTTCTATCGCGCTCATCGTATCATCAGTGTCATGTGCGCCATCTTCCTGGTGCGCGGCATACCGCATTGCGAACAAATGCTCAGGAACACGAACGGATGTCAGCCGAAAAACTACGCCTCCAGCAGAATATGCTCGCATTGTTTGGGATCGCTCCATAACAACCGTGTACCTTCTCTATTTTTCCTGCGCGAGTACCAATGTCTCTATATTACGTCATACTATACAACATTTTTACTCCAAATTAGGACTTTTGTACAGGCACACACGAGTTGGAAAAGCGTGCGATACATTATGCTGAATGGCTCAGGAGAGCGCACGCCGAATGGCGGCAAGGTTCTTCGCGGGCGTCTCTGGCGCAATCGCGCAGCCTGGCGCAAGCAGAAAATGCTTGCTGCTCGTTTGCTCTATAGCCTGCGCGACCTCTTCCTGCACTTGCGCGGGAGACCCATTTTTTAGTGTTGTGTTCTGGTTAATTCCGCCCATAACGGCCTTGCCCGAACGGCGTTTGCCCTCGCCAAGACTGGGGTTGCCCTCAGCCTTCGAGTCCCAACTGATAGCCTGCACGGGATAGGACGCGAGCTGGTCAAAGTAGATGTGCGAGCCGCAGTTATGCAGAATGGTAAATTTGCTTCGTCGCTTGATTGCATCGAGGAATTCAATGTCATACTGCTCGCCAAACTCTCGGTACTGGTCAGCCGTAAGCAGGTCGGTGCTGGCCCAGCCATTGGTCGCGTAAAAAATGCCGCTCGCGCCCTGCTCCATACAGGCAATCGCGAAAGAGGTGGAGGTTTCAGTGATGACGCGCAACGCGGTGTGCATAGCCGAGCGGTCTTCGCGTAACGTTTGTAGCACAGGTTCGCGTTTGTTGCCCGCCAGATATTTCGCCACGCCAAGCGGGGACGCAATCGTCTGCACAAAATACGCGTCATATCCGACAGCATGGCTGAGCAACTGTATTGCCTTCAACTGCTCCGTCAGCACGCCGCGGTCTGGTTCCAGAGGACGCAACCGCTTCCAGTCGGACGCGGTTCTAATCGGGCTACTTTCATAGACAGGCCCAGTGTATTTCTCGCCGGAGGGTCGCACCTTGACGCCCCACCCTTCAACCATGTAGGAGGTACGGGGATTGACTTTCATAAAGTCCCAGTCGTAGCGGGTAAAGTTCTCAACCATCGCCTCTGTGAAGGTCTGTGTGTTCCACTCGCGCTCGAAATCGTGGCCCCACATGCTCGCGGGTACACGGTCAACTTTATCGCCACGCAATGCGGCATCAACACGTTCCTTTTTGTTCATGAGTCTTCCTTCCTTATTCCTGTAGTTCTCTGAAGCGATAGCCCACGCCACGCTCAGTTAAAATGTATTGTGGATGCGAGGGGTCTTTCTCAATCTTTTGACGCAAATAGGTGATATACAGACGTAAATAGTGCGCCTCATCGCGATACTCGCGCCCCCATACTTTTGACAGCAAGGTTTCGTGCGTCAATAAGTGACCCGCATTATTGACAAGGTGATAGAGCAACCGATATTCAGTGGGGCGTAAAACGACCTTCTGGCCTCGCACCATCACCTCGCGGCGCGAGAAATCGATTTTCAGGTCGTCATCAACCACAATCTCGGTTTTGCGTGCGGGTGACGGCATAAACGAGCGGCGGAGCAATGCGCGAATCCGCGAGAGGAGTTCGCGCGGATTGAATGGTTTGGCGATATAGTCGTCGGCCCCAAGATCGAGGCCGCGAATACGGTCTTGCTCATCCTGACGTACAGTAAGCATAATCACAGGAACATTTGAGACCTCACGAATGGCCTTGAGTGCCTCGAAGCCATCCATCTCTGGCATCATCACATCCAGCACAACCAGATCGGGCAGGAACTGGCGCAGGTGGTCAACTGCCTCGACACCATTGCTTGCCTCTATCACACTATAGTGCTCCAGTTCTAGATTCAGACGTACAAAATCCCGAATGCGTGGCTCATCATCCACGATGAGAATTGTTATGTCGCGCGGGTCGAATGCATCCTTTTCCATCAAAACACCACCATCGGTAAACGCGCTTTCTCTTCGCGTGGAAGACTAAAGGAAAATGTGGAACCCTGCCGCAATGTGCTTTCCACCCAGATGTGTCCGCCGTGCGCCTCAACAATCGCACGACAGATATATAGACCGAGGCCAGCACCCGGCAGCGTTTGCGAGTTCTGGTCGCCCACACGCTCGAAACGCTCGAAAATGTGCTCTTGGTCGCGTTGAGAGATGCCCATGCCAGCGTCGCTCACACTCACCATCACCTCTTCTCCTGTGGCCCGACATGTTATCTGTAAAGCACGCTGGCGCGGCGAATACTTGACAGCATTATCAAGCAAGTTCTGCAACACCTCTTCAATACGGTCTCTATCGGCCATAACGGGCGGTACATAGGGTGGCAGGTTCAACGTCACCTCGACATTCGAGTTGCTCGCCTGCAAGCGACGTGTCACACCCTCGATAAGCTGCGGCAAATCGAGCGGCACAATCTCCATGAGAATGCCCCTCGCTTGAATACGTGAAGCATAAAGCAGGTTCGCGACCAGTCGATGTAAACGATCCGCCTCTTCCTCAATTGCATGCAGGCGTGTTCGCAGTACCGTCTGCTTGAAGGTGGCATCCGTTCGCGCCAGCGTCGCGGCATAGCCTTTGATGATCGCTATTGGCGTCTGTAGCTCATGCGAAATCACAGAAATAAACGTTGAACGTTGCTCTTCCTGTTGCCTTTCGCGTGTAATATCGCGCACATTGAGAATGCCATTCATCGGCTCGCCGCGTGTCGAGCGAACACACGAGGCCGTCGCGCTTACATCTACGCGTTGCCCATCACACGTCGAGAGCACCATTTCTCTGTTTATGACGACATGGCCCGCGAAAGCCTGCAAGATGGGCGAGCCTTCCAGCCCAAGCTCGTTTCCTTGCCGATCTTTTGGGCGCAACACCTCGAAGTAAAAGCGTCCCAGCACCTCGCCTTCACGCCACCCCGTCAACCGCTCCATTGCCGGATTAAAGTCGATAATCCGTAGCGCGTTATCGACGGTCAGAATACCCTCGGTGCTGTATTGAAAAATTGCAGCGAGACGCCCTTGCTCTTTGACCAGTGCTTGTGCTTTCAGCGCAAACCGCAGGCCCGATGCCACTTGAGCAATAAATGAGCGCAACGTTTCCGCCTCTCGTTCAAAGCAGGAGAGAGTATGGGCGGGTCTCACAATGTGCAAGATGCCAAGTACCCCTGCCGCGTCATATACAAAGAGTGAACACCGCTCGATAGCACGGGGAGTACGCGTTGCTTTATCCTCCTCGTTCTCAAACACGCTTGCGACCTCTGGCGCGAGTGGTTCGCTTACCAGAGGATGGAGCGTGGCGGGTTGTGCGCCCCGCCGAACAAGGGCGAGCAGGGATGATAAAGCGGCATCGTGCAGGCGGTAACAAGTATACTCCGTACTACTTTGTGGGTCGAACGCTTCATTCGAGATGGTAAAGACACCGCACTCACCACGCAACAAACGGATCGCGCTTCCCACAAGAACAGCCATCTGCTCATGCACAGCTTCCGCCGATTGTATTTGGGATTGAGACATATGAAGAGGCTCCGCTAGACAAAGTTTCTCGATGGTGTTATTGTAACACAGATAGCAAAGAGATGGACAAATTATGCATTTTGATATTTTTACGCTCTTCCCCGGCATGTTTCAGGGGCCATTTACGGAAAGCATTCTCAAACGCGCACAGGAGCGGGAGCTACTGCACATCACGCTGCACAATATACGCGACGCCACAACGGATAAGCACCATGTTGTTGACGACTACCCCTACGGTGGTGGTCTGGGCATGGTGATGAAACCAGACCCAATTTTCGCGGCGGTGGAGGCAGCTCATCAGGGTGGCCCAATCATTTTGCTCACGCCACAGGGCCGCCTCTTCAATCAGCAGATCGCGCGTGAACTCGCGCTGGAGCCACGGCTCACGCTTATTTGTGGACATTATGAGGGCATCGATGAGCGCGTCACTGATAATCTTGTCACGGAAGAACTCTCGATTGGCGACTACGTGCTGACGGGCGGTGAACTTGGCGCGATTATTCTTGTCGATGCCGTGAGCCGTCTGCTCCCCGGCGTCCTCACCGAAGGCTCCACCAGCGACGAGTCGCACAGCAATGCGCTACTGGAGTATCCCCAGTACACCCGCCCAGCCGAATTTCGTGGGTGGCGCGTTCCTGATGTCTTGCTCTCCGGCAACCATGCTGAAATCGCTCGTTGGCGACGCAAGGAGTCGCTTCGCAAGACACGCCAACGTCGCCCTGATCTGTTCGCGCAAGTCGATGTCACCAGTAAGCAAGACATCAAGATTATGAAGGAACTGGACGCCGAAGAGCGGTAGACAGCACAACTAGGCCGCTTTATACACGCGCACATAGCTAATCTTCGTGTATTGTGGAAAAACCGTTGTGCTGTCGGGCAGGCCGGGCCATGTGGCGGATGAGCCAACGGCAGTGTTCATGTACATATACATTGGCACGTTGAGCACATTATTGGTGATTGTCTTCTCGACTACGCCATCGACCAGCCACTCCATCTTGCCGAGCGTCCACTGTAACGCGAAGGTATGGTAGTCCGCCGAGAAGTCGGGGCCAGCGAAACGCGTCATGTTTTCCTGATCGTGTCCACTCGCGTTCTGCCAGTGATAGTTCATGTACATGGAAAACGTGTTGTTGCCAACAAGCTCAAGCATGTCAATCTCATATTGCCCCGAACCATCGGCGGGCATGAGCCAGATCGCGGGCCAAAGACCTTTACCGCGTGGCAATTGTTCTTTCCACTCGACCTTACCATACAAAAACGAAAACTTACCCTGCGAGCTGACACCGCCAGAGGTGTAGTTATAGCCATTGTAACTGCGTTGCTCCGATTTCAAAACTAGCCCATTTTGTGTGTACGTGTCGTCAGGAGCGTAATACTCGGCAGTCGCGGGCGTGTAAAACTTGCCGCCCGCAAGCGCGGTCCACTTCGAGGTGTCGAGTGCTTGCCCGTTAAATTCATCGTTCCAGACAAGCCTCCACGCTGGCGCAGGTGTGCGCGTAGAAACGGGGGTACTTTGTTCGGTCTGTACCGGCGTTTTCAAGTCTGTTTTCGAGCTATGCACTGTGCCACCCGTGACGATAGCCTTCGTTCGTGGCTCTCCTCCTGTAGATGTACACGCCGCACTTCCTTGCTTGCCCGCACAGTTTGTTTGGCCCACATTCGTAGGTACGAACCGCACAACAACGAACGAGAGTACAACGAGCGTCGCCACAATCAGCGAGGCGTACCATATGGCTCGCCGCGACCTTGCATTACGCACGTACTTCATCACCAGCACACTCCTCAATCAATGGAAATATATGTATATTCGGTGTAGTATATAGTATTCTGGTGCTACTGTATCAAACACTCGCGTGCTTTGGCAAACAACTAGGACTTATTGTACAGGGCGTGCCACTCTTCTTCACCTCACCGATGAGGTGAAGAAGAGTGGCACGCCCCTACATATGTTTTCGCTCTACGTGCTTACGCAAGCTTGTACACATGCACATACTTGATTGTGGTGTACTGTGGAAAAACTGTTTTAGCGTCGGGGGGACCGGGCCACGTTCCGTTCGCGCCAATCGCTGTATTGATGTACATGAACATAGGTATGTTGGCGATGTTCGCGGTAACTTTCTTCTGCACAACGCCGTCAATGAGCCAGTCCAGCTCGTTCGGAAGCCACTGCAAGGTGAAAATGTGGTAGCCTGATGAGAAGTCAGGGCCATTGAAGGTTGTCATATCCTGCTGATCGCTACCCGATTTATCAACCCAGTGATTTGTCATATACAAAGTATGAGGGCTATTTCCTAGTAGTTCCAGCGCGTCAATCTCAAAGCGACCTGAGCCATCTTGTGGCATCAACCAGATAGCGGGCCAGAAGCCGTTGCCCTTCACGAGCCGTGCCTTCCATTCGATTTTGCCGTAGAGCAGTGAAAATTTATCCTGCGAACTGACACCACCAGAAGTATAATTATAGCCATTATAAGAACGTCGTTCAGATTTCAGCATTAACCCATTCTTGGTGTATGTGTCATCGGCGGCATAATATTCAGAGGTCGCGGGCGTGTAAAAACCACCACCAGAAAGCGCAGTCCATTTGGTCGTGTCAAGTGTCGAACGCTTGAAATCATCGCTCCACACGAGATTCCATTTTGTACTCTGCGGAGATTTGCTATGAGCAAAAGCCGCAGATGATTGTCCCCCCAACGTAAAAAGCGAGAGCAGCATCATAGGAATGAGGGAAACCAGTCGAGTCGTTTTGCTTCGTGTGGAAGCGTATGTATGACTGAGCACAATATCTCCTCGTCTTGCCTTACAATAAGGTAAGGCGCAAAATGCAAATACAGAGAGAAAAGGTATTCTGCAAGAATGACCAGTATCTCTTTGCTCTGTATGTATAAAACCCCACGATCATACTATACTGGAACATACCCTTGTTTGTCAAACAAAACGTAAAGCACCATCGATGTTGAGCACAGAGTGTGAAGCCATAAATTTTTAGCAAAAACTTTTGTGCTACAATACCAAGTAAAAATATCCGTGAATGGATGCTTTACGTTTTGTTTGACAAGCAAGGGGATCATTTTGATCGAGCAACACTGTGATAATGCCTGCTATCTCCAGTTCAGTACCCTTCGCTCCTTTCCACAGCTCACACATGGCCTCTTCACGCGCGATGGTGGCTACAGCGACGTTCCATATAAGGGCCTTAACACAATGGGTTCGTTGCGCGGTGGCGACGTGCTTGACAATGTAGTACGCAATCGACAGCTCGCGCTACGGAGCCTTGCGCTTGCTGACACTCCATGCGTCACACTCTGGAATGTTCACGGAGCGGACATTTTCGTGCCAGATGTACACGCGGAATGGCGGAGCGATTGGGCGAACGCGTCATACTATACGCGGACGTGGAGTGTACAGGAGATTCACAAAGGGGACGCGCTTATCACACGCCAACGCGGCGTTGCGCTCGCGCTCTCGTTTGCGGACTGCACGCCGATTGCGCTCTACGACCCTGTAGAGCAGGTTATCGGTATCGCGCATGGGGGATGGCGTGGTACGGCGCGGGGCATCGCTGCCGCGACGATAGCCGCGATGACCTCGCATTTTGGAAGTGTGCCGAGCAATATCTACGCGGGCATCGGCCCCGCCATCGGGCCATGCTGTTATGAGGTCTCACAAAACGTACAAGACATTTTCATGGGGACACAGCAGTTTGAGGAGATGCCCACGCAGGCGGAGTATCGCGGCCTCGTTCGCGAGTCTGCCAGGTTTTCCATCGTAGACGTAGCGGAAAGAGCGAGTTTACGTCTTGATCTGTGGGCGACCAATCGTCGTCAATTGCTCATGGCGGGCCTGACCTCCGAACATATTGAGGTGGCGGGTATCTGCACCAGTTGCCACGTTGACCATTTCTTTTCACATAGAGCCGAACACGGCAAGACGGGACGCTTCCCCCTCATCATGGCTCTCGCGGACGCATAAGCTATGCCTGCTACAACTAGACATATCGCTTGAACGTAGTATCAGTACCACCCTTTAGCGCATGTACACAACACGATGGAAAGTCAAGCAGTGATAAATAATCTTCCCTCTCAGACTACACTCGCCGCAAATATTGCTCAAGTGCGGTCAAATATTATTCAGGCAGCAAAACGTGGCGGGCGTCAACCAGAGGAAATTACGCTGGTCGCGGTCTCGAAAACAAAGCCTATCGAGCTGATAAAGCAGGCGTATGAGCTAGGCATTCGCGATTTTGGCGAGAACCGTGTACAAGACGCGCTTGCCAAAATTGCGGCATTTCGGCACGCGGAACTACATCCTGTGACATGGCATATGATTGGGCATCTTCAGCGCAACAAGGCAAACAAGGTTGTCGGGTCGTTCGATAGTATCGATAGCGTCGATACTCTCCAACTTGCTCAGGCACTCAACCATCACGCCGCCGAGCTTGAGGTACAGATAGCCGTTTTGCTACAAGTCAACATCTCCGGTGAGGAGAGCAAAGAGGGTGTGACGCCTGCCGAAGCACTGAACCTTGCCCGTCAACTCGTCACACTGCCACAGCTTGAGGTACAGGGAATAATGACCGTCGCGCCACAGGTTGCCCATGCGGAGGAGGTGCGTTCGGTGTTTCGCGCCCTGCGAGAGCTTAGAGACCACCTGCGGCAGGAGGTTCCGCAATCCGCATGGCAACATCTCTCAATGGGGATGACCGATGACTATTGTATCGCGATAGAGGAAGGTGCTACAATTGTGCGCGTCGGACGTGCGATTTTTGGCGAACGCGAGAGTATCTGAACCCTTTAGCGTATATACATTCACACAACACAACAATTCAAAAGAGTTTAATAGAAAGGCGACACTACTCATGAAACTTGACGACATTATCTTCGGACGGCGCGTTCGTCAGAACCACGCGTTGGAACATGCCACATTCACAATTATGGCCCAGATGGACCCGAACTTCACAGGAAGCGCACGTTCGAGCGCGGACGGCTTTATCGTCTTCAACGATGTCGATCTTGGCCTCCTGCGCCGCGCACTCGACGAAGCGTTGAGCCGCTTACAGGCGGGCGAAGCGGAGCTTGCTATTCACCCGAACTGTGGCACCAACCTTGCCGTTGGCATCTCGCTTGTCACCATTGGCACAATGCTGGGACTCGCGTCTGACATGCGCCGTGTACGTGTTGCCTCTGCCGCCGCCTCCTCCGTCGCGGGTTGGGCAGCGGCGCGTCCCGTGGGCGAATATGTGCAAAAGCACTTCACAACCCTGCCCGACCTTCAAGGTGTGCGGGTGACAGAGATCGCCCGTCGCAAGTTTTTGGGCTACACGTATGTCGAAGTACACACGGTTCAGGAGTAAACAACCATGTTTTTTCCAGTACCCATTCTCCATCTCCTCGTCGTGTATGGCATCGGCTTTATCATTCTTGCCATGCTGATACGCGCGATTGCGTCAATGTTCCGCATAGATGAACGCTTTGCCTTCATTCGCTTTCTCGCACGCATCACCGACCCGTTTATCATGCCGATACGCCGCATTGTGCGTACCTCGTCAATGATAATGGACCCTTCATACCTGATCGCGTTCTTTCTTCTCTACACTATCGAGACACTGTTAGCTCAATCGCTTCCTCCTGGGTGGTAAGCTCGCGAAGATACATAAGAGCAAGATAGACGCGACGGGGACATATCCCCGTCGCGCCTATCTTGCTCTTATCATACTACTTAAAGAATTGCCCAACTTGTTTTGCCAGACTTATGCGTCCCTGCGAGTCAACTTGCAGTACAACGATTGACTTGTTCACGGGGTCGCCGTTCGCGTCAAACCGTATCTGTCCGCTTGCACCCTGAAACGCGGTCTTGCCCAACGCCTGTTGCAGTTGCACGGGCGTTATCGTGCCACCCGTCGTCGGTGCGGCTATGTTGTACGCCGTAAGTAACGCGGTGGTTGCGTCATAGGCCAGAGCCACATCATTACCAATGCGGTCATAGCCATAACCTTTGCCCGACGCGCCAAAGGCGGCAGGGTATTCGTCAAAAAGTTTTGGCTTCTGCGGCGAATTATTTTGACCGAGAATACCCCACACGTCGGGATAGAAGAACGTCGTGAACTTGAGCCGTGTAAAACCGGCCTTTGAGCTTGTGGTATAGCCACCCAGTTGATACAGCGCATCACCACCGAGCACCTGCACCTTGCTGTCCACCGGGAAATCCGTCACAAAAGGACTTACATCAGCGGCGTACCCTGAAAAGTAGATCAAGTCAGGGTTCAGGCTCAGCGCATCCTTAAGCAGGTCAGGGAAATTGGTTGTCTTCCCTACTGTATATTGCTCTTGTTTCAGCACAGTATTGCCATCACTCTGAAATTGCTTCGTGAAATCTGCCGCAAGGCTTTGACTGTAGGTATCAGTAGAGTCGGAAAACACGACAACTTTCTTCGCGCCCAGCGTCGTTGCGGCATACTTCGCACCCTCGATACCCTGTATTTTGTTGGACGGAGCAACGCGGAAAAAGTAAGGGGAACTAGCCGAAAGCGAGTCTGCGGAGGCTGCCGATGACACCATTGGAATACTTGCCTGTTGCAGGACAGGTATTGCCTGCTCGGTGCGCGTGCTGAAAGGCCACCCCATCACGCCCACAAAGGTCTTATCTACCTTCGCCAACTGCTCTATCTGCTGCGCGACCTTTGAAGCGAAGGTTTTATCACTTCCAGAACTTGCCACCAGCAGACGTATCTTCGTACCACCGTGTAGCTTCGCGTTGTCATTGTACTCTTTTTGCGCGATATATGCCCCTTGCAATGTATCACGTCCAACTCCGAGATTGTCGGTGGACAACATGGTCGCGACGACAACCGTAATATACTTGCCAGAGTTAACGGCCCTCTGATCTTCGAGGTAGATCGCGGACTCCGCGTCTCTACTATCGGTTGCGATTGCCTGGCGGTATGCGGACGACCCGCCAGCGATATCGCCGCTCTTGAACGCCATCGCCGCCGTCGTCTTGAAAGTACCACCCGCGCCAGTTGTATCAAAGACGAACGTGCCATCGCTGATGCCAATTACATCACCTTTAGGCCCATAGGACTGCACACCGATACCAGTCGAAGGCAATATAAAATTCGTCGAGGATGTCGTCGGAGTTGTCGAAGTCGTGCCACTCGTTCCCGTCCCCGTACTTCTCTTTTTTAAGAGTCCAGGTGCGATAAAGATGAGTAGTCCCATAACAGCGAGGACAAGCAGAAACAAGCCCAAATTGCGAATGAGTGTATTATTATTTCTGCGTGATTGCTGTTGATTCCCATACATCCCCGGTTGATGTGATGGCGGCATCACAATCGGACGTATCGGCTGCGGCTGACTCATAGGCTGCGGATAAGGCTGATTGATCGGCTGCGGCTGACGTACAGGTGGGTGCGCAGCGGGCTGCGGATGCGGTTGCACGGGTCGCGGCGCGATTGGCGCAGGTGTTACGATTGAACCAGACGTTCCCAGCACATAATTGCTCGTGTCACCCGATGTATTGAAGGTGTGCGCGAGTATATTATCCACGTCGCGCTTCATATCAGCGGGCGTTTGATAACGATGGTTAATGTCGATGGTCAGGTCTTTTGCCAGCACCTGATCGAGGGCAGGCGATAATCTAGGATTTAGCGAACGCGCCGAAGGGTACGCGAACGGTGGATAGTTGCGCGGGTCGCGGTTCGTGACGAGATGGTGTATCGTCGCTGCCAGCGCATACAGGTCTGAACGGGTGTCGGCGTTCCCCTGATACTGTTCGGGCGGGGCATAGCCAGGCGTACCGAGGGCAGAGGTCTGCTTGCGCTTGGCATTCTTGTTCTCGTCCGCGCGTGCGATACCAAAGTCCACGAGGTGCGCCCGCTTGTCTTTCGCGCCAATGATGATATTGGCGGGCTTGATATCACGATGCACAATTGGAGGTGTCTGCTGCGAAAGATAATCCAGAATATCGAGTACCTGCGACGCGTAGCCTAGTGCCTCACGTTCTGGCATCGGTGCGTTGATGCGCTCCATATGGTCTTCCAGGTTTTCGCCCGCGACATACTCCTGCACCATGAAGGCGCGTGTGCCTTCTTGAAAGTAATCAGTCACGTTTGGCACGAGCGGATGATCGATGTTTGCCACCGTCTCTACCTCACGCTCGAAGTTTCGCACATCCTCTTTACGCTTCTCTGGATCGGTATTATCTGAAACCAGTTCTTTGATAACCACCAGCTTGTTTGAGACGCGCGTATCTTTTGCAAGCAGAGCCGCGCCCATCCCCCCCTGTCCGAGAATCTTCTCGATCAGGTAACGACCATTCTGGAGCTTCTCATTGGGAGTCAGGGTGCGCGATGTGCCAGTGTTACCACTTCCACCAAAGGTTGTTGCACCCGCGTTGCTCCCCGTTGCCACGGCAGTATGCGTTGCAGTGCTCGTCGCTGTGGGAGCATTGCTGTCAAGATACGCGCCACAGTTTGTACAAAATGTTTCACCTGACGGATTGTTTGTGCCACAATTAGGACATTTCATGTTCGTTCGCCTATTATTTCTCTTACTTGAAAAACTGACCCTCTAGCGGAAGCTCCATTCGTATCCGACCAAGCGAGTCAACCGATAAAATCACTATAGCCTTGTTAATAGGATCACCATCGGCCCCAAAAGCGACCTGTCCACTCACACCTTGAAACGTTGTCGTGCGTAGTGCCTGCTGAAGGTCTGCTGGTGTAACCAATGTCTTTCCGGTGCGCAACACGCCATTGCAACCGTTCAAGAGGGCAATCGTCGCGTCGTAGGACAAAATTGCGTCGTTGTCAGCACGAGTGTAACCATAGCCCGTTTTCGCTTTCGTTGGCGAGAACGCGGCAGCGTAATTCGTGAAGAATAGAGGCTTATTCGCGCCTTGTCCCAGAATATCCCACTGGTCGGGATAGGCAAAAGCGGTGAAGCGGAGATGTGTGAAGCCGGCACGCGCACTACTCTGATAACCGTTCAGTTCATACAACGCGTCTCCACCCATCACGCTAATCTTGCTCTCCGCGGGCAAATTTGTCAACAGCGTGCTGATGTCCGCCGCATAGCCAGAGAAGTAGAGCGTGTCGGGATTATGGCTCAATGCATCCTGTAATAGGGCTGGGAAATCGCTTGTTTTGCCCACCTTGTACTGCTCAGTAACGAGTATTTTCTTGCCATCGCCCTCGAACTGCCCCCTGAAGTCTTTCGCGAGACTCTGGCTATACGTGTCCGAAGAGTCCACAAACAGGGCCGCCGTGTTCGCGTGCAAGACCTGTTGCGCGTATTTCGCCCCCGCTATCCCTTGAACTTTGTTTGAGGGCGCGACACGAAAAAAGTAGGGAGAGATATTCGTCAGGTCGTCACTCGACGATGTTTGCGAAATCATCGGAATTCGCGCTTTCCCAAGAATGCGGATCGCGTTTACCGTGCGCGTGCTGAAAGGCCACCCCATTACGCCAACAACTGTTTTGTCCACTGCCGCCAATTGCATAATCTGATTTGCTGCCTGTACCGCGTACCGCTTGTTGCTGCCAGAGTTCGCGATCAACAGGCGTACTTTGTAGCCACCTGTAAGTTTCGCGCCATCATTGTACTCTTTCTGTGCGATGTATGCGCCTTGCAAATTGTCTCGTCCAACACCGATGTTGTCGAGTGAGAGCATCGTCCCAACAATGAACGTCACATATGAGCTACCAGAGCTGAGCACACGCTGATCTTCAAGATAGATGTGCGCTTCCGCGTCATTTGGCTCTTGCTCCAAAGCGGAACTTAGTGCCGCTACAATGCCACTGGTATCGGTGCTTTTCTGTCGTAGTTGCGTTGCCGCCTGTTGTTTCAATGTCGCGTCAGTACGCGCTGTATCAAAAACATACGAGCCATCGCTGATGCCAATAGTATCGTTGCCGATCTTCGTCACGCCAATACCATCGCGTATCCCCGTGGCAGTTGGCGTTGCGGGAGCCGTGTTTGCTTGTAAACGCGGCAAATAGTATACAGCAGTAAATATGACGCCTGTAAGCAAGAGGAGCAAGAGCGCACCAAACACATACACACGCGGACGCGTCTTGCTCCGCTTCGGTAGTACGGTGGGTAGTACGGTGTACCTCTGATACGGCGGCGGATTTCCCAGTTGTGGTGGAGTGTTTCGCACTGGATAGAGATAGGGCGCGTTGGGTTGAGTGTTGGGTTGCACGTTCCCGGAAAACGGTTGCGCGGCAAGAGTCGCACCCGTACCCGTGTTTCCCGATGGCGGAGGCGTGTGCATTGTGCTACTCGCGCCCGCAGTAGGCACGATGGGCCGATTGTGAATGTGTGTGTTCATCGGGCCAGAGTTGCCCAACATATAGGTATTGACCGCCTCCGTGATACCAAACCGCCGCAATAAAATGTTATCGATATCACGTTTCATCGCAGTAGCACTTTGATAGCGGTGTTTCACGTCGTTCTGCAAGGTTCGCGCCACCACACCCTCAATATCCAGAAATAGCGTTGGGTTGAGCGTGCGTACAAGCGGATACGCGAACGGTGGATAGTTGCGCGGATCACGGTTCGTCAGCAGGTGATGCATTGTCGCCGCCAGCGCGTACAGATCTGAGCGCGGGTCAGCGTTCCCTTGATACTGTTCGGGTGGAGCGTAGCCGGGCGTGCCAAGCGCGGAAGTTTGTTTACGTTGCGCGTTCTTGGCCTCGTCCGCGCGTGCGATACCGAAATCGACCAGGTGCGCCCTTCTGTCTTTCGCTCCTATGATGATGTTGGCGGGCTTGATGTCGCGATGTACAATCGGTGGCGTCTGCTGCGCTAGATAATCCAGCACATCCAGGATCGCTGATACATACACAAGCACCTCAGCCTCGCCCATCGGGACGCGTAGAGCCTCTATCCGCTCTTCCAACGTCTCGCCCTCCACGTACTCCTGCACCATAAAATAGCGCGATCCCTCTTGAAAGTGGTCGGTCACATTGGGAATAAGTGGATGATCGATATGCGCGAGGGTCGCGACCTCACGCTTGAAGTTGCGTACATCGTCCTGCAACTTGTTTGAGTCGTTGTTGTCGGAGAGCAGTTCTTTGAGAACCACGAGTTTACTATCGAGCCGTATGTCTATCGCGAGCAACGCCGCTCCCATGCCGCCCTGCCCAAGCACGCGCTTAATGACATAGCGTCCGCCCTGTAAACGCGAACCAGGAATGAGTGAGCGTGAATTTTCACGCATCGTACCGCCCCCATTACCGCCGAATGCAAGCGGCGCAGGCGTGGTCACGTTTAGTAGTCTACCGCAATTAGCACAATAGCGCACTCCGTCGCGGTTGTCCGTTTTGCAAGAAGGACATTCCATCTTCCTCTGTCCGCCCTTTCAGCCATAAAAGACTCTTTTTTCGTCATTCCGTCACTAGTATATACGTGCTGAGAGGCTAAAAGTTCAAAAGATGGCGCATACAAAAACTCAGGAGAAAATATACATACACACGCGGTAAACATGAGAAGGCCGCGCCTTTCTCATTGCGAACGCGGCGGCCTTCATCATTCCCCGAATGCAATCGGGTCTCCCTACATTCTTTAAAGATGTTGGCAGCGCAATGAGATGATGCCCGGCGCGAAATGATTCGCCTGCTTCAGATACTCTTGCTCATTCGCCTCAATCATCAACTTGTGCATCACCACAACATCACCATCAGGCAGTGGCTCTGCCGGTTGCAGACACAACTCCATAATCGCGCAACCGCGCTCATACACCTTCACCAGTCCGCCCGCGCCCGGAATGCGGTACACGCGCGTATCAATGGTGGGACTCATGACCTCAAGATAGCCGTACTTAATCAATTGCTGATACTGGTTCTCTGACAACATCTCGCGCAGTAACGCCTTCGCGCGACTGTCGGCAGACAAATGCTCGCTCACCGTTTCACGAAAACGGCCCACACCGCCATCTTGTGACTGCGAGAGGTAGTAGACCGCCAGCAAGAGGAACAGCAGCCAGATACCCAGAAACAAACTTAGTGTCTCCAACATAGGCATAGTCGCTTGCCCTCCTAGCCGCCAACAACACGCGGTACAATTACAATCTGCTCTGCCGTCTTATCAAACTTCTCGATACGCTCTACAGTCTTCCCTGTTTCTACCTTGAAGGCGGTGGCACCCTTTGCACGCTCTTGATCGAAAATGCGCTCGGCCTCTCGCACTGCCGCCATTGCCTCGCCATCGTTGGTCTGCGCTTTGCCAGCGTCCCACACAATGCGGTCATCACCACGACGGGACATAATCCGTAGCATACCCACAAGCTGTCTCCTTCTTACTGTTCGTACAGGCTCGCAACTCTACTGTTATACCTTCGCGTGTTATACCTTCGCGTCGTTCCGTCTCTGTTCTCTGCCATATCAGGAAATAGAGGAACGAGTTGAGCATAGCACGCAAACGGGAGAGCGTCAAGTACGTTGCCGGAGCTGTCGGTATAACGAGTGTGACCGGGGCGCGTCGTGTGGGCGATACAAGAGGGTATGACGGGAGCAGGCCCCCGCTATGATACACTGGACAGGAAACGTGTTCTTATAAGGAATGATATGCAACAAAGATTTTTGAACCGCAAGTATCTCTCGCTTTTTTTCGCCGTGCTGGGCGTAGTATTTATTATCCTTATCAATTTTGTGGCAGCGGGAACGGCACAACATATCGTGCTGTCGTGCCTTATTTTCCTATCGGGTATTTTGTGCTATATTGTGGCGCGAGTCGATGTCAAAGAGCGCGATAAGTAACGAGCGGCTCACGACAGAACACACGGCAACATGCAAGTAAACGTGCTACCTTGCCCAACGACGCTCTCTACGGTGACGGTGCCTCCATGTAGTTCTATAATCATCTTGACGATGGCTAGGCCCAACCCTTGCCCTGTGACGCGCACAGCGTTCTGCGGCACCTGATAGAAACGCTCGAAGATGCGTTGCTGATGCTCCTCTGAGATACCGCAGCCGGTATCGCGAACCGTCAACTTCGCGCTTCGCACGTCCTGGTCCTCGGTATCTTCGCTTGCACCCTTGACATACGCCAGCGTTGCCGCGATGGTCACACTCCCACCCGCGCCCGTGAAGCGCAATGCGTTACTCACAAGATTTCGCAGCACCTGCTGCATGCGTACAGGGTCCGCGTACATCTGAGGAAAGTTGTCTGTGATCTCGACGTGGAGCGCGATCTCGCGGTCTGTCGCGGTCAACTCTAGTTCCTCAACCGCGTCAGTGATGATATCTTTGAGCGTAACCACTTCGCGGTTCAAACGCAACTGACCCGCGTCAGCCCGTGAGACGAGCAACAGGTCTTCCACCAGCGCGTAGAGATGCTCGCTACCAGAACGCGAACGCTGCAAAAACTCGCGGAGCTGTGGGTTGAGTTCGCCCGCGACACCTGTCAATGCAAGGTCAAGGTAGCCATTTATGGCGTTGAGTGGAGAGCGCAATTCATGTGTAATCATCGAAATGAAGTTTGCCTTCATACGCGTGGCGTCGCGAATTGCGGTCACGTCACGCGCCATCATCAAGCAAACAGGCTTATTTTTGGTGGAGACCCGCGTAATGCTCAAGCCAACGGAGCGCGAAACACCTTTGATGGTCAGATCAACCTCTGTATAGGGCAACGGCTCCTCCTGTTGCAGCGCGTCGTGAACCATACATAGTTCGCGACACCTCGTTGTACTCTCCTCTTCATCACAGCCAAGCAACTCCACGCAATCCATACCAACGATCTGCTCCGCTTCGATACCGAAGATGCGCCCAAAAGCTGCGTTGACCTCGATGAAACAGGCATTGACGCCAAGCAGGGCAATACCATCGGAACTTGACGCGAGAATCGCCCGCAGTTGCTCCTGATCGGTACGTACCATATGGAATAACTCAACATTTTCCAGTGCCGCCGCCGCCATGTTGCCTAGATTGCGAACGACCCGCAACTCTTCGCTGGTAAACGCTTCGACGCGTTTAAGCGAGAGCACACCATATAAAACGTGCTTCGAGACAAGGGGAGCCGACAATTCCGCCATATCGTCGTCCCCATCTGGCTCTGTACGCGTCTCATGCGAGGGCGTGCGAAGCATTGGATGCCTGTGAACGGCAGCCCACGCCGTCACCGATTGCGTATCGTAGAGCCGCACCTTTTCCTGTTGCAGATCAACCATCTTCACCTCTGCCGCGTAAATCTCCTGCTCATCGCCAAGCGCGGTATCCGCCCCATAGAGTTCCGCGATGGGCAAAAGTTCCTGCGTTCCCTCCTGATAGAGGTACAGCGTGGCAAGGTCGCTAGGTACAAGCCGTTGCACATCGACCAAGATACTGCGGTAGAGAGCATCCGGCTCGTGGCGCGTCGTAATGCCCCGTGACAGATCCATCAACATTTCGAGCTGGTCGGCCTGACGATGCGCCAGTTCCGCGTTCCGCGCGTTGGTGATCGCCAGCACCGCTTGCTCTGCGAAAATAATCATCATCTTCGCTTTTTTGGCGTCGAAGCCATTGCTATCCTGACTACTCGCCGTCAACGTCCCAATAAACCTGTCCTCGTCAATCAACGGCACACACATAATCGAGCCTATCGGCGTGCGTCCGAGCCGCTTGAAGCGGGGGTCGAGGCTCACATCGTTAATCACAAGCGGCTCACAATGTTCCGCGACCCAGCCCGCGACTCCCTCATTACGGCGAAACCGCGTGTGGCGCGGCTTACGCCCGTTTTTTTGCAGTGCTGCCAGCGTTACCAGCGTCGAGCCGCTCGCATCCAGTAGAGCCACTGAACAATTGCGTACCTCCAGCAATGCGCCCGCGTTGTACACAATCTTCTGGAGAACATCCACCAGTTCCTGTGACTCGCCTTCGACGGAGGCCGAGGAGATAGCGTACTGACGATCATTGAGAGAAGATATATTTGCAGTCATGGAGGCCCTCTTTTATAGCGTTGTACACATCAGCATAGAGCGTATACAAACAAACATACATGTGACATCGTTGTTATAATCTATCGACACGTATTCTAAATAATTTATACAATAGGAATAGTATAACATTATCCATTTTTACAGTCGATGCGCACAAACAGATTGGCTACCAGCATACTATAGATAGATAGCATGACAGGGGCAAGCCACACTTGACAGGGGCAAGCTACGCATGACAGGGGCAAGCCCTGTCACTACTATATACGACGGGGGGCGTGGCTATGCCACGCTGTGTAAGGGCCACGCAGGTGGCTGTATGGTAGTGACAGGGCTTGCCCCTGTCATGTGTGGCTTGCCCCCCTCTCTGACACACCTATCACACCCCGTTATACTCATCTATACCTCACGTTGTCACCGTTTTTTCTGGCCCTTCGCGAGAAGCAGGTGCATTGGTTGCGTCTCCTGCAAGCTCACCTCTTCTACAGGCAGCGTGAACAGGATGGACACCCCTGCAACGGGGTTGTTCTCGGCCCAGGCTTTGCCACCATGTGCCTCGATAATCGCGCGAACAATCGCAAGGCCAAGACCACTTCCGCCCATTGTGGATTGCCGCGCACTATCGGCCCGATAAAAGCGTTCAAAGACGCGCCCAACCGCTTCGGGGGGAATACCCTCTCCTGTATCGGAAACGGAAACCACAAGCATATTCTGCTGCTGAACCGCCGCGACGGTCACGCGTCCCCCTGTGGGCGTGTGGCGCAAGGCGTTATCACAGAGGTTTGTGAAGACGCGGGTCAGCATGTCGGGGTCGGCCTGCATAGTGGACAGGATAAACGGGACGGTATTTAACGGCTCAACATCGGCACGCTCGAACTCTGGCGCGAGAACCGCCAACACCTCATCGACCAGCGCGGCAAGTCGTACCTCTTTACGTTGCGGTTGCAAGGCACCCGCCTCGACCTTCGCCATCACATGCAGGTCTTTCACCAGCCTTCGCAGACGCAATGTCTCGCGCACAATGATACGCCCCGTTGCCTCGTAGTCTTCGCGGCTCTGCGTTACCCCATCAACAAGCGACTCGCCAAGCCCCGCAATAGCCGTGAGCGGTGTCGCGAGGTCGTGCGTGATGCTCATAATCAGTTCGCGCCGCCACAACTCCTGCGCGTGCAACTCTTCCACATCGCGCCCCAGTTGCGTCGCCATTTCGTTAAAGCTGTGGGCCAGCTCGCCAATTTCGCCAGAGGACGTTACGACGACATGAGCCTTGTAATCGCCCGACGCCATCACACGCGACGCACTGGTCAACTTCGCCAATGGACGCGTGATGGTGCGCGAGAAGACAATTGCTAACAATGCCGCCACCAGTGCCACAAAGAGCGATGAGATAAGCACCGCCTCGCCCACCGTTTGCACGAACAACGGCACGGTATTCTCCGCCGAGTAACGCGGCATGACCACCAGTGCGCCGACACGGAGCAGCACACCATTCTGGTCGTTGATAATAATGGGTTGTACAACGAAAGAGCGTGGCGGAAGTACCGGATTGCCCTGTGTAAGCTGGCCTGTTGTCGCTTGCCCCTGTTGAAGCGCGAGCAAAAGAGCAGTGCGTATTCTTGTATAACCGTCATCTGCCTTCAAGTGCTGCGCCTTTATTACACCTTGTACCACGGGCGTGATGGGGTTCCCTGCTCCAAGCGAACGAACACCTGGATAGGCCGGCTCCACGTAAAGACCATAGACAACCACAAGATATTCTTCACCCTTTCCCGTCAGTACCACGCCCGGCTTGCCCACCACCAGTTTGTTTCCAAACGTACTTACCGCCGCTTTACGCAAGCTAGAGTTTGTGATAGTCGTAGGTACAGCATATTTCGCGCTGATCGCCTGCGTGCTGTCAGAAGCGAATATTTGGAGACGCGCCTGCTGATCGTTGGTATAGTAATAGCTAATCGCGAGCAGCGCGGCGATGGTCAGCAACGCGGTTGCCAGCAAAGCGATTACCATTGAGCCGAGCGCGAGCCGCCAGCGAATGCTTTGCCACCAGCGCATATGTCTTACTCTCTTTCCAGTGCGGTCTCGACGCTACGACGATGGCGCGATAGTTGGACGCGGCGCGAATGTTTTGATGTCAAAGCGATAGCCAACACGCCAGACCGTTTTGATGTAGCGTTGCCCCTCTTCAAGCTCTATCTTCTTGCGTAACGCGCTCATATGCACGTCGATGGTATGCCCGTCGCCCAGATAGTCATAGCCCCAAACTTTGTTCATCAATATCTCGCGCGTGAAGACGCGATCAGGCGACTTCGCCAGCAACGCCAGCAGATCAAACTCCGTTGGCGTCAAAGCGGTCTCGACTCCGTTGACCTCAACTCGACGCGCTGAGATGTCAATGGTCAGGCCGGGGAAGCGCAGCACCTCGTTTCTCGCCTCCTTTGCCTCGTTCGCGGTCAGTGCTGGCAGAGGTGCGGAAGCAGTGCTACGGCGCAAAATGGCCCGCACACGACTCACCAGTTCCCGTGGACTAAACGGCTTCGCGAGATAATCGTCCGCGCCAAGATCCAATCCGGTGATGCGATCCTCCTCGCTCACACGAGCGGTGAGCATAAGAATGGGCGTTTTCGACCAGGCGCGGATGCGCTTACAGACCTCGAAGCCATCTATCGCGGGCAACATAACATCAAGTATTACAAGGTCAGGTTGCTCACGGGCGTGCAATGCTAAACCGTCCGCGCCATCTTTGGCGATCACAACGGCAAAGCCTTCATTTTTTAGATAGAGGTTTATTAGATGAATGATACCATCTTCATCTTCAATCAGGAGAATTTTCTGCCCCATGCCAACTTACCTTCCTTCAACGGCTAACGGTGCTTAGCGGTCTCTGCCCGTATAGTAGCATACTTGCCCCACAGAAATATAGCATCCACACGACGTTTTTAGAGCCTCAAGCAGTCTTGACGCAATCTTGAGAAATACAAGAGAAATTATAGACATTTGTGGAGTATCTTATCCACAGAGACAAACGTACACAACTTACTCTTTCTTCTCCTTCCCGTTTTAAGAAGAAGGTCGGTGCTGTCCCCCCAACAGTAGCCGACCTTCTTCTTGTTGTATTAGAGCAAAAGAGAATGTGTCACGGTGCATCATGCGAAAGATTTCACGAAATCTTTAGACTTTTCTCACATATTTCGCTCTGTTTTAGCGTATGCTTAGAGAAGTCACTGGCAAGCGTGACGTTGACGATAGAGAGTAATAACTAGCAGCAATGAAGAGGTGTGCGTTCACACGCCTTCATGTTTGAGGAGATACACAGGTGAAACGACTTTTTGTTCTTGGCGGAGCAAGCCTCTTGCTTCTGCTTGGCATCCTTATCGGTGCGGTCTATGGTAATGCGCGTGTCGCCAACGCAAGCACGAAGACAACTACAGTGACGGCAGCGACAACCCCAACCACTACTAATTACTGCTCGGTACTTCAGCAGAATCTCGCCAGGCGTTTGGGCGTTACGGCGGACAAGCTGACCAGTGCGGAAGCAGCGGCGGCGAAGGATACAATTGACCAGATGGTCAAGGATGGCAAGATTACGCAAGCGCAGGCCACCCAGATAGAAGCTAATCTGGGCGACGCCACCAAATGCCAGTTCAAAGGCAAGGGTTTCGATGGCAAACTCGGTCAGGGGAACATGCTCAAAGTGCAGAAGTACCTCACCGCAGCCGAGGCACAAGTCGCGCAGGGACTGGGCATCAGCAGTGCTGATCTGACAAGCCAGTTGCAGTCAGGCAAGAGCCTGCACGATGTCGCTACCGCGCACAAGGTCTCTGATACACAACTCAAAGCCCTATTGAACGCGGCTATCCAGAGCGAACTCAACCAGGCCATAACCGCAGGGGACATCACAAAGGCGCAGGCCGACATGCTCACAAAGCAACTCACCAGCAACTCGACGTTCCTTGACCGCATTATCAACGGACACAAAGGCGACCTGAAAAAGGGCATGGACTTCGGCGCAGGCATGTAAGCGTCAAGGCCCTTCACATCCATAGCACGTGTGAGCAACGTATACATATGTATGTTGCTCACACGTATCTCTACTATTTCCCCAGCTTCTTTTGGCGTTCCATCTCACGCAACTCCACACGCCGAATCTTGCCCGAAATCGTCTTGGGCAAGCTCTCCACAAATTCGATCTCACGCGGATACTTATACGGTGCTGTCACCTTCTTGACATAATCCTGTAGCTCGGTTGCCAATACGGGTGACTCTGTATAGCCCGGAGCAAGAATAACATACGCCTTGACAATCTCGCCACGCATAGCATCAGGACTCGCAATCACCGCCGACTCCACAACGGCGGGATGCTCCTTCAAGGCACTCTCGACCTCGAATGGGCCAATCCGATAGCCCGCGCTGATGATAACATCGTCCGCGCGACCCACGAACCAATAATACCCGTCCTCGTCTTTGTACGCGCGATCCCCTGTGATATACCAGTCGCCTCGCACACACGCCGCCGACGCTTCGGGGTTGCGCCAGTATTCCTTGAACATCCACGTCGGACGCTCTGGCTTAATCTTTACCGCGATATCACCCTCTTTGTTCGCCGCCAGTTCGTTCCCCTCGTGGTCGATAATGCTCAAATGAAAGCCAGGTGAGGGCTTCCCCATTGAGCCAGGTTTCACCGTCAGAGGCGGGAAGTTGGCGCAGAGAAGCACTGTTTCAGTCTGCCCATAGCCGTCCCGAATGGTCAGCCCCGTACTCTTCTGCCACGCACGAATAACTTCCGGGTTCAACGGTTCACCTGCCCCAACCGCGTGCCGCAACGCTTTCGGTGAATGCGCTTTCATATACGCCATCGGCTCATCAAGCACAAGCATACGATACGCCGTTGGCGGCGCACACAGCGTTGTGATGGGGTACTTGTTGAGCATCTCTAACGTTTCGAGCGCGTTAAACTTGCCTCGTGAGTCTTGGATGAACATTGCCGCACCCATCATCCACGGGCCAAAAAGATTGGACCACGCAGCTTTTGCCCATCCCATTTCGGATAAATTCCAATGCAAGTCATTCTCGCCCAGGTCTAGCCAGTATTTCGCGGTAATCGTGTGTCCAATAGGGTAACTGGCCTGTGTGTGCAGCACCATCTTGGGATAGCCAACCGTGCCGGAAGTGAAATAGATCAGGCAGGGGTCATCACTATTGGTTTTGGGGCCGGTATATTCAGGCAAGGCGTGGGCCGCGCTATGCTGAAAGTTTGTCCAGCCCGCGCGGTCAGAAGCATCCACCAGGATCGCGAACGTGATTGTTGGACATTCGGCGCGTACCGCGTCAAACTTGGCGGCACCTTCCACATAGGTAATGAACCCTTGTACTTCCGCGACTTCCGCCCGAAACTGAATATCTTTGGGCGTCAATAGCGTTGTACAGGGAATGGGAACGGCACCCAACTTCATTAGGCCAAGAACGGTCTCCCACCATTCGGGGATGCGTGGCAACATCACCATGATACGATCCCCTTTTTTGATGCCAAGCGCAAGAAAGGCGTTCGCAGCACGACTGGAACGCTCCACGAACTGTCGGTAGGTGATTGAACGCTCCTCGCCATATTGCCCAAGCCACAGCATCGCTATCTTCTGCGGGTCGGCGGCCCATTTCCCCATCACGTCTATCGCGAAGTTGAACTGCGCGGGAACATCGAGATGGAAATGCTGTCGCTCCGCCTCATAATCCGTCATGTTGGGAGTCTTTGCCATAAAGAGATGCTCCTCTGTAAAACACTGCCTGCTGTAAGCAAAGGTACAGCAACGGCTCTGTTGAACTGTCGTTCCTGTATTCTATCATGAATGCACACCGAACGCGGATGCTACCTCTCCAGGATTTTAACTTCTACCAGAGCTTCTGTTTTAGCTCTATTCAGCCTCATTCTTGCTTTCATGCTACACGCAAAGTAGCCTATAGAGAAGAACAAGAGACGTTTTTATCTTCGCCGACATCGACCACTTCAAACAGGTCAGTGATACATGGGGCCATCAAGTCGGTGACGCGGTACTCGCGCACGTTGCCACTCTCCTACGCGGCAACACACGCCAGAGACCGCGTGCGTTGGTCGTTATGGCGGAGAAGAATTTGTTCTGGTGTACTTGCACCAGAACGTGCAAACCGGAGGCCATGATAGAGCATATACGGGCCGTGATTGTATCACCATTCCCGCGCACTTTCCCAGCCATGGGAAGAACTGCTGGTGAGTTGAAAAGAGGCGCGGGAATGGTGATACAATCAAGGCAGGTGCTTCTTGGAGTGCCTGAAAAAATACGACAGCAGGAATATATTGTGCAACTACGCATCTTCTTCAACCCGATTGACATGTCCGTGGTGGAGACGAGTGCGAACGACATCTACATTGTAATCGATGTTATTCGCGCCACAACAACGCTTCCCACGATTTTTGATAGCGGAGCCGCCCGTGTCTATGCGGCAAACACGCTTGAGCAGGCGCGTAACGGCGCGTCCCATTTTCCGCAGCGTCTTCTGTGTGGCGAACGCGATGTACAGCCTGTCGCGGGCTTTCAGTACGGCAACTCGCCCGCCCAATTCGCGCAGATGAACCTGAAGGGCCGCGAGCTTATCTTGACCACCACCAACGGCACCCGCGCCTTCTACGCCTGTCCCGCGCAAAGTACCCGACTCGCGGGCAGCTTTTACAACGCGCTCGCCGTAACCACTCACGCACTCGTCCTTGCACACGCGCAGGAGAGCAACATTGTGATTGTGTGTTCCGCCGAGTCCAACTATTTCGCCCTCGACGACGCCACATGCGCGGGCTATCTCGCCCACGAACTCCAACGCCAGCATCCCGCCATCGAACTACACGACGACGCACGCGCGGCCCAGACGCTCTACACCACCTTCGCGCCACCCAAACTGGTCGATTTCGCTCACGCCGCACGTCAAATACTCGACGCCAATATGGGGCAGGACCTCGCCTACTGTATGAAGATCGACGGCAGCACTGCTGTACCAATCGTGGTTGGGCAAGAAGCAGAGACTGAACTGTTGATTATAGAAAACGGGAAATAACAAAACACGAGTGCTGGCAGTGATGTAGTGTGTTACTGTCGGCACTCGTGTTTACCATCTATAAGAAACGCTTCTACCGCTCGATTGGCGCACCGATCAAGCTGCCCCACTCCGTCCACGAACCATCATAGTTGCGAACATCGGGATAGCCCAGTAGGTAGTTTAACGCGAACCAGGTGTGGCTACTGCGCTCACCAATACGGCAGTACGTGATAACTTCTTTATCAGAAGTGACGCCCTTGCCTTCATATATGACGCGTAACTCTTCCGCAGACTTGAACGTACCATCGGGCCGCACTGCTGTTGCCCAAGGGATACTCGCCGCGCCCGGAATATGCCCGCCGCGCTGCGCTCCCTCTTGCGGAATGTTCGCGGGCGCGAGCAACTCACCACTATACTCACCAGGGGAACGAACATCGACAAGTGCTACGTTCTGTTGTCCCAGGACATGCAATACGTCGTCACGGAAGACGCGAATATCCTTGTTAGGTGTCTCCGCCTGATAAGTTGTCTGTTCATGACTCAGCACCTGTGTGCTGATTTCGTGTTTGTCCGCCAACC
The DNA here is from genome assembly GCA_038211295.1 of Ktedonobacterales bacterium. Classification (GTDB taxonomy): domain Bacteria; phylum Chloroflexota; class Ktedonobacteria; order Ktedonobacterales; family Ktedonobacteraceae; genus JBBQVS01. The sequence goes on along the minus strand of JBBQVS010000009.1, from coordinate 28,493 downwards.
ACTTGACGCGTCCACCATCCAGCAAGCGTACATCTGTGTGTCCATAATACTTGAAAATCCACAATGCCCATGCCGCAAACCAATTGTTGTTATCGCCGTATAAGACAACCGTCGTGTCTTTGCTTACACCAATGCGACTGAACAACGCTTCTAGCTGCTCTTTGCTCAGAGGCGCACGCACAAGTTGATCCTGTAACTGTGTTTGCCAGTTGACTCCAACCGCGCCAGGAATATGTCCCTGCTCATACGCCTTTGTGTCAACATCAACCTCGATCAGGCGCACTTTTGGATCGTGCAAATGCGCCTCAACCCATGCTGCGTCCACTAATACCTCTGGATGAACATACCCTTTGTTCTCTGACATACAAACCCTCCCTGTATAACCCGTGTAATTCTCAGCTTACTCTCTATAACACACATAGGATAAAAGATAATTCCCTTACAATAAGTAATCTGAGAACTTTGTGTACAGACCCATACTACTCAATGGTGACGATCAGTTTGCCAAAGTTTTTGTTCTCGCCCATCACCCTATGCGCTTCACTAATATCCTTCATCGCGTAAACCTGCTCCACAATGGGCTTGACCTGCCCGCTTGCCAGTAGAGGCAAGACCTGTGTTGTGAAGCGACGCGTGACACTCAGCTTTTCCTCTAACGTGCGGGTACGCAGAGTGCAGCCGCGCATCTGAATGCGCTTGCTCATCAACAAGCCCAGGTTCACATTTGCCTGCGTGCCACCGAGTGTCGCGAGAAACACCATACGTCCCCACATTGTCAGCGCGTCCAGATTCTGCGCCATGTATGCGGCCCCGATGAAATCAAGCACCACATGCACGCCTTCGCCATACGTGAGCCGCTTGACCTCGCTCGCGAAATCTTTTTCGCCTAGCCCGAAGTTCAAACCAAGCGGCTTCGCGCGTTCGAGTTTGTCCGGTGTGCGCGACGTGCCGAATGTTGTTGCGCCAACCGCGTGCGCCAGTTGAATCGCGGCAGTACCTACGCCGCTTCCTGCCGCGTGAATAAGCACGCGCTCGCCCATTTGCAAACCAGCCTGCGTGAACAGCCCATCGTGCGCCGTCATAAATACCTCTGGTATCGCGGCGGCCTGCACAAAATTCAGGTTTTCTGGAATGGGAACAAGCAGTCCCTCATGTACAAGAATGTATTCCGCCTGCCCGCCACCGCCAGTAATACCCATGACACGCTGTCCCATCTTGTAAGCACCAACCAGAGGGCCAACGGTATCGACCTCCCCCGCGAACTCTAAGCCGGGAATGTCGGCGGGCGCGTCGGATGGCGCAGGATACAGCCCCATACGCTGTGAAAGATCGGCGCGGTTCAGTCCCGCCGCTCGCACGCGCACACGCACCTGATCGCCAATCGGGTGCGGCATCTCCACGTCTTGTAACTCCAATACCTCCGGCCCGCCAGGTTTCGTGATTACTACTGCTCGCATGACTTTTTCCTTTCATCAAACACTATCACTTTGCCTCATTGTACGACGCACAAAGAGGACGCGACAGCCACCATACAGGTTGCTCGCCACGTCCTCATACTAGAAGATTGAGATTGTGTTAGTTCGCGGGTGCCGCCACCGATTGATTGATTGCGGAAAGATCGACCTCGATTGTCACCTCTTTGCTCACGAGGAAACCACCAGCCTCAAGGGCCGCGTTCCAGGTAAGTCCCCAGTCGTCGCGGTTGATTTTGCCCTTGACACTGATACCCGCACGCTGTAAGCCAAACGGGTCTTTCGCCTGACCACCGTACTCGGCTTTGAAGGTAACAGGCTTCGTCACACCGTGCATTGTCAGATCGCCCGTGACGGTGTAATCGCTACCACTTACATGCTCCACACGGGTGCTTTTAAATGTGATTGTTGGATATGTGGCGGCGTCAAAGAAATCAGGGGACCGCAGGTGCCCGTCGCGCTTCTCGTCGCGCGTGTTGATGCTCGCGGTATCAGCCTTCGCCTCCACCCACGAGTTCGCGGGATTCTGCTCGTCAATATGCAAACTTCCACTGATTACGTTGAAATGTCCGCGCACGGTGCTAATCATCGCGTGCTTTACCGAAAACAAGACCTCTGAATGTGCTTGATCGATTTGCCAGGCCATAGAAATATCCTCCATTTTGTTTGGCATCATCATTTAGAGCTAGCTACTTTACCAGCCAGCATCAGTGTAACATATTTACTTTCTTTTGTCAAGTAACTTACGTTTCGTTAGTCAAAAACAGATTAGGGGCATGGTGCGGGCAAGCCGTGCCGCCACTGTACATGGCACTATCTGGCTTCGCCACTTCATGCAAGGGCCGCGTAAGGGACAATACTCGTAGCATAGTAGTGATAGCGGCTCACCCCTGCCATGCTCTCTCTTTCCTGCCCTTGTCATGCTATCTATCTGTGTTACAGACAGGCATGATATAATCTGCTTGCGATAATTGTACTAATACAGAGGATACATAGCATGTTTACCCTCAACGATATACTACAACACAACACCGTCCAGATATATAGCACAGCACCACCTGACCCTGAGCTTGTCTTTCGCGCCGCGCATCATGATAGCCGCCAGATTGAAGTGGGCGACCTTTTCATCGCCATCAAGGGCGAGCGCGTCGATGGACACCGTTTCATTCCCGCCATCGCTAGAGCAGGCGCGTTGGGCGTACTTTGTACCGAGCCAAGCGCGGATGTGCCGCCAGATTTTCTTCAGCTTGTCGTGCCTGATGTTGTCGCGGCCCTGCACGCAACAGCTCGTGCGCGTACACTGCGCCAACAGGACACAATTTTGCTTGGTATCACAGGCAGCAACGGCAAGACCAGCACCAAAGAAGCTGTCGCGGCAGTATTGGGCAGCAAAGCTCCCACGCTCAAAACTCAGGCTTCCTATAACAACGAAATTGGCTATCCGCTCACCCTGCTACGACTGGAACCACAACATCGCTATGCCGTGCTAGAAATGGGAGCGCAATGGGTGGGCGAGCTTGCATGGCTCGCCAACACTATCGCGACCCCCAACTGGTCGCTCATCACTAATGTTGGAGCGTCTCACTTGGGGTATTTTGGTTCACAGGAGCGCGTGGTCATCGCCAAAACAGAACTTGTACAGGCACTCGCCCCCGATGGTCTCGCGCTCCTCAACTATGACGACCTCAATGTACGTGGCATGAGTGCCAGCACACAGGCGCGTATCCTCTTCTACGGGCAGGATGAGGGCGCGGAGGTACGCGCGACAGAGATTAGCGGTGACGCGCTGTTCGGACGCAGCTTTACGTTGACATATCGGAGTCAGAGCCAACACGTTCAACTTCACTTTCCCGGCGAACACGGCATCACTATCGCGCTCGCGGCGGCGGCGGCGGGATGCGCGGCGGAAATGTCACTGGTGGAGATCGCGGCGACATTAGAGGAGCTGCCAGCAGCGAAGGGACGGGGTGAGATTAAGGCCGGCCCCAACGGAAGTACGCTCATCGACGACACGTACAATGCCAACCGTCAATCAATCATCGCCATCACGCAGGCCATGCACGCAACAAAAACGGGGCCGACGGGGAAGCGGTGGGCCGTGCTCGGCGATATCTTTGAGCTGGGCCAGTACGCCAAAGCCGAACATACCGCGACGGGTGCCGCGCTCGCTGGCACGCTCGACTACCTCGTCGCGCTCGGCGATAAAGCCCATTACTATGTCGAGGGGGCAATCGCGGCGGGAATGCCGGAAGCACACACGTATTTTTACAATGTCGATGTGGAGAACGGACAAGAAGTAGAGGCGGCAAAACGTGCTGTCGCGGACTTGCTCAAGCACGAGGTACAGGCGAATGACCTTGTGCTACTCAAAGGTTCGCGTGGAATGCGTCTGGAGACGCTACTTACCCTGCTATAAACGATATTTCTTTGAGAGGATAGAGAGTTCATGCAAGCGAAAAAGCTACGGGTTGGTCTTATTTTTGGCGGACGTTCGGGTGAACACGAGGTCTCGCTGGCCTCAGCGAAATCGGTGCTGGCGAACCTTGACCCGCGCCGCTATGATGTGGTGCCGATTGGCATTGCGAAGAACGGCACATGGTTGCTGGGCGACGAGCAAACGGCGATGCTTACACAAGCAATCGTGTCCACCGCATCGTCGGAGCGGTCAACCGCCGTAACGCTGACGGGCGACCCGACGGTGCGCCGCCTCATTCCACTGCAAGGGAGCGCACCGTTGCGCGACAATGGCGCACTTGACGTAATTTTTCCCGTGTTGCACGGCACGTATGGCGAGGATGGTACGCTACAGGGACTGCTCGAAATGGCGAACGTCCCCTACGTGGGGTGCGGTGTGCTGGGGGCGGCACTGGGGATGGATAAAGAGAAGATGAAGATGGTCTTCTCTTCCGTTGGCCTACCCAACGTGGAGTATTTCTCGTGTCGGCGCAATGAGTGGGAACGCGCACCAGAGATGGTTATGAACACGGTTGAACAAAGCATCGGCTATCCCTGCTTCGTCAAGCCGGTCAATCTAGGGTCGAGCGTCGGCATCAATAAGGCGCATGACCGAACCGAACTGGAACACGCCCTACAGGTCGCGGCAGAGTATGACCGCAAAATCATCATCGAGCGCGGCATCAATTGTCGTGAACTGGAATGTGCCGTGCTGGGCAACGATGAACCCGTCGTCTCAGTCGTTGGCGAGGTGATCGCCAGTGGCGAGTTCTACGATTATACCGCGAAGTATATCGGTGGCACATCGCAAGTTGTCATTCCCGCCGACCTGCCTCAGGCCACCGCAGAAGAGGTACGGCGTCAGGCAATACAGGCGTTCTTAGCACTGGACTTGAGCGGACTTGCCCGCGTGGATTTTTTTCTGGAGCGCGAGACAGGCAAAGTCTACATCAACGAGGTCAACACACTGCCCGGCTTTACCGAAATCAGCATGTACCCCAAGCTCTGGACTGCAAGCGGCCTGCCCTATTCACAACTACTGGATAGACTGATAGAGCTAGCCATTGAGCGACACACAGACCGCCAGCGTAATAAAACGACTCTGTAGCCAACGTCGCCTAGAAATTAGTGAGAACTAGTGAGAACGGACAAAAAGCATGAGTACAGCAACCATTATTAGCTCGGTTCGTGTCGAGCCATTGAACATACCATTGCTAGAACCGTTCGCCATCGCAACGGGGAGTGTCACGGCGGCCCGCAATGTCCTCATCACGCTCACGTTGCACGATGGCACTGTGGGCTATGGAGAATGCGCCCCATTGCCACCCAGCACGGGCGAGAGTCAGGAAACGGCCCTTGCCGCCGCGCAAGCGTGCAGCGCGTTACTACAAGGCAAAGACGTTCGGCACTGGCGCGTTCTCGCGCACCTGCTCCACAGCATGTATTATAGTCAAGCAACTGTGTGCGCGGGTATCGAAATGGCTCTGCTCGATGCCCTGACCCGCTCTTATGGAATGCCGCTCTACGCCTTTTTTGGTGGTGCGAGCACACAGGTCGAGACGGATATGAGCATTCCGCTTGTCTCGCCAGAGCACGCGAAGATATTGGCGCGGCAAATCGTTGGACGCGACATAACGAGCATCAAAGTTAAAGTTGGCGGCGACCTGTACGATGATGTCGAGCGCGTCGAGGCTATCCGTGAAGCCGCTCCCGGCTTCGGCCTGACTCTTGACGCCAATCAAGGATACACACCTGGGGAGGCTCTGCTGTGTCTCGAAGCTCTTGATGACCGCGACATTCGCCCCCTGATGCTCGAACAACCCGTTCACAAAGATGACTACGAGGGACTCCGCTACATCTCGCAGCATACAACCGTTCCCATCTTCGCCGATGAAAGCGCGTCCAGTCCCGCCGCAGTCGCGCGACTCATCAAGATGAACGCCATAGCGGGCGTCAACATCAAACTCATGAAGGCCGGCCTCGTCGCGGCAATGGATATCGCCGCCCTGTGTCGCGCTAACAACATTCAGCTGATGATTGGCGCGATGATCGAATCGCGGCTCGCCACCGCCGCCGCCGCCCACTTCGCGGCAGGCACGGGCGGCTTCCGCTACATCGACCTCGATACCCCCATGCTCCTCGCGGAAGACCCCTTCACAGGCGGCTACGAACAAGTTGGCGGCACCTACGATGTATCCAGTGTCGAACGTGGCTCAGGGGTGGAGAGGCAATGATATAATGATGAATATGGAGACTCATTAACCACAGCATTTACCGTAATAGCTGCAAAAAACATACGGACTCGCCCATTAAATTCTCAGTAAGCGTAGTATAGCAAAAGCCTTTCACTATCTGTACGCCTCCGCCTGCAAGTTGAACAATTCCGCGTAGCGTCCATTCAGTTGCATCAGTTCTGCGTGTGACCCGTTCTCAAGAATAGTACCGTTTTCTAGCACAAAGATTTTGTCGGCGAGTCGAACCGTGCTGAAACGGTGACTGATGAAAAAGGCAGTCTTGCCATTTGTGAGGGCGCGGAAATGCGAGAAGACTTCCGACTCTGCCTGCGCGTCAAGCGAACTTGTGGGTTCGTCGAGAATGAGGATACGCGCGTCACGCATGAACGCTCGTGCCAACGCGACCTTCTGCCACTCGCCCCCGCTCAACTGTGTCCCCTTGTCGAACCACTTGCCCAGCATCGTATCGTACTGTTCGGGCAACTTCTCGATAACCGCGCTTGCGCCACTCTTGCCGGCGGCACTCGTCACCAGCTCGCGGTTCTCGATCTCCGCGATACGCCCGACCCCGATATTCTCACGCGCACTCATGAAGTACGTCACATAGTCTTGAAAGATAACTCCGACCTGTTCGCGCAATTCTTGCAGAGCATACTCTTTAATGTTGCGTCCACCAATCAGAATTTCGCCCGCGTCTGGATCATACAGGCGCGTCAGGAGCTTGACCATCGTCGTCTTGCCAGCACCATTGCGTCCAACCAGCGCGACGGACTCGCCCGCTTCAATCTTGAAACTCACATGCTTCAACGCATACTGTGTCTCAGAGTCTTTGCCCGGATACGTGAAGCTTACGTCGCGAAACTCGATATCCAGTCCCTTTACCGCACTATTGGGTAGTATCGGCTGCGGTTGGACAGGCGAGGTAATTCTCGGCTCATACGCTAGAAACTCGAACAATGTGTTGATATACAGATTGTTCTCATACGTGTTGGAGATGCCATTGAGCAGGCTCTGAAAGCTTTGCCCCGCCTGCACCGCTGCCTGCGTGTACGCGATCAGACCACTGACACCGAGCGAACCCGTCACCGCCCGTATCGCAACATACAGGTAAATACCAGTATTCGCGGCACCCGTAAGCCCCGTCCAAAGAAAGTTCATCAGATAGCGACGTATCAGAATGCCCTTGTTCTCTTCGTAGAACTTGATCGCGAGCCGACGAAATCGCGTGATAAAGAAGTTCCCCAGTGTGAACAGCTTGACCTCTTTATTGTAGGTATCCGTTGTCATGAGCGTTTGAATATAGCTCATGGTACGACGTTCGGGCGATTGGCGCCGCATCCGTTGATACCCAATCCACCCGTATTTCGCGCTCGAAATGAAGGCCGGAATTGGAATAGCTAGCGCGACAATCGCAAGCCACCACTCAAGTCGCAGCAGTATCGCAACTACAGAGAATAGCGTCACCATTGTGCGGAACAGGTCAAATGTTTGCGAAATCATCGAGACGGGTTGGTATGTCGATTGGTCGGTTGCCTGCCGCAGTTTATCGTAAAACGCGGAGTCCTCGAAAAAAGAGAGGTCTAGTGTGTTCGACTTTTCGAGAACCAGCAACTGAATCTTGTTGGAAACCCTCTCCTGTAAAAGCTGCTGCACGATATTGCCCAGTGTGCTGAGCAAACTTGTCGCCAGCACAACCGCGAGCTGAAAACTCACAGGCAACCAGATAGGGTTGATCGAGTGCTGCTGAATGCCGACCTCTACACTTTTGACAACGATATACGTCACTTCAATACTCAATGCTGGCATGAACCCCTGTAAAATACTCAATACACCCATCAACACTGTGAGGCGTGTGCTTGCGGACAACACGAGTTTCATGACGCGCGGAATACTGGCGAACGCAACGGGAATTTGACGCAGACGAAACCCGTCTTCATCCGGGTTGCGGTTCCGTCTGCGTGATACGGGCGCGGGAGTAATACTCTGGCTCATAGGCTTGTTCTTTCTTATGTTCCCTGTAGGTATGTTTTGTGTTATAGACCACTACAGTATAGTGTAGCAACGACAAGAATACCGTGTCATTTTGACCAGTTTTCCCCCTGATGTTTTCTACAGGAGGTACAACAACATGATATACTGTAAAACAACAAAGCGGATACGCCGAAATCCGTACCCCTTGCCAGGGTCACACTCGCCGAATGATTCTATCTTCAGCAAGCATACCCGCAAAGGAACACCTCTACAAGTCTCTTTGAGATGCCCGGAGACGTGCGAGAGAACAATTTCGTGCATCGTACAACAACGCGCGAACAAGCGGCGAATAGCATAGAGAGGGAACAGAGACCGATGGCTTTAGTTACACAAAATACAACTGGAGAGAATACAACGGCAATGCCCGATTTTACACGCAGCGACGCGCGGATCAGCGAACTGCTTAGTCACATGCGCGATATCTGCGCGTTGAACGATCTTGGCAGTCTGGCAGGATGGGATCAGAACACGCAGATGCCGGACGGAGCAGGCGTCGTGCGCGGCACACAGATGGCGGTACTACAGGGCGTGCTGCATGACCGATGGAGCAGCGACAAACTGGGCAAACTACTCGCTGAACTGGAAGCACCCGTACAAAGCGCACCGTTCACCGACGCTGATCGCGGTCTGGTACGGCAGGCATTGCGCGGCTATACCCGCAGCACAAAGTTACCGCGTACACTTGTCGAAGAAATCGCACGTCACGAGGCCGCAAGCTTCGAGTCATGGCGGCGGGCGCGGTCCAACAACGATTTCGCCAGTTTCGCGCCATTTCTTGGTCACACCATCGCGCTACAACGCGAAACCGCGGACCGCATGGGCTATATTGAGTCGCGCTACGATGCCCTGCTCGACGATTACGAACCCGGCCTGACCGCGAGCCGCGTCAACACGCTCTTCACGCCCGTTCGCGCGATGAGTACGGCCCTTCTACAACGGCTCGTCAAGAGCGGTAACAACGTGGATACCACCTGTTTGCAGGGACACTTTGCAGCAGACAAACAGGTCGCATTAAGTGTTGCTTTACTCAAAGGTATGGGTTACAACTTCACGTATGGAGCCATCGCGCAATCGCCACACCCCTTCACCACAAACATGGGGACACCCTTCGATGTGCGCGTCACCGTTCGCACCAACGAGCAACTACTGCAACAATCAATCATGGCGGCTATTCACGAGGGTGGACACGCCCTCTACGAGCAGGGCAGCGCACATACACTCGTCAACACACCCGTCGCTGGTGGGGCATCGCTCGGAATGCACGAGTCACAGTCGCGCCTGTGGGAGAACGCAATTGGTCGCTCCGTTCCCTACTGGCAAGGCCAGTTCGCGCTGGTGCAGCAGATTTTCCCCGAACAGTTCGCGCATATTCAGGCCGCGACCTTTGCCCGCGCCCTCAACCATGTCGAGCCAAGCCTGATTCGCGTCGAGGCCGACGAGGTAACATACAACTTGCATATCATCATTCGGTTTGAGTTAGAAAAAGAGATGATTAACGGCAACGTCGCAGTCGAATCGCTGCCCCGTCTCTGGAACGAAAAGTATCAGGAGTATCTTGGCATCACACCACGCAACGACACCGACGGTGTTCTGCAAGATGTTCACTGGACGAGTGGTTTTGGCTACTTCCCAACCTACACGCTTGGCAACCTGAACTCCGCCCAGATACTCGCTACATTGCACAAAGCCTTACCGAATTTCGACGACCTGCTCGTGCGGGGCGATACCGCAACTATCCTCGCTTGGCTGCAAAGTCACATGTACAACGTTGGCGCAATCTACCAACCCGACGAACTGATGCAACGCGTCACGGGTGAGCCGCTCAACCCCGACTACTTCACGCACTACCTGACCAGTAAGTTTGAGAAAGTCTACGGCCTGTAAGCGACGCGAAACAGGCGTGTTGTGACATCTACATATGTCACAACACGCCTGTTTCGCCTACATTTAGATCGTGCTAGAAGCGTTTTTCTCAACGTCTTTGCGGAAGATTGGTAAGGCACCGACCATGTACTCGATACCCGAAAAGGCCGTCCAGATCACTGCAAGAATTAGTAGCACGTCCGCGACCAGGAGCAGCCAGTCCGCGAAGCCAATAGTGGGAAGGCTGAAGTTGAGTAGCAATGGGAAGAGGGAAAGTTTGTTCGCGCCAAGTCCCTTTGCCAGAAGCAAGGCCGACATTGCGACCAGCGTGATAAACGTCTTTTGCTTACCCCATATGCCCGCAGGAATAACATGCCCCTTTGCCGCAGCCATCGAGCGCAGACCCGATACCAGAAACTCACGCGCCACAATCACGAAGACCACCCATGCCGGCACAAAGCCGACCTGCACCATCGCAATCAACACTGCTGCCACTAGCACCTTATCCGCCGTCAGGTCCAGAAATATGCCCAGCGAGGAGACAACGTGATAGCGGCGTGCCAGATAGCCATCGAAAAAGTCCGTCACCGAGGCAAGCACGAAGAGCACGAACGACGTAAAAAAAGCCCACGGTACATTGAGAAGCACCAGCACAAACACCACAATGGTAGCAATAAGTCGGGCCAGACTCAAGATATTGGGGAGATTTCGCATGGCTCTTTATCCTCTCCTTGTCAGTTCTGAAGTGTGTCGCCACAACGCATAGGTACTGCTACTACTTAGGATACCACCCGCCGCACGAACACGCGCCACATCGTCCGCAGTGCGAATAAAGCCGCCAGCGATAAATGGCCCCGGCAACATCTGCTGCAACATAGGCGCGACAGCAGGAAAGATAACACCGGGCAACACCTCCACTACATCGGGGGCAGCGCGTGCAATCGTGCGTACTCCTGTTTCCAACGCTGAGTCGTCGACAAGCAAGAGACGCTGAATCGTCACAAGTCCTTCCGCTCGTCCCGCCGAAATGAGTTGCGAACGGCTGGTAATGATGCCGTCAACGCCAATCCGATTAAGATAGTGAATACCTGCGCGATCCTTCCCAACTCCACTCACAAGATCAACATGCACCACCATGCCCTTGCCTCGCCGGTGTACACGTTCAATGAAGGGCGGAAGTTGGAACGCGTCTCCCTTGAGCAGGAACAATAAATGAGCATCAGAGTCCAGCGCGACCTCCATGTCTTCCTGTGATTTTATCGCCGCCGCAATCGGGTAGAGTTGCGCGAGCCGTAAAAACTCTTGTTTTGTCATTATTTTTGTTACCAATATCATCAAAAAGTGAGTGCAGGGCTTCTCGACAAGATTTTGTATGACGTAGCCCTTGACAAATAGAACTCTGCCGAGTAATATCATTATAAGCCACCTGAAACGTCTTGTATAGTTGTTGCAAGCCCAACAGTTTATGGCAAGAGCAATCGTTATTTTCAGAAAACCTTTCGCCGTTTCTCTTTGTAAACGGTAAAGGTACACTAGCACCGTTCCAACGTGTTCGCGTTCGGTGTACCTGCACAACTACATATGTTAGAAGGACAGTGAAATTGAAAAGTCCTGAGCCACCTTTTCCAAAAGAAGAGGCTTAGGGCTTTGTTGTTTTACGCTAGAACCAGAGGTGCATTATGCCTGTTGGGTCATGTGAATCACTGCTCGCTCTTTCAACACAGTGCAAGGTTATACCGCTCATCGAGAGCCGTACTCAACTTGCGCATGTACTCGACACACGCTCTATCAACGCTATCTTTTTACGGCATTGCAATCTTTTCGAGCTTGCAGGGCCGCTTGAGCAGGTACAAAAATGTGGTATTGCGGTCTACGTGAGCGTCGATCATATCGACGGTATACACGCGGACAACGCGGGTCTGCACTATCTCACACATACCTTGCACATCAATGGCATTATTTCAAGTCATCCCCGTACTCTGACACTCGGTAAAACGTTGGGTCTGGAAACCATTCAACGTATTTTCGCGCTCGATTCAACCGGCATGGAGGCCGCGCTGGAACTGGTGGATACCGCTTCTGTCGATCTGCTCGATGTTTCTCCAGCACTTGTCGTTCCTCATGTCGTCTCACTGCTCAATGAGTCACGTCCATTTATCGCATCTGGTCTTCTGCAAACTGCCCAGCAAATGCACACAGTGTTGCGTGCAGGCGCGGCTGCCGTCGTCGTGGCACGCGACGAACTCTGGATGCGTCAGTAGACAAACTACTCCACCGCCTGCCTATTCCTGCGTTGGCAGTGATGCCAATGCGTTTTCGATACATTGTTGTTGTGAGTGCAATCCGCACTCCGGTACAAGGAAGAAAGAGGGCTATTCAATGGCTAAGTATGTACTCGCTCTGGACCAAGGCACAACCAGCTCACGCGCAATTCTGTTCGACCACGACGGTACAATCGTCAGCGTGGCACAGCAAGAATTTCCACAGATTTTCCCCAAGGCCGGCCTGGTTGAACATGATCCAGAAGCTATCTGGTCGAGCCAGTTGGCTGTCGCCCAGGAGGCTGTGAAGAAAGCGAACGCAACCGCCGCCGACATCTCCGCCATCGGCATTACCAACCAGCGTGAGACCGCGATTGTCTGGGACAAAACCACTGGCAAGGCCGTCTTCAACGCGATTGTGTGGCAGAGCCGCCTCACTGTTCCTATTTGTGAGGAGTTGACCGCGAAGGGCTTCGATAAAGAGATTTACAACCGCACAGGTCTTGTGACTGATGCCTATTTCTCTGGCACAAAGGTGAAGTGGATTCTCGATAACGTCCCCGGCGCACGCGAAAAGGCTGATCGCGGCGAACTGGCCTTTGGCACCGTCGATACCTTCCTGATGTGGCGTCTCTCAAAGGGTCGCGTTCACGCAACCGATCCCTCCAACGCCTCACGTACTCTGATGTATAACATCTACGAAAAGAAGTGGGACGATACGCTGCTCAACGAGCTGGGCGTTCCACGCTCGATGCTGCCTACTGTGATGCCATCAAGCGGCATCTTTGGTGAGACGGACGCGGAATTTTTCGGCGCACCAATCAAGCTAGCAGGCGTCGCGGGCGACCAGCAAGCTGCGACCTTCGGGCAAGCCTGCTACGAGGTTGGCATGGCGAAAAACACCTATGGCACAGGCAACTTCATGCTCATCAACACGGGCGAGAAGGCCGTTCCCTCCAAAAACAAACTGCTGACAACCATCGGCTGGGGCATTGGCGACAAGACAATTTACTGTCTGGAAGGCGCGATCTTCGTGACGGGCGCGGCAGTGCAATGGATGCGCGATGGCCTCAAAGCCATTCATGCCAGTTCGGATGTTGAAGCACTCGCAGGCTCCGAGCAAGACAACGGCGGCGTGTATCTCGTACCCGCATTCGTCGGCCTCGGTGCGCCCTACTGGGATCCTTACGCTCGTGGCACCATCGTTGGACTGACACGCGGCTCCACAATGGGCCACATCGCACGGGCCACTCTTGAATCCATGTGCTACCAGACACGCGACGTCCTAGAGGCGATGAACGCCGATAGCAGTGTCGATCTCAAAACCTTGCGCGTAGATGGCGGTGCCGTCGTTAACAATCTGCTGATGCAGTTTCAAGCCGACGTGCTTGGCGTTCCAGTTCAGCGTCCGAAAATCGCAGAGACAACCGCCCTGGGCGCGGCCTATCTCGCGGGCCTCGCCGTTGGCTTCTGGGCCAGTCAAGCGGAGGTCTCCAAACAGTGGGCCATTGACCGCACCTTCGAGCCAAAATTCAGCACAGACCAGCGCGAGTCGCTTTACGCCGATTGGAAACGCGCCGTCGAACGTTCGCGCGGCTGGGAGCAGCCCGCAGCGAAAACTACCGCAAAAGCGTAATCTTGTAATCTGTAATTTGTAACCTCTCTTACAACGTTGTGGGGGAACAACAGGCACTGATGCACTTGTCAATACCTGGTGCATCGGTGCCGCTTCCACAGCTTTGTCTTTGTTCATATGTCTCATGGGGTAGCTCGGTGTGGTATCTTCACTGAGTACTCAGGCTCAAACTATTGTCCCTGTAGTGCGTCATATCTTCCAGTTTTCTTGACACGGTGACGTGTTTTCTCGCGATGAGAGAAATGGAGTTCTTCCTTATGGCACAGATCGTAACTAGAAACACTGCCTCTCCGCTCGCCGGCACAGCAGGCGAAGCTCTTGCCGAGTTTTTCGGCACGATGGTTCTCATCCTCTTCGGCGATGGTTGTGTCGCAACCTTCGCGCTGTTCAACAACATTGGCACGAACAATGCCGCCACGCCATTCGCCAACACCTGGCCCGTCATTATCTTTGGCTGGGGTTTCGCGGTTATGCTTGGTATCTATGTTTCGGGCGCGATCAGTGGCGCACACTTGAATCCCGCCGTCACGCTCGGCCTGGCTGCCACACGCCGCTTCTCCTGGAGCAAGGTCGGCCCCTATATCCTCGCCCAGGTCCTCGGTGCCTTTGTCGCCGCCGCTCTCCTCTTTTTTGTCTATAAGGGCGCACTTGACCACGCAACATCGGTGGCAGGCAAAGACTTCGCAACCTCCGTCGGTGGCGTCTTCTACACCTCGCCCAAGAGCTTTGTTGGGATGTTCGGAGCGTTCGGCGACGAGTTCATTGGCACCGCGTTGCTCGTTGGTCTGATTCTCGCAATCACCGATGCACGTAACCAGCCCGTTCAATCAAACTTGAACCCGATGATTATTGGCTTCTTGATCGTGGCAATTGGCGCGTCGTTCGGCCTCAATACCGGATACGCCATCAATCCTGCCCGCGACTTTGGCCCACGTCTCTGGGTCGCGCTCGTTACAGGCGGCGCGAGCTTCTCCGCTAATGACTACTACTTCTGGATACCGATTGTCGCGCCGCTTCTGGGTGGTGTCGCGGGTGCCTTCATCTTCGACTACACCATCGGGCGCGTGCTAGCGGCTCGCGGTCTGTTAAAGTCTGGCGACTCTGTTACCACCGGCGAAGCGGTAAGAGAGCCAGCCATCGACTAATACTCTTACACATCGCGCTTATAAGAAAGGAAGAAGAGACGACTCATTCCGTCGTCTCTTCGCGGTCAAGGTCATCATGCAACCACTCTCGTCAGAGGCACGCACACTCAATCTTTCCCAGTTGGACAGCGAAACCTACGACGTACTTGTTATCGGCGGCGGCATCACGGGCGCGGGCGTCGCGCTAGACGCCGTCGCGCGTGGATACAAGGTCGCGCTCGTCGAAAAAACTGACTTTGCCAGTGGGACGAGCAGCAAATCAACAAAGCTTGTGCATGGCGGCATTCGCTATCTTCCCAATTTCGATTTCGCGCTCGTGCATGAAGCGTTGATAGAGCGCGGCCTACTCCTACAGAACGCACCTTATCTCGTCGATCCCGTCGCCTTTGTCCTGCCCATCTACGAAGGAGACCGCCACCCTGTCGGGATGCCCTTCACAACTCCCGGCGGCATCGGCCTCAGCTTTGTTCTCGATATCGGCCTCTGGCTCTACGATGCCCTCGCGGGAAAACGCAACATTCACCATCATAAACATATCAGCCGCGAAACCGTGCAGAAGATGGCCCCTACGCTGGTGACGGAGGGTCTTAAAGAG
Source organism: Ktedonobacterales bacterium (assembly GCA_038211295.1). Lineage (GTDB taxonomy): Bacteria > Chloroflexota > Ktedonobacteria > Ktedonobacterales > Ktedonobacteraceae > JBBQVS01. The sequence goes on along the minus strand of JBBQVS010000009.1, from coordinate 12,802 downwards.
GGCTTCATCTATTACGACGCGCAGACCAATGACGCACGACTCACAATGGCAGTTATTCGCACAGCCGCGCAGTATGGGGCGGTGGTCGCCAACTATGCTGAAGTGACCTCGTTCATCTTGGAGAATAACAAGATACAGGGCGTACACGTTCACGATAAGCTTGATGGACGCGACATCACCATTCGCGCACGTCACGTTGTCAATGCGACAGGCATTTTCTCTGAGGAACTCGAACATCTCACAGGCGAGGAGCCACAGATAAAGATTGTGCCAAGCAAAGGCATCCACCTTGTCTTCTCGCGCGAAGACCTCAACATCGGCGACAGCGCGATTGTGCTACCAGAAACCGACGACAAACGTATTCTTTTCATCGTCCCCTGGGAGTCACGCGCCGTACTCGGCACCACCGATACCGGCTCCGGCGATCTTGATAATCCCACGTCCAGTCCGGAAGATGTGAAGTATCTGCTCGACCATCTCAACCGCTATCTCTCGGTCAACCTGACCGCCGACGATATCGTCAGCACCTACGCAGGCTATCGTCCACTCGTGCAGCCACGCAAAGAGGGTCAGGGCCAATCAAGCGCAAAGCTCTCACGTACTCATGTTGTCTTGCAGGCAGACTCAGGTCTTGTCACCATTGTTGGCGGCAAACTCACGACCTATCGCCTCATGGCACAGGATACCGTCGATGTACTCAGCAAACGCGACAAAACGAAGCCAGTTCATCCCACCGAAAGCTTACCCTTACAGGGAAGTGCCGGTTGGCAGGTTCTACAAAAAGAACTGGCACACAGAGGGGCCACGCTGGGACTCGACGCCGACGCGATTGTTCATCTCGGACATAGCTATGGTACGGGAGCCACCGCCCTGTTCGACCTGATCGCGGACGACGCCTCGCTTGGCGAACGGTTGGTTGAAGACCTGCCTTATCTCAGAGCCGAAGTATTGCACGCCTGCCGTCATGAGATGGCAATGACGCCCTACGATATCCTGGGTCGCCGCACCTCCATCACTCTTGAAGACCGAGATCGGGGGCTTGGCGTTGTCAAAGAGGTCGCGCGCATGATGGCGCAGGAACTGCATTGGACACCCGAACGTACTCAGACTATGATTGACGCGTACCGCGCACCCATTCAACAGCAGATAGACGCCGAAATCGGCGTGTAAAAGGAGCAGCATGAAGAAGCTTATCAACAAGCCCGAAGATGTTGTCAAAGAGTCGCTCGCAGGCATGGCACTGGCCCACGCCGATCTGATTACTGTCGATCAAGAAAGCCAAATTGTCGTGCGTAAAGGTGCGCCTGTACAGGGCAAAGTTGGGGTCATCTCCGGCGGCGGCAGCGGACATGAGCCAATGCATGGAGGCTTCGTGGGCATCGGAATGCTCGATGCCGCCTGCCCCGGCGCTATTTTTACCTCACCCGTGCCTGACCAGATGCTTGCCGCGACCAAAGCGGTCAACGGCGGGGCTGGCGTGCTACACATCGTCAAGAACTATACGGGCGACGTACTCAACTTTGAAATGGCGGCGGAACTCGCGGAAGCCGACGGTATCAAGGTCGCAGCCGTTGTCACAAACGACGATGTGGCGGTACAAGACAGCCTGTACACAACCGGACGACGTGGCGTTGGCGTGACCGTGCTTGTCGAGAAGATTGTCGGCGGCCTCGCCGAGACGGGCGCACCACTCGACGCGGTTGTCGCCATCGCGAAAAAGGTCAACGCGCAGGGGCGCAGTATGGGCATGGCTCTCACATCTGGAACAGTACCCGCTAACGGCAAGCCGAACTTTGACATCGGCGACGACGAGATCGAGATCGGTATTGGCATTCATGGTGAGCCGGGCCGCCGACGTATCAAGATTGCCCCCGCGTCACAAATTACCGAGATGCTCGCCAACCCCATCATCGAAGACCTGGGCCTCAAGTCGGGTGAACAGGTACTCGCCTTCGTCAACGGTATGGGCGGCACACCACTTATCGAACTCTATATCGTCTTCGAGGAACTCAGCCGCATCCTCAAAGGCAAGAATGTCACCATCGCACGCTCGCTCGTTGGCAGCTATATCACTTCCCTCGACATGGCGGGTGCCTCGATTACACTTGTACGCCTCGACGACGAACTCACCAAATACTGGGACGCACCCGTTCACACACCCGCCCTACGCTGGGGTCGCTAATTTTCCTGATTCGTTCCCCGATGTCGTCTACAAAATTTCTTTTGTAGGCGACATCGCTTACTCTTTACTGGAGGATAGTGCGCTATGAACAACGAAGATACATTACGCTGGTTGACCCGCGTCGCGGACGTATTGCATGAGAATGCACAGTATCTTACTCAACTGGACTCACCGATTGGCGACGCCGATCATGGCACAAATATGGATCGCGGCTTTGCTGCGATGCGCGTAAAGTTTCCCACAATGACCACAATGGACATTGCCACTCAGCTCAAAACGGTTGGCTCAACTCTCGTTTCCACCGTTGGCGGCTCAAGCGGCCCACTCTATGGCACCGCCTTTCTCCGCGCGGCAGCAGTAGTCACAGGCAAGACCACTCTTGAAGCCGCCGATCTGGTCGCGCTCCTCGACGCCTTTGTCGGTGGCGTGGTCGCACGTGGCAAAGCTCAGATGGGCGAGAAAACGATGGTGGACGCACTCATTCCCGCAGTCACAGCCGCGAAAGAAGCCCTTGCTCAGGGGGCCACGCTCGCTGACGTGGCGGCACGCGCGGCAACGGCGGCGGAAGAGGGCGCGAAAGCCACCATTCCCATGCTCGCGACAAAAGGTCGGGCCAGCTATCTCGGCGAGCGCAGCATAGGTCATCAAGACCCCGGCGCCACTTCAAGCATGTTTATCCTTCAGGCACTCGCGGAAGGCACTCGCACAGCCTAGCCTGCTCGTCTTCTTTTAACACAACTACAGCTATCCGCTAATTAGCCATTCAGTCAGAGGGGAAAAGGCCATGACGGTGGGATTGGTCATTGTGTCACATAGCGAAAAACTCGCTCTCGGTGCCGTAGAACTTGCTCAACAGATGGCACACAACAATACTGCGATTGTCGCAGCAGGCGGCCTGGGAAACAACATCCTCGGTACATCTGTTGAGACTATCTATCATGCTATTGAAACGGTTGATAGCTCCGACGGTGTACTCATACTTATCGACATGGGGAGTGCGGCGTTCTCAACAGAAATGGCTATCGAACGTCTCACTGAAGAACAGCGCGGACGCGTCCATCTCAGTTACGCACCACTCGTCGAGGGAGCAGTCGCGGGAGCGGTTGAGGCGGCGCAAGGGTCTTCGTTGCATAAGGTGAGGGCAGTCGCAGAACAAACCGCAAGCAAAGAAATGCTTGAGCATATAAAGCCCATTACACAGGTAGAAGCTTCAGCTCCCGTCACCGCCGTAGCCGAACAGCCAGAGGAGCCGCTCCCAGCCGACGCTCTGGAAAAGCAGTACACGCTCGCCAATCCTGTCGGCCTGCACGCTCGCCCCAGTAGTCTCATCATTCATACCGCGGCACGCTTCGATGCCATTGTGGAGATACACACGAACACGAGTTCATCGAGGGCCGATAGCATGTCTGGGTTGCTTGGCCTAGCCGCTCGTAAAGGCGACGTATTGCGTGTTCGCGTCGGCGGCCCGCAAGCACAGGCAGCGTTGGACGCCCTCGACGAACTGATACAGGCAAACTTCTATGAGTCAACCGAGGCCGCATCCAGTTCCCCACAGATCAAAGAACCCGCAGGGGCTTATGCGCCACCCGCACAGGTCGAAAACGAACTGGTCGGCATCGCAACCTCAAGCGGCTTTGCGCTGGGGCCGGCCCTCCTCTATACCTCGCACAGCGTGAACTTACGCACCGTCGAGCGACGTACCATCGACTCGACACAGGTCGCGGCAGAGCAGGCGCGGTTGCTGGAAGCGATAGATGCCACCGTCGCCGAATTGCAAACACTGATGCAACGCCTGCAACAACAAATCGGGGCAAAAGAGGCGGCGATTTTCGACGCGCAGATACTGCTTTTGCGCGATCCTCGGCTTCTGCGGGCCGCGAACGCGCTTATCGCACAACGCTTCGATGCCGCGAGTGCGTTCGCACAGGTGGGCGAACAAAACGCCACACAACTCGCGTCAGTGAAGGATGGGCTACTGGCGGAACGAGCCGTTGATATTCGCGACGTTACAAGCCGTGTCGTACAACATCTGGGCGTCTCAACAACCTCACATCAGGACTTTAGCACACTCAACACACCTGTTATCCTGATCGCGCATGACTTGACCCCCTCAGATACCGCGCAACTACGGCAAGATATGATACTGGGTATCTGCACAACGCAAGGGGGAGCAACCGCGCATACCGCGATTCTGGCACGCGCCCTCGGCATTCCCGCGATTGCCGGACTGAATGAAACACTTCTACAACGCATCCATGATGGCGAGGAGCTTGGCATGGATGCGGAAAAAGGCATCCTGTACGTACAACCCACGTCGGAGATACTCGCCTCGCTCTCTCAGCATGTCAAGGAACAGACGCAACGACTGACCGCACTCAAGGCCGCTCAGCACACACAAGCACCCTTGCTTCTAGGCGAGCAACGTATTCATCTGCTTGCTAATGTCGGGAGCGCAGTTGAGGCCACCGCCGCCCGTCAATGGGGAGCCGAAGGTATAGGACTGCTCCGCACAGAGTTTCTCTTCGCCAGCACACAGACGATGCCGAACGAGGCGCAACAATATACCAGTTATATACAGGTGTTTCGCGCGTTTCTCGGCGATACAAAGAGTACAACACGTGGCCCAATTGTTGTTCGCACACTTGATGCGGGCGCAGACAAGCCTATGCCGGCGGTACAACCATTTCTTAGTACGACCAAAGAAGCTAATCCCGCCCTCGGTGTCCGTGGTCTCCGCGTTCATCTGGCCCATCCAGAACTCTTGGAGCAACAATTCAGGGCGTTATTACGCGCGGCACAAGACGAGCAGGTGGAACTACATATTATGCTGCCCATGCTTACGACGGTTGAGGAACTACGCACGGTTCGCACCCTTTTTGAACGTGTAACTACTGACCTGCACATATCTAAAGCCGTGCCGCTTGGTATCATGATCGAGGTGCCAGCGTCCGTTGTGATGGCTCCCGAATTGGCGCAACTCGCTGACTTCTTCAGCATTGGCGCGAACGACCTGCTGCAATACACGCTTGCCTGTGACCGCACCAATACCGCGCTCTCGACACTCTACACACCATTGCAACCCTCGGTGCTCCGTCTGATTCGGCAAGTCGCAGAGGCGGGCCGAAACGCGGGCAAGCCTGTCGCGGTCTGTGGCGAGATGGCAAGCGACCCACGTCTGGCCCCCGTACTCGTTGGTCTTGGCGTCACCGAACTCAGCATGACTCCCAACGCCCTGCCAGCAATACGCGCCGCCCTCACAGGGCGTACCCTCCCCGAACTCATAGAACTCGCCAATCGTGTGTGCCGCGCCAGCACAGTAAGCGAGGTCGAACAGGAGCTTTCGTGAGGCGATGAGCATAGCAACGGCGAGCCGTTGCTATGCTCACCACCATACAAGAAATGTTTATACCATCGAGGCCAATGTCGTGCCAATCCGCAAATCGTCCGTTGACTCAAGGTTGCTTAGTACCACAACATCCAAATCGCGTTCCGGATAAAAACCATTGTATGCGAGGAAGCCATCGATACGCCCGATATGATACACAAGCGCACCTTGCTTCTCTTGCGCCAGAAACCACCCGTAGCCATATCCTGCGTCGGCCTGAGTCAAACACCCACCACCCGAACCTGCGGCTGGACATGGCGCATGCAGGGCAATCATCGCCTCGAACGACTGCTTTGAAAGCACCTTGAGTCCCGTCAAAGCTTGATCCCATCTATACAAATCCTTCACCGTTGAGTACAACGCACCCGCCGCATACAATACCGACATGTCATACGCGTCTGGCTTAACATACCCTGCGTAGTAGCCTGTGGCATGTTGTGGCAACGCGGGATAGCGGCTATCATAGCCAGTGTTGTGCATTCCAAGCGGGTCGAAAATCTGCCTCTGCAAAAAGGTCGCGTAAGATGCGCCCGTCACGCGCTCAATAACGTACCCCAGCAAGACGTACCCAGAACTGGTATAGCGAAAGCGTGAGCCAGATGGGAACTCTAGTGGCTTATCCTTAAAACGCGCAATCAACTGTTCAACACTTACAGGTTGCGTCCACGTAACCGCGAAATCCGCGAAGCTTATATAATCGGGGATACCAGAAGTGTGCGTCAAAAGCTGTTCCAGCGTAATAGATCGCCACGCGGTAGGACACACAGGCATATAGTGACACAGGGAGTCCTGCACATGTAACTTACCGCGCTCCTGTAATAACAGTATCGCCACCGCCGTGAACTGTTTGGAGACGGAACCCAGTCGAAAGCGTGTCTCCGGTGTATTGAGAATATTCGCGTCTTTGTCCGCAACTCCATATCCTTTTGCAAACACCGCCCCATTCCGCGCGACAAGCACCGAACCACCCAGAACGCCCTTCTCCGCGAGTTGTGTAAGGTAGGCGTCTATCTTCGACGCGTTCACAAGCGGTGCGGAGGTTGCCATCATGACAGGAGTTGTGTTGACGCGAACAACATGGAGAGTTGACGGCACAGTACCACAATTCACAAGCAGAGTTGTTAGTAATAGCCCGTACAGAAAGAACGTGGAGAGTTTCGAGCGATTCATATCGACCTCCTACTAGCATACCTATCATTTTACAGATAGCATAGCAGAAGGGAAAGCACACAGCATCCGTCGAAAGACGTATTTTAACTCGTCCAACGCGGCTACAATGCCTTTTTCACGCCAACGATAATATCACGCCGTTTAATCACTCGGTCTACCGCGTGTGTAAACTGTGTATATGGCGGTTCACCGCGTATCACAAGGTCGGTTTCTTCAGCAAAGAAGCGCACCATCTCCGCTCGCTCGATGCGCGTGGCATTCCACGCCAGCGCGAGCGTTCCGCCGGGGAACAACATACTCGTCCAGATGGACACCGTTTGTTCTAGCAATGAAGCAACCTCACCGAAGTGTTGAATACCGTAGGGCAGGTCGGCAACAATCGCGTGAACACGGGGGCCGCCGGAAACCTCGCGCATGTGCATATCGGCCTGTGCCGCGTCCCCATTCACTAGTACAAGCGTGCGTGTATCACCCTTTTCACCCTTGCGAGCGATCTCAAACTGATAACGACGGCCCGCCCGCCTTCCACGCTCGTCACGCTCTTTATAGTGTTGATGAATGCTTTCCAGATATTGCCGTGCGAAGACCGCCGTCGTCTCGACATCCTGACAGTCAAGCTCGATACCGAACGCATTATAGCCAGCGTTCAACGCGAGAAAAAGTGTCGTACCCCCACCTGCCAGTGGATCAAGTACACGCAATCGCTCGTTCAAATTCGCGCTATAATCACCCGCGAACAGCGCGACATTCAGTAGTACACGCGTGAAGACCTCGTTTGTCTTGCCCTTGTAACGGCGCGTCTCCGCCATCTCTAGCGGCACAAATGGCACAAACTGCGGCTCTATCGGGCGCAGCAACGGCCCCTGTATCGTACCAATGGCGTCGAAGTATTCATACACCTCGCTTACCGCGCCCAATCGTGCGAGAGTCGCGAGCATATACGGTGTTACCCGCGTCTCATCAAGCGTCACCAGCAAATAGGCTTGACCCGCGAGAGTTGTTGGCACACAAGACTGAATGGCGACTCCTAGTGGACTAGCCCGTAGTTCTGGCTCTGCCAGCGTCACAACCATGTTCATGTACTGTGTACTACGCTGTGGCGTAATTTTCAGGGCAAGCTTCATCGTTTCACAGGAATGCGCAGGAGGAGTACAACCGCGATAATCAGACAGACCACTCCAAGCAGTGTTTCAACAAGGTTGAAACTACTGATAATGCTCTCGCCCGCCAACGCTCCACCGGCTCCGAGCAGCACAATAACAAACAGGTAGCGTAAACTTGTATTCATGGTAAAAAAGGTCCTATTTTTTAGATATGTAAGAAGGTGACACAGGAATCGTCACGAACCAAGTATAGCACGTTGGGGAATAGTACAAAGAAGGAGGCGGGGGAAGCATGGTCTGTAATTATGAGAGCAAGCATGTCAAGGGGGCAAGGGGCAAGCCCTGCCATGCCCCACCCTTCGCCCACGCCGCTTGTTCCCTTTCTTCTCCCCTGCCACTCACCATACATAACCAAAAATCCTACGGTTGACATGTCCATTCGCGCCAGCTATAACCATCACGCACAAATATTTCGTGCGCGGCAATTGCGTTCGCCTGAGCGTTATAGGGTGAAGAGCCTGCTTGCGAGGTGCCGGCCCATGTGCCAGGCATAATCTGGAAAAGGCCCGAAGCACCACTTGGATTGTGTGCGCCGGGATTAAGGCCCGACTCGCAACGCGCGACGTTGATCGCACCTGGCCCGTATGCGCCGAATATCTGGGTAATCATTGCTGGGATGCTGCCCGCAACTGGTGCAGGTGGCGCGACTGGCGGCGCAGTGACAACTGGTGGCTCCGTTGGTTGAGTGACAGGCGTAGTACCTGGTGAAGACGTAACAGGAGTAACAACAGGTGGCGGCGTTGGCTTCACACGCGGCTTGACGGAAGCAATGTGTAGCGTGATCGCAGTACCTGCCGTCTTGTGCGTCACCGGTTGAATAGGTTTTGTCTGCGTCCCCGCCGAAAATCCTTGCACTGGAATACAAACGGCACGGTTCACGACAACCAGATTCGTGTTCCCATTTCGTCCCTGAGCCACGAGAGCCGACCAGTTCATGTTATAGGGCAATGCCAGTACATGTAGTGTATCACTCTCAACAAGCACGGAACCACGCAGATTCTTCACGCAGAGCGTGTGGTTAGACGCGGACGAGCTGGGTACATGGAGACTCAAGAGCAAGCCTACCAAGAGCATTCCAAGAATAGCTCCGATACCTACCTTCAGTACAAAATTTCTTCCGTTATCCTGTTGTAAATACTTTAGGATGTACTTATGTCTTTGCATTGTATAAAATCTTTCTTGTGAACGCTACCGTGTGAACTCCCTTGTCTATACATCGTTCCAGAGAGCCGAGAGTAGTACCTACCCGTTACTTGCCGCACATACACGGGCAAGCAGAAAAAAACACGCTCCACGTATGTCTACGTGAAGCGTGTACATCATAACACGATCTCGATGAGGCAATGCGAATACGCCAATTTTATAGCCATAATGGGCTATAGTATTGTAGAGCTAGGCACCTTGCTGCTTCCCACCCTGCTGTTGTTCGCGGTTACTATCGTCCTGTCCACCTTGCGCGGACACTAGTGGCGGTTGCATTTTTGCGTCACCTTGTACCTTTGTGTCTTTCTGTGCCGACTCTTCCCCTTGCCCTTGCTGCTTTCCGCCCTGTGTTTGCTGGCGATTACTATCGTCCTGCCCGCCCTGGGAATACTTCTGAGGATTCTTGTCCATCTGGTTTTCTCCATAGTTTGCTTGTGCTATACAACAATATATTCTCTGTTCTATCACGTCTCACTTCCTCCCCATGTTACACAAATATGATATAGAGATAGTAACAGCCATATCCGCGAGTTCCTTATCATACGTGATACAGGTAAACACGAGGAGAGATACAATGCATATTGTTACCGTCACACAGATGCGCGAGCTTGAGGCACAAGCCAAGACACACTATGGTTTGAGCGGACATACATTGATGCAGCACGCTGGAAAAAGCGCGGCAGACCTGTTTGAGGCGCACCTGCTGCCGCATCATACTTTGAATGAGCTAGAGGTGCTTTTTCTGATTGGGCCAGGCAACAACGGTGGCGATGGTCTGGTTATGGCAAAACTACTTGAAGAGGCCGGAGCGTTTATTAGCCTGTATGTCTGGAAAGAGCGGAAACTGACGGTACACGGCGTGGAGATCGAGTCTGCAAAGACCGCGACGGAGCTAGCATCTACTCTGAAAAGTGCTGATTATGTGGTTGATGCCTTGCTCGGTACGGGCAATTCGCGTCCGTTAACGGATGATATGCGCTCCCTACTTGCACAGGTGCGACAGGAACGCGAGAAACGTGCGGGACTGCGTCTTATCGCCATCGACCTGCCCACAGGAGTAAACGCGGATACGGGCGAGGTTGACCCCGAAGCGGTTCATGCTGATACTACCATCACGTTTGCCTGTCCCAAGCAGGGCTTTTTCTTCTTTCCGGGTCGCGACCATGTTGGCAAACTGTACGTCGCCAGTATTGGCCTACCACCAGAACTTGAGCAAACACTTGCCACTGAGATGCTCAACGACGATCTAATACGTGACCTCCTACCCCCACGCCCTTTACAGAGCAACAAGGGAACGTTTGGCAAAGTGATGCTGCTCTGTGGCTCCTTTCCATATCCCGGTTCCGCGTATCTCGCAGGCACCGCGTCGGGTCGCGTCGGGGCAGGCTTAATCACGCTCGCAGTAACCGAAAAGATGCTCCCGATTTATGCAAGTTCGTTTCACGAAGCGACCTTCGTGCTCCTTCCGCCAGAGGAGGCCGAGAGCTTTACCCGCTCAAAAGCATTGACCGATAAGCTCGATGGCTACCGTTCGCTCTTAATCGGGCCAGGCTTGGGCCAATCGCCCAACACACGCGAGGTCATACTGGAGGTGCTGGAATACCTCCGCGCACTCCCTGACGCGGAACGCCCCCACCTCGTGGTAGATGCCGACGGCCTGAACAATCTCTCACAACTTGAACGTTGGTGGACGCTCCTGCCGCCGGGAAGTGTAATTACGCCCCACCCCGGCGAAATGGGGCGTCTCTGTGGCGGCACACAGGTATCGGGCGGGAATATTGACCGTCTCGAATTGACGCGTAGCAAAGCGCGAGAGTGGCAAATCACGCTTGTACTCAAGGGTGCCTGCACAATTATTGCCGCCCCCGATGGTCGCACACGCATCAACCTGCTCGCCAATCCCGCCCTCGCAGCCGCCGGTACAGGCGACGTGTTAGCCGGCATGACCGCAGGCTTTCTTGCACAGGGAATGCTCCCCTTCGACGCGGCAGGCGCGGCGGTCTACCTGCACACCGTCGCCGCCGGCCTTGTCAGCAAAGAGATGGGACACGCCGGAATGCTGGCCTCCGACCTGCTACCAGAGATACCAAAAGCAATGTACAAAATTGGGCATGTGTGAGTAGCAAGAAGAGAGAAATGACGCATAGCAGAGCTAGCCTTGCCATGCGTCATTTCTCTCTATTATTTTTCTTAATCACGCCACCCGCCGCATTCGCACAATATAGAATAGGGAGACGCAGGCTATGAGTGCGAGCGCGATAACAGGCAAAGCGATTTTAACGATAGGGAAATGAGCAGGAACACCGACGCGCTCCAGGTCGGTTAAAATCATTGACGCGCTTGTCCACGCGAGAACGAGGGCCGCCACATCAATAAGCCATTTCAGGCGGCCTATGATAGCCGCGACAAGCGAACTTCCAATCAAGAGGAAGACCAGGGCAAGGAGGAGACCTACAGAGAGCAACAGAAGATTGCCGTGAGCAATCGCGCCAATCGCGAGTACGTTGTCCAGGCTCATCGTGAGATCAGCAATGAGTACAGCGAAAACCTGTCCGAGGAAGTTGCGTTGCACATCCTGTTGTTTCTCTGGCACAGAGTGAGGGGATTTAGCTTCGTCGTTCTGGTAGCGTTCCATCACCAGACGAACCGCGATAATCAGCAGGGCGATGGCTCCCGCCGTCTGTAGCCAGGGAATATTGAGCAGTAACGCAGCACCATAGGTAAGCAAAATACGCAGAATAACCGCGCCAAGTCCGCCAATAAGAATTATAGAGAAGCGTTGTCGTTTGGGTAATTCCGCCGCGACAGCACCGATAATGAGCGCATTATCCCCACTCAATACCAGATCGAGCAGCAGAATTCCCCCGATAGCACTGAAAAATTGTTCCATAACCCTTCCAATCGTGTCTATGCTCTATTTTAGCATCATATAGGTGAAGTACCCCATAGCTAGAAGCTAGGGGCTTCGACACACTGACGCGCCACTCCACGCACGGCGTTCCAATATGTAGGCATCTTCCATGCCAAATGAATGTTTCTAGCGGCGTTAGTATCACGATCAAGGACTCTTCCGCATGAGGTACAGGTGTATACCCTCATGGATAAGTCCTTTTTCGGTCCTTTGACGCCACATGCACTACACACTTGACTGGTGTATTTGGGGTCAATCATAGAGACCTGACGACCAGCATTTGCAGCTTTGTACGTCACGATCTGCACGAATTGGCCCAAACCAGCATCAAGGATGCTTTTGGTTAAGCCTGACTTGGCACTCGCCCCGTTTGGCAAGTACTCACCTGTCGCCTCATCCTGCTTTGGCTTTGCGTGTTTGGTGAGGTTGGTCAATTCCAATTCTTCAAAGACAATCACCTGATGCTGTTCTATCAGCTTCTTCGCCTCTTTAAAGTGGAAATCACGCCGTTGGTTCTTCACCTTCCTATGCGCTTTCGCAACCTGTATCCGCGCTTTATTGCGTCTATGACTTCCTCTCTTGCATCGTGAGAGTTTGCGTTGCTTACGCTTCAAGTCCTTGTGCGCCTTACGAAAGAAACGTGGGGAGTCAGTGACGTACCCCATGCGTAAACGCAGGGGCTTCTACACTCGCGACGAATGTTGGGTGCGTCCCACCCGAAAGTGTTTGCAGTCCTTTGTTCAGGATGTTGAGAGCGGCATTGTGGTCTCGATCTACCTCTGTCCCAC
>JBBQVS010000008.1:0-83759 GCA_038211295.1 Ktedonobacterales bacterium | reverse complement strand
AGCTCTGTCTAGTCCACAGAGCTAGCTTCTTGATTTTCTCCTTTCTATTAGCCATAACTTTCTCTAGAACTTGAATACTATTCAGGTTATGATATACCATGTCTGACTGTGTATGCCCCAGTGACTATATTGTAACATACTCAATGCAAAACTGTCAACAGGAAAGCTACTTTGCGAAATACATGATGCAAATACTATAATGAATATTTTTATTGGCTTATGGCAGAAGGAAATTGACTCTAGTAGAGTACGTATGTTAGACTAATGCAAACAAAATAATCACTAGAGGACGAGAGTACGCATGGAAGACAATGAAACAACCTTACGTCGCATTCGTGATGAGTTGGGTATATCACAAGAAGCGGTAGCTCGCAGAACAAGTTTAACTATTGGAACATATAGAAGAGCCGAAACTGGTCAACCTGTAAAGTACAGCACAGCTCAAGAGATACTACAAGCCATTAACAGCTTCCTAAAAGAACACCAGAAACAAGAAATTTCCCTTGACGACATTGATTTAACACTCATGTAGACTGCAAAAAATATGCAGCTATTCTCCTGACACTTTGACCCAATTTCTATGACTAAAAAGCTCTTCTAGTATCTACAAAATTGGGAAAACCCATCTGAAAAGCGGGAATGACGAGTATACATGCAGGTAAAAAGTCACGAGGTTACAAGCAAGAAAATGTGTTTCCATCGGAGCTTTGTAGCTTCTGTGTTACACTGAACAATATAACTGGTATTAACATTTACGATTCATTTGATGCGATAATCTACCCCTCCTGCCCCAACGATTGCGGTGGCTGACGCAGTGCTTTCAGCATTGTGACGACGGTAGCCGCCAGTTGAGTGAAGGCGTGGGCGACGGGTGAGTCCGCCATGCTGATAACGATGGGGTGGCCTTTGTCGCTATTGATAACGGCTGCGGGGTCGAGTGGGACGCTACCAAGCAGGGGAAGTTCATCAAGCAAGCTGCGTGTCTCCTGGCTGCGTGGGAAAATCGCGGAACGCTCGCCACAATGGGGGCAGAGAAAGCCGTCCATGTTTTGCACAACGCCAAGCACGGGAACATTCCTACTGCGAAACATCGCCAGTGCCTTCGCGGTATCGATACGCGCGATGTCTTGCGGCGTCGTAACAAGAATGGCACCATCAAGGTGCATTTCGCGACAGAGAGTTGCTTGTGGCTCGCTCGTTCCCGGCGGCAGATCAATGATGAGGTAGTCCAGATGGCCCCAGTCAACCGAGTAGAGCAGTTGGCGAATGAGAAGGCCCAGCGCGTCAGCAAGAGGGGCTACGGCTTGCTCCTCTCCAATAAAAAAGCCAACCGACATGATTTTGACGCCATAACGCACAAGTGGCTGTATCTTCTGCCCCTGCGGCATGTCTTGCCGCTCGGCAAGAGGCAGAGTTGCTTCCATGCCCTTGCTCGCACCACGTTTTCGTACCCCCAGCATAATGGGAATGCTCGGCCCATATGCGTCACCGTCCAGCAGCCCAACTCTTGCACCTTGCTTCGCTAGCGCGACGGCAAGGTTCACGCTTACCGTCGATTTGCCCACGCCACCTTTGCCACTTCCCACGACCAGCACGCTCTCCACATGCTCGATACGCCCCCGTTGTGTACGTGCCTGCATCCGCTCATCCCTCTCTGTACAGGTATTTTTTATCAATTAGCCTGCTTAGTATAAAGATTGTCTCAGCATTTTACAAGTGCTTACGAAATTTTCTTTGAACTATATGAAATTCTTGTGCGAAGAGAGACAAATATGACGTACTATACACATAGGAAACTTTTTTCTTATGACACAGGGGAACACCAATTATGTCACAGCCACCGCTTGAAAAAGACCAACTGCTACCAGCGTTCCGTTTGCCCGCAGCCGACGGTATGCCTTATAGTCTCTGGGACTATAAACAGCGTGAAAACCTGGTCTTGCTTTTTGTGCAGAGCGCGACAGCAAGTACGGCCTTACTTCGTACATTCGCAGAGCATTTTCAGGATTTTCGAGAAGAAAATTGTGCTATTCTTGTCATAACCGCGAATACGGTAGTTGGCAATCTGGAAGCACAAGCCACCCTCAAACTTCCCTTTCCCTTGCTGGCTGACCCCACAGGCGGGGTTATTTCGTACTATACGCAGTGGAATGCTGTACAAAAAACACTCAGTCCTAGTATCCTACTAGCAAACCGCTACAACGCGCTGTACGAACAATGTATAACGGAACGCGAGAGCGATTTTCCTGCTATCGCACAGGTACTGGCATCGCTCCGCTACCTCAACAGTATTTGTACACCCTAGCCTGTAGCGTATATTTTTCCCGTACAGAGCATCCCGAATTCGTTCCTCCCCATGCATCCAATGCAGGGGTCTCCCGAAAGAAGTTCAGATGAAGAGAGCAAAGTTTGCGTCTCTTCATCGTGATATTCTTAGCCATTATTAGCAAGAAGAGGATTACAATGACCCAGCACGACTCATCATCATCATGGAAAAGAGAAACGTCACTTGTTCATGGTGGAAGAGATACCCGCCTTACCGATGCCACCGGCACACCCACCGTTTGCCCCATCTATGCCAGCACAACATACATTCACGAGAGCGCGGCGGCGTTGGAAGCTGCATTCAGTGGCTCCACGCCCACAGGCGAGCCGGCCTTTGTGTACGCACGTCAGGCGAACCCGAACGCGGGAGCCTTTGAGGATACCGTTGCACATGCGGAAGGTGGCGTTGGCGCAGTCGCGTTCGGTTCCGGTATGGCGGCGATTCATGCCGCGTTCCTCGCGGGCGGGCTATCTCTTCCCGGTACAAAAGTCTTGGCCTCGCAAGATATTTATGGCCCAACAACGGGCCTGCTCCGCAAAGTATTCGAGCCAATGGGCGTTACGGTTGTGCTAGGCGATCTCTGTGGGGGCGATGCCGCCGCGATTATTAACGCGGAACAACCCGATGTTGTCTTTGTAGAAACGATCTCTAATCCGTTGGTGAAGCTGGTCGATCTGGACAGCATTAGCGCGGCGGCCCACGCAATCGGAGCGGTGACGATTGTCGATAGCACGTTTACCACGCCCTATCTTGTCAGACCGATTGAACATGGCTTTGACCTGGTTGTACACAGCGCGACAAAGTACATGAGCGGACATGGAGATAGCACTGGCGGTATCGCAATCAGCGCGAAAAACACGCTCCTCGATCAACTGCGTACCTATTCTATGCTGCTCGGCGCAATGCTTAGCCCCTTCGAGTCGCACCTGATGTTGCGCGGCCTACGCACACTCTCGTTACGCATGGAGCGGCATTGCGACAACGCGATGCAGGTTGCCCACTTCTTACAGGAGCATAAAGCGATTGAGCGCGTCTATTATCCTGGGCTGGCAGACCACCCACAACACGCGCTTGCGACGCGTCTGCTTGACCATGAACAATACGGCGGACTGCTCTCGTTTGACATCAAAGAGCAGACGCGTGAGGCGACCTTTCGTTTCATTGATAAGCTGCGCCTGTGCCTGCCCGCGACCACGCTGGGCGACGTGTTTTCGCTGGTGAGCTATCCCGCCATGTCCTCTCACCGCACGCTTACGCAGGCCGAGCGTCAACAGATAGGCATTACAGAAGGCTGTGTTCGTCTGTCCGTCGGCGTCGAGCATATTGACGATATTCTCCACGATTTAGACCAAGCATTGGGCTAAAAGAGGAACAAAGGGCTGGTAGCCACAGTATTGTACCAGCCCATGCAATCTCAATTTTTGCCAAAGAAATTGCCACGCTTTCGCGCGGATGGAACGACAAAGCGTTCGGGTTGTGACGCGAGCGCACGTCCATGTAGAATAATCTCGTTCGCCCACAGCAGGTCTTCACGCAACACTTCGTTACGCCCCAACTCTAAAGAGTGCATCGCGCCCGCGATACAGACCTCGCGGAAATGGCTACCCGGCTGCTTGAGGAGGAGCGGCGCGACGGCTGCATGTTCCTCTTCGCGGTAAGCCGTTCCCAGAAAATGTTGCAGAAAACGGATCGCGAGGTCAGTCTCTTCGACCAGCCCGATTTCGATCAACACATCGATACGCCCCGGACGATCACGAATGCGCGGGTCGATCTTATCGGGGTCGTTACTCGTCGCAAGCAAGAGCGTCCCCGCCGGATTGTCAGGAGTCGCCACTCCATCCAACGTGTTCAGGACAAGCTGTAGTTCCTGGGGGTCGGAGACAAACATATCAAAGTCTTCTACGAGAATCAGCGTCGGAAGGCGACTTTCTACCGCGCCACGCAGAGCAAAGGCGAGTTGTTGCCATGATGTTACGTCACGGTGTTTTGGCGGCGCACACACGTAGAAGACCAGTCCACCTTTTTTTGCGTGGTATGACCCCTCAGCTTTGAGCAGTGTTGTTTTTCCCGTTCCCGGTGGCCCCACCAGCAACACTTTGCGGAGGCGTGGCACGTGCAGGGTCGCGTAACGACGCAACATTTCTGGCCGAAAAATGCTTCTCTGCGACGCGACTTGAGCAAGCGTTTCTGCTGACAGCACAACATTCTCGAATGAAGTTTTTTTGATCGCGCTTATAAGCTCCTCTTCATCATCGGAACCAATAATTTCGATGCGCCCACGCCGCTCTTTTCGCGCAAAGTTGTTGCGCTGCGCTTCCAGCAATACGAGAAATGCTAACCATTCATCCTGACGACCCACAGGAATAGCAGTCATCGCTACATGTTCGCTTTCATCAGCATCATAAAAGTGGACGGAAAGTCCCGTCCAGCCACTCGTGAAGTTGTAGCGTAGCCAGTTGTGAGGCGTGCCTGGAATGGTGCCGTGATCTTCTATATCTGCTGACCGCAGGAGGCTCGCTTTGAGGAGTGTGTCTACCTGGCCTGTAGCGGCGATACCATATGCATAGAGTGGGGCTTCGAGCAACGACCACGCTTGCAATGCTCCAGACGGCTCACGCTTACGACGACCTGCAAGAGCAACAATACGATCTAGAAAGAGTGGGTGATGTTGCATCGGCATACGTCCACGCATTGGAGCTTCAAAGATAAGTGGCTCGCCTTCAAGATTTAGCTCGCGCCAGAGCCTTTTCAGGCATTGAGCGACGACCTCGCGCCTCATCAGACGCAAGACCTGGACAATACCTCCGTCGAGAGCACCTTCGTGAAGAGGAACGAGTATCTCGTGTGCTGTCTTGGAAAGCTCTTCAATCTGTTTCATTATTTTTCTCAGATGTACTTTTTTTGACGCTAGATAACTCTTATTAGCCTATAGAACACTAATAGTACCTTGCTCATAATAGATTGTCAATACGAAGAGCGCATGGAATGGGCAAAGCATAGTATTACAGCGTAGAGCGGCCATAGAGTGAGAACAAGCAGGGCATAGCGGACGCAAGGCCCGCCATGTCACTCTTATTTTGTGTGGCGTATGTATTTTCCGGGGATGAGATCATCAGCCTCGCCTCCCTCGGCAGGCGACATCACATGAATCATGTCCGTATTTTCGTTGACAACCAGTGTATCGGTGAAGCCACGCACACCGGGGAACGCGCGAGTAATCTCTTCCGCCGCCACCTTCTGCTGCTGCGTGTGGACAGCTCCACCAAGCCGCACAACACCAAGTTTCGGATAGACACCAATAGGCAGGTTCTGCGTGCGCTCATCGCGTCCGAGGGCAGATGCGAGGTCCGCCGCCAGCATGTCATCACCCAGCAAGGTGTTCTTGATGTCAAGCAACCCCTTGACCGCGAGAACTTGATCGACCACGATATCGCTACGGAGCGAACTGGAGATATTCCCCTCAAGATACAGAACGCTATCGAGCACGCGTATCTCCATGCCTTTAAGATCAACATGCAGCGGTGTGAAGTCGAACAGAACGCCCTGGACTTCTTGTAGCAGGTCGCTATCAGATCGATACTGTGGCAGTGTTTGTAATGTTGCTTCAGAGAGCGCGACAGTAACGCGCTCTGCCCCGATGCCAGTGACATATTCCTGCGAGAGGTGAGTATCCTGACCGGCGTGGAAATTGTGCGCCACAATATATGCTAACGCGCCTGTAGTAGGGTGAACTGCGACAATAGCGAGTGTTCCTTTCGCATTGGCGCCTGGCCCATTTGCCTCGACAACACTCTTAGCATCTAAAAAGACCATATTTGCGGGCGCACTTTTGGTTGCACTCAATACATCAGCACCGACAATGCGAAGAGAAACACCTTCGCCTGTAGCATTGGTGACAGTATTATAAGGAAGGTAGACGTTTTTTCCAAAGAAGCGGCCTTGCTTCACTGCGATATGTGTCAGGGTGCGTGTTGCAGCATCAAATCCTACCTGAGTTAAGATACCCTCTTCACCATCGGAAGAAAGAATTTTGCTGCCAAAGTGAAATTTTTGCATTTCAGAAATTGATGTTGATGTATTCATAGATTTGGCCCCATCTGCATTACAAAGTTGACGTAGTACGAAAACGCGCTACATCTCAATAGAGTGTAGCACGTTGCGCGTTCGTGTGACAAGAGAGAATCATGAGGTTGGCCCGCGTCATGCTCCCCTATGTCCCCATCATACCGCTCTCACACCCGCGCTATATCTCAAGAATACTTTGCCTGCGCCCACGGGTGAACAGGCGGACGATACGTCGGGCGAGCAGTAGAAAGATCAGCACAAAAATAATCACCACGAAAAACATCACCAGCGGCGCGAAAAGTGAGAGCAACGTTGCGATTACCACGCCGATATCTTCGACGAAGCTCAGCACAATGTTCAGGAGACCCGCCGTGGTCGCGGTAGAGGTAACGCGTACAGTAGCTTTTGTGGCGTGCATCATAAACGCCAGCACGGCTCCAAGAATCATAACAACGACCAGTGTCAGCGACACGTTCAGGCCCATCGTCATAATGTGCGTTCCCACGTAGGTTGTAGTAGCAGGCGCGTGAAAACGGTTATCGCTCGCGGCGGCGACGAGCGCACCCGCGAGCGGACGTATCGCGGTGTGAACAGCGTCCCATGTGTGATCGATCAGAGGAATTTTGTCCGCGAAGACATCTAGCAATGCGAGGATGAGCAATATCACCATAAACCATGTCTGCGTAATAAAAGAGAAGTTCGGGTTGACCTTATAGAGATGTAGCCAACGCGCGGCAAGCGCAAAAGCGAGCAACGGAAAATACGCGTTGACGCCCGATGAGAGCGCAAGACCATACGTCAGGCCATAGGACGTGATGAACTCCATCTTTTCCTCGAATTTCTTTCTAGCTAGATAAACACATTTGACACGACCCCGCGCGAATAGCGCACCTTAGATCGTGAGCGGCACCGTTTGCATTTTGCCAAAAATTGACTCGAACGCTTCGGGCGCATATCGCTCAACAATATCTTCGGTAATGGCGTTGGCGCGGCATATCTCGCCAAACATGCTGGCACTACGGCGCGGGAAGCGTTGCTGTGTCTGCGGGTTAATCTCGATTAAGCCAAAACGTACTTGCCAGCCGTTATTCCACTCGAAGTTATCCACCAGTGACCAGTGAAGATAGCCAGCAACAGGAATGCCACTTCTGATAGCACGATGTATCATGGCAAGATGTTCCAGAATTGCACGTGGACGGCGATTATCATGCATATCGCTAAAGCCGTTTTCCGTGACGTAGAGCGGCTTATTCCCTCGTGTACGTTGATGTACCGCCTTCAGCACACGGTACAATCCCTGCGGGTAGATTTCGCCAAAGTCCTCATCTAAGCCGGGGTCATTGCGGAGTGTACCAGGGTGTATTGAGCGTCTACCAAAGGCTTCTAAGGGAAGAGTAGGGTCGAAGCGCACCATGTTACGTGTGTAGTAGTTCACGCCGTGAAAGTCTCTTGTGCCAGCAGCTTTCGCGATTGGTGTGAGCAGTGGGCTAAGGGGAAACGCGAAACGTCCGCTTTCGGCCGCCTGTAGCATGGCCCAGTTGAATAGCGTCTCCTGCACGTTCGCGATACTGCGGTCTAATGGGGACAGGGGGTTCACGGGGTCGAACAGACGGTAATGTAAACAGTACCCGATCTGCGCCTGTGGTTGGATACGGCGAATGGCGTAGAACGTGGTAACATGTGCTTGCAAAAGTGTGTGAATGACCTGCAACGTGTGCGCGATATTGCGCTCGCCCGGAGGAAACACGCCCAATTCGTAGCCCTGCGTCACATAGGCATTTGGCTCGTTGAAGGTCAACCAGAAGTCGCACAGGTCGTGCAGGGCGGTCACTACATAGGTAACATAGCGCACAAAGAATGGGATATTCGCCTCGTTGGCAAACCCGCCGCGCTCAGCGAACCAGAGCGGCTCTGTGAAGTGATGTAGAGTGATGACAGGTGTCATATTGCGTTTGCGAAGGTCGAGCAGCATCGCCCGATAGCGGTCTAGTGCGGCACTCTCCCAGTGGCCCTCCTCTGGCTCAATACGGCTCCATTCCAGGCTCAGGCGCAGGGCGTTGTTCTCCATTTGCTCCGCCAGCTCAAAGTCGCGCTCCGCCTCTCGCCACCAGTTCGAGGCATCACCACATTGCTCTCCGCTCAGAATATGCCCCTGTTGCTCCCAGCGATACCACTGATTATTTGTGTTTCCACCTTCACACTGATACGCCGAGGACGCCGTACCCCACAAAAACCCTTTGGGAAACCGTAAAACACGCTGCATTGCTTGTACAAACTCCTTGCCCTTGAGATTGTTCTCATTGTATCACGCGTTACCTGCGTCAAAGGATGAGCGGTGTAACTTCATTTTTTCCCTTACGTATATAAAGAGGAACGTATAATCATTATGCAGACAAAAGGGAGCAGGCTATGGAAACACGTTTTTATCCAACACAGACACTAGAGTTACAGAGCATCGGGCAGGCACTGGTGTTTGAATATCAAGCCAAAGGCTATCAGGCACAGCAGTTTGGCAATCCTGACCAGGTAACAGTTCAGCTCAAGAAAGAGGACACATTGCGGGCGATCACTGGCTTCAACAAAGTGCTTGGCGTTTCACTCCAACGCACAAATGGAGGTACGTTGGTACAGGTTGGGGCGCAGGATTGGACAGACCAGATGGCAGTCGGCGCGGTTGGTCTGGTGATTCACCCACTGCTTGTTACCGCCGCTATTGGTGCGGTCTCGCAAAACAACGCATTACATGAAGTGCTGATTTCAATCGACGATCAGATACGCCAGCAGCAACCGAATGTGCAAGCCGGCATTCCACCCTATTCGCCAACGGGATATTAGGATAGGAAAAGTAGCACAAGAGAACGCCAATAGACATATCTGTTGGCGTTCTCTTGTGCTACTTTTTAGTTACTCGCGGATGCCACGTGGTGGCAGAGGACGAACCAGGGGGTTCATCATTGGCAAACTCTTCTTGCTGCGTGGCAGGCGTTGGCGTACCAGGTAGTTTGGAGCGTTCGCCAGATCGTTCTTCTCAAGCGTGATGTCGTCTCCATAGCGGTTGAAGAAGGATAGCTCGAAGTTGGGCGTCTCTCCCAGCGCACCGTGCGGGCAAACCTCTACACAGTCGCCACAGAAGATGCAGCGATCAAGCGCGAAGGCATAGCGTGAAAGTGTGCGTTCCGCCATCATCAACGAACCCGTTGGGCAGACCTGCACACACGCACCACACGAAACACAATCGGTATCGTGCAAGCTGACGTTGAAAGGTGTCTCGACAATCGTATCGAAGCCCTTACCAAACATGCCATAGCAGTCAGGCCCAATCACATCATGACAGACGCGTACACACTGCGTGCAATTGATGCACTTGTTCGGATCGCGCAAGATGTAGCTATGCGATAGGTCCAGGTCATAATCATGATAATCGGTTGGCTCACCATCATGGAAACGGTTGTCCGCGAGACCATGCTCAATGCTGTACTTTTGCAAGTCACATTGACCCGCGGCAGGACACGCACATTGCAGACAACGCGCGGCTTCGCGTTCCGCTTGCTCCTTCAGATACCCCATCTCGATAAGCTTGAAGTTGCGACTACGATCCTCATAGGGCAGCATAGGCATCTTCACTTTTGGCTCGACGGGCTTGTATGGCACAATGTCGAAGAGGTCGGGCCTGCGCTCCTCTAGCTCCAAGCGGCGTCCAACCTCCTTCATATCCTCACCTGTCAGGAAGGCGTGAATGGAACGCGCACCAAGTTTGCCTTGCGCGACACCCTCAATAATCGTCTTCGCGCCCATCTGGCAGTCGCCACCGGCAAAGACGCCGGCGCGATCAGTCATTAGATTATGTGGGTCAGTTTGAACCGTTCCCCACTTCGTGGCTTTGACGCCGCTTGGGGCAATGGCGGTCATAACCTGCTTATCGACGGCCTGCCCAATTGCTGGAATAACGACGTCACAGCGAACCATAAATTCGGAGCCAGGAATTGGCACAGGGCGGCGACGCCCGCTTGCGTCCGGCTCGCCCAACCTGTTCTTCTGGAACTCAACGCCTGTCACCTTATCGTTCTCGGTCAGGATTTTTGTCTGGCTGACATAGAACTGAAGGTCAGTTCCTTCGGCCTCACCGTCCTCTGTCTCTTCCATCGTCGCACCAATTTCCTGACGCCCACGACGGTACATCGTGTGAACCTTCGCGCCCAAACGGAGAGAGGTACGGGTACAGTCAAAGGCGGTAAAGCCGCCACCCAGAACAATAACCTCTTTCCCTTGATTGACGGGAACAGGCTTGCCCTCGACCTTTTCGGCAAGATACGAGATAGCGTTGACGACGCCATCCGCATCTTCGCCCTCGACCTTCAAGTCGTTACTCGTCCAGGCACCAATGCCGAGGTACACGGCATTGAAGCCCTGTGCAAACAAGTCATCAATTGTGAAATCGCGGCCCATCTTGACGTTTGCTTGAAAGTCTACGCCCAACTGCCAGACATGATCGAGTTCGCGATCCATCATGTCCTTTTGCAGACGATACTCAGGAATGCCGTAGCGCAACTGTCCACCGGCCTGGGGTTGCATATCGAAGACTTTGCAGTAGTGACCGTGCAGTGCTAGATAATAGGCGGCAGTCATACCGGAAGGGCCGGCACCAATAATAGCAACCTTCTTACCAGTGTCGGGGTCTTTGAGATATGGCGCGGGCGGGTCAAGCAGACATGTTTCGGCAGCATGACCGTGCATACGACAGATAGCGATCTCCTCGTCAACCAGGGCGCGGCGGCACGCCTTTTGGCAGGGAGCAGGGCAGGTCAGGCCGAGGATGTATGGGAAGGGCAACACTTCTTTGACCAGACGTGCGGCCTCTTTCATCTCGCCTTTGGCGATCAATTCCAGATACCCCGGAATGTCGATGTGCGTTGGGCAATCAACCTGACATGGTGGCTGACAATACGCGTTGTGGTCGGAAAGCATCATTTCCAGATTGGTGCGGCGAATGTGGAAGAGTTCGTCCGAATTCGACGTAACGACCATACCAGGGAGCGCGGCGGTATTACAAGAAGGCAGGGGTCGCGCCTCGCCTTCGATATGTACAAGGCACATACGACAGGCGGACGTTGGCTCCAGTTTTTCATCATTACAAAGATTGGGGATATCGCTTATCCCGTTGTCAATCGCCACGCTCAGGATGCTCTGCCCTTGATAGGCGGGCATAACCTTACCATCGATAGTGACCGTAAAGCTGGGATGCCCAACATCGTTACGCACCATCGGGGGCTGCGACTCCGGCGTGGTTGGCGAGAAATTATCTCGGATTGATATTGCCATAGAGCATATACCTCATTGGTAGGAGTACACCGTATGCGATACCGTGTACTCAGTATACGACGATTTGAGATACAGAAAGAACGACAACGCTTGTTGCGTCCCTACATGCCTACGTTAATACATGCTTGGTTACAAAGCGATGCGAGCGCACAGGGATGCAGGTGCCGGTGGGACACTGTAGTGCTTCGATGTGCTGCTGAAAATGATCGGGCCAGTAGCGTTTGGCTGTTTTAAGCGGATTAGGTGCCTGCACGCCAAAGCCACACAAAGAGCCATTCGGCACGTATTCGGCAAACTCGTCAAGGACTGCAAGGTCGCCATTTATGCCCATGTCGCTGACAATACCTTCGAGGATACCCGCGATACGCTTCACACCGAGCCGACAGGGAACACACTTACCGCAGCTTTCTTTGCTAAGATACCTGCTGCGCTCCATCGCCCAATTAACCATACAGGTGGTTACGGGAAGCAGTTCTATAATACTCGACCCAATAATCGCCCCCGCCTCTTCGATAGGATCGAAGTCGAACGGTGTGTCAAGCAGTGAGACGGGCAACGCTCCGCCTTCCGCGCCACCGACAACGACGGCGCGTAGCTCGCTTTCGGCACGGCTCACACCCGCGAAATCCAGAATAGCGCGAATGGTTGTACCAAACGGCACTTCGACGACTTTTGGCGTCGCAAGTGTATCGGGTGTCGCAATATCATACACGGTCACAAGTTTTGTGCCACCTGTCGTCGCGGTGCCGACTGCTGCGAATGCTGCCGCGCCTTCTCGCACAATCAGGGGTACGTTGGCAAGTGTCTCAACAGAGTTGATGACCGTTGGCTTATCCCAAAGGCCATGCTGCGTCGGGTATGAAGGGCGTTGCTCCGGCATACCGCGCCGTCCCTTGATGAGGGCGATCTGCACGGTTTCTTCACCGCCCATAAAACCAACATCGACGCCAAGCACATTGATGGTGCAACTAAAATCGGTGCCGAGGATATCGCGTCCAACCAGATTGGCGTCCAGTGCCTCTTTTAGTGCCTGTTGAATCGCTGCTACTCCCTCGTAGAAAAAACTGCGAGTAAATAGATACGCTTCGGATGCGCCAGCAGCGTATGCAGCAAGCAGAATGCCTTCGATAACCTGATGCGGATTCTGCGCGAGCACAGTACGAACGGCATAAGAGCGCGGGTCAGCGTCATACGCGTTGCAGATAACATACTTCTGGTCATCTTTTGCCTCACGGACAAGACGCCATTTTTCACCGGCAAGGCGACCCGCGCCACCACGTCCACGCAACTTGGCGTCCGTGACCTGACGGATAAGCTGCGCGGGTGACTGTTGCCGTAGTGCTGTTTCGAGCGCGGTGTAACCACCTGTGCTACGGTATGCACCAAGCACACGTACATCTGGGTCTTCCGCACGACGCAGGACGCGGTAAGAGTTTTCTACATTAGGCATTGGGCTGCCTCACATGATTTATATTTCCCCAGGGGCCACGCTTATCGGGAGCGAGTCCGCGTGTTGGCTGGTCATCGCGCCTTACACCTTTGATGGTTGGCGCGGGCTTGAATTTCGGACTCATGGTTGCGATACCAAACACATCGCTCAAGTCAACGCCACGCGCCTGTACGATGCGTTTCGCGGCCTGAATGGGAAAGTAGCCGTACATGTCCATCACGGTATCGAGCAACGCGGAAAGCTCTCCTGCCTCTTGCGACCAGTTCTCCAGCAGTGCATCGAGCTTTGTCAGGTCGATCTCTGGCTCAAGATGGTCTTTTGTTGGCGTCGCGGCACAGGGGGCAACATGCTTGCCCTGATAGTGCGTGGCATACTCAGAGATGCGCGTCTTGTAGAAGCCGGCTTTAGAAGCACCCGTCGCGGCAGGTAATTTACGCGAAGTAAATTTCTCAGCACCTTCACGAATGTACGACTTGAACCAGGGCCGCTCTTTCCATTCATGCATCGGCTCATACTCAATGGTGATAGCACGCGGGGGACAGGCTTTTTCGCAGAGCAGGCACGCCTCACACTTGAGGTTGAACTCCGTGTGTAGGCCCTCTTCCGCGATGAGCTGAATTAGCCCTCGGCTACGCGCCGGCAACTTAGGCTTCTCATATGGATAGAGCCGTGTGGTTTTGGGACGGAACATGTGGCTAAACGTTAAGCCCATGCCCTCAAGAATTCCACGCATACGCTACACCTCTATTTCCTTCTCGCCACGCACCTTGAGGCCCTGCTTCAAAATCTTCTCGCGCAGCTTGAGAAGGCCCTCGATCACGGCTTCTGGGCGGGGAGGACACCCAGGGATGTAAACATCCACTGGCACAATCGTATCGACGCCTTGCACAGTATAATAGCTGTCATAGAACTCGCCACCGGAGTTCGCGCACTGGCCCATGCTCATCACCCATTTCGGCTCTGGCATCTGCTCCCAGAGGAGGCGAAGGCGTGGCCCCATCTTGATGGAGACCGTGCCGGCGACGATCATCAGGTCTGCCTGACGGGGGCTGGAACGAAAAACTTCGGAGCCAAAACGAGACAAGTCGTATTGTGGTCCGGACGCGGAGGCGATCATCTCAATGGCGCAACAGGCCAGACCATAGCCCAGAGGCCAGACCGACTTTGAACGCGCCCAGTTTTGCGCCCATTGCAGCATCTCGGCGACACTTGTCAATTCCACCGGTAGTTCCTGGTCGCCAGGGGTATAGTCCTGGGGGCCTGTTGCCATCGCAAGTGGTATGAATTTTCGTCGTGTGATATCACCCGACGTTTTCCCATCATTATGATTTTCGCTGCTCATAAAAACTCCTCATGCAAAGGTTTAGCAGCACCTCTTGCCTGTATATATAAGTAAATTTGGAGTGAAGATTGCGCGCGAGGCGGAGTTATTGGTGTTCCGCCTTGTCCATATTATAACATGATGCGCCCAATCGTGCCATAAGTTCGACACACTAAAATCGCTTTATCCCCTACACGTTGGAAGCTTTCGTTTTGGTTCAAACACACTCCTGATTTCCTAATTTGACACCGGATTAGCCTTTGCGCCCTTGTTCGACAGGCACAAAAACACAAATATGATATCATAACGCTAAAAGCAGAGAGGCAGTAACTTATGGGTACATATACTATTGTGGTCTTACCGGGGGATGGCATCGGCGTAGAGGTAACAGAGCAGGCGTTGCGCGTCTTGCACGCCATTGGGGAACGCTACAGGCATAGCTTCACCTTTCATAAAGCACTGGTGGGCGTCGCGGCGATCAATGCGGAAGGGGACGCTATTTCTGACGCAACGATGGCTCTATGCCAGCAGAGCGACGCTATTTTGTTTGGAGCGGTTGGCGGCCTACCACAGAATATGGCAAGCGCGAACGTAAAACCGGAACGCGCCTTGTTTCGCCTGCGGAAACAACTACAGCTTTTCGCTAACCTGCGCCCAATTCGTCCATTTAACGCGCTCCTGAACGCCTCCAGCATTAAACGTGAGTTTTTGCAAGGTACGGACTTTCTGGTAGTGCGCGAGTTGATGGGTGGCCTGTACTACGGACATCTGGAGCCACTGGCGGGAAAGCCCAGTGAGATTCGCGAGACGGCACATGGTAGAGAGGCGATTGATACGCTGATTTATACAGAAGCCGAGATTGAGCGCATTGTGCGAGCTGCGTTCGAGATCGCACGAGGACGACGCAAGCGGGTCACGTCGGTTGACAAGGCGAATATTCTTAGCTCGTCGGTGCTGTGGCGACGGGTCGCGGATCGTGTGTCCGCCGACTATCCAGACGTAACGCTGGAACATCTACTGGTGGATGCGTGCGCGATGCACTTGATTCGCCGACCCGCAAGCTTCGATGTGATTGTCACTGAAAACCTGTTCGGGGATATTCTCACCGATGAAGCCTCTATGCTGGCAGGCTCAATGGGAATGCTCCCATCCGCGAGTCTGGGAACACGCAGAACGGCGCACGGCATCTTTGGAATGTATGAGCCAATTCATGGTTCCGCGCCGGATATCGCAGGCCAGGATAAGGCAAACCCACTTGCCGCTATTCTTTCGGCTGCGCTGCTGTTGCGCCACTCGCTCAGCCTGGTACGCGAGGCCGAGGAGGTCGAGGCGGCGGTTGAAAGCGCGATTAACGAGGGCTATCGGACGGAGGATGTGCGCGAGGCAGGCAAAGCAGTTGTGGGAACAACTGAGATGGGCAACCATGTACTCTCGCGCATTAGTGCATTGCCTACCCCATCATAGGGCGCGGACAATCACCAAGCATACGTAGTTTTTCTTGTGCCAGTGCCAGCTTTTCTTGCAAGGCCGCGTCTGACACTCGCGTGGCCGCGCCATCAGTGGATACTGATGGCGCGGCTTTCGCTTGCAAAAGAGCAACCTCGTGGAGCAGTAGCTGCCGTTGCACATACCAGCGTGTTACAGCACGTTCGACGCCCATACGCTTGCTTCCTGCCTTTCAACGACTTTCTGCTACCGAACGGCGGCACCATAGACAAGTGAGTTTAAGGTGTTAAGCAGTTCATCATCCTGATACGGCTTGACCATGTACGCGCTCGCGCCAAGTTGCATCGCGCGTTGCTGATGCTTCGCCGCAGCTCTGGACGTGAGCATGATAAGTGGCAACGTGCGGTACTGCTCCTGAGCGCGAACCGTCGCGATCAATTCGTAGCCGTCCATGCGTGGCATCTCCACATCCAGCAGCACAGCGGCTGGCGTTTCACGTCCAATCATCTCCAACGCCTCGATGCCGTCGCGTGCCATTTGCACTTCCCACGAGTGTTGCTTGAGCATGTTGCCAACCACGCGGCGCACGCTTGGGCTATCGTCAACAACAAGAATATGCTTGTTGCGCTCCGGCTTCGCGGCGGCGGGCTGCTTGGGCAAGGCACCTGTCTGTGGTACTGGTGAGCCACCAATGCGAGACCGTGTTGCGAGTGGTGGCGTTTGCGGAACCTGTCGCGCCTGCGGCGACATCATCGCCCCCGTGTCTTGAGATGCACCGCCGAAGTTCGCGACAACGCGGTTACGATTGGCAAGCAACTCGGTCAACTCAAGAATAAGCACAACCTGTCCATTACCCAGCACAGTGCCACCCGCGATGCCATGTACGTGACGCAGATGTGGGCCGAGGTTTTTCATGACGATGTCAAGTTTGCCTTTCACCTCGTCAATGATAAGAGCAACACGATTACCACCGGCGTTTACCAGGAGAACGTGCGATTTATCATCAACCTGGCTCGCGGGCAGGGCGAGGTATTGGGACAATACATTCAATGGGTAAAGATCGTTACGTACAATGATCGCAGGTTGCCCCGCAACAGTGGTGCGTTTGAATGTGTCCAGACGCCCAATCGACTCGACCACAACAATTGGAATGGCGTACTGCTGGTCGTTGACACGTACCATCATCGCACTTTGAATGGCAAGGCTGGTTGGGAACTTCATAGTGAACGCAGTCCCCTGTCCAGGGGTGGATTCCACTTCTATCGTGCCGCGCAGACGTGATACGCTATCGCGCACAACATCAAGCCCGACACCACGTCCACTCTCTTCGCTTAGCACTTCGGCTGTTGAGAAGCCTGGGCGGAAGATCAGTTCGATCAGTTCATTCTCGCCTAACACATGCTCTGGCGTGATGAGGCCTCGCGCAATCGCCACCTGTCGCACCTGCTCTGGCTCGATGCCACGCCCGTCCTCACGAACAGTAATGACGACCTGGTTGCCTTCGTATGATGCGGCAAGCGTGATCTGCCCTTTGGGTGTTTTTCCCTGCTGAACGCGCTTCTCTGGCGTCTCGATACCGTGATTTACCGCGTTACGAATAAGGTGCAGCAATGGGCCTGCAATCTCTTCAAACACAGTGCGGTCAATCTCGGTCTCCTCGCCTTCCAGCAAAAACTCAAACTCTTTGTGCTGTTTGAGGGCAACCGCGCGCGCGGCACGATAGAGACGCGGTGTCATTGTTGAAAGGGGAACGAGGCGCGTCTTCATCAACCGATCTTGTACGGTGGTGCTAAGACGATTTTCACGGGCGAAAACACCTTCACACTCACGAATGATTGCATCCATTTCCGTGCTAAGAGTCGCCATGTCCGAGATACCTTCACTCAGACCGCGTGCCACCTGGTGAAACTCTGTGTAGCGATCCATTTCCAGCGCATCGAAGTCCGCGAGGTGTGATGGTTCACTCCCTTTCCCGTTCCCATTTCTTCCATTCGCAGTTGATTGTGTACCTTCTCCTGGCATAACGATAAGCGAGCGTCCACTTGGAAGCGTCGCGGCCTCAAAACGACTCTCAAGCTTTTGCCCCACGTCACGGAGACGATTGCTACTGATGCCAGCTTCCGCAACAAGACGAATGAGCCGCTCAAGTCGTTCTTCCAACACACTGCGATTGACGAGCAGTTCACCAAAGAGATTAACCAACTCATCCAATTTTTGCAGACCAACACGCACACTCAAATCGTTGCGGCTTGCCTGTGGAATGGCTGTACCCGATTGTGTGGCAATCACACCCGCGACCATCGTCGTATCTGACAGAGCCTCGTCATTGACCTCTACATCTTCCTCGATCTCCTCATCACTGATAACGCTTAAAGGCACGCCATGCTCACCAAGCAGAGCAGCGTAACGAACCCGTAACACTTGCACTCTTGCCTCGTCAGGAACATTGTCAGTGTCTTTCCCAGTGATGAGTACGTCCAGCGTCTCGGCGGTATCCAGCACAATGCTGAGCGCATCCGATGAAGCAGGCGTCTTTCCTTCCATGATGCTATCAAGCAGATCTTCAGAGACATGGCTGAGTTCCGCGATTGCGCGGAAGCCCATCATCGCCGCCGCACCTTTTAACGTGTGCGTGGCGCGGCGAATGCCTTGAATAAATTCGCGATTTGTTGGGTCTTTCTCAAGTGCTGCCACATAGGTGCTAATAGTTTGTAAATGCTCTTCTGCCTCTAAGCGGAAGATTTCGGCGGCTTCCTCGCCAAAATCACTTCCGAATGCCGGCGCACTGGATGATTGATTGGCAGGGCCAGTATCCTTTGTCGCGGCAGTGGAGGCAGATGGTGCCGGCATAGCCGTTACTGATTGTATAAACGTAGGTATAGATGACGCAACAGAGGATGCACTCGATGTATGCGTTAGTGCTGCTCTTTCGCTCTGACTAGTTGGCGCACTAGAGTGCTCATCGAGGCTACTCGCGCCAGTTGCCTGACGTGCTCTGTCCGCGAAATTGGATGTCGTTGGAGCCGCGTGTGCTGGCGGCATCAAGCTATCCACAGGCAAATCCGCATTGGCTGCGATCTGACTCAAGAATTCCTGCCGCACCTGAATTTCTATTTCACTTCGCAGACGGGCCTCTTGCTCCTGACGCATCGCATCTGGTGTGCCTCCTGATGCACGCTCTTGCGAACGCCGCTTCTCCTCGAACTCCTGACGAACCTCGTCGCGTATCTGTTGCTCTAGCTCAGCACGAACTGCCGCCGTGATCGCCGTGTCTCTTTCCTGTTCATACCGCAGTTCCTCGCGCACACTGGCTTCTATTTCGGCACGTATGGCTTCCAGATCACCACGTCGCTCAAATGTCACACGCTCCTGTACTCCGTTCTCTTCCTGTCGCTCATCATGCATCTGCCACGGCGTCCAACCGTTCGCCTGTTGCTGCGCGGCGGCTTGTTCCGTGCTTACCTGTATCTGCTGAAATGCCTCACCGCACGCAACAAGTGAGGTTGTGAGCTGACCTAGCACCGCGTGCATCTGCTCATCGGTCAACTCGACTCCGCTCGTGATCCGGGTGAGCAACTCAAGTACCTTTTTCAACTTGCTATTTGAGACCCACATAACCGAGAGCGGCAGGTAGCGGCGCACTTGTTCAGAACTGTTTTTGAGATCAAGGCCCATTGCCTGTCCGGCCCAGTTTTCCATGCGGTCAAGCGCGTCTTTTGAGCCGTCCAGAAAACCGCGAAACTCTGTGCGTTGCTCTTCGATAACTGTCATCGCCGAGCGCAACTGCGAACCTACATCTTTCAATGAAGAGGCATACGACACCAGCGTGTGAGCGTCGTTTTGCGCGTCACTATACACTTGTGGCAGGGATATAGGTTGCACAGATGAAACGAGCGACTGCGCTTCAGCATGCTCAGTAGCAGCAGCGGTCTGCTGGTCGTGACGTTCATTATACTCATCAGATGCGACTGGATAGGAGTCTACATAGCCTGTATGCAGCATACTCTCTCCAGAAATCGCATCAAACAGTGGCGCGGATTGCCGTGTGGAAGCAACGAGCGTATCAAGCGCACTCGGCAGTGGGGACGCAGGCACGTATGTTTGTATCTCAGGCTGATACACTTGTGCAACAGAGAGTGGCGTTTCTTCATACATGGGCGCGTGATCTGGCTCACGAGTTGGCTCATAGGCAGGCTCCACATGTAAAGAGTCTTCAGGCCACTCAGCATCGCTTGTCTCCGAGTATGCGGACGTGCGAAACGAAGCGAGCACTTCGTCAAACGAAGGCAAAGTGGATGAGACAGGCATTGAGGACGCGGTAGGAGCCTCATGTTGAACATGAGTTGGCGTCTCAATACGAGCATCGTCAGTCGGGGCCGCCTCCACAAGCGTAGGCGTAGTGCCTTCAATAGTCGCACGATACTGGGCATAGTCAGCGTCATCTTCCGCGATGACCGCGTTCTCGTCTATACCACTGCGAATGCCAGCAAGCAGTTGGTGCAATCGCGCTAGAGAGCGTTGCAGCAACTGAATGGTTGGCAGATCAAGCACAATGATGTTCTCTAAAGCATCAAGAAGAATATCTTCCATGCCGCGAGCAACATGTGAGAGACCGGGAAAATCCATCATGGATGCAGAGCCACCAATGGTATGAGTGCGGCGATATGTTTCCTCGATAGCATCCATATCACCCGTTGATTGCGCGGCTTGTGCTAATTGCGCGAGATGTTCGAGGTTAGCTTCGATATCTGGCAAATAGCTATTTACTTCTCCAATAAACGAGTCGAGGACAGACATTTTGTCAAACGTATTCGACATAGTACGCACACTCACTCTTCCAGTCTTGAGCTATACGCATTTTTAGAAACACATATAGCCCAATACTTGCTTGCTAGCGACCAAAGTCTCCATTATTTGAGAAAGGAACCTGGTCTTGATTGAACGGTGATGACTGGCCCTGACCAGACTGTGGCCCCGTGGCCCGACGTTGGCGAGGAGACATAGGCCCAGGTTTAGAGGGTGTCGCACCTGTATTGTTCTGCTGTGAGAATGGCGACTGGCCCGATTGGGAAGCAAAACCCTGGTTTTGTCCACCAAAGCCTCCCTGTTGCTGACCATTACCATTATTTATAGTGCCGTTGCCAAAGCTCGGCTGCCCCTCAAAATTGCCAAATCCATTCATATCGCCAAAGTCTTGCTGACTATTGTGCTGTGGAACGCTGTAATGTTGGCTTCCACTGTTCCCACCATTACCACCCCCAAACCCGTTGCCCCCGAAGTTCGGTTGGCTCGCATAGGTGCCAAAGTTCGGTTGACCTGAAAACTGCGCGTCTCCAAAATCCGGTTGCTCAGCATAGTGCTGCTCTCCGAAGTTTGATTGACCCGAAAACGGCGAATGGAAATCAAAGTCTTGTTGATTGCCTGACGCGTATTGCTTCTGTCCACCAAAGCTCGCGGGAGCATTAAAGTTCTGTTGATTGTTGAAGGCATATTGATTGGAACGCGCCGAAAGCGCAACCAGCGAACCAGAATTATCAGGCTCTGGCAATGGCGGGAAGCTACCCGCGAAGCCCTGGTTCCAATCGTTCGCATTCGCAGCAGGCATACCCGAATTCAACGTTTGTGGGAACATTGGCCCACCGTTGCTATCAGGCATCTCTGTTATAGATGTCAAATGAGAGAACGAGTTGTTTGCGTCGTTTCCACGATCTGGAAGACGGAATGTTGACACCGACGAGCGCAATTGCTCAGAGAGTTCCGCAAGATAGCTAACACTTACGGCGGCTTCCTGCGTTCCCGCGTCCGTCTGACGAATCACGTCTGAGATTTGCGCCATTGTCACGGCAACGGCCTCGGAAACTGGCGTCTGCTCATTAGCGGCGTGAGCAATGCTCTCGATCATCTTCGCCTGACGCTCAACGGCACTGTAAATTGAGTTAAGTGCACGGCCTGCTTCGTCTGCCAGTTGCGAACCTTTGACAACTTCTTGTGTACTATCTTCCATAGCAACAACCGCGTCGTAGGTATCGCCTTGAATACTTCTCACGAGAATAGCGATCCGTTTTGTGGACTCGGTGGAACGTTCGGCGAGCAGACGAATTTCATCGGCGACAACTGCAAAGCCGCGCCCGTGCTCGCCCGCCATCGCGGACTGAATAGCGGCATTCAAAGCCAACAGGTTTGTCTGATCGGCGATGTCTTCGATGATACGAACAATTTCGCCAATTTCGTTGGAGCGTTCACCAAGCCGTTTGATTTTCTTCGATGTCTCCTGCACATTCTCGCGAATAAGCATCATACCATCGATTGTTTGGCGAACCGATTGCTGACCGCTTGTAGCACTACGCAGTGCTTCTTGCGCCACTTCCACACTCGACATTGCGTTACGAGCAACGTTCTGGATGAAGATAGCCAGTGCCTCAACCGCGTCTGATGTTTGTGAAATCTGAGCCACCTGTGTTTCAGATGCTTGTGCCAGGTCTGCCGAACGATCAAGAATGCGCCGTGTCGCGTTCGTCACCTGTACTGCGGTTGATTGTACGCGTCCAACAACCTTTGCCAGCTCCTCGATCATATAGTTGAAAGAGTCCGCGAGCACACCGAGCGTGTCCGGCGTCACTTCCGCCTGTACGCGCAAATCGCCATCGCCAACCGCGCTTACTTCTTGCAGCAGTTTCTCGATCTGTGCCTGTAGCGCGGCAGCGTCGCTTCCGCCACCAGTCAGGGTAGGCCCAGAGATGCCACTCTGTTTGTTGAGAACAGTGTTTACAGAACTTGATAGGAGCGCAAAGTCATCGTCGCCACTTACAGCAGCGCGGGCGGCGGTATCGCCACTAGCAAAATCACTACAGACTTTGTACAGACCAACCAGCTTATCTTTAATTTTGCGCTGCACGAAGTAATAAGCGATAAAAACGAACAGCAAGCACACAACTGCACAGCCAAAGATAACAAACCCAAAAGATATGGATGTTTCCGGATTGGGTCTTATTGCTACATAGATAAAACCAAGAATTACGAAGAGAATTGCAGGGATACCAGTTGCAGCAGCCAAACCTGTAAGTAAGAGTGCATTAACGGACATTCCGCCTCTGTTGTGGTCAGGGTTCATTCGCCAGACCTCCTATTGATAAAAAAATATCTACATCGAGTCAAAGACATTTTGCTCTATCGCCTCAAAAAGATTAGTAGCGTTGCATCTTATCGGAAAAGAGGAGGCGTGCAACATCCAGCAACACAATTATACGGTCATCCAGCTGTGCATACTTTTCAGCATAGGGAGCAATCCACTGCGGAATAGTTGTTGGGCGCACATCTCCCTGTCCAACAGCTGCTTGCGGAATCTGAAGCATCTCACTTACACTGTCCACAAGAATACAGACAATCATCTCATTTGCTTGTAAGGAAAGCAGACGTGTGCGTGAACTACTTACACTTTGTTCCAGTCCTAAGAATTCTCTTAAATCTACAACAGATGCAACGGAGCCGCGCAAATTCACTACACCACGTACCCATGATACTACATTTGGTACAGGAGTAACATACATTGGGCGTTCGACCCCTTGAATGTGATCGGCTTTGACCGCAATTTCGCGATTATTCAGTAGAAAAACAAGATATTGCTCGCCAATAACAGGAGCGACGCCATCAGAAGTACTCTTCTCTGTCAGGGACTGTCCAGCTTGCAGACGCTGCATTTGTGCTGTAGCAGCTAAAATACGCTGTTGTTGGCTTGTGGCGAAAGCAGTACGTTGGCTTTCCTGTGCTCTTTTCAGATTTTCACTATTCACACTATTACTCCTTATCGCTTCATAGCCCAAAAGTCCTTCTTCCTCTGTTACAGGGGAGAGGCACACAGAAATAATCAGAATATTTTCTTGATACATACACTAGAAGAAAATAGAAATACTGAATGTTATAGATACTACAACCTCTTTTTGCAAGAGGTTGTAGTGCCTGCTTTTTGCGTTGGCTCGATACTAGACAAGGCTACGGACATTTGCCACGAGTTCTTCAGCACTAAATGGCTTGGTCATGTAGAGATCGGCTCCCTGCCGTAGTCCCCATGAGCGATCAAGTGGTGTACTCTTGCTTGTCAATAAAATTATCGGAATATGTTTGCTTGCCTCGTAGTTTTTGAGCTTACGACACAACTGGAACCCATTTTGCTTTGGCAAAACAACATCTAAAACAATACAGTTTGGACGCTCTTTAAACACTTTTTCGACGGCCTCGTCACCGTCAACTGCTGTAACCACCTCGAACCCGCTATTGCGTAAGGGGGTAACGATCATGGTGAGTTCCGTCCAACTGTCATCTACTACGAGTATCTTCTGCCCCGACATCCCATTATACCTTTCATGATTTGGCCTACCAGTAGAATGGGAAAGAATGGCTATCTCACTGGCGTTTCTCTCATGGAGAGCTATTTCTCACGAGAGGGAAACCTATCGACTTAGCCCCGATAGCGTAAGCGGTGGCGCGTGCCTTCTTGCTGCACAGGCATATGCTCGGCCCTACGCTCTTCCCAGTTTGCAAGATGCTTCTTCACCGTCTGCACAAGTTCACCGGCCTCAAATGGTTTGGTGAGGTATTCGGTGGAGCCGGCCAGACGACCACGCATCTTGTCAAACAATCCGTCCTTCCCACTGAGCATGATAATGGGTATTTGCCGAAACTGCAAGTTTTTCCGTATTATCTGGCAAATATGGTAGCCATCCATACGCGGAAGCTGAATGTCGAGCAGGATAAGGGCCGGCATTTCGTCCGCGACAGAAGTAAGCGCACTCAGACCATCACCCGCCGTGATGACACGAATGTGTTCACGCTGTAATGTCATTTGCACAATTTTACGGACTGTTGGACTGTCGTCCACAACAAGAACTGTAGGTTGCGCCATTTAAATAAACCTCCTCTGCGTATCTACTGACCAGGAAGATGCGTTTTCCTGCTCCGGTACTTCACTTCGCGCTTGCATGTTTTGTGGGGGCAAAATGCCCATCGACGATCCCTGTGACTGCATGTTTACATCTCGTCCACGCGTGGATTGCGCGTTTCGATAGGCCCGATACGACTGATAATGTTGCACTTCCTGGTCAATCTCCGAGAGAAAGATTTTCCACGCAACATTTAGCTGGCGTCCAGTATGCGAGTTTCCAACCTCATCGCGCAATAATTGGTCGAAGACCATTCTTAAAAAGGCCGCGAGACCTTGCACTGCCTCCCAGTAAAACTCTTCCAATTGTTCGCCGCGCACAACTTTGTTCAGAGTGCGAATGTCCTGACAGTTCAACTGCCCATCGACAAAATTCGCAGTTTCTAGAATGGGGTAGCGTTGCTGCGACAAAAGCTGCAAAGGTTGCGCGAAACGTTGCTCCAGGTAGTGCATAATTTCCGCGTTGGAGACATGACCACGCCCACGCAGAATACGTGCGTAGCGTCCATGATGAATGAGTAGGCCATTGATGCAATCGCTGAGGGTTACAATAAGTCCAAGCAAGTGTTGTTCGGGCGTCGATGATTGACGTTGGTGCGCCAGCACATACTGGCATTTGATGATGATATTGGAGAGATCGCCTTGCAACTCGGTCTCCATCACGGTATCGACAACCTCGATCAGATTCAATTCGAGGAGTCGCGCCATCAGACGCACAATACGCGCCTCTGGCATCATCAAAACCTGAGCAACCGATTGTAAGGGAATTTCTCCGTTGGAGAGACAGAGAACCTGAACTTCTTCCTGCTTGAGTCCGAGCGAGCGCACATCGCGTGCTACCTCTGGTTGCCAGCGTGCTACAGTAGTGCGCGTAAGATACGTGATTCCTTCCGCAGCGATCTCTTCCCATTCGTCGGCCTGCCGTAACGATTCTAAAAGCACCGAGTCTACATCTAGTGGCCTCATCGCGCTATCAAGTGGAACCAGACGATGAAACGCGAAACGCCCATTCACCCAGCGCAGAGCGTGTGCTATCGACTGCGTAACCGCGAACTCCAGGCGCAACTGCATTTCACCCGCGCTCATCCATCCCCGCTCTACAAGCATAGGCAATGCGATATGGGGGTCACGTTGCGCCATCTCATAAACAGTTTTTACCTGTTCCTGGTTGAGCTTTCCAATGAGGCAGAGCATTCCCAGAATGTTTGGTTGAACAATACCCTCCTCGCGGACAGAAAGAATTTTCCCTTGTCGCAAATCGACGGAGAGCGTTTCAGGTCCTGAATAGACCAGCAATTTGCCCGTTTTATCGCTCAGCGCGAGCATTTTTAAGATGGATTGAAGACCAAGCGTTTGCAAATCTCCATCCATGATACGGTCTTGTTGATCCATTGTTCCTCTGTCCTTTTTTCCGTCGCAGACGTGCAATAATGTATACGCCGCTTGACCAGAAAACGTTTTTCATTATTTCACACCATACATACTTGTTGAATAGCAGTTAGTAGATGACTACTTGTAAATGGCTTATTGATATATACTACGGCTTTCCCTGCCATGTAGGAGGTACTTGACGGAACTTCTACATGAGTTAGTGCGCTCATCACAACAAAAGCAGGTGTGGGACGCGGCAAGCCAGCAAGGGCGAGGCAGCGCATTACCTGATAGCCGTTCATCCAGGGCATAAGCAGGTCAGTTACCACGCAGTCTGGTTGCCAGTGCAGGCACTGTTCCAGAGCGTCCAAGCCATCAGCAGCAATAGCAACCTCAAACCCCGTCTCCCTATTTTGCATAAGATATTCCTGCACTATCTGTACAATACTCTCGTTGTCATCGGCTACAAGTACCCGCATGACGTTGCGTGTGCCAGGCGTGTTCTTTGAAACATCTTCTGGAACACAGGCAAACAAGAGTTGCTGTAGCACATGAAGATAGCGTAATAATCGCTCTATTTCAAAAGGTTTTTGTACTAAGGCAATTGCGCCCATTTGCTCAAGCGTTCTCCGCGAGACGGAGCGGTTGCTTAACACAATAACGAGACGTCCACTTTCTTTAAGCGATTGGAATATTGCTAGAGAAGAATATGATCCGGTGGTATTCACCATGTCATCAAGGTTATACAATAACACATCTGCTTGCCATTCGGCTAGAGTGTATAAGGGCAAGTGTTCTTTTCGCCTGGTTTCTTCTGATATATCAGCAGAGAACATAACTTCATACCCCCAATGCTGAAGATTGGTGGAGAGCACATGCGTGAAATTATTCTGTTGTCCAATGATACGCACACGAAGCGGTCTTTGCTCCACGATAGCGTCACCTCTTCCCTGACTTACAGAAAGAATAGCTGGATGTTATTTGGCAACCAGTATAGAAAGAAAATATACAATATGCAAGAGCCGCAAAACATTGTGCATACATTTCTATATTTGCACTTCTCCAGTGTACTGCAAAACAGCAGACCTGCCTAGAGAAATTCATTAAGATTGTATTAAATACTCAAAATCTCGCCGGGAGAACGGAAAACGTAGCCTATTCCCGGTTCTGTAAGAATATACCTGGGTCGTGATGGGTTGGCTTCTACCTTCAGTCTCAATTGCCGAATATATACACGCAAGTAATCCGCTTCTTCGCCATATTCAGGCCCCCAGACAGCTTGTAGTAAAGAACGGTGAGTAAGAACTTTTCCCGCGTACAAAAGAAGTTGATGTAACAGGTCAAATTCTGTAGGCGTAAGCTTTACCTCTTGTCCACCAACACGCACCTGACGCCGTGCGACATCCATGGAGATGGAAGCATCTTCACTATACAGCGTCTCTACAGTTTGTGTATGAGTGTATGCCTCTGTGTTGGCGCGGCGTAGGCAGACACGAACACGCGCCTGCAACTCCTCGTTACTAAATGGCTTAGTCAGGTAATCATCTGCCCCCAGATCGAGGGCGCGAACCTTTTGCCTCTCTTCAGTGATAGCAGAGAGTACGATTATGGGCATTTTATATAGAGCGTAGCGTAGCTGTTTACATACGTCTAACCCATCAAGCTCTCCGGGTAAACAGAGGTCGAGGAGGACAAGGTCTGGATGCTGATACAAGGCCATTTCAATAGCCTGTTTGCCATCTTCCGCAACAAGCACATCGTATCCGTTCATTGTGAGACTACGCCGCAAAATACGCTGAATAGGCGGCTCATCATCCACAACAAGTATACGTTTCCCGGCGGCCTTAGCCATATATTTCTGCCTCTCTTTCCGCTACGTTATCCTACAGATGTGACATCTATTGGAAGAGTGAAAATAAAACACGATCCTTTGTCGCCACTTTCAACCCAGATGCGTCCCTGATGCGCTTCTATAATTCCTTTACAGATCGCCAGACCTAATCCGCTTCCGTGAGAACGCAAACCATAAAACGATTTAAAAATACGCTCATGCTCATGAGTCGGGATGCCACAACCACTATCGACAATCTGAACCCGCACCATCGTCGGTGTGGCCTCCGTGAGCACGTCTGCTTTGATAAGAATCTCCGTGTACTCTGGACTGTGACGCGCGGCGTTCTCGACAAGGTTGTAAACCACCCGACTCAACTGCACATGGTCAATATATAGCAACGGAAGCGAAGGCGAAAACTGCGTTTGCACCTTGCGGCCCGCAATCATACGTTTCGTTTTTATCAGAGTCTCGTAAATAACTTCAGTGATGTCGCACCACTCTTTCTCAAGTAGCAGTGCGCCCATTTCGATACGTGACATTTCTACCAGCGCGTTTACAAGGACGGTGAGATGATCGGTTTCGGTATCTATATCTTCGAGCATCTCGCGTCGCATCTGCTCATCCCAGGGAATGTCTTCCTGCAATAGGCCAGTCACAGCGGCTTTGATTGTTGTGAGCGGAGTGCGTAAATCATGCGATACAGAGGAAAGGAGCGCGGATTTATTTTTTTCGTCGCGTACCTGAGTGGTTATGTCGCGCACTTGTAACGCGTATGCGGTAGGGCGACCCTGCGCGTTATGTAAAGGATGGCGCATCAGGTGATAATGGCTATCCGATGGCGCACTCTCCAAAAGCATCGTGCGAAGCTGTGTCGCGCCGCCTCTCGCCTGCTCCCTTATGCCACCTTCTCCCTCTTCGCGAGCCATGCTGTTCTCATATCCCGTTGCCTTTTGCAACACACCAGCGAAGCGGGGGCGTACTAGCTCCAGTGCCACCGCACAGCGCATCTCTTGCTTTTGTAAAATGTCGAGCATGATGTTCTTCAGGTACAGCGATACCTCTTCACCATTGCGTATTCTGGGCAAAAGAGTAGCGAAAACATGCTCAAGTGAAGCAGGTATGTTTTCGATATCGGTCATTCGCACGCCACAAAAAGCTTCGGCGACTGGATTCATGTAGACGCATATACCCGCGAGATCAACGACGAACCACGCATCTTTTATACCTCTAGCAGGTTGTTGTACCTGCATTAGCAGGTTGCTTAACTCGCTGACCACACCCGCACGGGCGATTACGGCCTGCGTTGTCTGTGTCAGAGCAAGCAATGTTTGCCGCGCGGAGAGACGTTGCTTTTCACTGTTCTCGCCCTTGAAGAAAGGAACGTTTTCCTGATACGGTGTTGTAGGGATAGCAATATCGCGTGGCTCATGAAGAAGCGTCTGGATGGCGTCGGTAGTGTTGGTCAATATGCTGTCACTCACAAAACGTAGGAGATTACTAAGACTAACGCCAAAGGTTCGTTGCGCTTCCTCACGCACCCGCATGAGCAACGCATACTCCTCTTCTTGCGAGTACACGGGGGAGTGAGATGTTTGCTCTAGCTGCTCGATAGCATCTTGAAAACGGTTGTGCTGCTGCGCCGCTTCCAGCAATGCCCCGTTGTGAAGAGCAAGCGTGACTTGTGTAGCAAAAAGCGCAACGATATCAGCTTTGAGCGGTGTAAAGCCGCCCGGTTCTGGCGAGCAGAGCAGCAAAACCCCATAAATAGTGTTGCCAATGATGAGGGGATAGCTCAAGAGAGAGCGAATGGAGAGCGTAGGGTATAGAATGCAACTGGCAGGAAACCGTTCATCGTGTCCGATATCGTTTGATATATACGATTGCCTATTCCGTAATGTGCTTCCAAGAATACATTGCTCGGTCATGACAAGTTCACTACGAATAACACTGTTTAAGATAGCCTCATTCAGTCCCGACTGCGCCGCAAGCTGAAGCGATGCATTACGCTGATCGAGAGTAATGATAGCAGTAGCGACGGTGAGTGCTTGGGCGACACTCTGCACAATCTGTGTAAGAATGGTCGCGAGATCCATTGTCGAGGTCAAAGCACGCGAAACGTCTTTCAGTGCCTGCCGTTGTCGATCTTGAATCGCGGCACTACCCTCAAGTTGTGTGCGCTCTAGCGAGGTCGCAAGCACCTGGGCAACAGCAGCTATGAGTCGCTGCACAGCAGAGTTCGTGTACGTGGCAGTTAAAGTGCTACCAAGTTCAAGCGTGCCAAGAACGCGCTCTTTCGTGCGGAGCGGAACAATACAGGTCGAGCGCAAATGTGGATATCGACT
Source organism: Ktedonobacterales bacterium (assembly GCA_038211295.1). Taxonomy (GTDB): domain Bacteria; phylum Chloroflexota; class Ktedonobacteria; order Ktedonobacterales; family Ktedonobacteraceae; genus JBBQVS01. The sequence goes on along the minus strand of JBBQVS010000008.1, from coordinate 53,350 downwards.
TAACGCATCACCGCTCATAGCAGGAGGGCCGACTACCCCTAGCGGATACTCCTGTACGACAAGAGCGGTTGTCTCGAAGAGTTGCTCCAACATCGAGTCTGTAAAAGGATGTTGATGATACTGCGCGACCCATCTACTCTGTAGCTCGTCGCGCTGACAGACGGTCACACGAACGGCTTTGTGGTCATGATGAAGTAGGACAATGCCAAAAATATCGAAAGAAATTGCCTGTGCAAGTTCGGTTGCCAGACGTGTATAGTCTGATTTCGCCCCATACACACTGCCAACGATACGAGCCACCTGCTCTACCGTCGCGAGTTCTTCTGCTGTATGGCCTCTATCTTCTACGTTTTGTGCCTCATTTATTCTGGTTTCGCTCATACTATAGCCAGTTCCCCTCCTGGCGTTTTCCGTCTATCTGTATTCGACAAACGATTATCACCTTGAAAATACTGCCAGAACACTAATTTTCATGTTATCTACACTTGTACCCACAGTGTATGGCTTTTGTTACACTATCCAGCATACAAATTCCGCTATTATGTTCAAATTTTGTACATCGCAACAAAGTATACCATACCTTTGTACGGACGCGTCAATAATTTTTTGTCGAAAACATCAAGGGTAGTAAACCTGCCTATACTATACTTGATACTGCGTACTTTCCCCTTCCTCTTGAATATATAATTTTATGGCAGAGAAGGGCGTTATTTTCTGCTTCTCTTTGGATTCGCACACCAAAACGCCCTTCTCTTATACCTTGTCTTCTCTCTTGTCTTCTGTAAGAAAAGGCAATACTATCCGTTCGCATACCCTGTCAATTCGATATACCCTTCGCCTTGCACCGCTTTTCCGTTGCTCTGGCCCTGAAGCGTGACCGCTCCTTCCCAGTAACTATTGCCCGTTGATTGATACACCACAAGCTCCTGGTCTTTCAACTGTGGCGTGATGGTAAGCGATACTTTGATTTGTGAGTCGTTGATATCAAGCTTCCAACCGGAGGCGTAGGTAGCCTTTGTTGTCGGGCTTGTCCAATGGTCAAGCACGGTTGAGTGAAGCGAACTTGTTGGCAGTAAATGATCCTTCCCCTCCGCGTCGATATAGCCGGCATAGGTCGAAACCGTCGCCCCTGAAGCATCGTGGATGAAGTACAACATCATCTCGGTATTGTTGTTTAGCTGGATGCTGTACCAATCCCACCCACCACCTCCAAGCGGGAGAAAATTGCCCCATTGATGATCCATCCACGCTTCGCCCGTTACTGTTTTTGTCTGGTTGTGGTCTACCAGTGTTCCAGACAAGGCCATGCGTGTCCGCGAGTAGTAATAGGAGAAGCCACCCGGCCCATAATTGATAAGCCCGGAGCCATTATGGAGGGTTGCGGCTTTAACACCACGCAAGTCAATATGTATTCCGTAATTGTTCATCTGCGCGGAAAGATGGTCGAGTCCGTTCAACCCTTGAATAGTCCAATCACCAACATGCTCATCGATACCTTTTGTGGATGTACCGTTGGGGATTACGGCTCCTGGCTCAATAAGACGACGCTGGTCGAAATGGAACTCGCCGCGCGTCACATCGCTGATCGCGAAATGCGCGGCGTAGACGGGCGGGAAACTGCTCCGTAGTGCCTGGAAGATCACTAGTTCAAAACCGTACCTGTGCGGCTTCCCGTCGGCATCGGTTGCGTTCATATGCCCTGTATAATACCACCACTCGGTCAGGTCACTATGCGCGGCCTCGTCCTGTGGAAAGCGCACAGGTGGTAGCGCACTTGTCGGCGTACTGGCCTTGCTCACAATAGGCAGCTGGGCCGAGGTAGAGACGATACCGGGAAAGCCACAGGCCGACAACAAAAACAGGCTCAAGAGCAGCATAGCACCGGAAAACCATGTGCGTTTACGTTTGCTCAAACTCATCATACAGTGTATACCTTTGTTCATTATTATTCGCCTCCAACGCCCGATTTTGTCTTTGCCACGTTGAAAAGCAGGTCATCATCGTCTGCTGGCGCGGACTCTTCCGTCACCATGTATTCCGCGAGTGTGGGGGGGTGACGCTGTACGCCGGAAAATGGGAGCCACCAGTTCAAATCACCAAGCAGACGCATGGTTGCCGGCACAAGCAGGCCGCGTACAAGCGTCGCATCAATCAGCACAGCGAGAGCCATACCGAGACCAAGAGCTTTTACGATAATCATGTTCGCGCTAATAAAGCACATACTCACGACAATTACAATCACGGCGGCACTTGTAATGATGCCACCACTGCGCTGCAAGCCGAGCGCGACGGCGCGAGTGTTATTGCCCGTCTGCCAGAATGCCTCTTGTACACGCGAGAGCAGAAAGACTTCATAGTCCATCGAAAGGCCAAAAATGGTACAAAACAAGAGAATGGGACTCGATGCCTCCACAAAGCCAAGCGGCGTAAAGTTGAGCAATTGATGTAGAAAGCCGTTCTGGAAGATAACGACCAGCGCACCATAACAGGCCGCGATAGAGAGCGTGTTCATGATAATCGCTTTGAGCGGCAGCAAGACTGAGCGGAACAGCAGCATCAGCGCGACATACGTTGTCAGCGCGATCACGAGAATCGCGTAGGGAAAGTCGGTGTAGAGCGAGCTAACATAGTCCATATCGCCCGCCGTGCCACCATCCACAAGCGTTGTGATACCATTTCCGGGAGGTGTGTTGCGAATGGTCTGGACAAGCGTCTGTGAACGCGGATCAAGCATTCCGTACTTGCTGATGACCTGCACAAACGTTGCATTACCCGCAACAGACGATTTCGCGAGGGCCGCCACATAGGGGTCCGCGATCAGCTTCGGGTGTGTGTAAATGATTTGATACTGTTCAAGCGTGAAGCGTGGGTCAGCACTCACGATGCTATCGACGCGATCAACATTCGGGTTGGCCTCGATGCGCTTAATGTAGTAGTACAGGTTACTGATATTTTCGGGCGTCATTACGTCGCCTTTTGTCTGCACTGCCAGCAGAATAGGCGTTGTCTCGCGGTCATTGAAGCGGCTCGATATCAGGTCATACGCTTGGCGCGACGGGACATCTTTCGGCAGAATGGACGCATCTGGCGCGGAAAAACGGACGCCCAGAAAGGGCAGACCAAAGCTAATCAGTAGCAACAACACTGGCACAAGGACGCGTACCGGATAACGCATTACAAAGTGCGAGAGGCGATACCAGAAACCATGGTGAGGAACACTATTGACCGGCGCGACAACGGGAGCTTTGCCGAAGCGTGGCAGACGAACAGGCCACTTATTGACGTTTAGCCCGATTATAGAGAGAATGGCGGGGAGCAGTGTCAAAGCGGCGAGTACCGCGAGCAGCACAACCAGCATTCCACCCAGGCCAACCGAGTGCAACATGTTGATATGAAAAAACACGAGTCCCAGCAGGCCGATAGAGACGGTCAAGCCAGAGAACGCAACCGCTCGGCCTGCGGTAGCAACGGTAAGCACAACCGCGTCCTCGATACTGCGCCCGTGCGCGATCTCTTCGCGGAAGCGACTAACCATAAAGAGCGAGTAGTCAACACCCAGTCCCAGCCCGAAGAGGGTCGTAATGTTAAGCACGAAAATGGAGAGCGGAGTCACATGGCCCAGCGCGAAAATCAGCGCGAGCGCGATAACCACAGCGAAGCCACCCACAAACGCGGGAAGAATTGCCGCAATGACGGAACGGAAGACAAACAAAAGCGCGATAATAGCGAATGGAAAGGCGAGCAGTTCGGCGCGGCGCAAGTCGTCTTCACTTACAGACTGAATATCCTCATAGAAAACGGGGCCACCACCAACGCTGTATTGCAGGTCTGGCACTTTCTGAATTTTTTGTGAAAGCTTTGGCAGAAGTTTCGCGGCAGTATCGGGGTCGGGCCGCAGCAAGATGTTCGCGTAGGCCGCGTGGCGATCCGTGGATATCTGGCGTGGGTTGTCAGTAAATGAGATAATTTGCGCGACCTGCGACCATCCCTTTACCTGCGCCAGTGCCTGTTGCGATTGTTGTATAAACCGCGGCTCGTCTGCCGTGTAGTTTTTGCTGGTAAAGATAACCTGCACAATCGTCTGGTTGAGATGCAGTTTCTGCGTGAGAACATTGATCGCGCGTTGCGATTCAGCGTCGGAACTGATAAAGCCGCCCGATTGCAGAACCTGACTGGCCTGTGGAGCAAAGGGGAGCGCGACAGCGACGGCGACCATCCACAGACCCACGATCAACCAGCGAAAGCGGGTGGCTATCTTGCCAAGATGGTAGAACATAATAGAGCCTTTCTATAAAGCAGGACGGATGTAGCGTTTTTTAAGGAGTGGAAACGATTGCTCCATGCACATACGACGTTGGCTCGCGCCGCGAGGGGTAACTATTCGCGCCACGCACAACCGACGTATACCACCTATAGTATTATAGCTGCTCCTTACATTTCTGGCACAACACTGGCAATCCTTGCGCTTTCTCTATGAGAGATAAAAGCCATACAGCGTTCAAAGGCGGCAACGTCTTGCTCACAAACTTCTCTTATAGTTTGCATATTTATTTCATAGTTCTTTAAGTGCCTTTCATCAGCCAGCCAATCATCCAAGCGGATACCTGCGTCGGTGGGGAACCGAAACTGGAGCAGGGCGAGGATACGCCTTTGCTGAAGCCTTTCACTATATTAGCCTATAATCCTCTCTTGTCTTGTAAGGACATTGAGTTAGGAGATGGCCTTGCAAGCTGAAAAGCCTAGTACATTCTCAGAGATACACAGCGCAATGTCAAAGAATTCCACTCGTGGTCTTTACTACTGGCAAATCTGTATATTCTAAATTATTAATGAGTATCATACATTTTTGCTCCTGTACCTCTTCTAACACACCTCTCTATTGCATTGACAAGAAGAACACTTTTGCTCAATCCATATTTTTGTGCAAGTAGGTCTCGTAAAGAAGGTCTTTCAGTTCTCCAATCTTCCGTTCGCCACGGTAAGGACTTTCAGGGCGTTCAAGTTTCTTTACCAGCTTACGAACGCGATTCATTTGTCTTGCAGAGTCACACTGATTTGCAAGCAAGAAACCACGCGTTGCCGCGTCAATTCCTACAGTGAGATCACCAGCATCACAATAGGCTTGCCCTCTCGAAATGGCGAGCAAGGCATAAAAGCGAGGTGTTGCGATACTCGTTGCTTTTCCGAGAGACTTCTCAGCAGCATCGAAAAAGACGAGTGCTTTCTGCGGTCTGCCCAAGTCACGGTTCGCTTTTCCCTGAATTTCGTATATTTCAAATGGGTTAAACTCTTTTTTTGCGGCATCTCTTCCCTCACCTGTGCATCCTAAAAGGTCGGTGGCGTGGTGAATGGTTTTCTCAAAACCCGCCTCGTTTCCTGCATCGGCATAGGCATAGGCAAGAAGTTGAAGAACGTGACCTTGTGTTGCATGAGTTGTACCGATGGCTTTGTCTTTCGCCTCTTCCATACAGGCGATTGCTTCCCGCTTTTTGTTCTGCCTCCGTAAAACATCACCGAGAAGAGCCATATAGGTAAGCATTAAATCTTTGTCCCGAATTTCTTCTGCATACGTTTGTGCCTGCGTGTAATGAAACAGGGCCATTTCGTTGTGAAGAGCATCAAGAGAAACACACCCTAACAAGCCATGAGCGCGGATGGCAAGCTCGGATGCGCGGAGTGCAGCAGCAGAAAGAGAAGGAGTATATATGGTCTTTTCCAAGCCTGGAAGTAGTTTTGTTATTTCCCGCGCCGCTTGCTTTGGATTCGCGGCGAACCACGCTTCCCACGCAAGGTCAATGATGCTTTCAATATGGTCTAGTGTTTCGTTCAGGTGGGAATGATGAAGCAACTTCATTCCATCTAGCGACTTGCCCTTTACATTGAGTAGCCCTAATTGCTCAGGCGTCTGTTCCAGGCAGGTACACAGTCGTTCCAGATTGTCTATTCTTAGTGCTTCTCCACGCTCTGCGCGTTCAATAGTGGAAAGAGAGAGACCAGCGAAATCTGCTAAATGTTGTTGACTCCATCCCCGTTGGTGTCTTGCGGTACGTAATAACAAATTTTTCATCAGAGCATACCTTCCACACATATACTTTCATTACACGTTCCTGGAATTCGGTAACGTGATTATACCATACCTCTCTCTCTGCACCTATGACTTTCTCTCCAGAAAAATGGGAATTAAAGAGCATACTTACGATACAAAAAAGCAGAATATGTGTTCTTTCTGAAAATAGAACACGTCAAAAGTCAAGGGTAGGTGGTAGACAAGTGACGATCTGGAGTTCTTCTCTTGATTTACACTTGTCGATAGAACGTGTTGAAAAATAGAGCAATTCTCTATTCGTCCTTTATACACATCACGAGAAGGAAAGAGAAAGAGTATAAACATGCCAAAGAGCGAAGTGGCTTGCTTTCGCGAGGAACAAACGTTACGCGAGCAAGCGGCACATGTAGGACTGGGTGGGCCAGCGATGGTCGCCGATCATGCCAGCATCACCGCGCGAATGCAACGAGGAGCCGAGCGCATTCTCGCGCTCGTCCACAAGGGCAAGCACGAGGAAGCTCAAGCACTCATGTCTACCGAATATTGGACGCTGCTTTGAGAGGGGGGACGACAATGTACTACGCACGGAAAATACTGTTGCGTCCAATAGGAGGCAAGACGCCAACGGGGGGACTGCCTGAACCCGCTCCCGCTCCTGTCCAAGCTGAACAGGCGGGTGTTTCGGCGGGGCTAGTTGTGGTTGTCTACGACTCCCCAACAGTACGCAAGATGCTGGCAATGCACCTCCAACGCCACGCGTTCGAGGTGTACACCTTCACGCATGGCATCGAGATGATGCGCTGGCTCACGCTTTCGCGGCGCGTTCCCTATCTGTTCCTCTTCGATGTTCGCCTGCCCAAAATCAACGGGTACGACCTCACGCGCCGCATCCGAAAACACCCGTACTCTGCCGCAAGTCGTGTCGGGCTGTTCACCGAAGAGGCGGAACGCTTTGACACGTTGCGTGGGCAACTCGCGGGCGCGGGTACGTGGGATTGCATAAAGGCTCCTTTTCTACAAAGTATTGTTTATAGTATGATTATGACTATGAAAAGTAATCTTCCGTTCCCAAAAGGGATTTTATTTGATATGGATGGTGTCCTTTTGCTCACGACACAACATTCTGAGCAGAGTTGGCAGTTTGTGTGCCAAAAATTCGCACCGACGCTCGGTCTTCTCTGGCAAGACCTCTTTGAGGTCTTCTGTAAAATGCACGACGCATATGAGAATGACCTTGAGCATGACGCTCAAAAGCAACGACGAGACCGTCTTAAACCATTTGAGACACGCAAAGAGATTCTTAACCAGACCTTAGAACATTTTGACAAAGGAAATAGCCAGATAGCATCAGAGATGGTTCGTGCCTACGAAACGCTTCGTTGTGCGCATCGCCAACTTGCTCCTTGTGCAGTAAATGTTTTACAGAAATTTCGAGAACACAACCTTCCCCTTGCGCTCTTAACAAATGGAAACGCGACATATCAACGCCAGAAAATACAACAGTATCACCTTGCACCATTTTTTGATACAATTCTAATTGAAGAGGAATTTGGTGTAGCCAAACCAGATAAACGTATTTTCCTTGCGGCACTCGACCACTTGAATCTTGCCGCTCATGATACATGGATGGTTGATGACGATCTTGCTTTTGATATTGCTGGTTCACAGCAGCTTGGTATCTTCGCCATTTGGTGTAATTTTACTAAAAATGAAATTTTAAAAGAAAACGCTTTTCGTCCAGATAGAACTATTTATGCGTTATCAGAACTCTTTGAACTTTATAGAACTGTAATCAATATGTAGGAATTTTTTCTCCTCTTTTTATTCCCTTGTCCTTTGCTATTCAAAAAGGTATCTACTGACTAGTCAGTAAAGGAGTTGTATATTGATTCAATTCCAATATGGACAATCATAGGAACACTTTGAGCAGCATAGGCACATGCAATCTCTATCTCTCCTTGTCGCGCATAAGCACTGGCAAGGTCGTTCAAATAGTAAATTTTTCGTTTTGTGGGCGCATTACTATTCAGCGCAAGTTCCAAACACTGTTTAGCCTCTTGAAAGAAACCATATGTTGCAGGGTTTTGTTGTCTGTAAAATTGTTGCAGACATACTCCTCTATTTCCTAAAAGTAAGCTTGGATTAAACTCGTAGAGATAAGAAATTTCTATGGACGAGGATATATCAGCGCAATTCTCAATATTTTTGAGTGCTTGTAAACAAATACCATGCGACAAGTCTGTTCCTAGAGATGCTATACTAATATGGTGCCGTATCTTGGCTATTTAACCCAACGGTGCCTCCTTTTTCCACTTCTTATTCCATGAAAGGAAGGGATTACAGTCATGACAACATCTTCCTCTATACTTGTTCCACCTGGGGGACAGCGTATCCTTATTGTAATCGCTCATCCTGATGACGCTGAGTCTTTCAGTGGAGGAACAATAGCACGTCTTGTAGCAGAAGGCCGAGACGTTCACTATCTCGTGATAACGAGGGGCGATAAAGGAAGCGACGACTATGCTATGACTCCTGAGCGTCTCGCCCCAATCCGAGAAGAGGAGCAGCGTAACGCCGCGAGAATCCTCGGCGTCCAATCAGTGACCTTCTTAGAGGGATATTCTGATGGATTGGTTGACCCAACGCTTGAGCTTCGACAAGAGTTAACATTCAAAATACGAGAGTGGCAACCTGATGTAGTGTTCACGTTTGATCCTTGGAAGCGGTACGAAATTCATCCTGACCATCGTGCGGTAGGATTGTGTACCTTTGATGCGATAGCGGCGGCCCGTGGCTGGATGAACTATGCTGAACAATTGCACAATGGGATACGTGAACAGAAAGTCAAGCAGGTGTATTTCTTTAACACAGATGAGCCAAATCATTGGGTAGATATAAGTGAAGTGATTGACCAGAAGATTGAGGCTCGTTGCGCCCATGCGAGCCAAATTCAGCCAGCCAATCACCCAAGCGGATACTTGCGTCGGTGGGGAACCGAAACTGGAGCAGGGCGATGATACGCCTTTGCTGAAGCCTTTCACTATATTAAGCTATAATGCTCTCTTATCTTGCAAGGACATTGAGTTAGGAGATGGCCTTGCAAGCTGAAAAGCCTAGTACATTCCTATTGTCACCCCAAGGTTACAGACATAGGGATTAGATTTCTCAAGGTTCTTGAGGTCTACAAACAATTTTTTTACTTCTACTTCGTCCTTTGGAGATTGAACGACTTTTACTATTTTATATGCTTCTATACCTGATGCCGCACTTCCTTCAAAGTCTTTTTGAGCCTTATAAATATTAGCCTCCGTAAGATATAGATTGATGTGCCAAGTCAATAAGTCTGCTTCGAGTGTCTTTTTCGCTGTGATAAGTTCATTATGTGCATCTCGAAACTGGCCGAATTGCAGCATAGTTTTTGCTTTTTCATGATGAAGTCCCGTGGCATTTAATTTTAAGTAAGTGTCGTCTTCATCTTCTTCGTTTCTGTAAACAATGGTAGCAGCCTTGTCTTGCCATTTTTCACATTGTTTTCGTATTGATATATCGTTACTGTCTAATGCAAACACTTCGGCAGCGATCAAATACATATTCCCTCTAAGAATAGGCCCCACTTGTTCGATATATTGTAACGCAGTCTGAACATCTCCTTTAGCTTGCTCAAGGTATCGCTGTCTCTCAGTAACAGATTTAGCTGCTTTTCTGAGGTCTAAGGATACGCGAATACGACGATAGTATCCAGAGGCAATAAGAGGAATATTCTCAAGTTCACGAGCAACATCTATCGCTCGTCTTGCATATAGTAAGGATTGTTTTTTGTCCACACGTCGTAGTGCAAAGCTCGTAGAAAGCTGATAATATCGGCATAGCATTTCTTGCCAGGGTTCTCGCTCTATTCCTGGGGTATGCTGGACTACTACCAATAACTTATTTAGGCTCTCATCAACAATATTAGCAAGATAGTTCGGCCCACCATTATAAAGATAGCCTCGTCCCATAATAAGAATATTCTGATAGAGCGTAAATGTATCATCCTGCAAGAGTTGTGTAACATCTGTGAATGTAGTTTCGTTATCTGGATTTGTATTTTCATAGACCATAAAACGCCAATCGAGTGCGAGGAGTGCAGGGGGAATCTTTAATAATCGCGCGAGAACCTGACGGCGTTCAACTGAATCAGGCGCATTCATGTTGGCTGTCCCCTCTAACTCTTCAATAGTTCGCTTTGAGCAAGATAATGCAATAGCAAGGTCTTGCTGTGTCCGAAGACCACGCTTGAGACGGTAGCAGGCAATCACTTGGCCCATATGGGGATAAATGCCGGTGCCTAAGTCAAAATCTCCATAACGAGACCACCAATGTGTTTTTGGGTTCATCTTTTACTCCTCTTGGCTCATCGGTTTTTTTAGTGTACCGCATTTATTGATAGATTGCAATTAAGCAATAAGTAGAGTAACCACATTGCTGTTGCGATTTCGTAACATTGTCTCGTTTACACTAACGCTAAATACGTCTACGATGAGGATAATCAAAAAATGATTTGATGATAAGAAATTGCTTTCACACAAGAAAACAAAAGTATCCCGATGAAACAACAAGAAAGGAATCAACGAGATGTTCACCAAGAACACAAGCGAAGTGGCTCGCTTTCGCGAGGAACAAGCGTTGCGCGAGCAAGCGGCACATGTAGGACTGGGTGGGTCAGCGATGGTCGCCGATCATGCCAGCATCACCGCGCGAATGCAACGAGGAGCCGAGCGCATTCTCGCGCTCGTTCACGAGGGCAAGCACGAGGAAGCTCAAGCACTCATGTCTACCGAATATTGGACGCTTCTTTGAGAGGGAGGACGACAATGTACTACGCACGCAAAATAGTGTTGCGTCCAATGGGCGGCAAGACGCCAACGGGGGGACTGCCTGAACCCGCTCCCGTCCATCCAGACCCGACAGAGGATGTGTCGGCGGGGCTGGTTGTGGTGGTGTATGACTCCCCAACGGTACGCAAGATGCTGGCAATGCATCTCCAACGCCACGCGTTCGAGGTGTACACCTTCACGCATGGCATCGAGATGATGCGCTGGCTCACGCTTTCGCGACGCGTTCCCGATCTCTTTCTCTTCGATGTTCGCCTGCCCAAAATCAACGGCTACGACCTCACGCGCCGCATCCGAAAACACCCGTACTTTGCCGCAAGTCGTGTCGGGTTGTTCACTGAAGAGGCGGAACGCTTTGACACGTTGCGTGGGCAACTCGCAGGCGCACACTGTCGCTTCCCCAAGCCGTTCACGTTGTCGGAAGTGGGGCAAGCCGTCATGAAACACGTAGAGTGGGTGCATTCGCGCACGAAGGAGGGCAGCGATGGCAGGAGCAATGCAAAAGACCACGCGTGAACACCCGTCCGCCCCCGCTTTTTTCGTGGGGAGCAGTTGCGGACTGGCGTCTCTAGAGACGCAACACGAGGTGCTCAAAGCAGGGTCGGGCGTGTTCCCAGAGGCACTTGACCTGCTCCACGTCTTCTCGATGCTCGACGTTGGGTGCGGCATGGGAGCATGGGCGAGAGACGCGGCACGTTCACTGGAAGTGCCGTGTGTCGGGCTGGAAGCCAACCGTTCGCTGGTGTCGCTGGCACAGGCGCATACGAAAGTGGGCTTGCTCGACGATCTGGTCACGTTTGAGCAGGGCGAGATCGAGCAACCGCTTCCGTTCGCGGCGGAGACATTTGATCTGGTCGTGCTCAATTTTCTGGGAATGCGCCTCTCCCGCGAGTGCTGGCCCGCGGTGGTGCAGGAGTGTGTGCGAGTGCTCACGATTGGCGGGACGCTGCTGGTGACGGATGGGGAGTGGGCCAGCACGTCGGAGCCAGCATGTGAGCAGCACGCGGGGTACGCCCTCGATGCGTTATGGAAGGCTGGGTGTGGATGGAGTTGCGATGGGCGCACGTTTGGAGCGACGCAAGGAGTGCCAACACTGGTACGGCAGGCGGGGCTGGACAGGGTGGAGACGGAGGCGACGTTGCTGGACTTTAGCTGGGACACGCTCCATGTGGGGGTGGGAACGTCGCATGTGTGGACAACCGCCGTCGCACTGCAACCGTTTATGACGCAGATGGGGTACGGGAGTCGGCAAGACCTGTACGCGCTGTACGACCAGATGGCGTGGGAGATGCAGGGATCGGGCTTTCAAGGCGGGCTGGTGCTGGTGCGAACATGGGGGCAAAAGGTCGAGGCCGGGACGCGAGCGTGTGGGAAGCGGTACTTTGCCCCCATGTTCCCGTGTTTAGTGTGAGGCGTAACTGGAACGCGTGCAACGTAGAGGTTCAGTTAACCGGATATCGAGAGCTAGCGATAAGAGGTCTTGGCGAGTAGAAATGTGGTTGCATTCGTCACGCTACCCGCCAAGACCTCTCTAGTTATGGCAGCTTGCGTTGCCGCCATAAGCGACGGCTGCCTTGTTGCTGTGTGATAAGGTGTGTATGAGAACGTTGACAGGTTTTCTGCTCTGAGAGTTCCTTCTCGCGTTCAATAACGGCGATTTCGCGTCTCTGACGGCGGGTACGGTGGGAATGCCTGTATTCTTCCATCTCTTCGGCCATCCATAAAAACCAGAAAGCAGTGCAGACCGCGAATACTCCCATGCCAGAGACAATCAAGAACATCCCCAGCACTTCCAGCCATAGAGGGTTTAATACGCCAAGCAGAAGAGGTGTTGCCGACATGATGAAGATGCCCAAGCAAACGGTGCCACTTACAAGTAAACAGAGTTTTGTGGTTTTAGAGAGTGTATTCACGTGATTCCTCCGTCATTCTATGCGTAGTGTGCATTTCAAACGCTTACAGGTTCGCTGTACGGAGGACATCAAAAGAAAATCAGGTTTTCTTAGGTTTTTAAGAAAACCTGAGAAGAGTTTCTTTGAAGCATTGCACGTAAAGTCTTCATTCCCAAGCTCACAAGCGACCTGTGACGCTGAAGTAGTACAGGGTTGCTGGGAAGCTCACGTCGATATGTGCGTAGAAGTATCCCGCTTGCCCGAAACGCCTGTTCTAGTGGTCGCGGTTGTTCGTCATCAAAGTCAGTTTCATTTGCTAGATGAACAAGAACTGCCTGCTTTAACTTGGGTGGGAACTGTTTGACAGCTTTTGCAACCATGAGCCACTTAGAGTAGTCTATCAGCTGTGTTATAACAAATTCTGCTGGATCATCTGAGAGAAACAGGTCAAACTCAAGTCCAAACGCGGCTGGTGTGTCAAGTGAAACCATAATCTTTTTGTGCTTGTGGCGCACGTCCAACAAAAAACGAAGTGCCACGACTTTACAAAACGCTTCTAGCGATATAATAGGAGGAATGAGGCCATACTCAGCTTTACGAATAGAGGGTAATACCCGCAAATACGTCTCCTGCAACGTCTCTTCAATCAAGCCGTTAGCATCACCATAGCGGTAACTGGGAAGCAGTATGTAGATACGATTTCTGACGTAGGGGCGTAGCACTTTTTCCAGTGCCTGCCAGTCTACATCCTTTGTGGAGAACTCTGCTGATGCTACGTTTTGGTTTGCTTGCGGTGTTGATATGGTCATAGAAGCACCTCCCAGTCTATGTCAAAAAATCGGATCGAGTACGAAATGGTTCTCCGAATGTACCATGTGTTATAATTTCCTAGACAATGCATGGAAGAGACGAAACATGTAATAATGGAAGGGCTATCTTCATGGTTCTACTGTATCATAAAATTGCCTTTATGTCAAGATGCAAGAGAAAAAACAATAAAACCTAGTAAAAATAAAAAATTCTTTATACTAAAGAGTGCAAATTAGTATTAATGGCTTGTAAAATTCTTATGTTATCTTTGATATAAGTGTCTAAATTTATATAAAATTATAAGAAAGATATTTATACTCTAAAATACAAGGTTTCTACAGCTTTACAAAGCAAAGTAAGTATGGTATCATTTATTTTATTCAAGTAATCTAAGAAAAATGCTGTTGATTTCTCAGGAGTGCGCGATGAGTGAGCAAAATGAGTCGAATGTAGACAGTGTAAAAAGGTATTTTGAGAATAAGTCTGCGCGGCAGCGTGTCCAAAAGGATATAGTACGCGCTCGTGAAGAAGCCACTGTAACTATCGGACGGGCCGCAGAGCTGTTTGGCTATACGGAGCACCAGCTCCGCGACTGGGAGAGCCGAGGATTGCTTCACCCACGTCGCTCTAAGGACAATCGCGGTCAGAGGTTGTATCCTGTGACCGAACTTGATAAACTTGCTATGCTCAAAGAGCTGATAGACGAGGGTGGGTATGGAGTTGGAAGCATCCCTCCTGAACTTGAGGTAATATGGCGTACAGCTATAATGCCCTCCGAACATTATAAGAGTGAGAGAACATCACATCTTTCAATAGATAGACATGTGGAGCAGGGAACCAAAGAAGACTTCTGGCACTATTATGTTTCCCAAACCTTGCGTATTGCGCTCAACGTCATTTTTGAAGACCTCTCTGAAACTATTGCCGGCATCCTGTTACCGATTGCGAGGAAAGAGAACGCTACTGCTACATGGGAATCAGATGAGCTTGTAAAGCTCGGCCCATGTTTGATTGGGTGGCGTGACCAGGATAGTACCTTTCATACCTTTTATGAGGTTAGTCCATCGTTTGAATTCCCCAGCGATTTCCGTGTGCGCGGGTTACAGTGGGACGGAGAGAACGAGCCGTTAGCTGGCCGTACCTTTGTGGTAATTCAGAGAAGAGTACGCGCACTGTCGCTGCCTACAGAAGTAGTAGAAGTTGTGCGCCTATTGCTAAAACCAGTTTATGATGATGTTGAAAAGTGGTTGCCATTCTTCAAAGATGGCTCTCGTCACACTATTAAAGCGACAACTGTATTGAGAGGAATGAACAGTGCAGACTCATTACTCAGCTTTTTAGCGGACAAAGTTATTCAATCCGGCGGAAAGAACAATGAAGGAGCGGATCGCTGGAAATTTTGCTGCATTCTCTTACCAGAAAACCCAACCGCTCCTCTCCAGATGCAGAGACTTGTTGTGCAAGCTCAAAGTGAGCATTCTCCTCACATGGTGGACGAGACTACTGTATCACCTGATGCGACTGTTTTAAGTTTGAGTTTACGGGCATATCAGAGCGGGCATGTGATGTTTCGTTCTCCTATTTCTGACGAAGATACCACGATTGCTTTGCGTGCTGACGAAGCACCTGTGCAATCAGTGACTGTCCTACCAATTGGAGGCGAAAATGGTGTACCACTGGGGGTTCTCTATATCGCTTCAAATGAGCCGTTAGCTTTTGAACGAAAATATCAGCGTATGCTCCGTTTTATGAGTCGCATTATTGGTGAACTGCTGGCATTAGTAGTTGTGCGTAAGCAAAGTGAAGAGCGACTGTTAGATATAGTAGAGCAGCCTCGTACCATAAACAGAGTGCTTGGAAGTTTTTCTTCTGAGAACAAATTTGTTCGCGACATCGAGGAGCTACTTACTTCTCTTCAGGAGAAAGAGTCTTTCACGGCGCAAAATACGTCGCTATCTGAAGATGCTATCTCTTTTATTTCCATTGATGTTGACAATTTGAGTCGCATTGTACAGACATATGGAAACCAGATTATTACTAACTTGAGTAGAGCCGTGGGGGATCGTATCCAGAGCCAGATAGCTGCACGCTTTAGTAAGTTTGGTGATTCTCAGCTTTATCATGCATATGCCGACAGATTTTACCTTATCCTGAAGAATCGAACGTTAGAGCAGGCCAGAGAAAGTGCTAGAATACTACAACGAGTTTTACAGGAAAAATATTACGTTGCTGTCTTGCCCTTTTCTGTCGAGCAGCAGACAGAGAAAGTTGAAATAAACAATGTAACGGTACGACTAGGGGTGACTTCTTATAAACATGATAAACTACGCAGGATTCTAGCGCGGTACATGCCTGAGACACGAGTTGCCGATACACGCGCTCTTATCATGCATTTTCTGGATGTCGCGCTTAGTATGGGTCGTGGGTTGGGTGGCGGTGTGATTGTGTCGTGGGATTACACGGATCCGCCTGCATGTGAGAACGGACGCTTCATTGTCTTGCCTCCCAGGGCGCAAAGAGCAGAGGTATAGCCGCAACATGCTTAAAATGTACGTTCAGTTGACCGAATGTGGTACAGTAAGGGGGATGTGCTGGTGAAGCACCGATGATATGGCCTCCACGCCAAGGGAGCGAGGGACGAAGAGTGGCATCAATACGAACCCCTTTTGACAAACTTACACCCATCTACCCACAAAAACGTATTACGTTAGAAACAGGGGCGACTCCGATTGCTCCCCGCTTGATAGATTTATTTGTGCCAATCGGCTTTGGGCAGCGTGCGTTGATTGTCGCGCCACCCCAGGCAGGAAAAACAACAATTTTGCGCGAGGTTGCCGCCGCTGTAATCCAGAACTATCCACAGGCAAGCCTTTTTCTGTGTCTTGTCGATGAGCGACCAGAAGAGGTGACAGAGTGGCGCACAGAAGTGCAGGGGCCAAATGTGAAGCTGTATGCATCGAGCTTCGATCAGGCGTCGGGCAAACATGGGCGTATTGTGGAGCAGGCACTACAGGACGCTAAACGACAGGTTGAGCAGGGGCGTGATGTAATTATCCTGCTCGACTCTCTAACGCGTCTTGCTCGCGCCCACAACAACAATAGCGATATGTGGAGCAATCCGCGCGGGGGCGGACGCACGATGTCGGGTGGTGTTGACGCACAGGCGTTAGAGATTGGACGGCGTGTGTTTGGTTGTGCGCGTACTCTTGAAGAGGGTGGTAGCCTAACAATTATCGCCAGTTGTCTTGTTGAGACGGGGAGTCGGCTCGATGAAGTCGTGTACGAGGAATTCAAAAGTACCGGCAACCTCGAAGTGCGTCTTTCGCGCGAACTCGCGGAACGCCGCATTTTTCCCGCGATTGACTTGATGGCCTCCAGCACACGCCAGGAAGAGCGACTGCTTTCACCCGATGAGCTTCGCGCCATGTCGATTGTACGGCGGCGCATGGCAGACCTGCCGCGCCGCGACGGTGCCGAGCAGATGGTTCGGCTTTTTGAAAAGACACATACCAATGCTCACCTTGTCGAAGCTATTGTGAAACAGTCATAGAACGCGACATGACCGAGAGAAAAGTATATCATGCTTTTCTCTCGGTCATGTCGCGTTCTCTGCCTTTACGCAACCTTTTCCTGAAAGCGGAAGAAGCGGAGCGCGAGTAGCAAACAGATCACTCCATACCCAACCAGGCCGAGAATATTCGGCACCACCCACGTCAGGTCTTTGCCGTAGAGCATGACCGCGTTCAGTCCCTCCATTGCCCAGCCTGCTATCCCAACTTTCGCGAGCTGTTGCATCCATGTTGGTTCCAGGAAAAGCGGGAACCATGTCCCACCAATCGCGGAAGTTGATAATGTCACAAGCGTGACCACGGGGTTCAGTTGACGCCGCGTCTTCACTATCGAGACCAACAGGATACCCAGACCTGTTGTCGCGAAACTTGCCCCCACGAGCAGCAGAATGAGCGCGGGCCATGAAGACACGTCGAGGTGAAACGCGAAGTAGCCAACTGTGAACAGGACGGCGAGTTGTACCAGGGTCAGGATGAACTGCGCGAGCATCTTCCCGCCGAGGAGCGCATACTTCTGAATAGGGGCGATCAGCAGGCGGCGAAATGTGCCATCTTCTTTTTCTTGCAAAATCGTCGCGGCTGCCGAATTGATACCGAAGAGCGCGAAGAAGATCGCGTAGCCCGGCACGACCTGATCGAAGAAGTTTGTTTTAGCCGCTTCTCCTGCCGTAAGCAATTGCACCTGTGCGTTTTGCGCGGTGATTGTGCTGGCACCGCCAACGCTTTTAGCAATGGTCGCGGCATCGATAGTTTGTGGCGCACAACGGTTTCCAGATTGATTGCAGACCGCATTGACCTGCCCTATCGCGGCACTTCCGGCGTACTGGGCATTCACGGTCTGGTTAACAACGCTTGTCACAAGATTTTGCACAATAATCACACGCTGATCGGTACTATTCGGCAGTGCATAGACCTGCACAAGATTATTGGTTGCCTGCTTGCTTTGTGAAGCAGCGGCAAGTTTATCGGTTGTGCCTTCTGCAATGACAACGCCCGCAATGGCATCACCGTTTTTCACTGCCTGTGTAACCTTGTTCGCGTCTGAGAATGTATTGACTGTTACTTTAAGCGTGCTGGTGTCAATCTTCAACGCGCTGGCAATGCTTTTGCCCAGGTTCCCGCTATCCTGATTGCTCAATGCAACCGTAATCGCGATCTGATTCGAGCCACTATTGGCACCTCCCAGGGCGAAACCGATAATAACCATAAGCACTATTGGCACAACAAGCAACAGCAAGAACGAGTTTCTATCTTTAAGTACCTGTAGTAAGTCTTTTTTAGCAATATACCAGAGTGTTTTCATGACCATTTCCTTCTTTTGCGTGTATCAGTCGCGGAGCGTTTTTCCAGTGAGTTGAATGAACAATTCTTGTAGTCCATGTGGACGCTGTATCTCGCGTTGCTGGTCGCGTAGAGCAAGCAGTTGATCGAGTGTACCCATTGCGATAATGCGGCCCTCATCCATAATGGCGATATGGTTGCATAAACGCTCGGCCTCTTCCATGTAGTGAGTTGTATAGAGGACAGTTGTGCCTTGATCGCGTATCCGCTCGATGGTCTCAAAAATGTTTTCGCGTGACTGTGGATCGACGCCAACCGTTGGCTCGTCCATCATCAAGAATGCTGGTTGATGCATCATCGCAACCGCCATATTGATACGCCGTTGCATACCGCCGGAGAACGTTTGAATAGCCTCTTTACGTCGATCATAAAGGCCGACAAACTGCAAGACTTCCTCGGCTCGTGCGCGGCGTTCTTTCGCGGAAAGCCCGTAGATTTCTCCGAAAAACTCAAGATTTTCTAGTGAGGTCAGGTCTTTATACAGCGCAATCTCCTGTGGTACAACACCAATCAAGCGTTTGGCCTTGCGTGGCTCCTTTTTCACTGAAATAGTGCCGATCTGTGTATCGCCGGCTGTTGGCGCAAGGTAGCCGCACATCATATTAATGGTTGTACTTTTGCCCGCGCCATTTGGTCCAAGCAGTCCAAATATCTCGCCTTTGCCGATTGTGAACGAAACATTCTTGACTGCCTCATGCTTGCCAAAAGTCTTTACAAGGTTCTGTACCTCTACTTCAAGAGCTACACCATCTTGCAAAAAATGGATAGAGTCGGGTTTCGTTGTATTTTGCGTCACGTCTTGCATTGTCTATATTCCTTCTCGCGTTGTACATAGTGTGAGCCAATACGTCTCTAAAGAGAGTATAGTTGATTAAAGAAAAAAGCAGAAGTATCGGAAGGCACATCTTTTGCGGCAATGTAGCGTGACGAAAGTCATCTGCAAGAGTGTATAATGCAGTATCGTGGTGTGCCATTCAGCTTAGAAATTGGAGAAAAAGTTATGCGTTGTCCTTTTTGTGGAGGGTTGAACTCTGAAAGAGCGAGTTTTTGTGCTCAATGTGGACGTGATTTGCCACCTACACAAGCAAATACACGTCCACAGCCAGTCCAGCGTCCAACGCAACAACCGCCGTATCAGCCAGTACAACCAGTACAGTATCCACCACAGTCGCAGCAATACCCGCCGCAATCGCCCTATTTGCCCAAGCCCAGGCAGCCTGTGCAGGCACCCGCTCCGCGTCCGCCACAAACGCAGCATCCGACACATCCTGTTCCTCAGCCTCAGCCGGCGCGTCCACCACAGCAGACACCAGTTGCGCGTCCTACACCTGTACAGGCTCCACCGCCAAAGCTGGAAGCACCCACGAACTTTCCACCACGTACAATAGCGCAACTCAAGTCGCTGCAAGCGGAACCGTTACCCTACACGCTGGTTGGTGAGGCGATTGCTGACGGACACAAGAAGATTGTCCGCGTCGTGTATGGACGCTGCGCTTCGTGGCAACAGGTCGCGACGCTCTTGCAAGCGTTCAAGGAGCAGTCGCTAGAAAAATTCGACACCATTCTGATACAGGGTGTGCTAGAGCAAGATAAAACGACCTATGCATTCACCAACGGGCAACTGCAATATGATCGTGGGGTACGTCTTGGTAGTCAGACGCTCAATCGCTTTCAAATCGAAACGGGAAATGGCTTTGAAAGTGACTCGGTGCGTATCGTAGTAGCAGAATGAGAAATAATATATGCACGCGGTAGAGATTCTTAAAAAGAAGCGCGACGGACAAGAGCTAACAACAGAAGAGATAAATTGGTGTATCCGTGCCTATACGGTGGGTGAGTTGCCCGACTATCAGATGGCGGCGTTGCTAATGGCGATATATTGGCGTGGTATGACGATCCGCGAAACGAGCAATCTCACGCTTGCTATGATGCGTTCTGGCGCAGAGCTTCACGTGCAAGATATTGTTGTCCCTGTTGTAGATAAGCACAGCACGGGCGGCGTTGGCGATAAGGTAACGCTCGCGGTTGCGCCGTTAGTTGCGGCGTGTGGGGTCGCGGTTGGCAAGATGACGGGACGTGGTCTGGGGCATACTGGCGGAACCGTTGATAAGTTAGAGTCGGTTACAGGCTTTCGGTCTGAACTGTCGCGTGACGAGTTTGTTGCTATCCTGACACGTCACCAGCTCGTACTCGCGGGCCAATCGTCCGATCTTGCGCCCGCCGATGGCAAGATGTACGCGCTACGCGATGTCACTGGCACAATCGATAGTATTCCCTTGATTGCTGCCAGCATCATGAGCAAAAAGCTCGCGATTGGCGCGTCGCATCTCTTGCTGGATGTCAAGGTCGGGTCGGGCGCGTTTATGAAGACGGTGGCACAGGCGCGAGAGCTGGCGGTAACAATGGTAAATATTGGACATGCCGCCGCTATGCACACCGTCGCGGCGATCACCGCGATGGAGCAACCGCTTGGACGTGCGGTTGGTAACGCGCTGGAACTTAAAGAAGCCATTGCTATTTTGCAGGGGCAAGGCCCGCGTGACGTATCCGAACTGTGTTACCACGAGGTCGCGGAACTCCTGCTTATGACTGGCAGAGCCGCGAGTATTGCCGAGGCCAACACACTGGTGCAACACGCCGTAAGTTCTGGCGCGGGCATGGCGAAACTCGCGGAAGTAATTGCTGCACAGGGCGGTGACGCACGTCAGATAGAACAACCTGCTTTACTTCCAACTGCTCCGGTACAGCATCTGCTTACAAGTACCCGAAGTGGCTATATCGCTGCTATCGATTCCGAGCAGATTGGCCTTGCCAGTATGCGGCTTGGCGCGGGCCGCTTCAAAAAAGGTGAACAGATCGACCATCGTACAGGCTTTGTCTTGCAAGCAAAGGTTGGCGACTTTTTGCATGAGGGCGAGCCGCTTATCGAGATACACGCCCGTACAATACAAGAGGCGACGGATATACAACACACTCTGCTTGCATCGTATCAATGGCGTGATGAGCCAGTCGCGCCAGGGCCGTTGATCTATGATACGATACATCCATGACTGTTTGTTTATGGGAGCGTCAATTGCCAGAAGTCAGCGGTTGGTTGACTGGGGTCACTTGCTCCACGTACCAGTAGTACGTGTCCCTTGCCATCGCTCGCCGCCGCCCCCAGCACGGAGCCGCCCGTTGGTAGACTCGTCAGGCGTTGCCATTGAAGCGTCCGCAGATCGACGCGCCACACGGTATCGAGTCCGCTCTTGTGCGCGGCATCATAGCCACCAATAATCACCAGTTGCCCGGATTGCAGAACGCAACTGGCGGTTCCACTCATTTTCGTGGGCGCGTTCGCGGGTGCCTGTGTCCAGGTGTTGGCGATTGTATCGTAGGTAAAGATGGTGCTTGTCTGCTCTTGTTGCGCGGCATCGGTTGCCCCTCCAATCAGTACAAGCCGTGTGTCACTCACAGATGCGAGCGTGACATATCCCAGGCCCGCAGGGAGGGGGGCCAGTATATGCCACTGTCCAGTTGTGCTATCATAGCGATACCATCCCGTCCCTGCTTTTTGCGTGTCGCCACTTCGTAGAAAGCCCTGCGTGATATACAAGTGACCCTGCGTGTCCGCGACCATGCTATTCCCGAAGCCAAGCGTAACCTCTGGCGACGGTACAATCTTTTGCACAATGTTTTGAACTGGTTGATACTTGTACAGAAGCGAGGCTACAGTATAGGTATCGGTGGAGTAGCCAGCAGTGTAAAAGAGATTGCCCATGCTATCAGCAACGACTGCGTTATTGACCATACCGGGAAATTGCGCGTCCGACGATATTTCCCAGTGTGCTGCCACAATGTCATAGCGATACAGGTGACGGTCATAATGTGGCGAAGCTTTCGCGCCACGATAGCCCCCGTTGACATATATATAAGTACGTCCCTGTACCTGCGTGTAAACGGCAGTATTATCGGCCTGTGGCAAAGGAAGCGATGAAAGACGTTGCCATGTGCCAGATGTGGTAACGGTATGCGTTGTTGCTGGAGTGCCAGATGAGGGTGTCGTCTGCGGGCCTGTCGTGACTGCTGTGACCGCGTGCAGACCATGCACCGTTGGAATGTAGTGGAAGAGATTGATTAGTGTGAGCAGTGACGCCAGCACCAGGAAGAGTATCAGTACAACTACGAAACTCGCGCGGAC
This sequence comes from Ktedonobacterales bacterium, assembly GCA_038211295.1. Classification (GTDB taxonomy): domain Bacteria; phylum Chloroflexota; class Ktedonobacteria; order Ktedonobacterales; family Ktedonobacteraceae; genus JBBQVS01. The sequence continues at coordinate 30,638 of JBBQVS010000008.1, read as the reverse complement.
AAAATACCGAGCGGTACGCCGCTTTGACGAAACAGGAGGTGGTAGATCAGAGGCCGCGATGGCTGGCAACGTAAATTGTGAAAGCTCCATTGTGGCGCGTTGACCCAGGCTCCTATCCATTGTCGCCAGTTCGCTTTCCATGTCTTCTGCCCCGATACGCCCCTGTCGCATCTCTCGCAATACTTTTCGTACCTTTTGCCTCTGCGCGTTGTCGAGCGCATTTATAATGAGTACAACCTGCTCCGGCTTCTCCACATCGTTCGTTATCTGAGTAGTACTAGCGAGAGAAGCCAGAGCAGGTGCTAACATGATGGTCGCATCGTCCCCACTTTGTGCTTCCATCATTTGCTCTAACATGACGCGCTGTTGATAGGTGCGCTGCTCTTCAAGTATGTAGGCCCGCTCTAACGCGAGAAAAAAGGTGTGGGCGGACTGAAAACGGTACATTGGTTCCGTGCGTGTCGCGAGAGTAATCAGTCCGCTCAGTACCGCCGAAAGTGGTGGCGCACCAGCACGTGTGTTTTCGACTACTGATGGGACACCATGTGTCGCGGGTGGACGTTGACCGCTTATCATCTCGTGAAGTAACACGCCGAGACTGAACAGGTCTGAACGTCCATCGGTCTGCCCCTCCGTCTGATATTGTTCTGGTGAAGCATAGCCGGGTGAGCCGAAATCGGTGGTGTCATTGCTCTGGCCCGTCTTAAAGTAGCGTGCGATACCGAAGTCCACCAGCATCAACGTTCCCTCTGGCGTGACCAGTACATTAGAGGGTTTGAGGTCGCGGAAGATAATTGGCGGTGATTGCTTGTGTAAGTAATCGAACACATCGCAGAGCTGTAGCGCATAGTTGAGAGCTTCCAATGGGGGAAGCGGCCCCTGTTGGCGCATGTAATTTGTCAGTGTCTGCCCTGGAATGTAGTCCATAACGAGATACCAGTAGCCATCCTCGAAGAAATAATCGTAGAGTGATGGGAGCGCGGGATGGCGCATCCGCGCGAGGAAAAGAGCCTCGCGCAAAAAGCGGTCTGTGTGTGTTCCGCCACTACTGGGAAAATCCTGTGTCGAAAAGATGCTATTTGTGAGAGTGTTGTTTTGTATCTCGCCCTGTAAAATATCGTCTAATTCGCTGATAACGCTTTCGGGGAGCGGCTGATCTGCCCGCGCTTGCTTGAGCGCGATTGGCACGGTTAGTTCGCTATGTGCCGCGAGATAGACCTTGCCCATTCCGCCATGTCCGATGATGCGATGAATATAATACTCATCATTGCAGAGTGTCTTACCAACCAGGCTCTCCTGTGGTGCCTTCTGCTTACCCTGTGCCTGTACCATAATAAATACTCTTCCCCTTCTACCTGACTGCCCTATCTCTGTATAGTATACTAACGAACGTTACATCGTTCGTCAAGCAATGGGGGAAAAGTAAGAAAATTTGCTATGGTCAGACTGGACAGGATTTGCTATTATACTGTTATTGATATCTTTACGTGGCTGCTGTACTAGCAAGGAAACAAAAAGTGAATATACATCGTCTCATGAGAATACTCGCGATCATCACCACCATTAGCTCTTATATTATTTTGGTGATGGGATCGCTGGTAACAAATACAGGTTCGGGGCAGGGGTGCGGCAATTCATGGCCTTTCTGTCACGGACAGATTATTCCTGGAAAAATTACCGTTGCGGGTATCATCGAGTACAGTCACCGCATCATGTCAAGTGTTGATGGTCTGCTGGTGATAGCATTAGTTGCGGGAACGTGGTTTTTGTACAAAAAAGATTTTCGCGTCAAGCTCTTTGGCGCGATGAGCCTATTCTTTGTGGTCTTACAGGGCGCGTTAGGTGCGCTCACCGTGGTATACGAAGGTACATATGTGAAGCTCTGGTTGCTTTCTGTCCACTTCGGGCTTTCTCTGATCGCGCTTGCGAGCGTTGTATTGCTGGCGGTACGTCTCTTCCAGATTCACGGGGAGCGACGACAGGAAGCGCGTCCAATAGTGCGCCCAGGCACCTCCACAGGTGTACGTATTGAACATGTACAGTATGCTCTCTGGGGATTAGCGGTCTACACCTATATCGTCGTCTACACGGGTGCGCTGGTTGAACACGCGGGAGCTATTCTTGGCTGTGGCTATCAAATTGTGAGCTGTGGCACCACGTACTTTCCCAACCTTACATCGATAGCCGGTGTTCAAGTCTTGCACCGCTACTTCGCGTCATCCCTCTGGCTCTTTGTGCTTATCGCCCTGATTGTGATTGTGCGTAACTATCGCGAACGCAAAGACTTAGTATACGGTGCGTGGTGGGCGTTTGGCCTGATTACTCTACAGGCCCTGAGCGGTATCATTACTATCTTCACCAGTGGTCAGATGATTGCTGCTCTAACTCATGTCACCATCATTTCGTTGTTCTTCTCGGTGCTTTCGTACCTTTGTGTACAAGTTGGCTGGCCTTTCCGCAGAAATATTGTCAAGCAAGACAGAGCGGAAAAGCAGCTAGAATTGCATCCTGTTTCGTCCTAGCTCTCTGATACCTACAACTTTGCCTTACACAGTGCGTAAATAAAACAGTCTTATAGAAGAGACTGTTCTATTCTTTTTGTTTTATGTATAGACACATGGAAGGACACGCCAGCACATGCAAGAACAGCAACAATACGGCGGCTATACAGGAAGTCCCCAGTATGATGGCCCACCAGTACAACAACCCTATAACACGCCACCACAAGATCAGAATGTTCCCCCGGTGTATGATGACGCTTTCATGGATGCATTCGCGCAACGGCTCTCGCAGCGTATGGCGCAGGGGCCGCAGGGCAAGGTTTACCCACAGGGTACATGGAAAGACCGTGCGTCCGCAGGGCAGCGTCTCGCGCTGGCTATTACATCCATTGTCATGCTTATTCCAATTGGCGGTGTTGTTGCGGCAATAGTTAGTGCCGCGGGAGGCTTCTGGATTGCTATTGCTGGTCTATTGACTTTTGGTATTGCTGCTGCTGTAGTTCTTTTGATAAACGTCGTTTTCAATCAAAATGGATAGTCTTATAACTGAACCTCGCGAACGGGAAAAGAAATTTCTTTTCCCGTTCGCGAGGTTCAGTTACGCGTGTAGGCGGCTCTATCGCACGAGTTCGATCTCGTTTTTGAGCGAGATGAGTGCGCTATCAAGCTGTACAACTTGCTCTTGCATAGCCTCTGTTTTCTTCTGTTCGGCGCGAACGAAGCGCGTGTATGGTGCTATCGAATCCTGCACGCGGACAAGGGCATTGTTCAATTCCTTCTTGAACTGTTCCTGCATCGCGGCGTGAAGCCGAATGCGTAGTTCCTCCATTTTAGTGTTGAAATCTTCTTTCGCGCGTTTACGACGTGCTGGAATAATGTAGAGTCCCAGACCAAGCAGTACCACGCCGGCGAGTACGCCCGTTACGTCTGCCGCCGCCGTTCCGACAAAAGCCACGATTGCCGCGCCAAGTCCGATACCACCCGCGCCCGCGATTGCCGCCTGTGCTACCGCGCTTCGCATGTCCTGTGATAGCTCTATCGCCTCCGCCTGACGGTCATATGTCTGCACAACCTCTGCCGCCGTGCGTGCGACGGATTGTAGTAGTGTGCGTCGGTTATAGTCGAACTGACGTGTTACGGAACCGATCATCTCATCGTCGCGGCGCACACTGACCTGACGACGACGGTCAAGGTACTCCATGACATCCTGCCATAACCGATGCTCGTTTTGTACAAGCCAGTCGATCAATTCCTGTACAGCATGGTCGATACGGGCCGCGCTATCGCCAATCACGTCACGGTCAAATTCTTCCCGAATGCGTTCGCCCTGTACGAGGTCAAGAATGCGTCCCAGGCGAATGGTTTCGTCGAAAAAGCGATCACCGCGTCCGCGCATATCCAGAATAATGTTTTCTATCTCGCTGAGTCGATGCGTGAAATTCGTTTCCATGTCTTCGCGGTAGAAGCGCAACTGTTCTTCAATTGAGCCAACCGTGCGGGCGTCCTCCGCGAGCAGTTCGGCACGTTGTTGTACAGAGGTGCGCGTCTCGTTGAGCAGACGTTGCATTACACCAAGCGGACTGAGCAGTTTGAGACGAATACGCTCGGCCTCGTCAAGCGTGTGAAACAGGTACTCTTCCAGCTTGCCAAAACGACTGCTTTCCCAGAGTTGTAAGGCATCCTGTCCAACCGCAGTCAGGGCACGTTGCGCCCGCAATGCTGAGACCGGAAAGATTTCTGGTTGAAAGCCAAGCAGATTTTTGCAGTTGTCGCGCACAAAGTCCAGCACCTCTTCCAGCGCGGCGGGAGTCCGTAGTATGTCAATCTTGTTTACGACGACAAGCACCTTTTTGCCCCAGGTGCGGATACGTTCCATAAACATACGCTCGCTTTGCGTGAAGGGGCGATCAACCGATGTGATAAAGAGAATGAGATCACTTCGCGGTACAAACTCTTCGGTCAAGCGTTCATGCTCGCGTAGTACCGCGTTGACGCCCGGAGTATCGACGATGCTGATATCGCGCAGAAACTCGGCGGGGTTCTCGATCTCCAGCACATTTTCCTCAACATGGTGCTCCACGTTTTGTTGTCCGTAGCGTACCATTGTGACCTGATGTGTTGTAGGGATGACGCCCTCTTCTAACACTTCGCTACGTAGGAGCGCGTTGATACAGGCCGACTTACCCGCATTGAACTCGCCTACAACGACGAGCAGGAAAAGATCATCTAGCGCGTTCGTCACCTGCCGCAATGTTGTCGCGTAGGCGTCGGCGCCCTCGAAACCAACCAGACATGCCTGTAGCTGGCTTGCGATACGTCGTTCCTCTTGCAATAGGCGACGTTGCTGATTTTGTAAAATAGCCTGTACCATAATTTGCCTTTACTTTTCTATACTCTGCCTGTAATACGAAAAGAGAGCATAAAAGGAAACGAGCAGCGTTCTATGATGCGTGTATTTGTCGAAATGCTCACGGTTTCGAGAATAAACCCGTCGGCGGATGCTGCGGCACGATTACTTTGAGCGCGTCGGGTGCAATGCAAAAAGTGACAGGGGGAACGCTCCGTGTCGTGGTTCCCGCCGCGTCTCCGTCAATCTGCATCGCGACACGGCGGCGGGTACGTATCTTGATATCTTTGCACGTCTCATATTGTACCCATTGCTGCCGCTGTTCATGACGCAATAAAAAGGCAATCGCGATAGCAAGCCGATTGAAGGCATGTTGTTTGCGTAAAATGCAGATGTCGAGGAGACCGTCGTCACATTGCGCTTTCCACGTGTATTTGATCGCCCCTGCGTACAACTGTGTGTTGCCAATCACAATCTGCATCGCGCTGGTGCGAATGGTGCGCTCACCAATTTGCAAGACGACGCGAAAACTGGGATAGCCCAGGCCAAGCCATGTTCCCACGAACAGATAGCCAAGCACCCCGAAGCGTTTGACCGATTTTTTCTCGACGGTACTTGTCACCTCGCCATCGAGTCCAATCCCCGCCATGAGCAGGAAATAGCGATTGCTCACCTGCCCCAGGTCAACTCTGCGCGTCCGACCCTGTAGCAATATCTCGCGTGCGCCAATGATATCGAGTGGAATGCCCGTCTCACGCGCCCACACATTGACGGTGCCGCCGGGCAATACACCCAGTGCCGTGTCGCTATTTGCCAGAGCTTGAATAATCTCGTTGATTGTGCCATCGCCGCCCACTGCGACCACCACATCTATATGTTGCTCAACGGCTTCTAACGCGATGCGTCTAGCATCACCAACCCCCTTTGTCAGGCAGAGTTCCGCCTGCCAGTTATATGCTTGTAGGTAGGTAATCGTCTCTTCCAGTTGCTGCTTATTCTGAGAATAGCTACCAGCAGTAGGGTTGGCGATAATAACCGCCGTTGTTCTCTGTACATGAGAATATGCTTTTCTTGTATTGTCCGTGTCCATGAGCATCTCGTTTTGCATAGCCGTCCTTTTGTGTTGCACTTATCTGTGTCAATTTTGGTACGTTGCGCCATGATGAACGGTTGCAGAGTTGCCAATCAGTCTACACGTGGTACGCGTGCCAGAATTTCAGCCACCACTTCGTAGTTGATGGTGCCGAGGCGTTCCGCGACCTGTTCCGCCGTGAGGCTTGCTATGCCTTGTCGTCCGATAAGTACCACTTCGTCGCCCACGCGCGTTTGCGGAATATCAGTTATATCAACCATGCATTGATCCATGCAGACGCGTCCAAGCAGGGGAGCCTCGCGTTCATGAAGCAAGACCGATCCCCAGTTGTTCGGGCTACGTCGGAAACCGTCCGCGTAGCCAACAGGCAACACTGCAACGCGTGTGAGTCGCTCGGTTGTAAAGGTGCAACCATAACTGATGCACTCTCCTGCTGGTATCAGCTTGACCTGCGCGACCTGCGTTTTGAATGAGAGCGCGGGTCGAAACGCTACGGGTACGCGTACCTCTGCTGAGGGGTCTAGTCCGTAAATCGCGATGCCAGGTCGTACCATATCGAAGCGTGCCTCTGGAAAACTGAGCGTCGCGGCACTGTTGGCGGCGTGGACAAGCGGCGGACGCAACCCTTGCTCGTCGAGAACGGCTAACACATGCTGGAACCGTTGCAGTTGTCGCCGTGAATAGCTCTTGTCCTGTGTGTCCGCCATCGCGAAGTGCGTGTATAACCCTTCTGGCACAAGGTTAGGGAGGGTGTGAAGTTCGCGCACAAGGGCGACGATATCGTCCAGTTGCTCCTCGCGAATGCCCAGCCGACCCATACCTGTATCCACCTTGACATGCACTTTGACCGTTTTCCCCAGCGCGAGGGCGGCGCGTGAAAGTGCATGTGCCGCCTCGCTGCTATAGAGCGTCACGGTTACATCCTGTCGCACAGCCTCGCGCATCTGCCAGAGTGGAACATAGCCGAATACCAGCATCGGAGCGGTAATGCCCTCCTCGCGCAATGGCGTTGCCTCGCTAAGCGTTGCCACGCCGAGCATTGAGGCTCCATTGTGGAGCGTCGTGCGGGCAACCTTTAACGCCCCATGTCCATATGCGTCCGCTTTAAGACTGATAAGCACCTGCACGTTCGCGCCGACCAGCGACTTTATCGCGCGTGTGTTGTTCGCAATCGCGTTCAGGTCAATCTCTAGCCATGTTGGTCGCTCGGCACGCGTCACGACGATTTGTTTCCAGCCAGGCGTCTGCCGTACCAGCGTATGCGATGCCTGCCAGGGTTCCGCCATCAGTAGCTCGGTCACGCGCTCCATGCGGGTTGCTTCTGATCCTTTGATAAGAATAAGCACCCCTTTTTTGTGGGCATGGTGTTGCTGGGCCACCTGTCGCGCCGCCTGTGCCGCGTCTTCATGCGTCGATGTTACAATCACACACGACGCATCCAGGCCAGCGTGTTTCGCGGCATCGGCAACCTCGACGGCATGTTCCCCTTTGGTGATGAGATAGTCAACGCATTGGGCCGCCTCTTGCCCCATCTGTTGATGGGCCGCCGCCTCGTACTCACCAAGATTGAGCATATCGCCAAGAACAGCTATGCGACAATCAGCCTCTAATGCCTTGAGGGTTCGCAAACCTGCAATCATGGAGGCAGGAGTAGCATTGTGTGTATCATCGAGCAGAGTGGTCGCGTCGTGACCCGCAAGCCTGCGAAGCCTACCCGCAAGCGGAGAAACCTTCGCCAGTGCCGTGGCAATCGCGTCTATTTCTATGCCCACGTGCCGACCCACAGCGTAGGCCGCGAGCATCGTTTGTATGCTATGCTTGCCCAGCAGGGGGGACGCGAATGTCGTTGCGACAACGGTAGGTGTTTCGGGCGTAGGATATTCCATTGTCATAAGAGAAAAGCGCGTTGTCCATCCCAGTTGTATGTCCTGTACAGGTGAAGGTGCTTCGTCTTTCGTGTAGCCAGGCATGTTGTGTACAAGATAGGGATAGAGCGCGACATTGTGTGGACGCAGCGTGTGATTGTGTAATAAAAGCTCGTAGATGGCTTTGTTGTAGTTGTTATAGAAGAAGACGCCACTCTCTGGTAAACTTGTGAGCAGTGTTCCCAGTTCGGACGCCAAATTTTCAAGAGTGCCGAAATACTGCAATTGCGCGGGACTGATATGAGTGAGTACGCCAATCTGCGGTTGCGTTATGGCACAGAGCGCGGCTATCTCGCCCGGATGATCGCACCCCAGTTCCAGCACAGCGTAGCGATGATGCGGTTCGAGCCTTCCAAGCGAGAGGGGAATGCCCAGCAAGTCGTTGTAGTTCTGCCAGCTTCTAAATGTCGAAAACGTGCTTGCCAGCACCGTTGCAATCGCCTCTTTTGTGCTGGTCTTGCCTACGCTGCCCGTGACCGCAATTACTGTAGAGTGCCAGTGACGCAGTATAAAGCGTGCGTACTGTTGTAGTGCCAGCCGTGTATCCTCGACAAGAATCGTCGCAATCTCGGCGTGTTCAAGTCGCTGTTGTACCTCTTCTGACAGGAGCGTGAACGCGCGTGCTTCGACCATTACGCCACCTGAGCCGCCTTGTAGCGCGTCAAGCAGGTAGGTATGTCCGTCGTTATGCTCGCCGCGCACGGCTACAAAGAGTTCGCCTGCAACAATCTGGCGTGTATCGTGGCTAAATGCTGGAAACGTCTGGTGTTTACCCGTGTAATATAAAATGCCTTGCGTGGCCTCAAGCAAAAGGTTCAGAAAAATCATCTAACAATTCGGCGTTGTGGAGACCCCTGTCATTCACGCACGGGGAGGAAACAACGCCGCTCCTTTTTTCTTCTACTATACTAGATTGATATACTTCTTGTATGGATAGAACAATTATTGTACACCTGAAGCCAACACCTGAGCAAGCGACAATCCTCAAACAGACACTTGAGGAACATACCGCTTGCTTCAATGAAGTTGCGTATACTGGTTTCACAACACAGTGTAGCAACGGAACACAGTTGCACAAAGACACGTACTATCCCCTCCGTATGCAGTACCCCGACCTTCCTTCTCAACTGGTGTGTGCAGCGCGTGTCAAGGCTACCGAAGCCGTGAAAAGTGCGTTGACATGGAAAGTGAAGAAGGAAAAAGAGTACCCCAAAAAGGCTGCAAAGGCCAAGAAGCAAGGACGCCCCATACCACGCTTCACGCCTGTACAATGCCCTCACAGTGAGATAGCGTGTATCCGCTATGACCAACGTTCCTATTGGGTCAAGTGGAACACACGGACGTGTAGCCTTGCTACGACACACGGACGTATGGAACTTCCCTTCACAGTTCCTCACCATCTCATGCAGTACGTTGGATACAAGACGTGTAGTGCTGACTTGTGTTACCGCAAGGGACGCTTCACACTGCATATCGTTGTCTCTCTACCACAACCTGACATTGCCCCTACCGATACCGTCATTGGTATTGACCTCGGATTGGCACGCCCTGCTGTCACCTCTGAACATGTGTTTCTTGGTGAAAAGCGTTGGCAAGAGCAAGAGCGGAAGATGTTTCGCATCAGACGTAAGCTTCAAGCCAAAGGAACCAAGTCTGCCAAAAGGCACCTGAAACACCTTTCGGGCAAACGGTTTCGGCAGAGAAGAGACTATGACCATGTACTCTCCAAACGGATTGTACAGAATGCCCCACAAGGCAGTACCCTCGTGTTTGAGAACTTGAAAGAGATACGTGCTACCTCCAAGATAGGGCGTGGCAAGAACAAGAAGAACGTCGAGACCAAACGCCGCTTTCACAGTTGGTCGTTTGCTCAATTGCACGGCTTCGTGTCCTACAAAGCAGAGGCAAGAGGTATCAACGTGGTCAAAGTAGACCCACGTCATACCAGCCAAACATGCTCTAAGTGTGGGCATCAACACCGTTCTAACCGACGTTCTCAGAGTCTCTTCAAGTGTCGTCAATGTGGGTACTCCTTGAATGCAGATTACAACGCTGCAAAGAATATTCGAGATAAGTACATCTCGTCTCTTGCTAGCTCTGGTATATCCTCAGCTAGTGGGTCTCAGTCACTAGACCTATCGTCTCCACTCTCGAGTGAGGGACAAGCCCCTGACTTCTAGTCATGGGGTATGTGACAGGTGAGTTGCTCCGTTACCGTACCAGTATATAGTGCATTCCGCCCGTATGCTTGACCATACCTTTTAGTTCCATTACTGTCAACGTCGATGCGACAACATGGGCTTCGAGCGCACTCTCGCGGGTAAGCTCGTCAATGTGAATCACTTCAAGACTAAGCAGTTTGAGCAATGCCTGTTCCTCTGGATTTTCGGGCAAAATCGCCCTGGCCTGCTCGCGCGTCTCTTCCGAGTGTGGAAACGTATGGATGTTGAGCTGATCCAATATATCGCCCACGTCGGTAACGGGATGCGCTCCATCTTGAATAAGCTTGTTGACGCCCCCGCTTGCGAGCGAAAAAATGCCGCCGGGAACCGCGAATACCTCGCGCCCCTGATTGAGCGCGGAATTTGCCGTAATCAACGCGCCTGATGTAGGTGGTGCCTCCGTGACGAGGACGCCGAGCGAGAGGCCCGAAATAATGTGATTGCGTGCCGGAAAATTGCCCGCGTCGGGGCGCACCCCAAGCGGAAATGTGCTAATCAATGCTCCCTGACCGCTTTCTACAATACGTTTTGCCAGCGAGTAGTTTGCGGGTGGGTAGATGGTATCCAGGCCACATGCGAGAACCGCGAGCGTGCGTCCGCCCGCGTCGAGTGCCGCAGTGTGCGCGACGGTATCCACGCCGAGGGCCAGGCCACTGACAACCGTCATTTTGCCATGCGCGAGGTCGGTAGCGAAGCGTTCGGTGACTTGCCGTCCATAGTTGCTCATTTTGCGTGTGCCAACAATGCCAACCGTAAAGCGGCGGTCATCCTCGGTAAACGTGCCATAGATGTACAGCACAGGGGGCGCGTACTCGATTTTGCGGAGAAGCGGCGGATAGGTCGCGTCTTTCCAGGTGATTACCTGAATCCGCTTCTTTTCCAGTACCGCTAACTCGTGTTGTGGTGTAACTGTGCTACGGTGCGCCACAAGCTTACCAATCGTCTTCTGATCGAGTCCGGCCTGTGCCAGAAACTTGCTCTCGGCGTTCCAGGCGGCGGCTACATCGTTCTCAAAAAAGTCGAGTAGCAGCTTGAAGCGTATCGGGCCAATGCCGGGGAAGCGACTGAACGCGACCCAGTGTGCCAACTCATCCAGCGATAATGCATCAGACGGGTAATACGGTGCTGGGAGATCAAATACCACCCGACTTTCCATCTTCCTGTTCGTATCCATGTTCTTTCTCTACTCCTGCGGTGCCTGTTTTGACGGTTCAAACTCTGTATACCCTCGTCCAGGCATAGACGATTGAGGTGGTTGTTCCTGCGAACTTGTGTACCATGTTGGGTTGGCGTAATCCGTTGTCGAGTCAATATATGGTTGCGGGGGCATCGTTCCCTGCGATCCGAAGGGCGGCACGGGTTGTCTATAGTGATTTGAGTATAGTTGATAAGGTTGCCCGTATGGGACAGACGTTGCATTCATGATATTCTGCGCCTGCTGCTGTATCAGTATTCGCTGCTGTTTGCGGCGCTGGTACACAAGCACACTCGCAAATCCACCAACCGGAAGGAGGATAAGTAGCATACCCACGAAAAGGAGCAGGGGAGCGTTTGGGTCGGTGGCGTTGACTGGTGACGAAGCCCCGCTTGCTGATTGCGGCGTTGCCTGTGCCATATCTGCTGGCGTAAGAACTGCGGGTTGATTAAGCTGAAGACGCCACTGGTTTTCCAGGTGTACCTGATCCTCGCCTAATGCCTGCTGTACGTCCTGCTGAAATTCTCCATGTGTCCCCTGCATCAGCGTAATGAGTTTTGCCATTTTTGCCTGCCCAAATGTGCTATACATGTAACTGATGATGTTCCAGCTTTGAGCATAGGCGAGATAGGCCGCGTCCGAATCCGCCGGAAAGTTGTACGCGAGTGTACTCAACCGCAAGAGTTTGTGCGTTGTGAGTGCGTGATTGAGGATGCGCTTCATTTCTGGCTCGTGATACGTCTGGTTATATACCGCCATTCCTTCGTCAAACCAGAGCGGCGCGAGAATACCATGCTCCGTCAACTGGTGAAAGACAAGATGCGTCAACTCATGTGGCATATCGCGAATGAGAGTATCCGCGTTGACGCTATCGACAACGATAGAGGCTTCATTGAGTGGGGGAAACGCGATGCCGCCAACCCATTCATGCACGTCTGGCGGGAGCGCACCGCGAAAATCATCTGGCGTTTGATATATCCAGAGGTTAATAGGATGTATTAGCACTCCGCCAAGATTGTCACTGATACGCCTGATATTGTTGATTGCCTGACTCAACACAACCTGCCCAAAGTCGGTTGGTTGTCCATACCAGTGGACATTGACCCGGCTCTGTGTAAGCTGCTGCCAGGTGAAGCGGTTATCCACAACTGTCAACGAATGACTTTCTGGCGCGAACGTGTTGCCGTTGCTGTCGCGCAGTCGCCATGTGTACTCGATGACGGTGCCGGGAAAAACAAAATTGTCGCCTGTTGTGTCTTCGTGCCAGCGCAAAACCTCTGTCGCCTGTGGCGTGTATATGGTGACATTTCTATCTACATGAATATAGCGTGGTTTACTGGAAGAGAGGATGAGCGTGGCCTCGGAGATATTGCCGCCCGTATCTTGTAGGCTTATCTGAAAATCTATACCTTTGGGAAAGGTCGCCGTCACCGCCTGGGCGGTAATACTCATAGGATTGTCTTTATGAGTTGTGGCAGCCGCGAAAGCGTGAGGGACAAAAAGAACAAGCGAAAATACGCTGATGCAAAAACAGAGGAGAAATACTTGTAGAATATATATATGCCGTGAGAACATAGAAGCATCCCTTTCCAGCAAGATAGTAGATACGCCCCCCATTGTACTCGATTCGGCGGAGCCTTGCTAGTCTTTTGCCGCAAGTCCTATTGTTTTACTGCACGCAGTTCTTATAGCAATTTCCGCACGTCTCTCTGCATCGCCTCGTAACTCTGGTAGCGTAATGCACGCTCCTCCAGCAGGGCGCGACTCAAGATGCTTTCCAGTTCGGGCGAGAGCGTGGAATTGAGCATACGCGCGGGCGGAAATGTGGGATAGTGCGGTGGCGCGATATTGGTGAGTGCGTGATGCATGGTCGCCGCGAGCATATAGATACAGGTACGTTTGTCGTATGGCTTGTCCTGAATGGGGAGGTACGGCGAAACGACAAGCTTGCGTGTGGTACGTTTGTGCGTTACCGCGACCCGAACGCTTGCATCAGGGGGTGGCGGCAACACCTGAAAGCCAGTCAAGAGCGCGCGGCCTCGTTTCTGCTCGATGATGATGTTCGCGGGCGAGATGTCGTAGTGATAGAGTGACTGCCTTTCTAAGGCAATTAAAACGTTCAATAGACTATTCATATAGCCTATGACTTCACGTTCCGACAGGGGACGCAGGAGTTTTTGTAGGCGTTCCGCTATGCTTTCGCCATCTACATAAGCCTGCACCATGTAGTAGTGTTTGCCCTCGGCGAAACGCTCCAAAATGGCGGGTATGAAGGGATGATGTAGTTTCGCCAGGGTTGCGGTTGCCTGCTCATAATAGGCCACGTCCTTCGCGCGACGGGGCAAGGCATCAGCGCATTCCCACCGTTTCAGCACAACCTGCCGGTCGTTCGTGTGTGTGTCATACGAGACGGAGACCATCACGCACGACTCGTCGGACTGCTTGAGGATACGCTTGATGATATAGCGTCCCTGTCGCACACTTGTACCGACAAGGGGACTGCGTATGACCAGTGATTGAGGTAGAGTGAGCCGTCCACAGACGGAGCAACAGCGTTGCCCAAAGCGTACCTGTGTGTCGCAGTAGGGACATGTGCGATTATCCTGCTCGGCTCCGCAGAAGGTGCAACGTTGAGCACCCGTGCGGTTTTGTTGCCCGCAATGCTGACAGACGTAGCGTTGCTGGGCCGTGTGTACTGCTTCTGCGTAGTGCATGGCGAACTCAAGAATGCTTGGATAGCGACGGTGATAATCTTTCGACAACGCGCGTAGCAGGACGGCCGCGACCTCTACAGGAATACGGGGATTCCACCGTTGCGGCGAGGGCGGTTGTTCGTTGATCTGCGCGTTCCACATCTCCTCTATCCGCGCGTACACAAATGGTGTACGACCCGCGAGTAGCTCATAGCAACAGATTGCCAGCGCGTACTGGTCGGAGTCACGGCGCGGATTGCCTTTCCACTGCTCAAGCGGCATATACGCGGCAGTCCCTGTTACGTCGCCAAGCGAGGCGTGTGTGTAGTTGCCAAGATAGAGCGTTGTGCCAAAATCGGACAGGAGTATCTGCCCGTTGCGCCCAATGAGCAGGTTGCCCGGCTTTACATCTTGGTGCACCATTTTCATGCTATGGACGTAGTGCAGGGCTTCCGCCGTCTGGCGCAAATAGGGAACAAGTTCTTCCGCGAAGGCCAGGCGTCTGGCTCCATCAGAGGTACGAAAGATATCAAGAATTGTCTGCGGAGCATACTCCATCACGAAGTATGGTTGGTCATTTTCTAAACGCCCAAAGTTGTAGATTGGCAGTATGTTGGGGTGCTGCATCGTCGCGATACGCCGTGCCTCTTGCATAAAGCTCACTTTTGCCTTCTCGTTCGATTGATCGAGACGCAACACTTTGAGCGCGAGCAAGCGACTCAACGGCATTGGTTCGCGCACCTTATAGACATAGCCAAACGTGCCAGCACCAATAAACGCGACCACCTCATACATGCCGATGTGCGCCCCTTGTATGAGAAAGCCACAACGCGAGCAGCAAGTTGTTCCATCAGGGTTGTCGTGTCCCCCCCCGAAGCGCGGATTGAGACAATGAGCCAAAGTGTGATCCCTCCCCCTTCTCTTCTGCGTGTAAATCGTTGTTCCCTGCTACTATCTACGCAGAGAGTGGGCGCGGGTTACGTCGGGCGCGAACCGTTGCGTTATACTGTAGTCTCATATAACTGTGAAGAAAACAGAGATGTTGTAGCAGACCCAGCAACATTCTTCTTTCGCTTTTTTGACGAACTAGCCACCTTCTCTTTCTGCTGCTTTACAATACCACTAGTATCTTCGAAGTATGGCAATTCTTGCTCTGTATACTGTTTGTCGTAAAAAGCTTACTGTCTGAGTTTGGTATTGTGCCAGGCCAAGCTTTTCCTATGGTAGTGTGTGAACCTCAGCTATTTACTTAATGTTTGAAAGACGTGATGCTTTGCGGGTATAACGAACACACAACAAGAGGCGGCAGACCAGCCGGTCTACCGCCTCTTGTTGTGTGTTCGTTCCGGGCGACTGTATTAGTATGAGTTGCGGGTATCGGTTGTATCAGTATCGCCTCGGACGATGTTGCCCTGAATATCGGGATTGCCGGCCTTGTCGAGGCGGGCCTCTTCGCGGCGCACGGTGTCCGTTACCTGTTGATTCTCCTGCACAGCACGTTTGCCGATGGAGACTTCGCCTGTAACCACTGTGTCTTTAGTGACATTGACGCGCTCTTCGCTAACAGGGACGCGGATGCTCTCACCCTCGCCGATTGGTGTGGCATCGTCCGCCACTCCACCGGTTACGTCGCGACGCTCAACATAGACTTCCTCGTGCGTGACGGGGACATTGACCGTTTTCTGCTCGGACACGATGTTTTTGCCGAGGCTCACTTCGCCGGCTTGTACCTTCTGCTTGCTGACGTTGAGCTGCTCTTCGCGCAGGCGGAGTACACGCTGTTGCTCAGTCTCGTTTGCGTCGCTTGTGCGATCATAGCCAGTTGTGTTTGTTGTTGCTGTATTGGTGTAGCCAGTTGTGGCAGCAGTCGAGGTATAGCCGGTTGTTGCGGCTGTTCCGCGCTGGCGACTATAGTTGTACGCGCCGTTTGTGTCGAGAATGGTCTTCGCTTCTTCCGCGCGATCACCAGCATCAATTGAAACGACGGTGCGACCACTCTTGTATTCGTTGTCGTAGTAGTTCGCCTCTTCGCTGGAAACGCCCATGCTGGTCAGGTCTTCGGCAACATGCCCACCTGTGGTTGCTGTGTCATCGCCCGCGAAAAAGTTTTTTACGCCCGATAGAAAGCCACCAGTCGCAGCCGCACCACGTCCAGAGTGATGAATCTGGCCGCTGCTGAAGCCTGCTGTCTCAAGCGCGTCGATTGCGCGGTCTGCGTTTGCTGCCTCATCAAAGACACCAATTACTGTACGTCCAGTCATTGCCATGTTTTTTCTCCCAGTGGTATATCTACTATATTTCTGCTATTCTCGACATTAGTGTTACTACAAAAACCTTATACTCAAAAAGTTTTACGCGTATTTTTAACTTATGAGCAGTATATTTATAACACACCGTCCTCTTTGTTCACGGATGATAGGACAGGAAGGTTTCACAAAAAAGTCATAGATGGGCGTTTAAATATTAGAAGTTTATGAGATGAATATATTTGGTGATGCCTCTTCGTACTAAGAGTATACGTAGCACAGAGAAAGGATTATTTCGGATGATTGACGACACAAGCAGGGGAGCGAATACTGGACAACTTATTCAAGTAGGTGCTGGTGCTTTGACATTACCCGCGCTTCTGCACCTGCCGACGGACGCACACGGTATTGTGCTGCTCGCACATGGCATCGAGGGGAGCGCGGATGGCTCGCATCAGACCGCCCTTGCGATGGCACAGGTACTTTTTCAAGAGAAGCTTGCAACGCTTCTGGTAGACCTGTTTACGTCGCAAGAGCAACAATTGGACGTAGGAACGGACTATTTCCGCAGCAACACCAGCGTTATGGAGCAACGTATCACTGGTATCGCGGAATGGCTGCTGGAAAACGAACCGACGCGGCATCTCTCTATTGGTTACTTTGGCGCGGGCGCGACGGGTGCCGCTGTCCTGATTGCCGCCGCAGAACGCCCTGATGTGGTCGCGGCAGTTGTGTCCGCCGGGGGAACACTTGAGCAGACCCAAGAGTATCTGCCGCGAGTTTTAGCTCCAGTATTATTGATTGCGGCGCAACTAGACACGCAGGCGGTAACTCTAAGTCAGGCCGCATTGACAAGCTTTACAAAAGAGAAGCAGTTCGAGCAAGTCATGGGTAGGGCATTATTCGAGACAAAGGAAAGCGTTAACAGTATCGCACAACTTGCGAGCGAGTGGTTTAACAAACACCTTGTAATAATTGCGTAACAAGAGGAAATTTGTTGTCGCTAGACAGGAGGCGTACATGATGTACGACATCATGTACGCCTCCTGTCTAGTTCCTTTTTACTTATCGCGTCCGATCATTACTTCGGTTGATTTGATAATCGCGACAACGGAATTGCCCTCTTGTAACTGGAGCGACTGCACGGCGTCTGCCGTAATCACCGAAGTGATTTGTTGTCCGTCGGGCAGCTCGATAACGACCTCTGCCATGATGTCTCCACGCTTAACGGATTTGATTGTGCCTTTTAACTGGTTACGTGCGCTCATTTCCAAGACTAGAACTCCTTTATAGATATGAGAAGAGGTCAAGATACACTTACCTTTTCAAGAGAAGTTGTATGTGACGTGATACTCTGTGTAGTATAGCATAACGATTTACTTGCTCTGATTGAGAGCGCGAGTCCTATAGATTTGGCGAAACGCGCTAGTTTCAGTATGCTATAAGCAGCAAGGTTTCGCGGATGAGGCCGGGCGGAATGTTGAAGTAAAGGGGAAAAGTATGGAAGAAGAGATAGGAAGTACGGTGAAGCGTGAGCAGGAGTTGCTTCACGCTTCACAGACGCGGGAGGCGGCTCCGGGAGTGCCGATTGTACGGGACAATACGCCACGTCCATTCATGTATAGCGCGATGACCGCAGTTCCGCTGAGTCGCCTGCCTGGTGAGTTGGTGGAGAGAAGAGAGAACGGAGACAGCACATTCTCGACCCTCTCGACGTTTCCCACGAAGCCACCATCGGCCCCACCCGTGCCAGAAGAGCCAGATGAGTATAGCGGAGCGGGCGACCAGATGCATACCTTTTCAACCTCTGCTATTCCTACACATTCCACACGTCAAGACTTTGCGTGGGTATTCGAGTATGGGCTTGAAATGGACGCCATGCTGCTGAACACACCTGAACGGCTCGATGGTCTTGCCCTGCTCTATGGGCCAGCTGTGTTGAAAGGGTATCGGCTGCTTCTGAAAGCCTTTGAAGAGGAAGGTACACGTACAATACTAACAATCGTACCAGACGCGCATTCCGATGCCGCCGTGTGGGGCGTGCTCTATCGTATACCACGCAGCGTCACACAGACTCAGGGAGACGAGCCGACGTTACTGGAAATGGCACATGTGTTGCCCGGAAGTGGTGTGCAGGCTATGAATGTTGTGGTTCACGAAACGTACCGTAACCGCACGCTCCCATGCATCACCTATGGCTACCCGGACAGTATCGCCGCGCACCAATCCTCTGCTGGACGACCAGGGCATTCTGAGCTGTTTGTACGGCGTCTGGTCGCGATTGCGACAAAGCAGAAGCTACCAGCTTCTTACATTCAGCAAGTCGCGAACTTGAGCCAGGGTACTACTCCATCAGTACCAAACACACCTATTGCTCCCACCCCAACGCATGAAAAACATCCTCTCGTACCCGAAACGAGTGCACGAATAGAGCAGCATACAGAGCCACTTATGATTCCTTTGAAGAAACGTGAGCAAGAAACCCCCCAGGTGATAGCGTTTACTCATGAGCGACGTGTTCCCGTAGAGTTTCATACGCAACGCTGGTTTGTGCTCTTCGCTGTGTACCTCTTCTGCCTGTTACTTGCGGTGCTGGCGTTCGCGATTGTGCAGGGAGTGGGTATCATGGGGGACGTGCTGAATGCGCGTTTGACCTTACTGAACGTCCCGTGGCTGGTGTTGATGTATGGCTTGCTTGGTGGCTGTGTCAGTGGCCTTATCACGCTGGGCCGCCATAAATATTCGATGGACGTCCCGGCGTTTATTGTGGTTGTCTGGTTCACACGTCCTTTTGTTGGGGCTGTTCTCGCGCTGTTCGCGTATACTCTGCTCACAAGTGGCCTTTTTTTACCCGCGAATAGCGTGCGTGGAGGCCAGCATGACGCAGTGTTTTTGCTTGTGGGAGCGGTTGCGGGCCTGTGCGAAGGCTGGTTATTCCGAAAAAGGTAGTGTTGCCTTGTATCTTCCTGTTTCTGTGGGTACAATGAGTGGCAGAACCCTCTATCACCGCGTCACTGTAGTGTGTGCAGCTTGTACAACGAAAGTACAGGAGGAGCTTCAATGGCAACCTATATTAGTCTGGTGAACCTTACGGAACAGGGAATACGCGAAACGAAAAACGCCCCTGAACGCTTGCAAAACTTCGATGCTGCTCTAAAAGAAGCAGGTGGAAAGCTGGTTGGCTTTTATCTGGTCATGGGCGAATACGATTATATCGTAATAACCGAAGCACCCGACGATCACACGGCAGCGCGACTCATTCTTGGCACCATCGCACAGGGAAGTATGCGTACTAAAACGATGCGTGCGTTTCCACGCGAAGAATTCGAGACCATCTCGCAAGGCTTACACTAATGTCTGCGAACAGCGTGTGTGCTGACACAACACACACGCTGTTCGCGGACGCTATAGATCGTGAGTGTGGAAAATGGCGCGAACAAGGCGTTCGGGATCATGACGTGCAAGCTGATCGTCTTCGAGGTTGAGATGCTCAATTGTGACATGTGGCACCAACCGTGACAGTTGCGGACGATCAATACGAACGGGGATACTTCCGTCTGCCGCGTAAGTTTTCAGTACATCCTCATTGAAGGAACCATCGTTAACAATCACACGGTCAACCCGTGCGCCCAGATAGTGATGAATGGTGTTTACAAAGTCAGACGCTTTATAATTGTCGGTCTCACCATGTTTGGTCATCAGATTGCAGACATACACCTTTTCCGCGTCCGACTCGCGCACCGCACGCGCGATATCTTTCACCAGCAGGTTAGGTAAGATACTTGTATAGAGATCGCCCGGCCCAATGATAATGGTATCGGCACGACGAATGGCCCGTACCGCAGGCAAGCAGGCAGGGGCGTTTTCAGGCTGTAGGCGTATCTGCTTGATTGGCGAGAGAGGTTCAGGACGTTTCTTGCCACGTGTGTCGATGTCTGTTTCACCACAGATGGTTGTGCTATCCTCTAAATCAGCGCATATAGTCGTTTGTGCTAAGGTAACAGGCAAAACGTTGCCAGCAGTGTTGAGCAACTCTTGAGCATCCTCAATCGCGAGGAGGAGGTCGTCAGCATTGATGTCTTGTAGCCCTTTGAGTATCAAGTTGCCCAGACTATGGCCCCCCACGCCGCCGTTTTGTCCATTTGTTCCATTCAATCCGCTCTGATCGGATGACTGCTCGAAGCGATGCATGAAGATTTCACGCCACAATGCCCCGTTGCGGGCCAGCGCAACCAGCGACATACGCAAGTCACCAAGCGGCAACTGGCGGCGGAACTCGTCCATGAGCCGACGCGAGCTTCCACCACTATCTGACATCGTAACCACCGCGCTAATGCTGAATGGGTACTTTTTCAGATGTGAGAGAACAGAAAAAGTTCCAGAGCCTCCTCCAATGGTGACAATACGGCGTCCTGCAAATCGGTCTCCCGCACGATTGTTCTCTTGCACAGTATATCTCCCTCGGCTGATCTCAGGTTCGTCGTTCACAAGTACGTTCCTCTTACTATGTGGCAATACATATTACTACACGCTACAACACGTCTTCAGGGATAGGCGTTTGGCTGGCTACCCTGTTCAGTCTATCACGGCTTTTCACCTCACGCAAGCAAACGTGCTTCTATGAAATGCCCTTCATCTTTTTTGTTCTTGTGTAAACAAAACAATTGCGCTATACTGTGGGCAACGGAAATCTCTTTGCCACTTTGTGGGCGCGGTGGTGGAGGCACAAGATTTCCGTTGTATTTTTACATCGTGCTCCCAGGTATATTTTGCTCGCGCAACGCATATCTCATCGTTCAAAAGAGGATGTAGTTACACATTTATGGATGTGCTATAATTCGGCTATATTTTGTAGAGGAGACGCACAGCGAATGCAGCGATACACGACACAGACTTTCCTGAACCGTGCTCGTTTACTGTTAGAAGAGGCTCGAAGCGCGGATGCGTTACAGGTGTTACAGGCGATTGTGCCGGAGAACGAGGAGCATCGGTACGATGTGACTTACTTGTTGGGCTGGTACTATATTCTTAGCAGAGAATGGCAAGAAGCTACTCACATGCTCTCTCCTCTACTTCCGCCCGTCCAGATCGAGATGAGTGATAGGCAACAGGAAGTGTTGCTGGAACGCGAACTTACAGCTATTCATTTCCTGCGTCTCGGTCAGGTTGCCGTGAAACTGGCCCATTTCGAGGATGCCTCGCAGCATTTCGCCCTCTGTTTAAGGTTGCTCCGTGATCGGCGCGTCTATTTCCCGGCATTACGGGTAGAGGCGCGGTACAACATGGCAAAAAGCTATCTTGCGCGTGACTCATACCGAGCGGCTATTCAGCATTACGATGATGCTCTCCGTCTCTGTCGCCACTACAAACTTCCCCGTCTCGTTCCTGCGATTTATCGCGACCTGAGTGAAGCTTACGAGAGGTTAGGCGAGTTCAAAAAAGCACAAGAGAGTGCACATGAGGCGTTGCGGCTGTATCAAGAAAACAATAACGATGCTGCGCGAGGCTATGTTTATCACACACTTGGACATGTTCACTTCTTGCTCGGCGAATATGCTGCCGCATCTAGCTATTATACGCAATCGCTAGCCCTGACGAAAGACAGCATAGACTCCCAATTAGTTGCCCGCAACTATACTGCCCTGGCCGAAGTAGCTTTGCAAGAGCAGCATATAGATGAGGCAAAAGCCTATATGCTTGCCGCTGAGACTATTACTGAGAATGTAGAGGACGCGTTTGTCTGTGGTCGCGTCTATGCCGCTCAGGGAAATATCACGCTTGCCGAAGCGCACCTCGTGCATGGTGTCGAGCGTGAACGTCTCTTAATCGAGAGCCTTGAACGGTTTCAGAAGGCGGTTCATTTCTTTAAGACCAGTCGAACGTGGCAAAGCTTATGTGAAGTGTATAATACTATCGCCACGGTGGCAGAAGAATTGGGCCGCACCCAAGATGCTCTTGTCTACTGTAAACTGGCGTATCTGGCTCAGGGAGAGATTATACTGTAAAGAGACGCATGACAGTAGTTATGCTTCGTCTTTGTCGGGTGCTTCTGGTTTCAGGCGTACTAGCATCACGCCCAACCAGAGTACCCAGAGTGCGAACAGCAAAATCGCTGGTGCAGTCAGGGGAGCCTGTCCCGATAGCGGCGCACTGGCAACACTTACCGCGCTTCCGCTAAAGAGGGCAGCAACCGCGAGGGCGATATACCCGAACACAACCCATGCGGTGGGCCAGAGTTTGTTTCCACTGCGTGCGATAATCGCTCCAAAAAACAGTGTTGAGAGGGCAAGCAAGCCAACCCCAACCGTGTTGTAGAGTAGTGTGAAGACACTCAAAAGAATGCGCGGTGTTCCCGCAAGCGTGGCACCCGAAGCGATATTGGTACTGATTGACGAGAGGTAGAGGGTGGCGAGAACTGTGCCTACAATGTACGTGACAAGCCCGATGATGCCCGACCATGCTGCGAGAACCGCGAACCCTTTGCCACGCCATGCGTAGGGCGGCATTCCTCCCGTTTCCTCTTCGACCTCTTCCTCGTCTTCTTCTAGCTCCTCGTCTTCGTTTCCTTCGGCTACTTCCTCGTTCTCCTCATCTGCACCTGCTTGATAGTTGTCCTCCGCCAGTTCTTCTGCTTCCCGCTCTTCCTGCCCCATTATCTCTTGCGCGACGATAACGCGAAACAGGGTAAAGGGAAGACTGACCAGTAGAGCGAAGGCGAAGATGATGAGTGCGCGATAGAGAAAAAATGGGAGCGTATGCCCACCAATCCAGCTAAGGTATGTTGTGATATTGCCAGTGCTTGCCGCCGCGAGTGTGGTATTGTATCCCAGTGGAGCCAGCACAAAGGTCTGGTACGCTGGTATTCCCGCGAGAAGGAGCAGCGCACCAGCAATATAGCCCGTACCATTGCTGCGGAGTCTAGCTAAAAAACTGCGTTTCATCAAATGTACGTATTTTCCTTTTGACATCCTCCCCATGCAGAGAATGCAGGGGATTCCGTTCTCCGAAACTTACCCAAGTATGGATATGCCACATTCAGCGTTCGGTTCCTCTTTCCACTACCTGTGCCAAGTGACCCTGGTCTTGCCAGATATCCAGAGGCGTAGATGTTCCCGCAGAACTTGCGGTACAAACAGACTTTTGTGCTAATGCCGCTAAATTCCTAGCGGCATTGTAGTCTCTATCAGCGACATACCCGCACTCAATGCATACGTACACTCGCTTACCTAAACCTAGTTCTTCTTTGATCGTGCCACATGAAGAACAGGTTTTGGATGAAGGATACCAGCGTGAAGCTACCTTCACTTCGATACCAGCGAATGCCGCTTTATAGAGGACTTGTCGTTTGAACTCATACATACCAACATCTGCACAAGCTCGTGCTACCTTGTGATTTTTGAGCATCCCCGATACATTTAAGTCTTCTTGCACAATCACACTGGGACGTTCACAATCGGGCTTGGTTCTCGCCACAATTGCTGATGTTGCCTTATGCAGTGCATCCTTGCGAACGTTGGCAATACGTACATGTACTCGTGCTCGTTTCTGCTTGGCCGTGAAACGGTTCTTAGAGCCTTTCTTCTTACGCGAATGTTTGCGTGATGCTCGTTTCAAGGCGTTGATTTTCTTGCGGAGGGCTTTGGGATTATCAAATGTGCGTCCATCAGAAACGGTTGCAAGCGTCTTTGTTCCCAGGTCTACCCCGATTGCCTCACCCGTTGCCTGTGTTGGCTCGGCCATGTCTTCGTGTGCCGTGAGAGACACAAACCAGCGTCCAGCATGTTCTCAAATGGTCGCACTACCAATCTTGACATTCACAGGCAAGTAGTCATGCTCTTTCAAGCGTATGATGCCGAGTCTTGGCAACTGGATGCCATCAGGAGACACATGGATTGAGCCTGTGAACCGTGCGCTTCCTATCTGTTTCTTGCGAGACTTGTACTTGGGATAGCCGCACTTGCCTTTGTGCCTGCCCTGTTTCTTGAGTTGGCACTTGCGAAAGAAGTGTTTAAAACCATCGTCGGCATCACGTAGTCCCTCTTGGAACGCGCACTTGGAAACGGAATACATCCAGGGCGTTGACTGTTTGAGAATAGTGATTTCTTTATGGAGTTGGGCGGCATAGGGCGTCTTTTCGCCTTTGAGATAGGCTTCTTTCTTGCGACTCAAAGCGTAGTTATAGGCAAAGCGTGAGGCACCAGCATGTTTCATGCAAAGAGTGCGTTGCACATTGTTGAGGTCAAGTTCTGCTTTATAACCACGCGTGACCAGCATATTATTCTTCCTCACTTTGCATGACCGACTCCACGCACTGCTTGATTTTCTCCGCACGTCTCTTACTCTGACGACGCCCGTAGATACGGGCCGACATACTGGTTATCACAGCGACAAAATCATCGACTAATTCATCACCTGTATCACTCTGAAAAATCATCTCGACGCGCCGCCCTTGTGCCTGTAGCAAGGTTTCAATATAGTGAGAGCCGAAACGGGTCAACCTATCTCTCTTCTCAACCACAATAGTTCCAATGCTCGTATCTGCTAACAACTTCTCAAGTTTTGGGCGCGTATCGTTTAGGCCCGATGCAATTTCCGTCACCTCTTTGGCGACTTGATACCCTTTTGCCGCCGCGTAGTCTTTCAAGCGAACAATCTGACGGTCTAAATCCTCTTTCTGTCCAACAGAAGAGACACGCGCATACAAGGCGATGCGGCCCGTAACGGGTTTCGGGTCTAATGCATCACGCACAATGACAATTCCCGTTGCCGTCTTGTAGGCATCTAAGGTACCAGCTTTGTACCACCGCCATGCGGTTTTGTAACTGATACCTGTTTGTTTAGCGTATTGACTTAATTTCATGTCCATAGTATAACATACTCTGTCTACACTTGTCAATACTTTTGACAACTAGTTATCACCCTTTATCGCTAAGAGGTATTGTAGATACCGAGTGGGCGATAATCAAGACTCATCTGGAAGCGAAATTATTAGACCTCATTTGAACCAATCTCGACGAGCCTACCGAGCAGCTTCAGCGTGATGCCCAGGGCGAGAATGACGACGGCACTAACGCCAAGCTCGATCATTGCATTGTTGAAGGTCGTGCCTGCCTCTGTTCCAATCGAGAGTTTCGCGCCAATTGAGAGAATGCTGCGAGTCGCAGAGACGATACCGATAAAGAGAAAGGGGCGTAACGAGGTCGCGTGCGACTTGAGGTAATGAATAACTGTTCCCAGCACCTCCATGATAATCAGTACAAGCAACAGGCCGGAAACAAACTCAATGACCGCACTTGCGACTTCGGGTGGTTTGCCTTCGCCAATTGCTCTTGTAACGGTCAGGCCAAACTCCCAGAAACTGTACCCCAGCGCGAAAAGTGCACCAATGAGAAA
Source organism: Ktedonobacterales bacterium (assembly GCA_038211295.1). GTDB lineage: Bacteria > Chloroflexota > Ktedonobacteria > Ktedonobacterales > Ktedonobacteraceae > JBBQVS01. The sequence goes on along the minus strand of JBBQVS010000008.1, from coordinate 5,023 downwards.
CGAGATACCCACGATGGCGTAAATCAACGAGTCTGCTTTGTCTAGCATATTCCCTGAGATAGTCGCTAAACGATCCTCTGGCTCTTCTTCATGAGAACTTTCGCCATTGTGCGAGTGTACTCCGACAATTTTTCCGTCTGGTTGTACTGGCTCAGTTTTCCCAATGCCCACTTGATATTTTGCCACTAAAAAGTCTCCTCTGTCTAAAGCTATTTCTCTTGTAACGAGCGGAAGCTACACAAACTACCAAAAGTCCTACTGTTTTTCAAGCGTTGAATAGTGTACAATGCATCACGAAAACACTCTGTACAGGGGAGAAACACGTATGCCACGTTGGTTATATTTCTTGCTGATCTTCGCCGTGCTTGCACCCATTCTTAGTTTTCTGCATGTTCCGCCGCTTCCTCTTTTTATTATAGCGGCTCTAGGCATTGTTCCGCTAGCCGCACTGATTGGGAAATCGGTAGAAGAGGTTGCGGAACACACGGGCGAACGGATTGGCGGTCTGCTCTTCGCCACATTTGGCAACGCGACTGAACTCATCATAGGCATTCTAGCTCTGAGTCAAGGTCTCGTTGACGTTGTACGCGCCTCTATTATTGGCACAATTCTTGGAAACGCCCTACTGGTGCTTGGTGTTTCTGTTTGTGTTGGTGGCTTCAAGCATGGACGCCTGAATTTCGAGGCGCGGCCCGCGAGCCAGTATTCCTCACTGTTCGCGCTGTGCGTTGGAAGCCTGGTGTTGCCCACCGTTGCCGAGCTGCTGGCATCACGTTCGCATCAAACGCTGATTACGGAACGTGGCGAACTGCTTTCCGTAATCATCGCCGTGTTTCTCCTACTAGGCTATATTGGTTCTATTCTCTTTAGCGTCTTTCACATCGGAGACAAGGGCGATGAAGAGGTTGATCCAGTGATTGGAGCGCGTTCTGAGGCGGCGGTGCTACGTCTGCTTGCCTTCCGACACGCCGTTGCTACCAGCGCAACGCCCCGTAAAAGTGGCGTACTCAAGCAGATCGACGACACGGTAGACACGATAAAGAGTACCGATGTCTCTCTCGCGCGACCAGAAGTAGAACAAGAGGAGCATACCAAGAAGCCTCTTCTGTGGCGTGCGCTCTTACTGCTCACGGGTGCCACGGTTGGCGTTGCTATCCTCTCCGAGATACTTGTGAGCGCGATTGAACCTCTGACCGTTGTATTGCATCTAAACCCGTCGTTTGTAGGGCTTGTCTTTATTCCGCTCATCGGTGGCCTGCCAGAGTATTTCAACACCATCTCAATGGCTCTGGACAAGCGCATCGGCATGGTACTAGCGGCCTCCGCCGGTTCCTCAATTCAGATTGCACTTCTAATGGCTCCCGTGCTTGTGCTGGTAAGCCTGTTCGCGCCAAAGCGTCTAGACCTTGTGTTCAGCATTGTGGAACTCGCGGTACTGGGTATTACAACCTTTTTGTTTAGCGAGATCACAAAAGATGGTGAGTTGGTCTGGCTTGAAGGAATGTTACTAATTCTGCTTTACGGTATGATGGGCGCGACGGTCTTTCTATTCGGGTGATTACTCCCGACGCTTAGAAAGCGGGGGCTTCTAGGGATTGGATACCCAGAGACTCTAATCCAAGTCTCAGAACGTTTAGGGCTGCGTTCACATCTCGATCAAGCGAAAGGAGGCAACACGGACACTGGTACACACGCTCACCAAGCGGCATCTTTTGTCGATGCCCACACCTGTTGCATGTTTGCGACGTACACGCAGGGTTGACCTTGATGAACTGTCTGCCAGCTTCTTCCGCTTTGCAGGACAAGTGTGAGAAAAAGGCCGACCATGCCGCGTCACTGATGCTCTTTGCGAGACAATGGTTGTGTAACATCCGATTGACGTGCAAGTCTTCCATACAGATCACGCCGTATCGGTCTACAATCTTCCGACTCTGTTGATGCGCGAAATTGGCTCGTTTGAACTTCGTTCGTTCATGCACACGTGCAACACACTTGCGATGCTTGCGACGTTCGGGTGTACCTTTAGCAAGGCTGGAATGTTTGCGTTGAACTTTTGCGAGAGCCTTTTCCTCCTTGCGAAAGAAACGCGGGTTCTCAATTTCCTCTGCATTGGAGAGGGTAGCAAACGTTGTGAGTCCGACATCAATGCCTACTTGGGGAGATATTGGGTCAAGACGTTGTGGGTCGCACTCACACGAAAAGGTGATATACCACTTGCCTACTGCTCTTGTGAACCGTCGCTGTTTTAATGGAGCCACGGACAGGCCGATGATACCATCTTGATGCTTCCAATCTTGGAGAGCGTGACACGGCTCTCATGCGTGATGCTGAACCCGCTTTGAGGAAACGTGAAGTTATCATAACATCCGTAGCCTTTGAAACGTGGGTATCCAGGCTTTTCGCCAGCTTTGAGGTGTCGAAAGAAGGCTTGCATGGCAAGGTCAATGCGAACCGCGACATTTTGCAAGACTTGCGAATGGACACTCTTCAGGCTTGGACGTTGTTCTTTCAGCATCGGATAGGTCGCTTGTTGCCCGTAATAACTCAGACGTTTGCCCTCTTGGAAGTTCGCCGTTTTGCGGTTCTCAAGCAAGTGGTTAGAGAGCCATCGGCACTCTTCAAGGATGCTTTCAAGGCTGGTGAGTTGGTTCTTTGTCGGGTAGAGCCGATACTGAAAGTTCTTTCTCATGGTTCATGTATAGCACATTTTAAGCAATATTCAAGTGTTGGGTAAAGTATCGCATTGACAGGGAGATACCGCCCATCGCGCCCTCAAAGGGAGGGCTATTCATCCCCATGTTGAGAAAATAGGGGGATGAGTGGCCCGTTAGGTAAAAATTTGTTCAGCGCCAATAAACGCGCAGAGCTGGTTTTTCTTGTTTGTTGACACTGGACAAACAGCACAACATATTATAATGGAATTGTTAGTACATTGTGGCCTTCGCGCCCAGATTGTACGAGGCGCGAGACGTAGACTTCAACCGCGAATGGTTTTTCGTAGAGTGGGCGGCGTTGCTCATCCATAAAGAAGATGTGGAGACGTTCTCGGCGTCCGCTTGGGCCATCCGAAAGTGGTTGCATTGGAATAGTCACCTCCGCCGCGAAGCCCTCATTGGGTACATGTACATCCGCTTGTTGGACGATATAGGCGTAATTCTGAAAAATCGCGGAACGCACCTCGATATGCACCACCTCGTCATACACCACTGCGCTCAGGCCAACTGGTTCCGTCCCCTTCTTCGCGCCGCGTGGCAATGTCGCGCTGGCACGCCCCATTAAGTGAATGCGAATGGTGTAGCTTTGATTTGGTTGTATGCGTAGTGGTGTTTCGATTAAGGCGGCGGCTGTTGTGGTGTGATGTTGTTCGCCAAGCAAGAAGCGTTGAAAGCGTTTGAGAAACGACATATCATTCTCTGTCTGTGGCGTTGGTTCCGTCGCTTGCTTGGCAGCGCGTGGCATAGCGGGCAATAGTCCACTCATGCGCTCTCTAAAGCGTTGCATGGGCGACGTAGGATTACCTATTGTCTCACCCGTTGTCTCGCCGTTCCCACGCGCTATGGGTTCTGGCAACGGCTCATTTATAAGTGGAGTGAGTATCCGTCCAGTCTCTTTGCTCTCTATCGAGTCTTCTGGTAGCGGTGTTTCAAGTTGTGCGTTGAGCAGAGCGTCCCGAATATGGGCCGTCGAGATGGTTGGAGTGTCCGCGATTGGCCCCCTTTCACTGCTGGCCTGCACGTTTTCAAGTTGCCAGCGTGCCAGTTGTGATTGCAGCGATACAATCGAGATTGTTACCTCTTCCGCGTCGTCCTTCGGCTCGTCAGATGCTGCCTGCTTTTGTGCTATGCCGCCCTGCTTCCCTTTTTTTGCCGCCCGTATTTTGCGTGCCTCGGACGATTGCTCAAGCGCGAGCAGCAGTGCCTCTTCCATCTCTTCAACGCGTTGAAAGCGCATGGCGGGATCGGTAGAGAGCGCACGCATCACGATAGCCTCGGTTGAACCAGAGACGCGCGGGCTGGTGTCGCGTAGACCGCGCCACGGGCGTTGCGCTCGAACCGCGAGTTCGTCGGGGGCTGTGCCGATTAGCAACAGGTAGAGCAATGCACCAAGACTATAGATGTCGGAACGTCGTTCGATTGTACCATGCGACGCCTCCGGTGCCATAAACTTGCTTTCATTTGTGCTTCTCGATGTTGTGTTACGGAGCGATGAGCGTATAGGCAAGGGTATCCATGAAACCATCAATGCTGGTACGCTCTCATAGGTGTTCCTGCTCAGCACAACGGCGGATGGGTCGAGATCACCCAACACGATATCGAGTCTGTGCAGCTGTCCAACCGCTGTACACAAACGGTGAAGCCACGCGAGTGCTTTGTATTCGCCGGGAAGACCAATGCCGCTTTGCAGCACATCTTGCAAGGTTGAGGTCGCTGCTTTACTTGCCCCATTTTGGGCGTCTTCTGGCAATGGAAAAGGCCATCCGGCTACGGCGAAAAGATGCTCACGCGAGTAGCGCAGGTCAATCAGCGGCATCACGTTAGGAATGCGCTGGCGACGTAGCAGATCGTACTCGCGTTGTACCACTTCGATGGCACCCTGTCTTGCCTTCTCGTCAAGGCTGCCGATGTCAATATCGCGCACAATAACTGGACGCTGATGTGTTGTATCCATCGCAAGCAGCACCTGTACAAAGGTTCCCCGATGAATAAGAGAGGTGATGCGATAGCGTTCGGTGATATCGGCCCGCTCTAATTGAGAAACAGGAGTATAGGAAGAACCTTTATGTACACGTTCGCCACAGACGCCACAAAAGGTTGCCTGTGGAGGGAGAACGGTGTCGCAGTTTGAACATCTCATTTCGTATACAGTATCCTGTGTAGTCGTGTGGTGTGTCGCGCTCATAACTAATTTTGTGCCTTTTATTTCCCAAGAATAGCTGAGGTACTTGCCCTAAAGTATATCATAGTACGCACAGAGTTAGATATTATAAGTACGTCTGGTAGGCACAATGGGATGCATGGCCTTG
>JBBQVS010000007.1:0-90314 GCA_038211295.1 Ktedonobacterales bacterium | reverse complement strand
ATGGTGATGCCCGCGATTTTCAGTCGTGGCATTGCTTCGGCTCACGCACAATCGCTGGGAGGTTCGCATATCGCGCAGTTGGCGGGAGAGCGCACGCTGATTGTTGTGCAGATGGCTGGTGGAAATGATGGTTTGAATACGGTTGTTCCCTTTGGTGACGCGACCTATCGCAAAATGCGGCCAACAATTGGAATACCAGAAGCGCAGGTGCTATCACTAGATGGTCGTTTAGGGCTGCATCCAAACCTCGCGCCACTCAAGCAATTGTGGGATGCTGGACACATGGCGGTTGTCGAGGGCGTGGGCTATCCGCAACAAAGCCTTTCACACTTTCAGGCAATGGATATCTGGCAGACGCTCGACCTGAACGGGACAGGAACAGATGGTTGGCTGGGCAAGCTTGTCTCTGGTTGGGTGGATAAAGATGGGCATCCATTCAAGGCAATGGATATCGGCACGCAGACCGCGCAAGCTCTTTCTTCGATCAACGCGTCTGTGCCAACAGTGTCAAGCGTGCAAAGCTATCGTATCGCGTCCGACCCTCTGGACGCTGATGGTGGGAACGCACGCGCCAAAGCTTTGATGAACCTGTACAATACCTATCCCAAGTCGTCACCTTACGCAGCCCTACTTGACACGACGGCCTTGAACGCTCAGGATGGCGCACGGCAACTGCATCAGGCAGACGCACAATACAAGGCAATGGCGACCTATCCCGTTGGGCCGTTCGCTGCCGGCCTCAAGGTGTTATCCGAGGCGATTGTGCAGGGACTGGGCTTGCGCGTGGGCTACGTCACGCTGGGTGGTTTCGACACACACGCTAATCAGCAGGCAACGCACGCGACACTGATGAAAACGCTGGCAGACGGGTTGGCGGCCTTCTATACCGACCTGACCGCGCACGGCAAAGCTGACAATGTTGTCGTCATGACCTGGTCGGAGTTTGGCAGACGAGTCGAGGAGAACGGAAGTTTAGGCACCGATCACGGTACTGCGGCCCCCATGTTCGTGCTTGGCAATTCTGTTGTAAAGGGCATTTATGGTGAGCCACCAAGCCTCACGAGCCTCGATCATGATGGCAACTTGAAATATACCACTGATTTCCGCTCTGTCTATGCTACCGTGCTTGATCGTTGGCTCGGTGCCTCGTCAAAAGACGTACTTGGAAGTTCGTTTGGTTCACAGAATTTCCTGGCACAACCATAAATACAAATAATGTGCCGCGCTTATCGTGGAATACGCTGCGTATACAGAGTATACGCAGCGTATTTCCATTTAGCAAGAGTATTATGCTGCAAGCATACTCTGGGAGACGCTCCAATCGGTCTGGAATGTCTGTTGTAGTGTGGTGAGTACGGCGTTATTCGTTAAGAGGATGCCCAGTTCGCGGTTATTGTCGAACGAGTTAGTTGAAATGTTGACCGAGCCAACGTAGGCATTGGTGCCATCTGCGACCATCATTTTGGCGTGCATGGTAAGCTGTGAGTCTTCTTTAACCAGTGCGCCCCCTGCTTTGATAACCGCGATGCCGGCTGCGTTCGAGTCTGTGCCAGAGGGTTTGGGCAGGATAACCTGCACAGTGACGCCGCGCTGGGCCGCGCTCGCGATTGCTTGTTCGACTGCGGGGTCTTGCATCTCCTCAGCCTCGATGATGAGCGACGATTTCGCATTGCTGATAAACGTTACAAAATCGTTGCGCGAATTGTCGGGACTAATCACCAGATTGGGTTCAGAGACATGCTCGCTGGTGTGGTTCCAGTCCGCATTGAAGATATCAATGGTTCCCTGTACATCCCGTGGTGTTGTGTCGATGATGCCATACTCGCGGTTGCGACCTGTGGCGATGGCTGAATTTGTGAAGTTGCAAGTCATGATATAGGCGGTGGTCTGGTCGATAATCATACCTTTTTCGTGTGTGTATCTGAATGCAGGCGCACTTGCCTGCGCTCTGGCACCCGCGGCGTTTAGCGCATCGAGCGTTGCCTGGGGTGAACCGCCTCCAAAGGGGTGCGGCTCCAGCATCACACGTACATCTAGCCCACGTTTCGCGGCATCTTCCAATGCCTGAACAACGTTTGTGTCGCTCATCAAATACATCTCTAGCCAGACGGAGCGTTGTGCATTATTGATCGCGTCAAGAATTGGCTGCTCGCCTGCGGCAGGCTCAACAAACACCCGAACCGATTGTGAAGTTGGCGGTGGCGTTGTGCCAATCGTCGCGGTGACGCCAATGGTTGGTGTTGTGCCAATCGTCGCGGTGACGCCAATACCTGTCGTTGCAGTTGGATGTGGGCGACGATGCCGATTGGCTGTAAGAGTGCCTGTCCCGTGAGCACTTGCGAACTGGTTGACCGTGAATGCTGATAGCAAGATACAAAGCAATGCACACAGAAGCGGAAAGAGAAATGTTTTGCGCAAAAGAATAGTACGAAGCATAGATACTCCTGAAAACGGTAGTTGAGTAGATACAAAAAATTCTACTCACGGAAGAATAAACCCTCTTCAGAAGTTGTTTCGCCTGAATATAAACTCTATAGATAGATTCCTCTTGTCCTGCTTTGGGAACTCTGTACATTGTTGCCGCAACTTCCCTTGAAAGTGCAACCTGGTTCTGGCACAGAGCTGCGTAGAAGCGTATAATACAAGAGAGCGTCTCGTCGTATTCAGTAGAAGCGGAAAAATAGGTATGTCTCAGCAGATAGAATCAGCAAATGAACCTCGACAAGAATTGGCACCAGCCGCGAAAAAGCGCGGCTGGTTTTCGCCGTGTGTGCGTACTCTGCTTGCGATTGTTGTGATCGCTGTCGCGGTAGTGCTTGCGTTTCGCGGCCCAGCAGAGGGCGAGTCGGGCAATGTGACCGGTGATCCGGCGTTTATTCCAACCGTTGGGATTACTAACACGGTTGATATCCTCGCGGTCAATAAAAGCGTAACTGTGCAAGGGTTGCGTCATACTATCACGCAGGTCACAGAGGCGGCAAAGTTTTCCAATGACCGCAAACGGGCAGGCACTTACACGGTACGTGTGACGATGCAAACAAAGAATAGTGGCACTCAGCCTATAGGTATTCAATATGCCTCAATCATGCGCCTGGTGCTTGCCGACGGACAGGTGATTACGCCAAAATATATCTCTGTCCTGCCCGTAACATTACCCGACATGCCGCAGACAGGCTTTATGGACTTTCCCGTTTCGTCGCAGGTGGCACTCTCATCGCTGACTCTACGCTTTGGCAGTGACGCGACAATGACATTAGCGGGGTAAAAATAAGAGGCGAAGGATGTCTTCAGATGCTACTTCGTCTCCTGCGTCGTTACTCTTCGTTTGGAGCACCTACATGCTCTATACGATGCTGCACATCCGCGAGTGCTGCGAGCCGTTGTGGGACTGGTTCCTGCGCCTCAATACTACTTTGCATCAGGTCTTCCATTATCAGGTAGTATTCCACAAGCACACGCTCGCCGCTTGTTGTGTGTGCGACACACTCTTCGAGCAAGTCCTGTGCTTCCTCATAGGTGCTAAGTCGTTGTTGCGCCTCTTCCAGTGCTTGTTGCACATGCTGGACATCACTCAACTGATGCTGACGTTCACGACGCTGTAGCCGTGTTTCTTGCGGCGGCTCTTGAAATGCTGCCTGTAGCGTCAACGCGGCCTCTCCAATTTCCATACTCGTTTCTACCTGCCGACGTGTGAGCCACGCGCGTACAGCGTGTAACCGTACCAGGGTGTTCGCGCTTTCTGGTAGGCGCAGATTGTCCGCAGAGAGAAGTTCGTCGCTCCCTGTTTCAGACGTTTCATCAAGAAATTCATCATCGTTCATGTCAAATTATACTTTCTTGTATCCTCTATCCTCCTGTTATCGTAACACGAGCAGGCAAGGGAAACAACAGCAGACGAGGCTCGTCTGCTGTTGTTTCCCTTGTACTATGTATCTTCGATTAGCCTAACGCTTCACGTCCAACCTCGGCGGGTTCAACGGGAGCTTCCTCATCGTCGTAGTCCGATGCAAGCGTGATATCACGTCCGCGTCGAGCACCGACAGCTTCAAAGATTGGTGTCAGTGCAGCCGACACAATCAAGTTCAAGACGAGGGCCGAGATACCCACATACATAGTAACGCCGAAGATAGGGTACAGAGTTGACTTGAGGCCCGTTGCGATAAACATGCCTGTTCCCACAACCATGCCAGTAAGCCAGCCGATGAGCAATGCCCAGCGATTGAACCAGTTGGAATAGAGGCCAATGTATACGGGAATGAGCGTCTGAAGTATCCACATGCCACCCAGTTGCTGGAAGGTAATAATCTGGGCTGTTGGCAGGTACGCGATAAAGAGCAACGCCCCGAATTTGACGAGGAATGAGGTGATTTTAGCAACCTGCGACTCCTGCGTGTCGGTGGCATCTTTTTTGATGTACTCTTTATAAATGTTGCGCGTGAACAGGTTTGCCGCCGCGATGGACATAACCGCCGCCGGGACAAGCGCACCAATCGCGATTGCGGCAAAGGCGAAGCCTACGAACCACGAGGGGAACGCATAACTGAGCAAGGCGGGAACCGCGAGATTAGAGGATGCGGGTTTTACCTTCGCCGCAATCGCCATGTACCCAAGCAGTGCCAGCAGACCCAACATAAGTGAGTAGATTGGCAGGAGGGCCATGTTGCGCTTAATGACGCGCTGGCTGCTGCTACTGAGAATACCCGTTAGTGAGTGAGGGTACAGGAACAGAGCGAGAGTTGAACCGAGCGCGAGCGTCGAATAGGCGACAAATTGTTTTGGCGAGAGGATGTCGTAAAACGTCTGCGCCGTACCCTTTGTTACCGCGACCTGATGGCTTGCTACAGCCTTGAGGTGTACCGCGTCAAAAATTGGCCCGAAGCCGCCAAGTTTCAAGGGAATGTAAATGATCGTGGCGAAGAGTACGATGAAGATCATCACATCTTTGACCAGGGCAATCATTGCAGGAGCGCGTAGCCCGCTTGTGTATGTGTAGGCCGCAAGGATAAGGAAGGCAATAATGAGTGGAAAATCGACATTGATGCCAAGCACCGAGGTACTGAGCGGAATGCCGAGTGCCGCGAGTGAAACCTGAATACCAAACATTTGCAGCGCGATATATGGCAACGTCGCGAGAATGCCCGTAAAGGCTACCGCGAGCGCGAGTGGTGCGCTTCCGAAACGATCTTTCACAAAGTCGGCGGCGGTTATATAGCCGCGTTGCTTACAGACTGACCAGAACTTTGGCATCAGCAGGTAAATAAACGGATAAACGAGAACGGTATACGGAACGGCATACCAGCCCGTTAGCGCACCCGCCGCGAACATCGCGCCAGGAACGGCGATAAACGTATACGCCGTGTAGAGGTCGCCGCCCAGCAGAAACCAGGTGATGACGGTGCCGAAGCGTCTGCCCGCGAGTCCCCATTCGCTGATCTGGTTCAAGTCCCCCTGCCGCCAGCGAGCGGCGATAAACCCAAGAATGGTAACAAGCAGGAAAAAAAAGATAAAGATGGCGATTGCATCCCAATGAACCATTGTTAAATACTCCTTACTCGTTCTGTGGTCTGTCAACGCACGAGAATGCTTTCATGCAACAATGCATGGTGAGAGTACGAACAGTTTAATGTAGGCTACTTATGCTCTCACGAAGTAGACCACTGCCGTGATAATCGCGGTAATGATGACCCATGACAGTTGAAACCAGTAAAAGAAGGGAATACCAAAGAGTTTTGGGTCCGTGAAATTATAAAACGGAGGCCAAAGTAGGACGATGAAGGGGATAACCAGCAGGAGAAGAAAGGCTCTGCGGTTCTTTCGTATCGCAGACCGAGAAGGACGGCTAACCATAAAGTGTGCTCCCTTTGTCAGACCGTTCAACTACGAACGGACGATACAAGACCAGTAGCAAAAGGACAACAGGTGTGGTACGTCGATAACGTAGCATAATCCTACGGTATTTTTTATGAAATGTCAAATAGATGAAAAGATTGGTGCTATAACCCCAAGCATGTTAAGTAAGCGAGTGGTTTTCGTTATGCAAAGAGAGGATATGTTGTAGAGGAAGAGGTGTTTAGGATGAAGGAAACCATTATTCTCGAAGGCCGTTATCGTATCGTGCGTTGTCTGGCGCAACGCCCCCGCCTGAATCTGTATCTTGGGCGGCGTATAATGAAAGAGCCGTCGGAAACAGGCACTTCTGGGGTGCTTGCAACTGAACTTGCTTACGAGCCGCTCGTTGCGGTACGTGAGCTTGTATTGACAGGGCTTCCAGTGCAGACTCGCGCCCAGGTTGAAGCTGCGGCGTTTGAAGAATTTATCTCACCCAGCGTATTCGGCTCGTCGCTCTTGCCCACCACCGGGGATCGCGTGTGGATAGAGGGCGAGCGGCACTATCTTGTGACGCAACTGACTGATGCTAGAGTAGCGCAGTATGAACACGCAACAACGCTCGATGCACTTCTTCTTTCGTCTGTCGCTTGGCCTGAATGGATACGCGAAGAGACGGCGTTAGCGTGGGCGATACAACTATGCCGCATGGTGGCACGTCTTCATCGTCAAGGGACTGTTCTGGGAAATCTCACTCCACATACGATACTCGTTGACGGACAGGACGACACAGCATGGTCGCCACTTTTACTTCCATCGTGGCCTCCCTCCAGTACCTACTGGCAGGTGCAGACGGGCAATTGTCGCCTGCTTCACGCGCAAATATTTCCTATAGCCGAAGAATGTGTTGATACAGTATTTTCCGCGCCCGAACTGCTCGATGGTAGAGCGGATGAACGCTCGGACGTGTACTCGCTGGGTGCGCTGCTCTATTTACTGTTGACGCACTTTGCCCCAGTTTCAGCACTACGGAGGCGGTATGCCGCTCTTGAGGCGCGTGCTAGCGTTGCCACCATGAGAAGAACGCGTGGAGGGAGTGCCATGCTGGAACAGCAGGAAATGGGGCTAGAGCTAATTCCCCCACGTTTCCTCAATGAAACGCTCTCCCCGCTCGTTGAGCAGGTTGTCCTATGTGCGCTAGAAATCGAGCCAACTCGACGTTATCAGACTGCGTTCGCATTTGTCGAAGCGTTGGAAGCACTTGTTGACCTATAATACGCACAAATTTGTTCCGATTGTCGCTTGACAGCTTGCTTGCTTTTGCGTATACTAGAGGGTGTAGCCACACGTTTCACATGGCTACATCCTCTACCATGTTCCCCTCCACTTCCCCGTACAACAGGAGCAATTCATCATGTCCCCACTTCCCTCGTTTCTTCGCTGGTTTTCACCATCGCCGTCTCACCTTCCATCTCAGCAACGTGTACAGGAGCAGGTTGATCCAACCGCTTTTTCTGCGAGTCCGACGCAGGAAGATCAGTATTGGAGCAGTCTGGCGACAGGTGGTGAAGAAGATTATTACTGGCGGCGTCTCTCAGACAACTTCTTTCAAAAAGATGTCATTCCTTCAACGTACCTGGAACTGCACAATGCGTGCTATGAAGCGTACAACGCTAATCCGCTCGCGTTCGCGATTATCGAGATTACGACGAGCTTTGTGCTGGGCAAGGGCGTGACTGTTGCCGCAAGCGACTCCAGTGTTCAGCGTGTCTTGACTGACTTCTGGAAGGACGCGGATAACCACATGGACACGCGCGTGTATGCGCTGTGTACAGAGCTTTCGCTGTATGGCGAGCAATTTGTGCGTTTCTATGTCAATCGTATCAACGGGCGCGTCAAGATTCGCCAGATTGACCCGTCAACTATCGACGAAATAGAGACCGATCCCGATGATATCGAAACGGTTCTGCGTTTCCATCGTCGTGTCATAGGCGCAAGCGCGACCTCTCCAATCGACCCACCGCCCACTGCGATACGTGACCACGCGGAGTTTGAGGGAGAGTGGTTTCAAGCTGGCAGTGAAGTGGTACAGTTTTGTATTAACAAGGTCTCGAATGCGAAGCGCGGCAAAAGCGACCTCGCGACCCTGTTGCCGTGGCTGCGTCGCTATAAAGACTGGCTCACAGATCGAGTGCGAATCAACAAGTACAAGGGCGCGTTTCTCTGGGATGTACGGCTCCAGGGAGCGGACAAGAAAGCGATTGATCGCAAGAAGATGGAATACGCCTACCCGCCTGAGCCAGGGAGCGTGATTATTCACAACGAGGCGGAGCAGTGGTCTGCTGTGAGACCAGAAATCAATGCGAGCGATGCCTCCGAAGATGGTCGCGCTCTCAAACTGATGCTTGCCGTTGGCGCACAACTGCCCGAACACTTTTTGAGCGATGGCGCGAACGGCAACCGCGCGACGGCTGCGGAGATGGGCCTGCCAACATTTTTGAAGTTTCAACGCCGTCAGCACATTTTGCGTGCGATGCTCAAGACCATCCTTGATCGTGTCCTGCTCGAAGCTTGTAAAGCAAAGGTGCTTGCACCCGACCTCGATACCCGTTATGAGCTTCTCTTCCCAGAAATCGATGTTGACGACCATCAGACGCTCGCCAGTGCGACACAGTTGTTGGTTACTGCCCTGACAACCGCCAAAGCGCAGGGCTGGGTAAGCGACGAAACCGCGATGCGTCTGCTTTTTCAGTGCGCGGGCGAAGAGGTAGACATTCATGAAGAGCAGGAGCGTATCCGCAGAGAAGGCAAGGTGTGATATGCCACTGGATACACGTAAGGCACAACATCTAATTCAGGTGCTCACCCGAAGCTTCGCGGGTCGTCAACGTACTCTCGTCATTGTCTCGCTAGCAAGTGGAAGTTATAGCTACACCACAGTACAGGCGATCATGCGCCCGCTCCATAATGTGAACCCGCAGATATACGATGAGAATGGACAAGCCGCGCCACAACGTGCGGATACTCTACTGATCGCCCCGCTCACCACAAATCTCGTTGGTGCTGTTTACATCGCGGATACTCCCAACATTGGGAGTATTGCTACCGCCCCTAAATACGAAATCATCGAAGCATTGCCTGGGGGAATACTTCCCACAGGCACACATCTACGTGTTCAACTACGTCGTCTCCGCTAGCCTGTATGAAGAGAGGGAAAAATAATGTTAGATGCCCCTATGAATGAGCAAGAGTGTCAGCAAGACGTATTGCGACGTACTCACAAGTGGCTAACTGTACTGGAAGAGCGTATCATCCTGCTGATGAACGCGAACGATATAAGCGACATGAAGCCAGGAGAGTGCGAGCAAGCTATCAGTCGCCATCTAATGCTGTTACTGCGCCTGCTCCAACTGCGCCAGCAACACGCGCAAGCAATGGTCTCTCCAGGCGAACAGGCTCTCTTAGACGCGCTCTTACGCGACATGGACGACGAATAGGGGGGCGAATACAAGAGTATAATGATGTGAGGTGTATTGGGGCATCGCGGCGGTTCGCCCCCGCGATGCCCCAATACACCTCACTGGTATGAGAATGTATACCTAACGTATATCATTCTTGCCTTCTGGTGAGGGGGGTGGTACTGCTTGCTGCTTGTATGTTTGGGCCTCATGTGGTGGCGTGCGAACGCGTTGCCAGGAGCGGGCAGGTGCGGACGGAGTAGCCTTTTTTCGAGGTAGGGGCGGAAGCAGCGCTGCTCGTGCTCGCCGCACACCAAGAAAGCCAAGTCCGACAAGAAAAAGTACCGCCCCTAAAATAACAAGAGGTATAGTAAACACACTATTTTGCGGAGTACGCTGATTTGCCAACATATGGTTGTCATTACTACCTCCGGCACTTGTAGCCTGACTGGTCTGCGATGTACCCGATGTTCTGGTTGGCGATTGAGTTGCCCCCGGTTTTGGCAAACCACCGTTTTGTTGTGTCGCGGCAACGGTTGGTTGCACGGTAGCAGAAGTCGTAGTTGCCGCAGACGTGGCGGCGGCTGTCGCCACACTTACCTGCGTTGCTGTTGGCGTTACAACAGGACTGGGACTCGCGGCAGGCGTTGGACTGACTTCTACCGTAGGGCCGACAGTAGGTGTATCCACGGGCGGCGTATCCATGGGCGTGTTCGCGAATGTTGGTACAACGGTAATTGGAAGCATGACACGCGCGGATGTTTTTGTTGGCTCAGATATTGCTGTTACACAAACAAAAGAAACTATCGTCAACAGAAATGCCACCAGTGCTTTCCATACTGGCAACGTAGAGAAGATGTGTCGCGCTGTTGGCCCTACAGAAGTGTTCTTTGCGACGGGCGATTGAGATTTTTTCCGTGTCCTATTCATGCTGTTTTCCTTCCCTTCCAAATATTCCTATTTATCAGGAAGCGCAAATAAGCCCATTTGCGCCTGTCGTATCAGCTTTTCTAATAACGGATCGATCCCCATTGCCGTCTCATTGGGAGAACGAGGCGTTTCTGGTGGAGGCATCATACTTCCATTAAGGCGGGCCTCCTGAAAAATGGGGCTATGCTCCCAAATTTCCTCGATACTCTGCTGTGTTGGTGAAGTGGGTAGTGGCGCAGGACTGCTCTGAATGGGGGCAAACTCGCGCTGCATTCCATTCGCTAGAGCAAACGATTGCGCGGGTGCCGTATATGCTTCGGGCATGACAACCTGCGGGAATTGAGGCGGAGACTGCTGCTGTTGCACCTGTCGCGCGAAACGCACCCGTTTTTGCCGCCACATCATTCCTACCAGTGCTGTGCCACCAAGAAGAATCGCCACAGCAGTAAACAAACCCGTTTGCATCATTGTTAGTGTCGGGTTGGTACTGGGTGTACTGATCGATGCCGCTTTGGGAAGCGCAGTAGCGGCTGTGCTAACAGCAGTCGCAACTGGTACTGGCGTCCCGACTCCGCGTGTCGGCGTGGGCATTATTTTCGTGGGCGACGGCGTAGGCAGTGGTTGCTGTCCAGGGTCGCCCGGCCCAGGTGGAGGAACCGGGGGTACTCCACCAACGCTTGTTCCTACAGGATTTGGCACCGTTAGGGTTGGCGCGGGCGGCACAGCCGTCGGTTGTGTCACAGGTGCGGGCGGCGTTGTAGGCACAGACGTAGGAAGAGGCGGTGGTGCTGTAGTAGGAACAACAGTTGGCACGGTTGTTGGAATAGTCGTTGGTGGTACCGTGGTAGGAATGGTTATGGGTACTGTTGTTGCAGTGCCAACATCAAAAGGCATATAGCCGTTATCAGACGGCTTTACCTGCTGTGCATAAAGTCTCGGTGTAATAAAAAATACCACCCCTATCAAGAGAAAGAGTATACACACACATAATAGCATAATTACTTGTCGTACTGTTTGCATCCGTTGCTTTTCCGTGTTTTGCCCATGCATATATACCTACTTTCAGGGTTTTTTTGAGGAATTCCCCTATCCTTATAAATAATGAGGGTACGGAGCTGGCACTGCTTTTCCCTACCCTCTTTCCCTTACTAATAAATGTAAATCTATCTATGAAGGAGCGTCAAGCAAACGGTATGAATGTACTACTGAATACATCTATTCTATTTATGCCTCCACCAATTCTAGTGTTACTTCATAGGATAGACTTGCAACTCCACTCAACGAAAGTGCTACCTGTTGTATGTGTAGGTTAGCGACAAGTTCTGTATAGGCGTCGATGTGAACCGCAATAGCTGACAAGTTCAAAGGATCATTAAAAAAGACCGTTGTTCCCACGGAGCTGAGGTAAGAAGTGCGTAGAGCATCTCTATATTGCTGTCCTGTAAGACCTGTCGCGAGAGTATCATACCGAAGCAGGTCGTTTTTGCAGAGCAGTGTCATGCTCCATCGTCTTTTGCCAGGCCCCAAGTCTACATACGAGTTGCCGCCATCGGCGCGTGTTGTTGTTCGGCGAATGCGCGGTTGCTTCATAAGATAGGTTCCAGGCTTCACAAAGTAGCCCGTACCGTCCAGAATAACCTCACAATCGATACCCACTACTGGCATATTACTGCTCCTCCTGCATTCCGTGTACTCTCGTGTTATAGGTATAGCTTTCGCCAAAACGGTCCTGAATACTTATAATATCGCCGTCGATAGTCACGTGAATACCACGTTGTTTGAGTGCGAGGCACATTGTTGTCAGCGTGTAGCTCAGGCGGGTGTTCTCCTTTTCAAGTGCGCCAATGCGATCATGCAACGATTGTATCTCGCTTTGAAGCGCGTTGATAACACGCTCCTGCACCTCATTGGCGGTGCGTGAAAAGCCATGCCGATAGGCCGCGACGCCCCCGATCATGAGGCCAAACGTAATGATAAGATTGATGAGAGACAACGGTTCCATTAAAATGCTCCTTTGTACGTGTACACATTTCTATAGATGTATGGCTAGTTACAGACGAGACCAGTGTAACGGCACCTCACCCCATCGGGCGTGTGTCCCATAAGCGAAATCGCGCTGCTGTTTGATTTCTTGCAGGCGCGTGACAAACTGTGCCATGCGTGCCTGGCTCGCCGCGAGCCAGGCAATGGGTATTTTTGTGTCATCAATGCGATCATGCATCGCCCCATCTTGAAAATCGAAGTTGTCGTTCGTTGGCACCTGATATGCCTCCATCGCATACGCGGTTGCGCCCAGCACCACAAGGTCACGATGAACCTCTGGAATGGTCGAGCCGTTGCTATCCAGTTGGTGCTTTGTTGCGTAGAAGATACGCATGACTGAGTTTGCGTCCTTCGGAAGGTCCGCGCTCGACAGGCTCAAGGTAAAGCTGGGCGCGAGTGTACCCGTTTGTCCCATGCCAACGCCGATAGCTCCCTGTATCCCCAGATTGCCCCCTGCCGCCAGCGCGTTTGTGCTATCGAACACATTGGAATATTCCGCGAAATTGCGCTCACGCGGAGGCCAGAGCATGACGCCAGAGGTGTTGACGGTTGGGAGCTGCGGTTTCCCAGAGAGAGTGCCGTCGGGCAATGTGTCGCTATAGCTTGCCGCCACAGTATCTTGAAGCGTTGCCAGTAAGAAAAGTGCCGCCCCACTGACAAGCGTGCGGTAAATGTTGCGCCCAAGTATCGTATGTGACGTGCTTCCCATCAACGTTGTTGGAGAACCTACAGGAAGTCCTGACAGGAGTACTGTCTGATTGCCGCTTGTGGTGGTAATTGTGGTGAGCGGCGATGGTAGCGTTTCACCGGCCTGCGAAAGCAACGTAACCGCGTACTGATACGTACCAACGCTGAGGGTGGTTCCACTGCTCAGCGTCGCGCTCATAGGTATTGTGGGTGGCATGAATTGCGAGCCGTAAGCCTGCAAAGGGTAGAGAATGCGTTCAATCCACCAGACGGGGTAGGCGGTATTCCAGGGCGTAGGATAAGGATATGTGCGTTGATAGGGTTGCGTTCCCATGTCCGCATAGGCGATGTTCGGGTAATATTCTGAGTATCTCACAATCGCTTTGTCGATGGCGCGGTCAATATCCGAGGTAGCCCAGCGCGGGCTAGCCGCGCCCGATGGATCGAACAAATCCTGTCTTACTGCCATTTCAACATCTGCGAGTAGCATACATGCCCTCCTCTCAATTCACTACAGAACGTAGCCATAGGTGTAAAGCGTAACATTGCAGGAGCCGTTATTGGCTTTGATGTCGATTGAACCTCCTGTATCGACCTGAAGCATCCCGCCGCCGTTGATAAAAATGTTCGCAACGGCGATAGTGCCAAGCGTCGCATACGCGCTGACATCACTCGCACCATGCGGCGCGAGTTGCAGGTATGCGCCAACCGTCGCGCTGGTAAAGTACGCCTTATAGAGAACACCAAGCACTCCAACGGGAATGCCAGAAGCACCTAGCAGGGTGAATGTTTGCGTTGTACCTGCCGCGATACTTATGTTGAGAAAATGTTGATAGCCAGTAAGAAATGTGACGCGACCAGGGGGTAAGGGAGGAATAGCGGCGAAGGTCGCGATAAGGACGGCATCTTGAAGATTGTGCTCATCGAAGAAAAGCAAGGCGCATAAGGCCCCGACAACGGCAGAGGAGCCGTCGATATGGTTTGCCACTGGCACGCCCGAAAGCGCGAACGAGGTCGCTTCAAACAACAACACGGATGCGGTATAGGTGGTGGAGTTAAACGATTGTAAAATGCCACGCTTGATTTGCATTATATCCTCTGTTCATCAAACTAGGGTGAGTTGAGGGCATGGCGCGTGCAAGCCGCGTCATGCCAACGCTAGAACGAGAAAACGCCGTTTGGCTCTACGCGTCGTTGGACGCGCTACCAGGTGTGGAGATGATGTCGGTGCCGTTTTGTGCGTGGAAGCTGGCGGCGGTATAAGAGGTGCCGAGCAGGGTATTGAGGGCGGTGGCGATGTTGGCGAAGGTCTGGGACGCGCTGGGGTCTACGCGGCAGAAGGTGCCGTCATTTGGCAGGTTGCCATCGCTCGCGAGCTGCACAATCGCGAGCGTGCGCGGACACAGGTAGGAGCCAATGGGGGCGATCTGCCCACTATTATAGCGACCATAGGTCAGTTCCAAAATGTCAATCATGGTGAGTGAGTTCCTTTCGTGCGTGGTGTGAATGATTGGGTGATTGCTCGTGGATAATATGTAGGGGAGACCCTCGCGGTCTCCCTGTTCGGGCAGCTAACAGGGAGGCCAACAGGGAGACCGCGAGGGTCTCCCCTACATGTCAGAGAATTCCGTATTTTGCCCTGCAACGCTCGGTTAGCAGGGCGGATCAGAGGATGACGGATGCGCCAACGGTGTAGCTGGCGGTGGCACCGGTGGGTGTGACCTGCACGCGCCATGTGCGCGTCAGGATGTCGGACGCGGAGACGTTGGCCGTGACCGCGACGCCTGGGTACAGGGTGAGCGTGAACGTCCCCGTTGTGCTGACGGCGACGCTTGCCAGCAGCGTCCAGTACGTCCCACTCGCGGCGTCCTTGCCCTGAATGGCGACGACCAGTGAGCCGCCACTAATGGCGGTGACATTGACGACCAGCTTGAGGCCACGGGCATTGAAGTTGATCTGGTCGGGGCTATTCTGGGTCGTGGTCACGCCAACCGCTGTAATAATCGCGGCTGTGTCGATGTTGCCCCTGGCGCGGTCAACATTCGCCCCATTGTAGTAGCCTATGGTCGTCTCCAGGACTTTGGCCCCGGACACGCTATCGGCGGTGCCGCTCGTCGGGATGTTGACGTTGCCGGGGCTGTTCTGGTCTTGAATGGCGATCAAGCCCACGGAGAGACCAAAGGGCAACATGGAGTTGCCCGATGGGCCGTACAGGCCCCACATGTCCCACGATGCCGCCGTCTGCGTCGTTGCGGAAACGATGGGGCTTTGGAGCGGCACGGTGGTGTTGCCCGGCACATAGCTTGACGTGACATAGACTACCTCGGCAGTGCCGCCGCCAAGCAGCAGGGGCATCCCCGGCATCAGGCCCGCGACGGAGGCCAGCACCAGCGAGGAGCTGCCCGTGGTGCCGCCCGATATGATGGAGACGCTGGCCTGTTTGGACTTGGCTTGAAAGCTGCGCTGGCGGTCATAAGAAAGCTGGGACGGGACGCCCGACGCGAGAGGGGGGCCACCCGCACTATAGAGGACGGTGGCCTCGGCGGGTGTGTTTGCGGCACTCATGCCGTCGGATGTGGCGTTGCCACCGCCGGCGGCGACTGTGACGAGCAGATTGCCCGCCGAATCATAATTACTCATTGCTGACCTCCTGACCGCGAAGCGGTAGACACGAATGTGTCGTTGAGGTCTGAATAAGGGTAATTGGACATGGGATATGGTTCTCCTGTGGCATATTCGTGGGTGGGCGTGCGGGATATGCACCCTGCGTATCCCGCACATTCTGCACACTCTTGTGGGAACGCGAGCGAACGGATTAGATGCCGCGATAGATGCCGCGATAATCGACGACTGCGCCGCCGTACTCGTGGCGAATTTTGTAGGAGATGGCGTCTTGAGTGAAGTTCAATCCAAAGAGGGGTTGGTCTTGGATGAACAGGGCGGGATTGACCTGGCCCCCGACGAAGCCAATCTCGATGGTATCGATCTCGCGGGGGTCGCCGATCAGAAACCACTGAGTCGTGCTGGACAACTGGGGCGAGACAATCGGGGTCAAGTAGCCCAGCATCGGATTGATGTCGTTGTTTGGGCTGCCAGGGACACCCGCCGACTTGGTGACGACCATGCTCTGCCACTCTAGCTCAGGAGGAACGACCAGGAAGCGGGGGCGCAGGCCAATGCGTTTGCCTGCGTAGTTCGCCTGTTCGCGCATGGCTGTGATGCCAAGCTGCATATTGGCCGTGCTGAGCGCACCCGTGCCGAGATTGGTATGTGGCGCACCGGTGGTAAAGAGCGCGGAGCCATCATAGATGTTGGGGTTGGCCGACAGGAACGCATAGACAAACTCCGCCAGCGTATAGGCGGCGGCCACCGCGAGCTTCGTCGGGATTTGCTTCACCGCCATCAGATCGTCATTGATAATCACCTCACGAGAAACCGTTACCAGATTGCCCCTTTTTTGTGGGACGTAGGTCGCGGCGGAATCGGTGAGCGTCACCGAACTATAGGCGGCATCCTCGGCCACGACGGGCAGGGAGCCAAAGGCGCCGAAGCGCACGCGGGACTGTTGTTTGAAGTCGCGCACGGGCGCGATGGTGCAGAAGCGTTGCCACTCGGCGGGCCACGCCTGATAGTCTTTGAGCAAGCGTTTATTCATGCTGGTGCCAAGCAAGTACGAGAACGAGGCGGTGGTCGTATCGGCCTCAGTGATGCGGCCCAGGGGTGCGGACTCGGACACGCGAATGGAGCCAAGCTGGGAGCGATCCGTGATGCCGCCCATGAGGGACGCGTCCCCCGTCACGCGGGCATACGCTTCTCTGATGGAGGTGAAGCCGCGCCCGCCACCGAACTTGGTGGTGTCCACATCAAGGTCGAACATGCGGTCAAACGCGGCCTGCACCTTCTCGGCCTCGGTGAGTACACTACCAACCGAATGCTTCTCATAGCCATTGCCGCGAATAAGTCCCTGAGCTGCCAGCGACGCGAGAATGTCGCGCTGTGCCTGAATTTCGCCCTCGATCTCTTCCGCTTCAACAACGCGCCCTTGAAAGCGAGTGCGAATATGGGCGCACACTGGCTCTGGTAAAACCGATTCCAGTAGACACCGTTCAAGAGTCAACTGTGTGCGTTCGCGCTGTAAGTCTTGCATCAGTGCCTGCACTTGCTGCTCCGTGATGTGCTGCGTTTCTGGCGTGAGTGATGTGGCCTCTTGTACAACGTGTGGTGCATTCTCATGCTGAGTGGTTTCTTGTGACATGGGGGAATGTGCTCCTTCTGTGGAAAGTGGGTGTTCATAACTGGTGTATGAGTGGAGGATGCGGCGGAACGCTCCGCCGGCGGAGGGACGGGTCACGATATCGCACGAATTGAGGGAGAGAACGTGAGTAACTTCTCGCACTTTGCTGGCTTCATTGTGTTGCCAGGTGCCGAGAATGTCAATGGAGAGGCCAATCAGTTCAGGCTTGCCAAGCGTGCAGGCTTCCTGTATCAATGACCAGAGCCAGGACGCGGCCTCGAAGATGTGGAGAGTCGCATCGACGCGCCCACACGCGTGTG
Source organism: Ktedonobacterales bacterium (assembly GCA_038211295.1). GTDB lineage: Bacteria > Chloroflexota > Ktedonobacteria > Ktedonobacterales > Ktedonobacteraceae > JBBQVS01. The sequence goes on along the minus strand of JBBQVS010000007.1, from coordinate 72,816 downwards.
AACTCGTGGGCGCGACATATTGCGCGTTGTGGTAAAAGCCGACGATATCACGTACACTGCGGGTCACGCTATTCGCCTCGCCATGATCGGCGTAGGCGTGCGCTCCCTCGACCATGTTCGCGAGAGCCTGTAACGTTTCCTCATTGTACGCGTATCCGTTCTTCGAGATGCCGCCGCGTAGAACCGTCACATGCACCGCGTGTCCTTCGCGGTCAAGCTGTTGCTCTTCGCTGATATGGCCTTCAAGACAAATGCGGGTTGCGTCACTCATATATCCAGACCACCATGCAGGAGCGCGAGGTGACGGGTACGACTCGCGTTCATGCCGTGCTGTTCCATGCGGACATCCGGGTAGGAAGTATCCGCCGTTTGCTGATACGAAGGCGTGCCGTATAGCACTACGAGCGCGTTCGGGTCGAGGTCGGCGGGTCGCTCTTCGGCAGGCATATGTACCTGTTGCGTCAAGTCGGGATGCTGTAAGTCGGGAAGCGACGGATCTACGTCCGTAACCTCGTGGTGAACGTTCAGCGTCGAAAAGCCGAGACCAGGGTAAAGACTCTGCGCGATCTCGGTTGGCGTTGGGACGTGTTGCGCGACCTGCGCGTCGGGGGTCATCCACTGCAGGAAAAAATCGAGTTCGTAGGGGTGAGTGTACGCGTCAAGATCGGGCAAGGCAGGGTCAGCAGTGAATTCAGGTATTGCAGTGATGCCAGGCCCCACCAGGTCATGGCTTTTTAGTATAGGAACCGTGTAGTCCGGTGTGCGAAAGTCGGGCAAGATGACGGCGGGATGTGTATTTGTCGCTTGCGTAAGCATCTGGGGTGATGGTACGCCCTGCGAACCCGCGAGGTTGAGATCATAAAACGGCTGAGATGGGTCGAGACCTAGGAGGGACGGTGAATGTGGATTCGCGTTCTCTCGCGTGTCAAAAGAGTTCTCTTGCATACTTATGCTCCTTCTGAGGGAAAAAGAGGGAAAAATCAAAAGAGATACACGTCGTTTGAAAGAGGGGAGTTGTGACTATTGTGTACTCTCTGATGGTAGGGGAGGTTCACAAGCTTCGCTGGCGGCTTGCTTGTACTAACTATACCTGCTCATCTGAAAAAAGTCAAGGGCATATCCCTGTGATTTATCTGCAAATCTGCGGAAAGCAGCACATCTTGCCGATAATGAAATGAAAGAAACTGTTCTTATCATACACAGAGTATTTGGAGGTACAATATGGCCTCTCCCGCCACTTCGACCTATCCATCTGATATTCCTGCTGCGGCAGTAAGTCAGAAGTCGCCACTGCATGAGAAAAAGGCGACACTCTCACTTCCTGCTGTGCTTACAATACGAGACATGACTGTATTGCTTGTGCTAACCGTTGTTTTTATCTCCAATACCAATGGAGTGCAATTTGGAGGCCCCGCCGCCTTTTCCTACTGGCTGCTGGGCTTGTTCACCTTTCTTTTGCCGACTGCGTATGTCACACAGTGGCTGGCGAAACGTTTTTCGGGTCAAGGTGGAATCTACCTCTGGGCGATTCAAATACTTGGCCCGCGCTGGGGGTTTATCTCAGCGTTTTGTGCGTGGATTTCTGGTACTATCGCTGTTGTCTCCACCATCGAAGGCTGTACCGTTTTCATTCAATACCTCGCGCCAACGTGGTTCTCAAATCCCTTGCAACTCTGCGGTGCGATTGTGGTAATTCTACTCCTCGCGACTGCCTGTAGTTGTCTGCCATTGCTTCTACTTATGCGCCTGCTCCTCGTTCTCGCCGTACTCTATATTAGTGTCTGCCTGGCACAGGGAGGCGCGGGGTTAGTCTGGTTAGCACAAGGCCATCACGCCGCGCTTCCCCTCAACGTACCCGCCCATTTGCAACTGAATGGAACCAACTTCGCGGTCTATGGTGTGGTTATTCTTGCGCTGCTCGGCGTAAATGTTCCCCTGATACTTGGTGGTGAGCTTCGAGGCGGGCATGTGGGCATTGCACGCGCCCGTCGTTATGTCTGGTGGGGAGCCGCCATCTCGTTTCTGGCATACGTCATTGGAACATTCGGTATTATGACCGTCGTCCCACCCGCTCAGGCTATCGTGCCGCTTGCGAATATTCAGGTTATTCAGATGGTCTTTGGCCCGTTCGCTGGCACGCTCGCCGCCATCTTTGTCGCGTTGGGACACTTTGGTATCGCGATTGCGTATATTCTCATGTTTTCCCGCCTGCTTAGCGTTGTCGCGAAAGATACATACCTGCCAGCATTTCTGGCGAAGACGAACCGCTTCGGCGTTCCAATACAGAGTATTCTGGTGCAAGCGTGCATCATCGCGACCATTACGCTCCTTTGCTACGTCATCGTTCCCAGCTTCTTTACTCCGCTTATGAAGGTAGACGACCTTGCTTACGCCATATACAACGTTTTACAGGCCGTGACCTCAATGATCTGGGTTCTTTCCAGTATTCAACTTTTTGTACTGCCGCTCTGGTTGCTCTACCATCAGCACTATCACAAAAATGTTACAAGAGCAGCGCAAGCGTTTCTCACTGGAGCATGTTGCGTCGGCATCGGCGCGTCCATCATTGGAATATGGGGGACTATTTCCAGTTCGTGGGTGCCAAACCTTGTGCCAAATCAGCAGTGGAGCGTTCTGGTTCTTGCTATAACTGTACTCGCGCTCGGCATTGGCTGGCTTGGTAGCGAACTGCCACGCGTCTATGCACTGCTGAGTGAACAGCGTCGCGTCAATGATCGCGAGATCGCCTTGCGAGCGCAATTAGAAGTCGCGCATACACAGATGCAAGAGACACATCAAGAGCAAGAGATTCTTATTCAGCAGCAGCAAGAACTGCTTTCAGAGGTTGATCGGCTCTACCGGGAGCAGACGCGGGCCGCCGTTACCGATGCCATCACTGGCCTGCCAAATCATCGCGCGGTGATGAGCCGTATCAACGAAGAGCTGGCGCGGTGTGAACGCGCGGATGCATCATGCGCGATTCTGTTTCTCGACCTGGATCATTTCAAGCGCATCAATGATACATGGGGGCATCGGGCGGGTGACGCGATACTGCGCGAGGTCGCGTCACGATTGCGCGGCACACTGCGGCTCGAAGATTTCGTTGGTCGCTATGGTGGCGAAGAGTTCGCGCTTGTCCTTGTCGATGCGGATGTTGTCGGTGCGAGCGAGACCGCCGAGCGGCTACGTCTCGCCATCGCGGGACACCCATGTATCTGGCAAACAGAGGATGGTGGGACAAACATCACCATCCCGATTACTGCAAGTATCGGGGTGGCTACCTATGCATTGCACGGCGTGACACGCGAACTGCTTGTCGAGCGTGCCGATCACGCGATGTACCGAGCCAAACAGGGTGGACGTAACCGTGTCTGTGTCGCGGACCTACCAGAGGAAGAGGCGTTGACCCCAAAAGCTACCATGCCAACGACACTGGAAATGCCGCCGTTTGTCGAAACCACAACGGTACAGGTGCTCACGGCGGCGGCATCGGCACGTGATCGTGGAACCGATGACCATTCGCACCGCATGGTTGTACTCGCGGAAGCTACCGCCCGCGCCCTTAACCAACCAGAGGAAGAGATACACCTTGTGCGGCTGGGCGCGTTGTTACACGACATCGGCAAAATAGGTATTCCCGACGCCATTCTCCACAAACCCGGCCCCCTCTCAGAGGAAGAATGGACGGTGATGCGGCTCCATCCAGAGATCGGGCAACGGATACTCTCGCAAGCTGGCGGCGTCTTTATCTCGCTTGCCCGCATCGTCGTGGCGCATCACGAACGCTGGGACGGGCGCGGCTATCCGGCGGGCCTTGAACACGAGTCAATCCCGCTTGCCGCCCGTATCCTTACAGTAATCGACTCCTACGACGCCATGACCTCGTGCCGTGTCTATCGCGGCTCCATGTCGCCGCTCGCCGCCCGCGAAGAACTGCAACGGTGCTCCGGAAGTCAGTACGATCCCGCCGTCGTCGCCGCGTTCCTCCACGTCCTCGACACTCACGACATTATGGGAGCCGTACTCATCCCAATTGGCGCATAAAAGCATTACGAGAGGGGCATGATGTGTGCAAGGTTGTATAGCGTGTACGGTGTGGTATGGCGTGTGCAAGGGTATATATCGCGTGTAAGATGGTGTGACAGAAAAATATAACATAACGCATAAAAGGAGCATGATGGGGGGGAAGGAGGTCATGGTGTGTGCAAGGGTGCATGACGGGGCTTGCCCCCGTCATGCACCCTTGCACACACCATGACCTCATCCTCCCACGCCCCTGTCATGCGCTCACAATACTTCTATCGCATCTTATTGTTGGCCAGAAAGCAACACCCCTAGATGAAGCACGCTCCGCTCTTTCCCATTCGACTCTTTCAAACTTGCGTAGAGATTTCGCACTCTGCTACATGTCTTATCGGAACCAACGGAACGTGCCAACGTCCACGCCTCCGTTGCCGTCATCGTACACATCTCGATGTCACCAAGTCCATAATATGCCTCGGCCTTTTGTGCGACTAACCTTGAACGACCACGAATCAATGTCGGGTTATAGCTTGCAAGCCCTCTTTCAAGGAGCGCGATAGCTCGTTCATTGTCATGTAGTAGGACAGCATTGACACCTTTTTGCGCGGTTGTAGATGTTGTGCTAGACTGACAATCACTTCTCTCTAATATAGTGCCTTTCCGCTCTAAACTTCGTTCGGCTAGTGCAATACTGCGCCATGACTCTGCCGATTGTTGTAGCATCGCATACGCTTCAGAAAGTGCTTGCAAGATATATGCTTTTAGGCTAGGTAAACCGAGTCTCTCATTTAAGCGCAACGCTTCATTTAGAAATGTAACTGCTTCTTTGGGCTTCTGTTGCTGAATATAAGTAACGCCTCTGCGTGCTAGTGCTGCTGCCATCAGTTCTTTATCATCAAGTTCTTTCGCTACAGTAAAGCTCTGCTTGCAAGCAATATGAGCTTCGCTATACTTCATCATGTCTCTATATATGCTTCCTTGCAGTTGATAGCTTGAAATAAGTAAAGCACTTGTTCTTTTACTCCATTCGCCATCTCTGTGTTCTCTCGCGAAGGTATCGATTGTTTTTATCCAAGTATCCAATCCTCGATAAGCGCGGGTAGTTCCACCTGTATAGTACAAACCCCAATGTATCGCTAATTCGTCCTCAAAGAAGCTCATTTGATCTTCATTTATTGCTAAATTAGCTTTGACAGGATACGAGTCTTTATCAATACTCATAAGTGCTGCTGGAATACCGAGTAAACTTACAAGTAACTGACGTTTCTTTATGTCTTTAATCAAGGTTTTGTGCTCCAATCTGTAGATTGTTGAGGTATCTACACCTAATAATTCTGCTAAATCTCCGCGTGTTAGTTTTCTTAACTTGCGATAAGCGAGTACGATTTTCCCTTGATGTGCCGCCTCTATTATGTCATCAGTCATACATCCTCCTCAAATTTGCCCTGTTTTTGCGGGAAGCGCACTAGTCACCTACTCATTTTTACTTCATACTTTGTGAGGATGAAGAATGTATTCATCAATGAAGTGAATAGCGATGTTTTAACACCACAAAAAGTATAACATGTCGTCTTTTTTAGCACAATGTATTGGTAATGTGGTCCCAACATACAAACTACGGACTATATAAACCACCAAATTGTAAAAATGATGAAGTAGCTTGAAGGAGAATTCTATAATGCACATTTCCGAGCAGGACACTCAACCCTTGTCCAACATACTGATCGCTTTTTACGCGAATGAGAAGCCAGAGCAGCGTTACCCGCGCATCTTTGCCACCGCGAAACGGTGCGGAGTACACTATGTGTCTGTCTTCAACGAGGATGAACGGCTCCGCAGACAGGTATTGGGCTTGCCTCCACGTCTCTGCGATCAACCTACGCCGTCGCGCCGAAAGTAACGAAAGAGAGGTTTTCATGACGCAAGATTCCTGCCCCCGTTGTTGGCGGAAGCTGAACGAAGCGGTGGCCCTCTCCCGTGCCGCAGCGCACGAGGAGACGCCCCCGCGCGTTGATGACACACTGCAGATTGTCATGCAGCAGATACTTCAACGCTTTGCCAACGAATATGCCCCGCTTCCCCTTTCGACGTATGTCCCTGTCGAGACATTCGAGACAGTGCTGGATGTTGAGTGTGGCGCGGGCAGTTGGATGTTCGACATCGCCCGCCGGCATCGTCACCTGACCTTTCATGGTATGGACAGAAATCCCGCCCTGATTGACCATGCCCGCTTGATGGCAAGCTATCGCACACATGACGACCTCTTTTTTTCGGTGGAAGACATTCACCGCATCGCCCCCTTACCACCCGATGCGTCCGGGTTTCATCTTGTCCACGCGCGTTTCCTCAAGGAAAGAACCTCATGGAAGCAGTGGATACACCTATTCAAGACATTGCTGAGCCTGTGCAAAGTGGGAGGGTCGGTCATGGTGACGGAACACAATTATCCGACAACTACGAGCGAGAATTTCAACTCCTGGTTTAATGTACTGGAAAATGCGATTCTTATGAAGGGTGGCACACAGAAGATACCGCGCGACCTGACACGGCTTGCCCGGCTGTGTAAGTGGGGGAACGTGCGAAGCGTGGTGCAACCAATCGACATCTCGTTTGGCACAGAAGCACATGAGGTGCTGGCCCTACACATCGAACCGCTTTTCGCGCTCTCCGAGCCACTTCTCTATTCGAGAGGTATGAAGGAACAACAGAAGCGGAACGACCTGATGCACAAGTTGTTTCTCGACATCTCTATGCCAGAGTTTCAAGGCGTCTGGTCATGGACAACGGTTGTGGGGACGCGCGAGGTGTGATGGTGTGACGGTGTGATGGTGGGAGAACGGGAATGTTTGGTGTCATGAAACGCAGGGAGACTTTTGCGGTCTCCCTGCCCCTTGCTTCACGCTGTCCTATTGCTTCACTCCCCGAAATCGTGCATACAATGCGTCTGAATGGGCTGGCGGAGCGTGCGTAACGCCTTGACCTCGATCTGGCGAATACGTTCGCGTGTCAGCTTGAAGTGTGAGCTAAGTTCCTCTAGCGTGTGGCAGTAGCCATCTTGCAGGCCATAGCGAAGCTCGATAACTTGCCGTTCGCGCTGGCTCAGTACCTCCAGCGCACACTCGATCTGATCGCGCAACACCTGATGCGTCACCGCCTCGGCTGGTGCCGTTGCTCGTGTGTCCTCCAGAGTGTCGGAGAGGTGGTACTGCTCATCTTCAATCAATGGCGCGTCAAGCGAGATTGGCGTCTCTGCCATACATTGCAACTCTACCACTCGCTCCTTTGTTACACCAAGCACCCGCGCCACCTCTTCCGGCAGCGCATCGCGTCCCAGTTGTTGATAAAGTTCGCGTGTGACGCGCTTCATCTTGTAAATCAGTTCTACGACATGTACAGGGATATGAATGGTACGCGTATGTTCCGCAACCGCTCGACTGATCGCCTGCCGAATCCACCATGTCGCATATGTGCTGAAACGGAAGCCGCGTGCAGGGTCGAACTTTTGCGCCGCGCGAATCAAGCCAAGGTTGCCCTCCTGCACAAGGTCAAGCAGGGAAAGCCCGTGATTGTTGTAGCGTTTCGCGATGTTTACGACCAGACGCAGGTTCGCCTCTACAAGTTGCTGTTGCGCCCGCGCATCGCCTGTAACCATACGTCTGGCGATTCGCACTTCCTGCTCTGCCGTCAAAAGGGGATAGCGTCCAATCTCGCCGAGGTACTGGCGGATTGCATTGTCTACCTCACTGCCGTACACCTCCTCTTCTTCGTCCTCGTCATGCGTGAGTATCTCATCTGTCTGCGTGGGACTATTCTTTTCGTCGTCATATGTATCAAAAGCATAATTTGCCGTGTGTGTATCATCTTGGCTGAGACGTTCGCGTGCCTCGCTACTCTTTTTGCCACCGCGTTTCGGCAAAAAAGCTGTATGCGTTGCACTCTGTTTTGTTCCCGTTTGTCTCCTTTTTGCAGGAGTCTGTGAGAGTTGCCCCGTCTCTCGCACTGTTGATGTTACTTGCTCCACAATGGCTACCATAACCATGTTCCTCTACCTTCCTCAAATCCACATTCCGCAACTTGGTAACCGGAGATGACTGTTGCTAGCACTAGGCCCATGAAATTGAACTAGTCTATGCAACACTCGCCCGAAAACTTTTTCGGGTATGCCCCCCTATCTTCTTTCTACCGCAAGATGTGTGCCAATCGCCTTAGCGACACAAAACACGCCCTCATCGCGCCTCTGCGCTAGTCTGAGGCAGAAGAGGCATTGTTGCGTTTTGCGTCTCTAGCGCGAAAAAAGTTCCACATACTGCGGAAAAATACGCAAATAACTTGTGTGCCGAGCTTGACGCATCGGCTACTCTGGTTCGTAACGCCTCGTCTACCCGCTTTCCGCAAGCAAAAATATCATTAAGACACGTTCATTTTCATTGAAGAGATAGGGACGGAGAATGTTGGCGGTACGAAACTTCCACGTAACCCTCCACAGAATGTTGTAGCCAGGATGCGTTGTGTCTTTGCTTGTGTGTATAAGGGGAAAGAGTGTATGCAGAGAAATACATGGTTTGGCGGCTCCGCGTCGGAAGAGTCCACCGAAAATGTCGAACATAGCCCTGTACGGCCTCGTGCTTCCGTATGGATGAATCCGATAGCACCCATCGGCATCAAAGAGCAACGCAACATTCCCAATCCGCAAACACCCATACCCGCGCGAGCATCGGCGCGACCCGTGAACGTTCGCCCACGCTACCCGCGTAACTACGCAATGCCGCCCGAAAGCGACGTGACGCGTGTTCCCACCATGCCAGAGCCGACAATCTGGCAGTATGATGCAGCTGATTTTGAGGCGGAAAGTAGCCTCTCATCGCTCTCGCTTGCCCATTCTGAGGCGATTATGTCCCGCCCACTTGCCGAACAAGTTACCCTTCCGCCACCTCGTACTCACGCGATTGACGAACTGGACACGCAACCACCGCCGCCTTCAACCGCGATTGATGAACTGGACACGCGACCACCCGCTCCCGAACGTTCGTTTGCGGAATATAATACTGTGCCGCGTCCGCGCACAATTGACGAATTGGACACGCTACCGCCGCCCTCTAAACAAAACACGCTGATTGTGCAAAAATCCCCAGTGCTTGCCGACAAGAAAAACATCTCTAGTACACACTCTCTGCGTGAGATCACGCCGTTTTCGCACACACTCGCGAACATGCGACCAACACCCACCGTCATCGAGCGTATGTTAGAAAAACGTTTGGAAGAAGCCGTCTCCTGGACAACGGGCGTGGGGAAAGATTCTCCCCGTGCGCGTCGTATCGCGAGCCGTGCTAAAGAGTACAAAGGCCAGCGTAAAAGTACGCTGTCGCTCAATCCTGTAGATCGTGTGCGCTGGTGGTTGCTCTACCCTGGTCGCATCGAGTTCCTGCTGTGGCTCAACGGAACCATCATTTTATTTATAATAACATGTCTACTCTTGTTCGCAACTGTGCTAAGCGTTGGGTGGCTGCATCTTGGCGCAAGTGTAAGCGGCACACAGATAGCTGCGGGTGGCGGCCCGCCCTCATCTGTGCAAACGCCCTGCGCGTCTGATAATATAACAAACTCATACTGTCATCAGACAACCGTCTCCTCATCCGGTTTACAATTGACGCTTATTGATAACGCGCTCTTACTTCCCACCACGCCCATCTTGCTGCACGGACAGGGGTTTAGTGCTAACGTTCCCGTAGTGCTGACCTATGATGCTCACCAACCCTGCTATCCCAACGCCACACAGGCAGACGCGCATGGCATCTTCACCGTCTCGTTGCTGCTTGGCGCGAACGTGAGTAGCGGCACACATCGCATTACCGCCTATGATACGGGGAGCAAGCGTTCGATAGAAGCTACCATCAGCATCGCCTCGGCAACGAACGCGAAAAGTACGCCGTCAACGCCCACGCATCCCTCATCGGGTGCGACACCCCCGGCGACGGGGGGCGGTAGTGTGGGTGGTGGACAAGGTAGCAATCCAACGCCCATTAGCCAGACTCCTGTTCCTGTGAAGCCCACGGTTGGCATCACCCCGACTATTGTTGTGACGCAACCGCCCACGCCAACTGTGAGCGCGACCCCTCACCCTACAGTAGGCATCACGCCAACGATTGGCACAACCACCACGCCCACAACCACCAAAAAAGAGAATACGCCCGCGCTCGCGCTGAAAAACGCGCTTTACGATGACAGGACAAATGGATATACTGCCCTTAGTCCCTGGCTCTGGGTCGCGCTCATTGGCTATCTACTCTCGATGACCATGTTGGGACTCGCTGGCCTGCTCTCCAGACGCACCCGCCGTTCCTCGTCACGCTAATTTCAAGAACAGAAAAATACTTCCTTTGACATTGACATTACAAAAGTCCTGACAAAGAGAAGAAAGTTTGGTGCAATCGTTATACTGAAAGTACGTGTTTCTGTACACTGTGTACGCGAGAAGAGAGAGAAAATATATGTGGAGGGTTTTGTAATGTATCGCGACCTCAAAAAAAGTATGATTGAGTATGAAATAGTTCCAACATCTACTCCTGATGAATCCTATATTCTAGCCGTTGACGACGACCACGCTATCCTGTCAGTGGTTATGCTGCTTATGGAGACGGAAGACTATGCTAGTATTGGTTTCTCTGACAGCCAGAAAGTAATTCCTTTTTTAGAAGAGCTACACGCGACAGGGCGACGTCTCCCCTCGGTAGTGCTACTTGACCTGATGATGCCCGTGATCTCCGGCTATGACATCGCAGCATTTATGAGCAAGCAGACATGGGCCGCACACATCCCCGTCATTGTTATGACCGCCGATCATCGCGTCACAGGTGTTGAGTGCGTGGCGGGTGCCACCGATTGGATGAGTAAGCCGTTTCGCATTGAAACGCTACTCAGCAAACTGGAAACATATATGGCAGTACCCTGCCCTCAATAATGCGCGAAATGGGCCGATTGTAAGAGAGACCCCGTTCATTGGTATGAGTCGGGGACTTGAAACAACGACAATCGCAAAGGAAAAGCATTCATGAGAGACCGTAAAAAAGTCTTCCTGAGCCTCATTGTGCTCGTACCCCTGGTCACGAGTATATTCATGGTTACGGGGAATGTGGGGAGCTGGTTGGTGGCCCATGCACAGCAGACACAAAGAAAGACTACTACGACAACCGATTTCTACGCGCCGTCAGGCTCGTACCCCTGGGGAACAACATTTGACAGTCGGGGGCGTATCTGGCTCGCCATGCCCGGTTGCGACCCCGCGCCACAATGCCAGAACAACGCTGCGCCGGGCAAGATCGACGTGTACGATCCCGCCACGCAATCCTGGCCCGCCGTCTACACTCTGCCCGCGGGCTATGGGCAACCACTCTTTCTGGCCTTCGATAAGAGCGGTATGCTCTGGTTCGCGTTGCCAACGAGCAATTCCATTGGCATGTTCAACCCCACAAATAATACCTTTCAAGCGTGGAACGTTCCCACCTACGCGTCAGGCCCCTGGGATATCGCCATTGACTCGAAAGGCATCGTCTGGTTCACGGAACACTATGTCAACAAGATAGGTGCATTTAATCCTATCACGCAAACTTTTACAGAGGTCGCGACCACTTCAGCCAGCAGCCAGCCCTACGGTATCACGATTGATCGCTTTGATAACGTCTGGTTTACTGAGAATAATCCCGCGACCCCGATGATCGCGGAATCTCTTGCGAACGGCAAAGGGCTAAGAGAATATCCGGTTCCTACGGGCGGCTCAAATGGCCTTACTCCGCACATGCTCGTAGTAGACAAAAATAGCGACATCTGGTGGTCAGAAGGGTGGGTAGGCAAGATCGGCAGATTACAGACTGCCCTTGCCAGTGCTGGAACAAGCAATGGTATGACGCAATTTGCGTATCAACCGCCGTGCAAAAACTGCGGGAAGCACACCTCTGGTATCAGCACGGATAGCCTCGGCAACGTCTGGTTCGACGACTCGTTACAGAGCATTTACGGCTCGTTCTCCGTAAGTGGTGTCTTTACGCTATATAACACGCCATCAGCGAACGCGCACCCGCACGATGGTTTGAATATTGACGCGCAAAACCGTCTTTGGTTTAATGAAGAATTTATCAACAAACTCGCGTTCGCCCCACAATTCGGCGGCGTACCCACGCCTGTTGTGAGTACCTCGCCCACCGTAACGCCAACGTTTGCCCCCACCATAACACCCGTTCCAACAATTACGCCGGGCATAACGCCGACGCTTTCCCCCACAGCGACGCCTGTTGTGACGCCAACTACATCGCCGCAGAGGCAACTTCTGGGCAATGACACGTTTCAGCGTGCCAACCAGTCGCTCTGGGGTAACGCTTCCGATGGGCAAACGTGGAGTGGGGACGCGAATACCACGGGTGTGTTCTCTCTCGCTAATAACGTCGGGAGCATCGCCAGCAGTAGCAATAGTTATAGTGCCGTACTTGGAAAATCCGTGACGAACGCGCAGGTTGTCGCGAGTGGCGCGTTGAGTAGCTATAACAACGCGAACCTGGGCGTCGTGTTGCGCTGGAGCGATGGCAACAATTGGTACAAGGCATACATTAATGGCAACATGTTCTATATCCAGAAGAAAGTAGCAGGGGCAGGAACGTTTCTCACAAGTACCGCGTTTGCGGCACAGACGAACACCTCATATACACTGCGCTTTCAAATTGTAGGCTCAACCCTCAGCGCGAAAGCGTGGACAACAGGCAGCGTAGAACCGAGCACTTGGACGCTCACCGCCACCGATAGCTCGCTTACGACTGGCTACTGCGGCCTGCGTGTCCTGACACAGGGTGGTGCCGCGACATTTACCGCGTTTCAAGCAACGTCACTGCAATAAAAAAGCGATAACAATGCAGATGGGGTAAGCAGATATGCTTACCCCATTCAAAATCTGCTCTCAACCTCTACTCGTCCTCATCAGCCGAGAAGACGTAGCGGCCCGACACACTGTAATATTGTAAGTTGCCATTGTCGTCTGTGCAAGGCGTTGTCTCGTCAATATCGGCAAGCAAGATACCCTCTTCATCATCGCTCACGGTGTAGTATTTGATCTGTTCCATGTCCATGTGCTTGTCTCCCTTTTACTGCATAGCGCTGCGAAAAATAAAACGGATGAACTTCTCTCTGTCCATCCCCAGTGACTTTACCTGCTCTTTTTCAATTCTTCATGTTTTGGTCTTCGGGGAACTCTTTAGTACTATTCCTGTTTGGATGTGCTATGCCTTGTATTTTTCGCAAACACACAGTATACTTGAGAATAAGCACTACTGTGTGCCTGAAAAAGAAACATGCTTCTTTCTCCCTCCCTCTTCATCTACCCCCCCATAAAAGCACCATGAAATACCACCCCACTACCATCACGCGCTTCGCCAAACACATACTTGGGAAGCCGCTCTACCCCTACCAATGCGAGATTGCTGAGGCCATCCTTGCCTCAATTTGTGCTGGCAAAGGCCACATTTTTACCGTCATGCTCTCCCGCCAGTCAGGGAAAAATCAGCTCTCGGCAGTCCTCGAAGCCTACCTGCTCGCGTGTATGCCGCACGGTACAATCGTCAAGGCCGCTCCGACTTTCGCGCCACAAATCATCAATAGCCGTCTTCGCCTGCTCTCTCTGCTCGACACACCGCTCACCCGTGACCGCGTCTGGCAGAGTCATGGACACATCATTGGTCTCGCGCCCCAATCGGAGTTTGCGCGTACACATGCGGGGCCGCGTGTCATGTTTTTCTCTGCCGGCGCGGAAAGCAACGTTGTAGGCGCGACTGCGGACCTGTTGCTGGAAATCGACGAGGCGCAAGATGTGGCGAGCGAAAAGTTTGACCGCGATTTTCGCCCGATGGCTTCTACCAGTAACGCGACCACAATCTTATATGGAACCGCCTGGAGTGATAGCACACTTCTCGCCCAACAACGCGCCATCAATCTCGAACGGCAGCAGCGAACGGGCGAACGGCTCCATTTCGAGTTCGATTGGCACACGCTCGCTGCTATCAATCCCGCGTATCGTACCTTTGTGGAACAGGAGATCGCGCGATTAGGCGAAGACCATCCCGCTATTCAGACGCAATACTACCTGCGCCCACTGAGCGGCGCGGGCTACTTTCTCAACACGCTGCAAAAAACGCAACTGCAAGGCACACATAGCTGGGAAGAAACTCCGTGTGAGGAAGGGTGGTATATCGCGGGTATGGATGTCGCGGGTGAAGATCGGCCCGGCATTGGCACTCTTTCGTCTTGCATCACCGCGTCCCGTCGCGATAGCACTGTTATTACGATTGGACGCGTCCGCTATAATGAGCTGGGCTTGCCCACTATCGAGGTTGTGCATCATGAATGGTGGACCGGACGTTCGCATCTTGAACAATATGCCGCAACCGTCGCCCTTGTCGAGCGGTGGAATATTCGCGGACTTGTCGTCGATGCCACCGGAATTGGGGCCGGCCTCGCCTCGCTTTTGCTTGACCGTCTGAGTCCTCAACGTGTCACCGCGTTTACCTTCTCACGTCCTAGCAAGTCCCGTCTTGCCTATCAGCTTCTCACACTACTCAATAGTGGTCGCCTGCGCCTCTACACGCCCGGCTCCGCGCCCCACGCGATCAACACGGCCTGCTGGCAACAACTCCAACGCGCTCGCTATCGCCTGCCTGCCCCCGATACGCTCGACTTTTACGTCGATCCTGCCGACGGACACGACGACTTTCTCATCAGCCTGGCCCTGCTCACCGAAGCCGCCGAGACCCTTGTCACGCCCCCCGCCTCATCGCTTATCCCTCCGCCGCGTCTGTACGCTGGTGAAGGGAGCTTTTGAGCTTATCCCCCTACCCAGAAACTGAACAACATGGTACAATGCATCTCATGCAGCACTCTCTGTCCAGACAGAGCACTATCTCCACCTTTCAGAAGGAGTCATTTCATGCCACGAGGACACAAAGGTTCTCCACAGGATAGTATCGAAAGCATTCTACTCGCGCTTAGCCGTCGCGATTCTATAAATCCCGAAACGCTTCTTCACTACTATGCACGTCTGGACGAAGAGTGGACACAAGGCGCACGCGAAAAAGTTCTCCGCCTACTTGCAAGCAGCGATTCTTCCGCGCAAAATGCCGCCCTCTACATTCTCGCCAGGCTCGCGACGGAGGACGATCTCGACGACCTGGAAGAGTTTATTGCTGACCCCACTGTGAGCGACCTGCCCAAACTCTCGCTTGCCCCTATCCTGAAAGAGCTAGAGTCAGAGATGGTGGAAGACGGTTTTCTTGAGTATCTCAACGACCCCGAAAACGCGATGCAGCAACTGCAACTGCGCCTGCTCGATGTCGTGGATCGTGGCGAAATGGGCGTTGAGGTTATTCTACAAGATATCCTCTCGACCCCGATTGAACAACGTCTAGTCTTCATTCAATGGTTGGGCGAAAGCAATGACCCGCGTGCCGCGAAAATTCTGCTCCCCTTGATTGAGGGACAAAGTGGAAAAGTCGCGTTGGCGGCAATTAAATCACTCGAGCAACTCGGTTCTCTTGTCAGCCCACAAACTATTCCAGCACTGGATGCTATCATGAGAGCCACCACGAACCGTCAACTCAAACAAAGCGTTCGTGCCGCCCTGGGTCGCCTCACCATGCAAAGCGTCCTTGGCACAGCAGATACCGCCGCAGAAGCACTGCAACTCTTACCATCATATGAGGCGCGTGTAAGCTTCATCGATGGCTCTGGCTCACAATTGCTCCTGCTCTCGTGGAAACGCCCCGACGGCCTCCTCAAAATCGTCAACGTCTGGTTAAGCGATCTCGAAGGCATCCGCGCCTGTTCTGGTATGGCTGAAATGGACGTAGAGAGCTGGCACGAGCTGACAAAGCTTTTGAATCAGCAGAGTGTTGGCTGCTTCCTTCTGCCGTTTTCTTATAGTCTGAAACTCATTGCGGAAGCCTATATCACTACAAAGCGGACGCGTCATAAGCTGCCTATATCCTACTTTGCCTGGCGTTCTACGTTTGAAAGTACGACTCATGCGGAGCAAGCAGCCGCCGCCATCGTCGTCACGGCCCTTCCACCCCTGCCGTTTAGCGAAGAGTTGCACACGCTGGCCCTGCGCGGAGAAGAGATTTACGGGCTAGACGAATTCGCCTCATGGCTCTTTCAGCCGCCCTGGATTGTCGCGCCCTATCTGACACGTCTCTGGGGGAAGAACGCGAAGAATACAGGTACACAAGCAAAAAATGGGAAAGCTGGGAAAAAAGCAAAAGGCCCATCTGCTCAATTGAATGCCATCATCGATGAGGCCGTGAGTACAGTGATCGACGAGCAGTGGCGTCTCCTCTATGAGAAACGTCTGCGTCGCCAGGCGTTGCTGTTCCAATACACACAGCGCGATCAGGATGCGCGGCTTGTACTTGCCGTTGCCGCGATGCTTCATCCCGACTCAGGCGTCCCTCTACGCGAGCAACCCTTCGTGCGCTTCATGATGCGACTTTCGCTTAGTCAGGGGCCGCTTCCCGCGCTGGTACAGGTGATCGCGGAGACAAACATTGACAGGGCGACCCCTGTTGTGCTTGAACCCGCGGACGAACCATAAGAAGAATGGGCCTCATACTCTCCTACACCTGTTCAGACCATGCACAGCGCATTCGCAACGCTTCTTTCAACCGCTTCTCATACACACCACGTGGAATCTCAGTTGCGCCAAGCGATGCGAGGTGTGAAGTGAGAAACTGCGTATCATGAAGCACATAACCGCGCTGCTTTAAATGCTCAACCAGCACGACAAGGCATACCTTTGAGGCGTCGGTAGCGTGAGAAAACATACTCTCACCCATAAACGCGGCCCCTATCGACACACCATAGAGACCACCGACAAGCGTTTCATCCTGCCACGCCTCCAGACTGTGAGCCATGCCTGCGCGGTGCAAAAAGGTGTAGGTTTTGATAAACTCTTCGTTAATCCACGTCCCCTCGCCATCGTTTCGGTTCGCGCAATAGCGCATCACCTGCTCGAACGCGGTATCCATTCGCACCTCATAGATGCCTTTGTTGATCGTTGCACGCAGCGAATGCGAAACATGAAGATCTCCATGTTCCAGAATAGCGCGAGGGTCGGGCGCATACCAGCGCAGCCTTCCCCATTGATCCGCCATAGGAAAGACGCCTTGCCCATAGGCTTGAATGACCAGCGTTGGATCAAGTGGTTCAGGTACTCTTTTTGGCATAAGATTGTTACACACACTTGCTCTTGTTTTACAATTGGATAGTCAAATACAGTTAGAGGTTTGCACAAACGTTGTACCTATAATACCATAGCTGGGAAAAAATATGAACACCCCTCTTCTTTTTCCATCAAAGATGTACGCCAACCTTCTCAAGCAATGAAAAGTACGGTACAATTAGCGCGGATATGTATACTGATAAGAGCCTGCGCGACGAAATTACTGTAATATTCATAAATTTGATAAACAGCAACTAAGGACTACAAACATGTTGAAAAGCTGGACTATCCAAAACTTCAAACCTATCCTCGATTCGGGTGAACTAAAATTGGCACCTGTAACAGTTCTCGCAGGTCGCAATAGCTCTGGAAAAAGTAGCCTTATTCAATCCATTCTCATGATTTCGCAAACACTGAGTAGTCGTGTCCTGGATAGACCCCTGTTGCCCAACGGCCCCATTGTTCAACTAGGAACGTTTGAAGATATCTTGAGTGAACAAACAACACTTAGAACCCTGACCGTTGGCTTTGAGCTAGAAATAGGCAAAGAGGAACCACGCGAGGCACAAAAAACGTCTTCTAATGCTAGGCTGCGAGTTGTAGATGGAAGAGTTATAACAAGACTTGGTACAAATATTCAATCAGTGAAAATGAACGCTCAATTTCGCAGTGCTAACAGTAACGGTACAAGCACTTCAGCCATTGAAGCCTCAAAGGTAAATGTTGAGTATGTCACATTGGAGATAGTTGCAGGCCCGTTTTCTAGGTATCACCCTTCTCAGGCCGAAACCAATACCTTGCTCGAGTTCGGCCTTGAGGTCAAATTATTGACGCCCGCGGAATTTAGCAAATTTATCGAAGACGTTGCGCCAGGTTATTTGCGGTTTGTGCCTTCCACTGCTGAAGAACCAAAGTATACAGCTACATTTACGCCTGAAGAATCTTCTCAAGCTTCCAGAACACCTAATCAATTTTTAGTTACGTTCTCTCATTTCTTACCTACACGCCTGATTGGAAAATATGCTGTTGAAGAACGTCGTAAACGACGGCTTATGCAAACAATTGGTCGTGCCTTTGATATGATAGATGAAACAGGCGATACGTCTGCACTTCTTAGAATACCTCCAGACCTTACTGAAACGGAAATAGCTAGCTCACAAACTTTTAAAGATGCTGTACAATCACTGTGTCAGAACGAGAATATACAAGAAGTATTCTCTGGTCGAACACTCCTTGATGTACTTCAATGGTATACATCTCTCAAACCTAGAAAAAGGAAAAGAGTTATTAGCGACAAACTAAGGGCAATTGTGATACAGTGTACTTCAGAAGAATCAAAAGCAGATAGTAAAGAAACTCAGGCACTAGAGGTTGTGACAAATAATACGTACATTGAAAGTTTTGAAGAGAGTATAGAAAAAATCACGCAATTCTTCACTAGCAAGATACGCTACCTGGGGCCACTACGTGCTGACCCACAGGCCGCGCAAAAGTTCGCGCCCACAAGCGAACTCGACGACGTTGGTACAAAAGGCGAATATGCTGCTGCCGTGTATGACGCCAATCAGAACGCGCGTATCATGTGGTATAATCCTCTTAGTAAGTGTGTTGAGCAAGGTATACTACGAGAGGCACTAAACTCATGGGCGCGTTACCTGGGCGTGGCAAACGAAGTCAATATTCAAGAGGCGGGTCAGAGTGGCGTGAGCTGGCAAATAGTGCATAGGCCAGGACAAAAAGGGTTGCCACTCACCGCCGTTGGTGTCGGAGTTAGTCAGGTGCTACCAATCCTTATTATGGGATTATTGTCCCCCAATGATACGCTCTTGCTTGTTGAGCAACCAGAACTACATCTCCATCCACGTGTACAGGCGCGTCTGGGTGACTTCTTTGTGGGCCTGTCGAAATGTGGTAAACAATGCCTTATTGAAACGCATAGCGAGAACCTCATCAGTCAACTGCGCTATCATATCGTAGAGACCGATGGGCAAGAAAATAGCGATTGTTTAATCTACTTTGTCGATCAAGATGAACAGGGCGCAACCAGATTTGAGACCATCGAAATTTCTCCACAAGGGAATATTCTCAACTGGCCCGATGGCTTTTCGGACGAAACCATGTTACAAGAAGATAGAATTACTGCGGCAAGTCTGAGAAAAAGAGCAAAGAAAGTACATATCGCAAACAATGGTTAGAGTTAATATTATCGTTGACCCCGCACTTGTGATGATACCTCCTGAGAATGCAAGCAAGGCAGAGGTAGAAACATGGCTAGCACACTTAAAAATTTGGTTGGAAGAGGCTCTCACTGCACCGTTTCTGTGGTTGCACTACTCATGGGCGACCCAACTGCTGGAGGCGAATGGCGACTATCCGAACTTTGAGCAAGTAAGAAAATTGCAGCGAAAACATCATCTTGACATCAATAGCACTCAACTTGTAAAGCTCATTAACGAATTCTTTCGTGATGAGACACACGATCTGGAAAATCTCCTGAACAAACTGCTTGTTATAGAAGCTGAAGAGAGTTCAATTTGTATCGAGCCAGCGACATTTATAGCGCGTTTACCTGAATATATACATGCTGACCTCTCCCAGTTGTTCGCTACTTGTTCTGTTTGCAAGCATATCCCGTACCCGCTTGGTCAAGGCTTACATGTCGCAACATCGACTTTTGACGATATATCAAAAGAACTCACTGTTTCTGTGGTTGTACTTGAGGCTGAACCAACATTCCTCCGCCCACCTGACAACAAAATTGAACAAAAATTTCCGTTTCTTATCACTCCCGACGACTTACAGCCGTTAATAAATGTCATGGAGTTGTGGACGCAGGGAGAACAGGGGATTATGTACGCCATCAGCCAACAGTACCGAAAGGATTGGGTCGGTAGCGTCGCAACTCCGCTTCCCTTTCAAGTAGGACTCCACTTCATCGAGTCCGTCGAGAGTCGTGGCTTAGCCGACAATGCGATACTGTTGAGCCACATTATTAAAGCTGCTGCTAGCGTCATTGCGGGTACTGCTAAAGGCGTGTCGCGCTACGAACTACACCATCTCAGGGAAAAAAAGGCCGCAGATAGCCCACAGCGCACCCGTGAAGGCGATCAAGCGAAGGCGTGGCGTCTCATGTTACAAAAGCACGGGGCTGGCTGGCGGCTCCATTACTGGCAAATCCCCACGCCTACCGGAAGCATAATTGAGTTCGCCAATGTAGGGAAAGAGTCCGAACGAGAGATATTCTAACATTCTCATGGTTCAACTTGAACGCTTTTCGATGTTTCTCAGCCTACTCATTTCGCACGCGCGAACCATTTCAGGTAGCGTACCGCGCTCGGCCTCATCCCCTCGATCATTGTCAGATCGTTACGGCTCAAAGGCTTTATCAGCAATAGGAGTCCGAAGCACAGCACGAGGAACACCACGCCCGACATGCCAAAGAGTACTCGGTTGGTGGGATGCCAGACAATGCCGGGGAGCGCGGCAATCGTCAGTGCAAGTAGGAAGCGCAGCGTGAAGCCAAGCGGGTACTTGTTAGGTAGGTCGCGCCAGAGGAATAGCAGCAATAACGCTCCCGTGAGTGCTTTAGCGATACCATCGGCGATCAACGCCCCTGCCGGCCCGTAGCGTGGAATGAGCGCAATGCCGAATACGACCACAACCGCTAACCCTATCCATTGTCCCAATACCACGAGCCGCGCCTTGTTTATCACGTAGAGCGTCGATTGATGAATCGTTGTCCCCAGCACACGCGTAATCAAGTTGAAAAACAGAAAAATCGCGAGCAGGGGGCCTACGGGCGCGAACGTCTTGGGGTATAGCACCGCCACAATATTCTGCGCGTTGAAGAGGCAGAATACCAGCCCCGGCGCGGCTAGCAGTGTTTCGACCTTGATAAGCACCTCCCACGAACGCCCCAACCGATCATAGTTTTGCCCAATCGCCGCCGCCGCCAGCGCGGAGCCGCCAACACCACCAAAGCCTGCCACTAGCAGCGCGTTCGCCGAGTCCGCAAGCTGAAACGAGAGATTGAAGAAGCCCCGTGACGTTAGCGAGACCGCGAAATAGCCTAGCAGAAGCAGCGACGTTTGTTTTAGCAATGCGCCATTAACAATGTTTGTCAGCCACGCCGACACACCCAGCTTGATTACAGGCCCCAACGGTTGCTTGTATACCACCTCGCCACCCGCGAAAACGGTTGGGGCCAGCCAGACCGCGAACGCCGCCGCATTGAAAATCCACACAAACGATTGCATCCACAGAAAGCCATCGATACCCCAGCCCAGTTGTAGTACCAGAAAGCCCAGCCCCAGCAGCACCACTTGCGTGATACTTCCAATCACCAGCACGATATGCATCCGCATATATGACGCGCATACCGCTGTGAGCAAGCTACCGACACTATTGCCCAGCACATAGAGCGCGATAGGTGCCATATGGGCTAGCAGCTGCTGATCGCGCAACCCGTTCGCCACACCCTTCGCGCCGTCGAGCGGCAACAACGCGATACCATTCGCCAGTACAGGCAGACTAAACAGTAAAATAATTGTGCAGAAAATAAGCATAATAGCACGTAACAGCAGGAGCCGCCGTATCAACGATGCCGCCGACGCGACTCCATATTCCGCGAAGACGCGTGGGACATACGTCGTAATCGCATCTTCCAGCCCAAACGAGACAATATACAGAATTGTGTTGTACGCCGTCATAATAACCGCGAGCACGCCATACTGCTCTGTCGAGACCTTGTGTGTGATAATCGTCACGAGAATAAAGAGCGACACGAAAAACCACAGGCCATAAATCTGGTTCTGAAGATAGCTTTTGGGCGAACTTGCGAGCAAGCTTTTCGCTCCTGCCTCTCCCGGCAACAGTTCCGCCTCGGCTCCCAGCGTTACTTCTGACATTGGCGATGGCTGCATCGTCAAGAGCGCGGGTGTTTGTGCTATCGCTTCCTGCCCGTTCATATCGTGTACTCTATTGTTTGTTTGCATTATCCTCGTCTTTATACTCTCCACCGTCAACCGCTCTCCCACATGCAAGCGTTCCAGCCGTAGCGGACGCAACCTCGTCTTACGCATAACTTTACACTGCTTATTCTACACGCTGCCGTGTCTTTTTTCTCTGTTATACCCCACTTGGGGGATTGTCTTATCGCATCTTAAATAGCGGACGCCCCAGCCACCCAATCGCGCCGAGGGCGGCAAACAACTCCAACACGCTCACGTTCGCGGTCACATGATCGTTCGCTACCATATAGAACGCGCCAATCTTGAATGTTGCGCCAATCAAGAAGGCACCCAGCCCAATCCATGCCGGCAGTGTGGAAAGCAGGAGAGCACGTTGCCAGTTCCGACAGAGAAAGCCGATAGCGGTTGGCATCAGATAGAGTAACGTAGTAACGAAAGGCGCGATAACAGGCGGAAACGGCCCGTCCAACGTCGCGCTACTCGATCCTACCAGGATGCGTGTCCACAATTGCGCTGGAACCAGCGCGAGCAAGACCAGCACGGTTTCCACCACAATTAGACCATAGAGCACCACATTCCACTTTCTCTCCTGTGGGGACTGCGTTGTATTAGAACCAAGCATTGTGAAATCCTGTCCTTCTCGTTCTTTCGTTTTAGCTGCCTTGTGCTGGATGCAGTAGTCCCATCTGATACTTCATCAGCAAGATGCGGCGCACCGAGTCATTTATACGCTGTTGGCTAATCTTCCCATCGCTCATTGCCTGCTTGATACCCTGAAGCATAGAAGCAACCTCTGTTGGGGTGCTCGCTCCCATCAGAAGGTCGTCTCCGGCCTCGACAGCTACGGCAGCCGCCTGCCCCTGCGTATAGTATGCCTGAATGCCCTCCATCGTCAAACTGTCCGTCATGATGACGCCCTGAAAGCCTAAATCTTTACGCAGAATGCCCGTCACAACATTGTAAGAAAGCGATGAAGGCATGTTTCCATCCACCGCGTCCACCAGTTCGTGCGTGACCATAACCGCGTGAACCGTGTTCCCCTGCTGAATAAGTGCGCGATACGGTGTCCAATCGATCTGCTCTAAATCGGCCAGTGAGCGCGTCAGGCGTGGAACACCAGTGTGCGGGTCAACTCCCACATCTCCCAGACCAGGAAAATGTTTCAGTGTCCCGACTACCTTGCCGCTCTTTTGTAACCCCGTCAGGTACGCCCCCGCCATCTTCGTCACGATATCCGCGTTGTTACCATAAGTACGCTGATCGAGTTGCGCGTTGTAGACGTTGGTGACATCGACGACTGGGGCGAGGTTAAGGTTGATGCCATACGAGGTAAGATCGTGCTCATCCTTCAACCCCGCTTGCTGGGCCACCATCGGGTCGCCTGTCGCGCCAATGCTGGCCTCCGATGGTCGCGCACCGTCAAGCGTGATTAAACGGTCAACAGTGCCGCCTTCCTGATCGATTGCCACCGCGAGCGGAATTGGACTTTCTCCCTGCATCTGCCGCACCAGTCCTTTAAGCTGCTCTTTGTCCGTGATGTTGCCATTCGAGGTGAAAATAAGCACCGAACCCACGTTATACTGCTTGACCATCGTACTCAATTCGAGTGAATATGCCGCCCCCGTAAACTGCACAATCATCATCTGCCCCAGTTTCTGGTCAAGCGTCATGTTCTGTATAATAAGGTCAACATACTCTCGTGGTGTGAGCACTCGTCCCTGTTGTGCCTTCGCTCCCGCCTTGATCGGTTGCTTCCCAATATCCTTCAAAATGTTCGCATTGTTCGCGACTGTAGGCCCCCCAAGCACATATGCCCAACCCTGTGGCCCAACAAACTGCGCTTGTCCACTGTTGAATGCCTGAAAGATAACGATACAGAGTAACATAATCAGGAGTGCCGCGTACTTAGGAGATATGCTTTTATAATGCTGACGTGTTTCAGAAAGTATCGGTACTATGTCTGAGACTGGTGGTTGCGTACTTGGCGTTTTTTGTGTATCAAGTGACGCAATATAGCCAACATATGAAAGAAAGGAAGGAATAGCTATTTTCTGTATAGGAATACTCGCAGCTTCACCTATTCTCTCGAACGTGGATGCGCTTGCTCTATTATCATCTTGTACCTCTACAATGCTCTCTGTTTTTATGGTGTCCGTCGCTTCAATTAGCTTACGCGCCAGCGTGGTCGTCTGCTGTGCTTTCTTGATCGCGCGTCGTTTCTCTGTTGTCTCCTGTTCATCATCATCGCGTCTTTGCTCTTCAGATGACCACTGTCTGGTCAACTTCATAGAATATACCCTTTCAAAGGAATAGAGGTACTATAGGCCATAAATAAAAACATAAAATAAGAAATAGTAGTATAGAGTTATAGGCTTCCCTAGAGAAAGACGGCTCGCGTGCCTGAGTTGTAACGCCTTCATGCGATAGTACCCGTCTGTTCGGGTATGCGCTTCCCTATACTAAAGTAAAACATATTTCTCACAAAAATGCTGTGAGCTAACTCACACGAACGAAAATCGCTTGCTTGTCTTGTGTATACTCTCCGCTCTTATTATATACCTGTCCGTTCTCTCTTTGCGCTCGAACAGTTTTCCAACCTACCTTATGAAAAGAAAGCATGACTCCTTGTTCATATGGCAAGAGTACGCTATACTATATGCTATTATCAACACAGAAAGGTTCCCAATTCATGAGACAAGTGCAGCAACAGCAATCGACAATGCCAACTGTTGTGCAAAATGACGCAATGCTTCTCCAATCACGGCTTCCCATTGCGCTTGGCATTGCCTTGGTTGGTGCGTTGCTGGTTACACTACTTACAGCAGGTCTCATTCTCCTTATCAATCCAGCTCATCTCGTCGGACTTCTGGCACTGCTCACGCACACGCCGCAACTTTTTTTCATTCCCGTACTCGTCTTTGTGCTACTCGTCCTCGCCGTTCTTTTTGGCTCAATTCCGTTGGCAATCTACCGCTACCTACACGCGGTACGCGCAGCACAGGAGCAGTACAAGCAGCTCTATACGCCCTTGACGGCGCTCACTAATATTCGTCAGACGCCCGACAGTCATGAACAGAGTGCATCGGTTGTCGAAGAGCGCGTTGCCATTCTTGACCTTGTGCAGCAACAGGATACCGACCAGCTCATTCTAGGCGTTCCCGGTGCCGGCAAAACCACCGCGCTCCGTGTCTATCACTATTCCGCGTCCGAGCACCCATGGGACCTCGTGTTCCGACGAAAACGCGTCCCCATTTATGTGCCTATGAAGAACTATAGTCTCTTCCTCAAAACATACTTTGCGAGCACTCCCGAAAACGAGATGCTTGACGCCATTGACGCGGAAAATCATATCACCATGCTCGACTTTCTTGCCGAAAGCGACCTGCCAGGCATCCAGTATGTACGCCGCTACCTGTACTACCTTTCGCAGCAGGGGCGGCTTCTACTACTCTGCGATGGCCTCAACGAGGTTGATAACAACTATCTCTCGCTTGTGAGTCATGAACTGGTTTACCTCATGCAAAACACCAACAATCGACTGGTCATGACCTGTCGCGAGGTTGATTACCGTGAGCAACCAGATCTGGTCGATCTGGTCAATAAGGGGCAGGCGTCGCGTGCCACCGTGTACCCTTTAGAAACAGACCAGATCAACGAGTTTGTCGAACGCTATGTCGAACGCCAAGATAGCCACTGGCGGCATACCGCTGGACAAATCATGCAGGTGATTGATCGTAGTCGTCTGCGCTATCATTGTACCAACCCCATGATGCTCTTTACTTTAATGGGCATCATCGACAAAATTGGCGTCGAGCGTGGCAAACAGATAGATACGCGTGGTCGCCTCCTACGCGAGTCCGTCAAACAACTGATTATCCGCGAGCAGGCCCAACCGCGTTGGAACAAGGCCGCACCCATCGAGCGCGAGATCGTGCGCTTCCTCAGCGAAGTCGCCTGCGCCGCGCGTTGGGCCAATGACCGCAATGCCATCCAACTGCGCGTCGCGACCTCAACAGGCGAGGATATCCGCATTGGTGCCAGCACCGACGAACTCGCGGACGAACTCCGCTTCTGGCTTGACGAACATTCGCCTCAGAGTCCCTTTGCGGGCAACGACGAGCCGATTTCAGAGCCATAC
Organism: Ktedonobacterales bacterium; assembly: GCA_038211295.1. Lineage (GTDB taxonomy): Bacteria > Chloroflexota > Ktedonobacteria > Ktedonobacterales > Ktedonobacteraceae > JBBQVS01. The sequence goes on along the minus strand of JBBQVS010000007.1, from coordinate 46,439 downwards.
GACGACTTGCCCCAACTGCTCCAGTTCGCGCTGAGTGCCGCGCTCATCGAGATTAGCCCCAGCGGCGTGTTGAGTTTTCGCCACGAGCTGATTGCAGAATACTTTGTCGCGGAATACTTCTACGCTATTGATCGCGTTAAACGCCCTGCTCCACTGCCAATTCGTCTGGATTTACTGGAAAATGTTGGACGATGGAGCGAGTCAGTCGCAATCTGGGCCGGCCTACTTAACGATCCGCTCGTCCTCGCGGAACGTTTCGGCGAGCTTGGGCGCAGCAATCCCGCATACGTGTTGCAATCGCTCGCGCTCAGTCTCGTCTGTGTCGGCGTATTGTGGACGCCCCCACAGGCAGAGGTACAGCGTAGTATTGTGCTCCCACCGCGTGTCGCAGAATCGCTGACCATCGCCGTTCGCAATAAAGCCGCCCGCGAAGAACTTGCCCGCATCTTCACACGCTGCGCCGAAGAGGGTGGGCAGGAGGTGTACCGTTCGCTCCTTCCCCTCATTATGGTGGAGGGCGTCGATGACCTGCTCATCCTGCTCGATCAAGCGATTGTACCAGAACTGCTCTTCACACAGTTGGAAGATACTGTTGATGATGTCGCTTATGAAGCTCAGGTAAAACGCCTGACGCAGGTACTCGGACGCTTCGGGAGTGTCGTTGTCTCCCGTGCCTCAGAGCTAAGTCAACCAATGTCGGAACGTACAACCCGTCTGCGTGCCGCCGCGATCAATATTCTCGGTGGCACCGCTGATACACGCGCCGTTGAACCTCTGCTGTCCCGTATCAGCGACGCTGAACCCTTCATCGTGACACGCGCAGCGAGTGCGCTTGTACGCCTTGGCCCAGGACCGACCCTACCACGATTGCTACAGGAACTTGTCAATCGTCAACCCGGCCCCTTCACCAGACGCGTGCATCAGGCCGTGCTGACTATTCTTGAACGCTTCCTCAACGAGCGCGACGTGACGCGGCAGGTAACACTCGCGGAATATCAGCGCATCCTTGATTGCATTATCCCTGTGCTTAGCTCAAACTACCAGTCGGAGCCAGAGGTACAGCAACAGGTTGGCGCACTTCTAGTACAACAGGCACAACTACAAACGCGTAGTGACAATCGCTCAGAGCTAATCATTGAAGCCCTTGTGCGTTTGCTTGGCTCACAAAACGATATGGCGGTACTCAATTCCGCGCAAACATTAGAGGATATTGGCACCACCGCGACACCACAATTGCTTGATGTAATGGCGAACGCGCCACAAGAAATAATCCGCATTCGTGCGTTGGACATTCTGAAAACACTGCACGACACACAGGCCCTACCCGCGATTGTGCAACTTCTGGAAGAACCGTCGCCTCTGCTTCAGCAACACACCGTAGAGGCGTTGCTAGCATACATACCCGAAAGCATCGCCGCCCTGCTGACGGTTGTCCTGACACATCCAAGCGAGCTTGTCGCGGAGAAAGCATCCCAGATCCTGATTACAATTGGCGATCAGGTTGTGATGTCTACTACCGAAGCTCTTATTCCGGTTGTACCAGAACGTACTCGCCTGCTTGTCTACGTCCTTGAGCGTCTTCGTGACCCACGCTCTGTCGCGCCACTAATGAATCTGCTTCAGGAGCAACATCTGGAGCCTCTACTCATTATCGCAATCGTGCGGGCGTTGAGCAAGTTTCCCGAAAAGCGCATTGTGCCAGCCTTAATGATTGTGTTAGCCGACCCACGCCCGCAGGTGTACGAAGAGGCGGTTGACGCGCTGAGCCACCTGCATGAGGTCGCGCTTCCCGATCTTGTCGCGGCCCTCACCGTTCCACAGGAGAACGCGACGGTGCAACGTGTACAACGCGCCCTGCTTGGCATGACGCCCTTCCCCGGCGACTCACTGATTGAGTTGTTGCCGCAATGCAACGACGCGCAGGCACAGCACATCATGAACATTTTTCAGAAGCAAGGAGCAGACGCAGCCCAGAGCCTTGTCCGCAACCTGCTCTATCGCGACGAGCGTGTCCGCGCATACATACAACAAACGCTCAACGCCTTACCCGGTGCCATCGTTGTACCCGCCCTGCTAGACGCGCTTAACCAACCTCCTCTCCTACGAGTGGTGAAAACGCTGCTACTCAACTATCCCGACGCCGCGATTGCACCACTTGTTGAACTGCTTGGCGAGTCGGAACGCGCCGATGCTGCCGCGAACATCTTGCCCCAATTTGGGCCAATCATACTCAGACCTCTTCTATCCGGTCTGGAAGACCACCGCGTGATAGCACGCAAACATTCCGAGAATATCGTCACAGAACTCGTCCTACAAAGCGAAGACGAGCAAGCCATCATGCACGACCTTGTGCATCTCTTCGCGCCACCCCCACCTCCACGAGCGCATGAGTTTCTGCTGGAAATCCTCTCAAACGAGCTTGCGACAATGAGCCTGCCTGCCCTGCTGGAAGGTCTGGAAGACGCGCACCTGATGAACGACTCCGCCACCACGCTTGTTCGTTTATCAAACAAGGGGCCGCAACACAAAGCTGTGCTTGACAGCTTACTTCAGGCCCTGTATCTTGATGACCGCAGACGGGGAGCCGAAGAAGCACTCATCAAAATTGGCGCGTTAGCAGTATCTGGCGTAGGCGAGCTGATTGTAGACCCTAACCCACAGGTCTCGCGTTCCGCGAAGCACATTCTGGGGAAAATTGGTGTTCCCGCACTTGCCCTTGTTTGGCACGCCATCAACGACCAAGACGTATCCGAGCGGCGCACGGCGGCAATGGAAATATTCCAGGCTATGCCCACCAGCGTGATTAAGGACGAACTAGTGTTGTTGCTCGGACGCGACAAATCTGGCGATATCGCGATGGCGGTGGCGTTGCTCTTAGAGCGAGTCCGCGACGAGTCCGTCCGTCACTACGCGGATCGTCAGATGATTCCCGAAATGCTAGCCTTTGTTCAGGCACATGATACACCCGACGCCGAACGTACAAACCAGCGCATCATCGCGCTGCTGCTTCTGCTTGGCGAAGATACCATGCTTGACCACCTGTTGCAATCCTTAAACGATAATCCCGACCACAAAAAGCAACTGGCCTATATACTGTTGTTGCTTGGCTCTGAGACACAGGCTACGTTGCTCGAAGCCTTCAACGATCCCGATACATCGCTCCCACTTCGCTCTGACCTCGCCGCAATGCTTGGCATGCGCGGCATGCCAAACGAAATTGTGGAATACGCGAAAAACCTTAGCACTTATGGCCTTTCTTCCTCGCGTACCAGCGTGCTTTTCCCCAGGCAACTTGTCCTCTCGCACCGTGCGCTGGGCGGCTTGCTTGCTGGCGGACAGTGGAATGAGCAGAAGATACAGGAGTTGCGCGATGCGAGCCAGGAGGGAAGCCCCGCGCGTGAACTCTTCAATGAGCTGCTAGGGTGGCGATATGAACCGCAATTGGCGCAGCTACAAAGTCAAATACAGGTAGACCGTGAAGCACATCGGCAGGAGGTCGTTACCCTCACTGGTCGCATCGTCTCCGATCAAGCAAAAATACGCTCGTTAGATGACGCGCTAGAGCAAATCAAACGTGAGCATGGCGTGCGTGGCGACGAGTTAAGTCAGACCGCTAAAGAGAAAGACGCGATACGCGCGAACCTTGACAAAATAACGAGAGACAACAACGAGCTTACACAGCGGCTTGACCGTTTACAAAAAGAGAATCAAGCATTGCAAGACCTGCATCGACAACTCTCTAACCAACTGAATGTACCCAATACACCATGAGCGGTGGAAAAGACGATATGACAATAGAGCGGTATCAACGGCAAAGGCTTCTTGGACAAGGCCCTATGAGCGTCGTATGGTTGGCGCGTGACACCACCACACAAGACCTTGTTGCACTAAAAATTATGATCGCGATCACCGAAGACGATAGACGCAATCTCAAAGCGAGCGAGCGTTTCACACGCGAAATAGAGATTGCTCGAAGTCTGCAACATCCTCATATTCTGCCCGTCCTCGACTCAGGTTACACACTCTATAACGGGCGTTCCGTTCCGTTTCTGGTGTCACCATACATTCCCGATGGTTCACTCGCGGATGTAATTGAGGAGTCGCCACCGTGGGAACACTGGTCGCTACAACAGACGGCGGACGTAATCTCGCAAGCGGCGGATAGCCTGTGGTATCTGCACACGCGCACTCCGCATATCGTGCATGAGGATGTCAAACCCGCGAACTTTCTTATTCGCTCCATTCAGACCGCACAACGTGCTGTACATGTGTACCTCGCGGACTTCGGCATCTCGCGCTGGCAAAAAACACCGGGAGCGATGGCAAGTGAGGTACTTGGTACGTTCGCGTTCATGGCTCCTGAACAGGCCGAAAAAAAAGTAAATATGGCTTCCGATCAGTATTCGCTGGCAATCGTCGCCAGTTTCCTGCTGACGGGCAAACTCCCAATTCAAGCCGGCACTAACGAAGAATACATTCACGCGCACCTGTATGAAGCTCCTTTTGTGCCAAGCGAGCTAAACCCTGACCGCTTTCCCCCATCCGAAGTGGACGACGTGATGCGCCGTGCATTGGAGAAATCACCCACCAAACGCTTCCCCACCATTGTTGCCTTTGCTCAGGCACTGGAACAAGCCATCGGGGAGATCGCGGAAGAGCAAGCCAGTGCTAAGACCGAACTTCTGAACGAGGGAGATTTCGACCCGAAAATGTTCGATGATGAAGACGACGAGCCACTGATTGAGCTATCCTTTGATAGCCGACCAATCGCCATCAGCATCACGGACACAACCGAGCACCACGTTCTCGATGAGCCATTGCCAGAAAAATTTCCTGCTGTTGAGGTAAAACCTTCCCCTTTTGGAAATATGGTGTTTCAACCGCTTGTATTGCAGAATCCCGCCCGTTACGAGCTGCCGGCGCGTCCCAAATCACTCTGCTGGTCGCTGGATGGCAATACGCTGGCCTGTATTCTTTATGGACATGTGCCATTGTTTCTGCAACGCAACGGCACTCTTGGTCTTGTACAAATGCCCGCCGCACTTCATGCTACAAGCCTGTGCTGGTCGCCCGATGGAAACGTCCTCGCGCTGGGAATACAGGGCGAGGTACGCTTCTGGGACACGCTTACCGCGACAGAGCTTCCCCTGACCATTTCTACCAATGCGCGTACCATCGATAACATAGACTGGTCGAGTAAAGAACAGTTTGCTGTCTGGGTCGGCACCTCAATCCTGCTCTATTCGCTTTCATCTTCCGCACTCAAGGGAAGGCAGGTTGCGCTTCCACAAACTATTGCGACGAAGACCGCCCGTAGCGGGAGCGCGGGCGTGTTACATTGGTCTCCCAACGGCTCGTATCTCGCGGTGGGCGCGAACAACGGCGCGATTCTCTGTTGGAGTGCCGATCACGAAAACTCTCTCTGGCAAGTCACGACATCCGGCCAGAAAGTCAATAGCCTCGCGTGGTCGCCCGATAGCTCTATCCTTGCCTGCGCCATGCGCGACAACAGTATCGCGAGCTGGAATGTCGAGACGGGCAGAAATAAAAGCTACTGGCAACATTTGCCCGCAATGCCACGCTGCCTCAGCATCTCTACAGGGCAACGCATCTTTACCGCGTCAAACGAACATCGCTTACTCTCAGGTTTGGTAAACGAAATCTATCCAGGCGCAACACTTCCGGGCCAACTGCTGATCGCCTGTTCCCCCACACGTCCAGAATTTGCCACACTGGATGAGCAACGCGAAAACGTGCTCGCGGTCTGGCAAGCAGACTAAGTAGCGCACGACAAAACATCTCTGCGTTCATGCCTGGTGTTACATATTGACACTTTTCGCGTGCGTCATCCGTGATGCAAGTGTTATACACAGAAGAAGGGATACAAAAATAATGGCACAGCAAAACGACGCAAAATTGCTTGGCGATAAAATTAAAGGCATTCGTATTGCCATGATGACAACTGTGGAGCAGAACGGAACGCTTCGTAGCCGGCCCATGGCGACGCAGGACATGGAGTCTGATGGCGACCTCTGGTTCTTTACTCATGCCAGTGCACCTAAAGTAGACGACGTTGAACACGATCAACAGGTCAATTTGAGCTATGCCAAACCGGATGAGAACCTGTTCGTCTCCGTCTCTGGCACGGCCCAGTTGGTGCGAGACCGCCAGAAGATAAACGAACTCTGGAAGCCCGCCCTCAAAGCATGGTTCCCCAAAGGGAACGACGATCCCGATCTGGCCCTACTAAAAGTCAACGTCGAGGAAGCTGAATACTGGGATGCCCCCTCCGGCATTATGGGTCGGCTCTACGTTGTCGCCAAAGGTCTTGCTACAGGTGGCAAAGATAGTGGCGGCGAAGATGTCAAGCTCAACCTCAAGTAAACATTTAGCAAGAAGCCAGCAACATTGCTTTTCGTAGTGTCGCTGGCTTCTTTTTATTATCAAAACTTATGTTTACCAAGGAAATAAGCAGAAACTAGGGGCGTTGTATTGTCTTCTCTTTCTCTGACATAACAGCAGCAGGAGAGGTCATTGCGGGTCGGGCGCGACGACTCCCAAGCGCGGCACCCGTACCCAAACCAAGCAGGAGCGCAACAACGCCCACAAGAATCAGAACCCACACGGGAGTACCGGACGATGTAGGGGCAGATATTGGCTTAGCGGATGCTGCTACTACCGCATTCGCTTTCACTGTAAAGGTGAACGCCCCTTGGTCGGGGTCGTTGTCGTCAGAAGAAACGTTGTTCCAACGCACAACGTACACTCCATCCTTCTGCGGCTTAATTGTCACTGACATTGTTTGTGGATTATTGACGTCAAATGTCGCATCACCTGTACTGATAAGATCACCGCCTGGGCCGTAAACCAGGAGGTTGCTATACTTTACGCCGATCTTCATATTCTCCGCCGTAAATACTGTAACCTTTGTTGGCACGGTTGTGATTATCGAGCCAATCGCGGGTACTGCTTTCGTGACTTTTGCGTGGCTCGCAGTGGTTGTATGCGCGGATGCTGCTCCAGAAAATGTAAGAAGAAGCCCAAAACTCATGGTTGCCACTACAAGTAACCGTACAATGCGTATACCATTCATGAAAATATTCATCCTTTTTTGAGAAATGCGGAAAGTTGCATCACTTCGAGTAAACAACGCTTCTCTATAATAAGATACATCGTATGTTACTCTTTCTCAAAGAGAATGCCTATAGGGCTAACCCCCTATTTAGTACCTGAGAATTCGTGTCCGATACACGCGCGAACACAATTAGGCCATAGCACCTGTTTTTTGCCAAAGCCATATCCTACCTGTTCAATTGTGATTGCTGGCATTGTGAAACGTGCGACGGTTGCAAGAATAGCCGCCCCTGTTGGTGTCACCAGTTCACCCTCGATAGGACACGGCACCCAGGGAGCCTGCACGCGGCGCAGAATTTCAAGTGTCGCGGGAGCCGGAAGTGGCATAATACCATGCGCCATACGCAAATGTCCTCGTGTAAATGGAAGTGGCGATGCATAAACTTGCTCGATACCAAGTGCGTCCAGCGCGATTGCTGCGCCAGTAATATCTACGATAGCGTCGATAGCTCCAACCTCGTGAAAGTGAATCTCCTCAAGCGACACACCATGTACCGTCGCCTCGGCCTCGCCAAGCGTGCGAAAAATAGACATCGCGGTATCTCGCACCGTAACAGGCAAACTTGATTGTTGTAAAAGAGCCATGATATCAGTGAAATGGCGTGCAGGTTGCTCTTGCTCCGTCATCGCGACATGCAGACGCGACCCCTGTATGCCCTTGTCGTGAAAAGGCTCAAACTTCAAATCATAACCACTCACAGGCAACGCCACCAACGCATTTTGTAATATCTCGAATGGAAGCCCCGCGTCAAGCATTGCCCCTAGAAACATATCGCCACTGATACCAGAATGACAGTCAAAATATACTATTTTTTGCACGAAATTCTCTCTTTTATTTAAAATTCTTGTAGCCGAGAAACTCGTCTGTTACCTCATCTTATTCTATTATATCTTGTTGCAAAGCGGCAGAGCAAAGACTCTTTATTGTTCCACAGGAAAATTGGCCTATAGAAAAACGTGTATACCCTTGACTGAAGTCATGCGCGATGAAAAAAATAAAAGAAGTCAGCATTGCAGAAGAACTGCGCCATCCAGAACAGATAACCCGCTTTGCAAACCTTCTCGTATGATTCTACGCTCTTTAGTAAAAAAAGGATTACATCTCTTTCGACGTAAAATATGCTATATAGTAAGTAATAGAGCTATCAGGAAAGGAACATTAGTATGGAGTCCCAGATACCAGAAACGCCCAGTTCTCTGCATTCTTTACACCGCTACAAGCATATCGCTATTGTCGGCATCTCGGAAAAGCCAGATCGTCCAAGCTATTCCATCGCTCTTTATATGCAAGAGGCGGGGTATGACATTATCCCCATTAACCCGCGCTATGCCGGAAAAACGCTACTGGGGAAGCACGTCTACGCGTCGCTGACCGAAGCGAAGAGTGCGGGTGAGCAGATCGAGATTGTCGATGTTTTTCGTAAAGCAGAAGACACGCCGCCTGTCGCTGAAGAGGCCATTGCGATTGGCGCGAACATGCTGTGGTTGCAACTTGGTATTCGCAATGCGGAAACCGCGCGGCAAACACGCGAGGCGGGCCTTGAATACGCTGAGGATAGCTGTATAAAAATCGAACATATGCGCTTATCCTGAGCGGCCGAGGAGATGGCCCGTATCTCCTCGGCAAGGTATATTTCCCCACGTGTAAAAATGTAGGGGAGACGCTTGCCGTCTCTCCGCTCCTTATTTCATGGCGGGGATGATATCGCCATGAGCCTCGAACAGGTCGTCAACCAGGTTGTGTATCTCATCCAACGTCAATTCTGCCGACGTGTGCGGATCAAACATTGCCGCATGATAAACATGCTCTTTCTTGCCTGTTAGTATCGCCTCGACGACAAGCCCCTGCGTGTTGATGTTGTTCATTTGGAGCGCGGCCAGCTGAGGAGGCAATTTGCCAACGTAGGTTGGTTGAATACCACTGGCATCCACAAGGCACGGCACCTCAACGCAGGAGCCAGTTGGTAGATTGGTGATTAGGTCGTTGTTCAAAACATTGCCATAGACAACACGTGGCGTATTCGTCTCCTGCGAATGAATAATTAGGGCTGCGTACTCCCCACTCAGTTCAGGGTGAATGTCCGCCGTTCCATCCAGAAGTTGCTGCCGCATCTTCTCCCACCACGCGATCTGCTCCTTGCAACGGCGGATGTACTCGTCGATTGGAATGTGGAAACGCTCGATCAGGTCGGGGCGGTCACGGCGAATGAAAAACTGGTTATATTCCGCGCTGTGTTCGCTTGACTCTGTGACAAAGTAGCCGAGCCGCTGAAATAACTCAAAACGTACAGGGTCGCGCTCCCATATCTCTTGCTTCTTAGCCGCTTCTCGCAAGAGTGGGTAAGCATCTTTCCCATTATGCTTGAGTTCTAGATAGAAGGCCATGTGGTTGATGCCCGCGCACCGATAGGTGAGTTCTTTGAGTGGCACATCCATATAGTGCGCCAGTTGCCATGCGGTTCCCTGCACACTATGGCACAACCCTACCGTCTTGATGCTCGTCGCCTGTGATACCGCCCAGGTGTTCATCGCCATCGGGTTGACATAGTTGAGAAATGTCGTGTTCGGGCATACCTGTTCCATGTCATGACACATGTCTAGCATCACCGGAATAGTGCGTAACGCGCGAAAAATACCACCAATGCCCATTGTGTCCGCGATGGTCTGACGCAAGCCGTACTTCTTTGGAATATCGAAATCAATTACTGTCGAGGGATAACCTCCGACTTGAATAGTATTGATAACATAGTGTGCGCCCTCAAGGGCTGCTTTACGATCTGAATACGTGGTAATTTTTGGGTGAGCACCGAGCGAATCGGCGACTTTACGCGCCATAATCTCCGCGATGCGGAGCCGCTCTTCGTCGATATCCATCAACGCGATTTCGACCTCTGCAAGTTCTGGAAACGTCAAAATGTCTCCAAGCAAGTTCAAGGTGAAGACAACGCTTCCCGCGCCAATAAAGGTAATCTTTGGCAAAACTTTTTCTCCTCGTCACTGGTTACACCGTACTTGAGTACGTTTTCCCTTGCTATCAGAGTATCAGTAGTCCCCTGAAATTGCAAGGGCAAAGACGCCCTATTTTTGATAAGGCTGAAAGCTTCTTGGAATAATTCTTACCATGTATATGTTAGTACCTATGAACGCCTTAGCTTACGTTTTACGCCTTATTTTAGAGGCTTCTTATATAAATCCAGTGTTAGTGAAAAGGAAGTAATCATGGGTGATGCATCCCGCGAAATATTGAAGAGGGCGCGGCAAGAAGTGCCAGAGTGGACGGTTGCCCAGGTGAGCAGCGCCCTTACGCATCAGCAAGATACCGCCGAACAAGACGTGGTTGTTGTCGATGTACGCGAAAAACACGAATGGAACGAGGGCTATGTACCAGGTGCGCTCCATGTGCCACGTGGTTTCCTCGAACTTCAGATAGAAGAGGCTGTACCAGACAAGTCGAAAAAGGTTGTTTTGTACTGTGCCGGTGGCGTGCGTTCGCTTATGGCTGGTAAAACACTTCAGCAGATGGGCTACAACGACGTTGTTTCAATGGCGGGTGGCTTTGGGCAGTGGAAGGGAAGCGGCTACAAGTTTGTGCAACCACGCACTCTTGACGAGGCGCAATCAAAACGCTATAGCCGTCACACTCTGATCCCAGAAGTTGGCGAGCAAGGCCAGCTCAAACTGCTTGACTCCAAAGTGCTGTTGATTGGCGCGGGCGGTCTCGGATCTCCTGCCGCGTACTACCTTGCGGCGGCGGGTGTTGGAACGCTTGGCATTATTGATGCGGATGTGGTGGAAGAGAGCAACCTGCAACGACAGATATTGCATAACACAGGGCGCATTGGACAGTACAAGGCAGAGTCAGCTAAACAGACGCTTGAAGCACTCAATCCCGATGTCAAGGTTACAACCTACATCGAACGATTGGACGAGACAAACGTGGCGCGTATCATCGCGGACTACGATGTGATTGTTGATGGAACAGATAACTTTCCTACACGCTATCTCTTGAATGACGCCGCCCTGCTTGCGAACAAACCTGTGATTCATGGCAGCGTTTTCCGCTTTGAAGGTCAGCTAACCATCTTCAAGCCATATGAGGGGCCATGCTACCGCTGTCTCTATCCAGAGCCACCCCCACCAGCACTCGCACCAAGCTGTGCCGAAGCGGGCGTGCTGGGTGTGTTGCCAGGCATTATTGGCCTGCTGCAAGCAACCGAGACCATCAAGCTCTTGCTCGAGATTGGCGACCCATTGGTTGGGCGAATGCTGACCTATGACGCGCTCGCGGGCGAGTTCAACGAGCTGCGGCTGTTCCGTGACCCCGATTGTGCGGCGTGTGGAACACATGGGCATCCCGAAAACCTGCCCACCTACGCTGATTTCTGTGCCATATAAGCACACAGCTTTTCTCTTCAGCAAGGTGTCTCTAGACGATACCTTGCTGCTATTGTAAGGTAAAAAATAAGGAGCAATATCATGGCAAATGTTCGTCTCGCCCCAATTTTACGTTCATCCGTCGGCGGTGCCAAGCAGGTCATTGCGGAAGGCACGACCCTGAACGAAGTGTTGACGCATCTCTATGAACAATATCCCGCGTTGAAAGAACAAATTCAACCGTCTGAAGAACTTAGCAAATTCGTGAATGTCTATATTAACGATCAAGACGTGCGCTTCCTCAAAAAATTGGAGACGCCTGTCGGGTCCAGCGATACAATCACGCTTCTACCCGCGATGGCTGGTGGACGCTAGCGTGATTATCCTCTCCCTTGCGGCAAACGACGGGGGAGAGTAGAGTGACCAGGAGAACTATTGTGCGCTACGGAAGCATTTTGGAGACAATTGGAAACACGCCGCTTGTAGAACTAAAAAGCTTCAGTCCCCATGCGGGCGTAGAGATTTACGCGAAGCTGGAAGGTGCGAACCCAACAGGAAGCATTAAAGATCGCATCGCCAAACAAATGATTGAGGATGCAGAGGCAAACGGTAGAATCAAGCCCGACTCTATTCTGATTGAGCCAACAAGTGGCAATACAGGAATCGCGCTCGCGATGATTTGCCGGGTCAAGGGCTATCCGTTCGTCGCGGTTATGCCTGACAATGTGACGCAAGAACGCCGTAAGATGTTGGAACTGTATGGTGCGAAAATCATCTTTTCCGAGGGCGCGAAGGGAAGCAATGGCGCGGTACGCATGGCGAAAGAGATAGCGCAGCAGAACGATAGATATGTCATGCTCTATCAGTACGGTAATACCGCTAATCCGGGCGCACACTATAACCATACCGCTCTAGAAATTATTCACGACCTACCCGACCTCGACGTATTTGTCGCTGGCCTCGGCACGGGTGGAACCTTGACTGGCAATGCCCGCCGCCTGAAAGAATACAATTCGGCGATTCGGATTATCGCGGCGGAGCCGTTGCAAGGCGATGGCGTACAAGGTTTGCGGAGTCTGGAAGATGGCTTTGTACCACCTGTCCTCGATCAATCGCTCCTCGATGGCAAAATTCTTGTGCCAAGCATTGATGCCATTCGTCGCACCCGTCAACTCAAAGATCAGGAAGGCATCTTCGCTGGCCCCTCCTGTGGTGCATCGCTTCACGCCGCGCTACGCATTGCCGCGACAATGGAGCGGGGCAAGATTGTGACAATTCTCGCTGATGGCGGCTGGAAATACTTGAGTGAAGACCTGTGGACACGTGAGCTTGACGAACTTGAGGATGACCTGGAGGCGAAAATATTATGGTAAACACCGCCGATACAGCTCAGACGCCGAACACGTTTGTTGTGGCTATTCCCTCGGCACTTTATGCCGAAATGATCGCGCACATCGTTGCCAGCTATCCAAACGAAGGGTGCGGAGTTGTTGGAAGCGTCGCGGGCCGCGTGGTAAAGCACTATCCAACTCCGAATGCCGCAGAGTTTCCCGATGATTTCTCGATTATTGCCGACGCTGATCTTGTACGCATTTATAATGATGTAGAAGAGTATGATGGTAAAATGCTCTACTATCACTCTCACCCAAAAAGCGAAGCATATCCTTCGGGGCGCGACAAAGAGTGGGCGAAGCGCAGTGGCTACCTGTACATCATCTTCTCACATCGCCACTACCCCAACCCTCCATATGTCCGTGTGTTCGATATTGACGGGCAGGGTAACGTGACCGAGGGCAAGGTTCACATCGAGTAGTACAGTTTTAACTAGCACCAAGAACAAGCCAGCAGGAAGAATGTGAGTAATCAAAGAAGCATTCACTAGCATAGGTCTCTCTTTTTAGCTAGAGTTCTCCTCTTGAGTTTACTCAAGAGGAGAACTTTAACCCATTTATAATAAGTAGCCCATCCGCACTCTCCTCATATCGTATCATGTCGCCCATTTTCATTGAAGGCAACGAAATTTCCCAGAGACAAAGAACGCTTTTGCATGAGAACGTGTCTGGAAAATGTCTTAGTGGCATCGGTCATGGCTTGCTCACTGTGGCAAAAGTAGTGGACACAGCATTCTATGCTGTACTCTCGTCGTGTGTTTGCGCCTTTTTCAATGCGCAAAGTGTGTCGAACCCAACTATAGCACTCTCACAAAAACTGTGCTACTATTCTCACAGGCATAAATATTTTATACCATACCCTGTGTCATAAGGAGACTTGCACGTTGGCTACACACGAGAAGCGTTATATAATTATTGGAAATGGGGTTGCAGGGACGACAGCCGCCGAGACCCTCCGCAAGAACGATGCGAATTGTAGTATTCACCTCATCACAAACGAACTCTACCCGCTCTACAATCGTGTCTCTCTACCACGCTTCTTGCAAGGCGTCATCGCGGAGCAGAAAGTCATGATTCGCGACTTCGCGTGGCATGAGCAGCGCGATATCGAACTCTTGACGGAGACACTTGTCGAGAGTGTTCACACCGATGAACGTGTGGTTGTCACCAACAAAGGGCAGCATCTTCCCTACGACGCATTACTCGTTGCAAGCGGTGGGTGGGCCAATTCGCTTAAAGTGCCGGGAGCTAAAGACGTAAACCATATCTACAACTTCGTGACACTTGACGACACAAAAACAATCGTTGAAAAAATGCAGGCCTCGCGCACTGCCGTGGCTTATGGTGGCAGCTTCATTTCCTATGAGTTGTGCGATGGTTTCGCGCTACGTAAACTCGACACAACGTGGATTATGCGTGGCCCATACTGGCTTCGTCACGCGCTCGACCCCGATGGTGGCGAGGTTGTCGATAATATCGCGAAAAAGTTCGGAGTGCAGGTTATTCATAGCGACGAAATCGAAGAGGTCATTCCTAAAAATGGCGTGCCAACGTATGTCAAAACAAAAAGCGGGCGGCAGATACAGGCCGACATGATTGGTATAGGTCTTGGCATCACGTTGAATACTCACGTTCTCGCCAACACTCCTGTCGAGATACGCAATGGCGTAATAGTCAATGAGTATCTTGAAACAAATGTTGCAGGCGTCTATGCCGCTGGTGATGTCGCGGAATTCTTTGATCCGACCCTCGGCATTCATCATACGATGGGGACATGGGACAATGCGATGGCACACGGACGCATTGCTGGGGCGAATATGGCGGGAGCGCATCAGGCATACGTGGACGTGCCAACCTATACAAGCCCCCTGTTCGACGTGAACATCGCTGTCGTCGGCACAACTGAATCGGGTAAGTCGGATATCAAGACGCTTGCACGTCGAGAGCCGGGCGAGAAGGGCAACGAAAATTACCGCAAGCTATTCTTTCGCAACAATAAACTTATTGGTGTCCTGATGATCGGTAGCCCCAAAGGTCGCAAGAAGCTGGTTGAAATTGTGAAAAATCAGCAGGTTATCGAGACAGAAACCGAGCGGGAAGCGTTATTAGAACTCAAGTGAGCAACAATATGTACTAGTCAGGGTCATCTCTCTTGACCCTACTTGTTTTTTACGCTACTGTAGAGCGTAAAAGTCCCTCTAGTTGGGCAAGACGTAGGAGAGGTTTCGTGGCAACAGTTTGTACGAAGTGTGGGCAGAACTTGCCCAAAGAGAATGCTCGTTTTTGTAATCATTGTGGGACGCTCGTGCCTTCGCACCCGTTCAGTGCTCAGTCATTGGCGGCTTCTGGCCCCGCTGCTTCGGTAGCAGAGCGAGTGCCAACAAAGCCCGCGCCACGAGAGCAAATAGCACAACAACCCGTCGAAAAACCCCGTCTTCGTGAGCAGATGGCGCAACAACCACGCCCACGCACAACGCGGCGTATTGCACCCGACGACCTTGCTGCGTCCGCCGTAGCGTGGCCCGCGCCCATGACGCACGTCTCGGTCAAAGAACTCTCTCCCCGCAAAGAGGACGTACAGGGACAGGAAGCGGCGAAAGAACAAAAAGACCAAGCGGTACAACCAACTCCGCCCCGTCCAGCGTTTGGCGAGCGCGAACTGCGCGTCAAAGTGTGGGAACAGCCAAGTACACTAACCCCGCTACCCGTGACCAGCAACGAGAATGAGGCACGCGCGATTGAGGATACTCCCACGTCCGCGCTAACCATACCAGAGTCCACACAGCCAGAAGATGTGCAGGAAGCTGAGCACGGAGAAGATAGAGCAGAAATGCACACACAGGTGTACCCTGAGTCGCGCGATACCAGCAAGCGTGCCGATGATGTGGAGTATCTTGATACTGTTCCCGTGCCAAGCTACATCCAGCCGCAGACTCCACAACCAACGCTGCTCACACAACATCCTGAAGATACACCCTTGCCTGTCGCGCAAAAAAGGCTACAAAGCCACACTCCTGCCCCAGATGCCGCCCGAATACAACCACTTGCAAGAGGCGCACAGGTTGCACAGCCACCGCAGCAACTCAATAGACCAGTGCCGCAACAAATGAACGCGTCATACGTGCAAGAGAAATACACTCCGCCCTCTGTCCTTGCGCCAATGCCGCAGCCGCGTAAAAAGAGCCGCATCCCTCTTATCCTTCTGGTCGTGGCCCTGCTTATACTCGTGCTTGGTGGCAGCTTCTGGGTCGTGTTCGCCCAGCCGTTCGCTATTCCCGCGGTGACGCAGCCCCTACAAGATTTCAAAGACACTCAGCTTGGCGTCGGGCTTACGTATCCCAGTAGCTGGAACGCGAAACACGACGCGACGGGCGTCCTTTTCTCTGACAGCACCCACACCGCGCAGGTCAAGCTTACCAGCGCAACTGTGAGCGGAGACGCCGCCCAGTATGCACAACAACAGGCGACAAAAAGTGGTATGACCGCCATCAAGTCCCTCGGAACGCTCACGTTTGGCGGGGCCACGTGGCAACAGGTACAAGGAAACACACAACAAGACGGAGTGAACTACGCTACAACTATGCTGGTCACAGTTCATGGCAACCGTACCTATGTGCTGACTCAGATGGCACCGCAAAACGTCTACGCAGACGAAGAGAGCGTTGTGTTTTCTCCTATTCGTGCTTCTCTCAAATTTCTCTAGCAAAAATCAAATACAGTTCGCGAAGGCAGCTATGATATAATGCCTGTGTCTTGCAAGACTAAGTACATGAGACTCCGCGAGGAAAGCGTGTATCTAAGAGCGCAGGGAGAGATAATTGAGAAAGGAGCACGCGGCACCACGTTGACCGCGTACATACACCGCATGGACGATATTCATTTCGAGCGACACTTTCGCACCCCCCACTCCGAGGGGTATTACATCATGCAGGGGAGCAACCTGCAAAGCAATAATCGACTCGGTACGGTAGATATTCACTTTACCACAACGGCAGTACACGGAACGCTTATTTTGGAGCGGGAGCTTGAAGAAACCGACCTGACAAAACTTATCGAGCAGATCGATGAAGACCTTGTGCTCTCAGCAGACATGCCGCGCGACGACTTTCTTGTAAGCGTATATGTTGGCAAAGATGTTGGCTTCTATAGTGATGAGTATTTCGCCGAGGAAGGCGACAATGGCATTGATTTCGACGCGGACAGCGAGTAAAAATACGGCACGTTGCCCGGAAAAACCTCCTGTGTCTCCGGGCAACAGGGCTAATCTTCAAGCAAGCCACGCCGCATTGCGTACTTCACCAGCTCTGCCCGACTGTGCAAGTTAAGCTTATCCATCACATGAGTACGATGTGTGTCCACCGTTTTGGGACTGATAACTAACCGCTCTGCGATCTGGTTGTTGGTGTAGCCCTCCGCGACAAGTTTGAGTATCTCCCGCTCGCGCTCGGTCAAGCTACTATAACTATCCTTCTCTTCACCCGTCCGCACGCGCTGTAGATAGTCTCCAACCATAACCGATTGCGCCGTGGGTGAAAGATAGAATTGCCCGTTCTGAATAACACGTAGCGCGGAAATCAAATCAGTATCCGCCGCCTCTTTGAGCATATAGCCCGATGCGCCCGCGCGTAATGCTTGAAATACATACTCATCGTGCTCATGCATCGTCAAAATCAAAACTTTTACTTCCGGCAGAAGCTTCTTGATCTGCCGTGTTGCCTCGATGCCATTCATATCAGGCATCGTAATATCCATCAGCACAACATCGGGTTGCAGCTTTTGTGCTTCCTGAATGGCCTGCCGACCATCCTGCGCTTCCCCGACAACCTCGAAATCCGGTTGCGCGTTCAACATCATGCGGAGGCCCGCGCGCAGTATTGTATGGTCATCGGCGAGTAGAATACGTATTTTCATCGAACTTCCTTGATATCCTTCGTTCGTGTTCAGCGACGCCGCGAGGACACTTGTAGTATTATACCGCCACAGTGGCGGGAATATCTTTCTTTGGCAGCGTTGCTTCATGAATTGGCATATGTACTTGTACAATTGTGCCGCGCCCATGTCCACTATCGATATGAACCGTGCCATCGAGCAAGAGTGCGCGTTCCTGCATTCCCACAAGCCCCAGCCCGCGCTCCTGATCGTCCATACGGCGTATCTCTTCGATGTCAAACCCGCGTCCATCGTCGGTAATGGTCGCGTTCACCGCATCCACCTCTTCACGCAACAAAATCGTTACCTTGTGCGCCTGCGCGTGCTTGGCAACATTTGTGAGTGACTCCTGCACCACGCGATAAAGAGCTGTCTCCATCTCTGAGGAGAGCCGTTCGCGATCCTTAAAGCCCGTCGTGTGAAACTCAACCTCGATATTGGTCTTCTGCTGATACTCTTTGACATACCAGCGTAACGCGGGGAGTAAGCCCAAATCATCCAATGCGCTTGGGCGTAGGTCGATACTGAGGTTGCGAATAGCCCGTAGTGTTTGATGAGCAAGCTTGCGTGTCTCCGCGATGCGGTCTCGTGCCTCCTGCGTTGCCGCCGACTCTTCCAACACGGCGAGACTGATTAAGAGTGAGGTGAGCACCTGTGAGGTTTCATCGTGCAGTTCCCGCGCAATGCGCTTACGCTCTTGCTCCTGCGCCTTGATAATCTGGCTTGCGCGTACACGGTTGGCCTCATCAATCGCCTCAAGCATCATATTGAATGTCCCCGCGAGCTGATCCGCCTCCGGGTCAACGCCGGTCAACCGCGCTCGTAACGTGCGCTCACCCGTTTGCACACGCTTCATAACTTTCCCTAAATCCATGAGCGGGCGAAATGCTATCTGCAAAACCACAAAGTTGAGGAGGACACTTACAAGCCAACCTATCGTAACAAACACAATCAAGTAGACTGGCGCATACGTTTGCGTGTTTAGCTGCGACGCAAGCCATGTGCCGCCACTTGCGCCAACAAAGATAATCAAGCTATTCGCCAGTAATACCTTGTAAAAAACAGGAATGCCGAGCAGTGGACGAAGCAGTTTATTGTTCTGAACTACCTCTCCATATTTTATATTAGAGTCATTTATCATATGTTCTCTTCACGCTATTTCTAAGTTTCTTTACACTATTGTAATTGTATCGGCTTTAGTTCTTCGCTGTCAAACAACTCCTTATGATGCCGAACCGCAAATAATCAGGTAACAACCGCACAAAAATCAGGTGAGTACCTGATGTTTAAGAAGGCCCGCGAGAGGTATTCTACCTAGTATAGCGTTTCACCCAACGCGAAAGTACAGAATACAAGTGTTCCTCTTCTCGTTTGTCCTCACAATACATTATAATGAGAAGATAGAGTGCAAACGTTCTAACCTTTTGGTAGGAGGACTACCCAAGCGTTACGGTTCTATGCTATAATCTGCCACACAGTGTTTACGAATATTTGCAATCAAATTATCTTTCTAAACATGGTCAAGTTTTGATCCTTTGAGGAGGCACAGTGAGCTCTACCACAAACAAAAGCTTGCTCGACGTGGTGACGCAGAAGGTTGTCGAAAGTACCGTCTGGCGTTCAATCTTTCGACATGGCTACCCTGACACTCCCCTGAACCAGTCTCTGGTTATGATGGGTAATGTCTTTCTGCACCTTCACCCAGTCAAAATCAGCCGACAGGCCATGAAGATCACCTATACCTGGTGTATGGGCGGTATCTCCTTTT
Source organism: Ktedonobacterales bacterium (assembly GCA_038211295.1). Lineage (GTDB taxonomy): Bacteria > Chloroflexota > Ktedonobacteria > Ktedonobacterales > Ktedonobacteraceae > JBBQVS01. Next base: position 26,843 of record JBBQVS010000007.1, on the reverse strand, counting down.
TCCTGTTTCTGCTGCTGACAATTACCGGTGTGTTCCTGATGTTTTACTACATCCCCGATATCCATACAGCCTATACCAACATCAATCAGCTTAATAGTGCGATCTCGTTTGGACATCTGGTACGTAATATGCATCGCTGGTCCGCCCACTTGATGGTCGTCTCGGTCACGCTACACATGATCCGCGTCTTTTATCATGGCGCATACAAGCCACCGAGGGAGTTCAACTGGGTCATCGGTGTACTTCTTTTCTTTGTCACGCTCTTCCTGAGCTTCACAGGCTACTTGCTACCCTGGGACCAGATCGCCATCTGGGCCATCACCGTTGGCACAAACCTGGCTCCGTATACCCCTCTTCTGGGCGATCCGGCATACAAGGTACTCGTTGGTGGTGGTGCTGTAGGACAGGCAACCCTGATCCGCTTCTATGTGGGACACGTTATTCTGCTTCCACTCGCAGGGGCGTTACTCATGGCGGTTCACTTCTGGCGTATTCGTAAGGACGGCGGCGAAGCTGGCCCACCACCACCTTCACGACGTGAACTGGAAGCGAGAGCAGAACGGGCAGAACGGCCTGTCGCTGGTGCTGCTTCCCGTTAGAACTTTTATCTGTCTGTTCTATGCGAGAGGATACGAACATGTCAATCGAACAGAAGGAACCTAGAATACAGACGCAGGCCGCCGCCACACAGCGACGATACCGCACACTGGCTGTAGTAAAGCAAGAGGCAATCACCCGCGTGGAGAAGCCACTCGAAGACTCGGTCTTCGTCTGGCCTCACCTGCTGGTGCGCGAGTTCTTTTCCGCGACGATTGTTACCGTCATGGTCACAATGCTCGCGATCAGAATTGACGCGCCCTTGCGCGAGCCTGCTAATCCAAACATTACACCTAACCCTGCAAAAGCACCCTGGTACTTCCTGGGTCTACAGGAGCTGTTGCATTACTTTCCACCGACAACCGGCGGTGTACTTGCTCCTGGCCTGACCCTGCTGGCGTTGGCAGTCTTGCCCTACGTAGATCGCAACCCTAGCCGCGCATATGCTGATCGCAAGGTCGCTATCGTGACGTTCACCATGTTTCTGGTGTTCTGGGCTGTAATAACGCTCGCGGGCAGTTTCTTTAGAGGGCCGGGTTGGGTCTGGGTATGGCCCTGGCAGGGCCTGTACTTCGACCTGTAATCCGACACGAGAAAAAGAGGTCTACTATGAGTCTTGATACACCACCAATCACACCGCAACAATACGAAGTTCTTCACGGTGGTGGTGCGGAAGCGGCGGAGATCGCGCAACAACGCTTATCCCGTCGCCGCTTCCTACGCAGGTCCATGCTGTCAATATGGGGCCTGTCGACAACATCTGCCGTTGCAGGCGCACTATACATGCTCTACCCGAACCTGGCAGGGCAGTTTGGTGCTCCTATTACCGTCGGGAAAAGAGCTGATTTCCCAGCCGCCAAGACCCTGCAAGAGCTTACTAAAGGCTCCAAAGGAGTGTTTTACAATCAAGCCGCGAAAACATACGTTATTCACCTGGATGCCAATTTCAAGTTCCGTCCAATTCAAGGCTTTGCTGGTCAACTAGCATCCGAGTCCGTTGTAAAGGATAAGGACGGCTCATACTGGATTGGACTGTATCAGAAATGCGTTCATCTGGGATGTACCGTTCCGTTCCGCGATGATTGCTCTAGCTTCAAGTGTCCCTGTCATGGATCACACTATGCGGTCACGGGCGAGTGGCTGGACGGCCCTGCTCCTATTAGCCTGAACCGCTTTGAGATGCTGTTTAGTGGCGAGGATGTCATTGTAAATACAGGAGTGCTAAACACGAAAGTGCCGCATCCTGACAATACAACGCAGCTTATTGATGTGTCACAGCTCAAAGCTTGTACCGCGAGCTAACACTTCTTCCCTTAGCAGGGTATGTACCTTTTGACAATGTACACATGCTACTGTCTCTGAAAACGGCTTGCTCGTTTTTAGAGACAGTATGCCGTTCAAACACAGCAACTTTTATCCTATTCGAGTAACAGATCATGTCTCGTTTGTATAAGCAAGAGAGACACAGATATGTACAAGAGGTTTTAAGTATGGGAAATATCGTCTATGCCATCGTAGGCATTATTGTTGCACTCGTCGCCACAAGCGGCTTGCTGTACATGTTCTATGCACGCTCAAATGCAGTCGAGAAGGCGGGGTCGGGTGCTCTTATTATGTTAGCAGTCGTCTCTTTAATGATTCCTGTCTTCTGGATTCTAGAAGGAAACAATCAGGCGAGCGCGAAGACGCTACAGCACTCCCTCGCGGTACAACGCGGCATGGGCCTCTACGCCCAATACTGCATTGAGGGCTGTTATACCATCAAAGATAATAAAGTTCTTAACCCCAAATACAATGGCTATACTATCGACGATCTGAACAAGATGACGGACGATGATCTGCATCGGGTCATTCAGGGCGGTGTCTATAATCGTACCGCTCCTGTACCAGTAAACAAGAACGCTGTTGTATTTGGCCAGGATTACAATGGGCCTTTATCCGCAGATGATGTGGAATATATGTTCCAGTTCCTACGCTCCGCCGACCCTGAGTATTTGAAGAAGCAGCACTTTGACGTCAGTCCTTCCGCCAATGGTTTCACAAAACTTGTTGACTTCCTGCAAAATGGCGCGAATGGCAATCCTGGCAATCCTGCCGCATATGCTACCGCCGTCGCGCTTGGCAAGGCCGGACAGTTTGGTGTGCCAGTCAATATGACTTCAATGAAAGCGGTCACAATCAATATCGAGAATACTGCACCGGGTCAGGTGTGCAATCCATCGTGCTACACGCCTATCAATTTCAAGGTGAAGGTTGGCACAACCATTACCTGGGTGAATAAGAGTTCTGTTGGGCATACCGTTTCTGCCATCTATGGCGATGGGTCACAGGCTCCTAAAGTTGCCGAACAAATCTTTGACTCGTCAAAGGGAACTTCCAACCTTGTTCAAACGGGTCAGTCTTTCACCTATACCGTAACAAAGGCCGCCTATGACTTCAACACAAGTCACGCGGTTGTCTACTACTGTAAAATACATCCAAACATGCTCGCAGAAATAACGATAGTTCCGTAAAGTGAAATGTCGCGGCTCCTGCACCTTCAGGGGGCGCGACATCGTTTCTTTTCTGATCGCTTGTCATGGTATGAGCGCATATCATGTTGAAAGGGTTTGCGATCTATGCAACATACACAACGTCGAGAAGCGTCGGAGCAGATGTCATGGGCGCGTGCAATGGTTTTTGCCGTAGGCTTCTTTTTCATCGCCGCTCTGCTCGTGGGTCAAGTACCCAGTTATATCTATTTGCAATTAACGGCCGCCTCGCTCGTTGGAGCGGAGCAAGGCTCGTTAGCGATGGGGCTTACATGCCTGGGTGGCTTCGCGGTCATTCAAGTTATTGTATTGCTCTTCGATCCTAAGCCAGTTGTGCCACCCGTTATTATTGCGGGTCTTGGTGCTGTGCTGTCTCTTGGAGGTCTCGCTGCTATGCTTCTTGCCGTGACCACAGGCTGTAGCAAGGCAGAGGCCGAAAGCGGTGTGGTTGTCTGTAATCAATACTTTCCACGTACCGATACACACATACTCTCCGTGCTTGGCGGCAACTTTCTCTGGTTCCAGCCCCGCGCCTTCGATATTGTGATGATTGGAGCCGTCGTGCTTGGCGTCGGTGGCGCAATGGTGTTTTATGGCATCCTGGCACTTGGCGAACTGCGTAATCCAGATCGCCGCGATCTGGGTACAACTCCAATGATTCGCTGGATGATTATTATTGCTGCGACCCTGCTGGTTGCCTTCACAATCTTCTATACCTACTACAATAACAACGGTATCGGGGCGACACTTATACCCAACCATCCGTTTAGAGGCACGAAGATTGTTGATCTTGTCATCAGTACCGTTCTCGGCTTAGCCGTCTTTCTTGTATTGGGAGCGTTCGCGCTACGCCTGCACTACCTGATGCGACCAGTACGCAAACGCACAATGTCCGGTTTGTACGCCATTGGTGCGCTTGGCCTGGCCCAGATTGGAGCCATTCTTGTGCTCTTCTCTCTGCTCGCCTATCCACTTATTGCCTGGATGCACTCCTGGACCTTCATTGGCCTGGGCGACTTCTTTACAATCTGTGCGCGATCAAGTGCTGTTCCGGCAAGTTGTTCGTTTTCACCACAAGCTGGCTACCTTGTCGATGCCATTGTTTCCGTCAACTTCTTTGTGGTGCTAGCTCTCGGCATATGGGCCTGGAAATCGCATCGCAATCAAGTGGTGATTGGGAGCGTCTCTATCGCCGCCGTGCTCGCGTTGAGCACATTGCTTATTCATATGCATCCAGACGAACTCTTGATCGCTCTCTTGCTCTGTGGGGCTGCACTGGTGTTGGCTGCCGTGTGGACAAGCGTTGCCCGTCGCGAGTTCGCTGTGGTGGGTGAGAATAACCTCGGTTGTGGCGGTATGTGGCTGATTGTTGGCACCTGTCTCTTCATTTACCTGGGTGCTTTTGCCTTCTTCTCAATTCCAGGTTTCCGCGAGACAGAGCCGAATATTCCGTTTGTCTCTGGTCTAATCACGCCCGCACCTATCGCGCCCGGTCAATCCCCCGCGCTTGGGCAGGCCGATGCTGTTGTCTTACTCGTACTTATGGGTATACTGGCAGGAATACAGTTTGTTCTCCTTATTCGCAATCGTTACCGCGTGTAAAAACACGCGGCTTATGAACGGGATGTATGACCTGCTCTGCTGAACATTTTTCAGCAGAGCAGGTCATACATCCCGTTATTTATTTTCGACACAGCATGAATGCGTGCTATAATGAAGGGTAGTTTAACCGCAGAAGGAAGATGTATGCAGAGCGAACAGCCTCTCAAGGTTCTCATACTTGCTGCTGAAATCGTGCCATTTGTCAAAGTCGGTGGATTGGCGGATGTGGTAGGTGCGCTACCTAAGGCTCTTCAATCCCTCGGTCACGACGTTCGCCTTGTGATGCCGCGCTATAAGCAGGTTGACCTGGAACGATTTCATCTGACAACACTCATAGAAGACCTTCCCGTACAAATGGGAAAATATCAAGTGCATGTCACTGTATGCAAGGGAACGATTGGCGAGAACATCCCCGTGTATATGATAGATGCCCCCCGTTACTTTGAACGCGAAAATATCTATGGCTATACCGATGACGGCGAACGCTTCATTCTCTTTTGTCGAGCCGCGCTCGAAGCCGCCCGTTCGCTCAACTGGTCGCCAGATATTGTGCATTGCAATGATTGGCACACAGGCATTGTGCCGAACTGGATGCACACCGTCTACAGAGATGACCCGTTCTTCGCGCACACCGCCACCGTCTACACTATTCACAACCTTGCCTATCAAGGCATCTTTGGCTATCGTATTCTTGAGGTCGCAGGCGTCGCTGCCAATGGCTTTGTCTATCCTCATATCGCGGAACTTGCCAACGTGGTTGATATCATGGGGCGCGGTATTCTCTTCGCCGATGCTATCACGACGGTCAGCGAACGCTACGCACAGGAGATACTCACTCCCACCTTTGGTGAACGCCTCGACCATATGCTCCGTGCGCGGCGTGATCGGCTCTTCGGTATCCTTAACGGCGTCGATTATCAAGATATCAACCCTTCGTGTGACCATCGCATTCATACTCCCTTCGATATTCCAACGCTTGCTGTCCGCTCAGAAAACAAAATCGCCCTGCAAGAGCAAGCACACCTTCCCGTTCGCGCCGATGTGCCTCTGCTCGCGATGATCTCGCGCCTCGCCGACCAGAAAGGCTTCGATCTCATCGCGCAGATCATTCAACCTCTGCTTGCTCAGGGCGTTCAATTTGTAGTGCTAGGCATTGGCGACCAGCGTTATCACGAGTTGTTCCAACACCTTGCCGCCCACTATCCCGAACAAGTGGCGATTTTCCTTACATTCAACACAGAACTCGCCCAACGCATCTATGCCGGAAGCGATATGTTTCTTATGCCCTCGCGCTTTGAGCCGTGCGGCATCAGTCAGATGATCGCGATGCGTTACGGTAGCGTACCGATTGTACGAAGCGTTGGTGGACTTGCCGATACCGTACAAGAATATAACCCGCATACAGGCGAGGGTAATGGCTTTACCTTCACGAATTATGACTCCTGGGAGCTGTTCGCCGCGATTGTACGCGCCCTGGAAGTGTACCGTTTTAATGATATCTGGCATACGCTCCAACAGCGCGGTATGAGGGCCGATCATTCATGGAACGCTTCGGCTTTGCGCTATGTCGAAGTGTATCATAACGCTTTGCAGTTTCACGAGAGCGGCAAATAGCGTATGACAAAGATTGCGTATCTGGATTGTTCCGCAGGGGTGACGTGTGACATGCTGCTTGGCGGTCTTGTCGCTTGTGGCCTTTCGCTTGATACTCTTAACGAAAGGCTCGTGTCCGTTTCCCTGGGAGACTACACACTTGTTGTTGAAAACGTTCCTACAAACAAGGGATCGTGTGTCACTGTTACTCAACCTACGCAACCCTCCCCCCCATACACATGGGCGGCAATCAAGACGCTGCTTGCCTCTTCGCCTGTCTCGCCTTTTGTTCGTGATTCCACTCTGGCAATGCTGCAAACGATACGAGAGAGGCTGGCGAGTCGTGCAGGAACACAGGCTACCGATACGTTTCCTGTGCTTGGGCTTGTTAGGGTTATAAGCATACTTGTTGGCCTACAAGAACTGGGGATAACCCAACTCTCGCTTTCGCCGCTCCCACTCACAAGTGAGCAAACATCACATGGTAAAGCGGCGGCTCCAACTCCTGCGACGCTAGAAATACTCCGTCGCGCAGGTGCGGTCTGGCAACCCAGCACGGGTGCGAGCGAGGGCATATCACTTCTGATTGCGGCTTTGTTCGCGACATTGGGACGTTTCGACATGCCACCGTTTGTATTTGTATGTGTCGGCTACGGATATAGTGCGCCCTCTTCACAGGCCAATCGGCTCTGTCTCTATCTCGGAACATTGCAACGTGGTGTAGGAGACGCGGACACAGATTGGGTGACAACACTCTCTACAAATATCGATAATATGAGCGGTGAGCTGTTCGGCGGTCTGATGGAGCGGCTCCTTGCCTCTGGCGCGTTAGATGTAAGCTACACGCCTATGCAGATGAAAAAGAATCGTCCCGCCATACTGCTTACAGTTGTCTGCTCACTTGAAAAAGGCGAAGAACTCGCGTACCTCTTATTGCGTGAAACAACCACGCTCGGTGTGCGTATTCAACAGGCGCGACGTTTGAAAGCACAACGCACGTTCCAACACATTGATACTCCACTTGGCCCAATGCTCGTCAAGGTGAAGCGTCTCGGCTCGAAAATTATCAGTGCGTCCGCTGAGTATGAAGAGTGCCAGCGTATCGCTAATGAGCGAGATATACCACTCGCGGATGTATATACACTTGCACAGCACTGGATAGCAAGGACTATACTATATACAGAAGAAAAATAACACAACCTCGTCTTTCAGAGCACCATTCCTGACTCTGGGAGGCCATGAGAGAAGACGCATGGAATTTATAGATTGGCGTAAAGGGCAACAAAAAGCGCAAAGTGAGTCTGTGCAACAAAAGTCGAACGAGAACATCCGCAAAAAAGCCTATATCCACTATGTAGAAGAGCAAATACACGACGCGATGGAGCGGGGACTATTTGATAACCTGCCTGGCTATGGTAAACCGCTCCAACTCGATGAAAACGTCTATGCGGGCGAGAGAGCAATTGGCTATCATCTCCTCAAAAATAATGGCTATGCGCCGGCAGAGGTCGAGTTAATAAAGGAGATTCGCGGTGAACGTGAACGCGCCGAAGCCAAACTCGCACAACTTGCACGCAGAAGTAAAACGCTCAGAATGCGCCGCGTCCCCCCGTTTCCCAGCGAAAAACGCGCGTTCAACGCCTCCGTCGAAAAGGTTGCGGAAGAGTACGAGCGCACGTTACGTAGTATCAATCAAAAGATTTTAACGCTGAACATCAAATCACCTTCCGCCTTGCATCAAGCCTCCCTGAATGTAGAGCACCTTGTCGCACAGTTTCGAGAGTCCTGTCCCCCGTTCACAGACATACACTCGCGTCCATGGTCCTTCTGAAATTGTGCTGAACCGCAGAGAAATGCTTTTATGCTAACCTCTCTGCGGTTCCGGCGTGCCTTCTCTGGCTTTTTACTGCTTCCTCTCCTGCTGCTGCTGCTGTGGTTGCTGCTGCTGCGGCAATGGCACCTGTTGCCCATGCTCGTAGTCGTGAACAACAGGTGCGACTGGTGGCAACCATTCTTCTTCTCTGGGGGCCGCCTCATATCCCGTTGGCAGCGCATCGGAGAGTGATACCTTCACTGTAACCGACAGTTCGCTATCCGCTCTCCCCCTGAAAACGCCGCGTGTCGGGGGAACGTCGGCATAGTCGCGTCCTACCGCAACCCGAATGTGACGTCCGCCTGCCAGCATATCGTTTGTGGGGTCGAAGCCAACCCAGCCTAGACCCGGCAGGAGTGCTTCCACCCATGCATGAGTCGCGCTTTCAGTCGAGCGGTCTCGTGGCTCTCTGTGTCCGGCCTGCTGAAAGAGGTAGCCACTGACATAACGACAGGGAATGCCTAGCGTGCGTACAAGCGTAATCATGATGTGCGCGAAGTCTTGACATACTCCTTGTCGAACACGCAGGGCATCGTCAATCGGCGAATCGACATTGGTATTTTTGGGCGAGTAGTCAATACTAGTATGTAGACCCGTATTGATCTCACGTAGCACCGTCATTGGGTCGTCTCGTCGTTGCACATCGAGTTCTTTTGCTAGTTCATAGAGTAAGTCGGTTGGACTCGCGAAATGACTTGGCATCAGCGCATCCCAATATTCGTCGTTCGCGGTGAGCGCGTCGAGTTCTGCCCACGCGCTTGTGGGCAATGTTTCAGGTTGCTCTGGTGGTGTCATCAATTCCACAAGTGAGTGCGCGTTAATAGTGAGTTGAGCATGACGGTTGGGGAGGTCGAAATGATGCACTTTATTGCCTTGCTCGCCCCGATAATCCAGAATGCGTGCGCGTGGCGTCGTCGTCAAACGAAAATCAAGGCAGTGCTGCATCCCCTCCGTGCGCGGTTGAATCCGCACCTCCATAATACTCTCGCTGATGGGTGCGCTATAGCGAAAGCGTGTGATGTGTCGAATGCTGTAAAACATAGTGCTTGTCCTTACGACGTGAGCGCGACATCAATGGGATACGTGATGTACACTTGATACAACGCCTCGTTAATCTGACGACACTGGAACTGAATGTTTTCCAGATACGAGTGCATACTTCCACCCAGAATTTCATCAATCTGGTCATAGTCCAGTGACGCACGTAATCGGCCCGCCAGCCGCTCGACACGTCCAGCGTTGCGAACCGTTGTTATCTTCGTGATTGACTGTAGCGCGTTCTGCATCATCGTGGCGGCGAAGCGTAGTGAACGGGGCGACTCCGCGTTGAGCAAGAGAAATTCTGCGATACGTTCAGGCTGAATATTCGCTGTATACACCTTACAAAACGCTTCAAATGCGGCGCACGAGCGCAACAAGCCAACCCAACTCATATAGTCCAGCGAGGCGTTGGTAAACGGCTCCTGTATCTCCAATAGCGAGTGAAAATGGACATCCAGCAGAGTCGCGGTTTGTGAAGTGCGTTCCATATAGCAGCCGACACGAATAAAATGCCAGCCCTCGCTATGATTCATTGTGGCATCGGTGACGCCCTGAAAAAGTTGAATTCCATCTTTGACGCCCGCAAGAAACACATGTGGTTGCGCGTGCCATATCGCCTCCACGCTTGTGCGTTTCACGCGCAAGTAGAGCCGATTGAGCTGCTCCCACATCTCGGAGCTAATCTGCTCGCGTACCTGCCGAGCGTTCTCACGTGCTGAGGCAAGACACGAAACGATTGAGGCACTGTTCGCCGTATCAAAGGTCAGGTATTGTGTAACACGGTACGCCTCGTCTGCCCCACTCTCTAACGCGGGTATGCGTAGGCTACGGTAGAGTCGTTCCCAGCGCAGGTCAGCATATTGCGCGGACTCTAGCATTTGATTCAAATTGACATCGAGCAAACGTGCCGTATGCTCAGCACGTTCTAAGTAGCGGCTCATCCAGTAGAGACTATCAGCGACGCGTGATAGCATAACACTCCTCCTTTTCGCATCTTATTCGTGTTGCAAAACCCATGTATCTTTGCTTCCACCGCCTTGTGAAGAGTTTACGATGAGTGAGCCGCGTCTGAGAGCTACACGGGTAAGACCACCCGGCACAATCGTTACGCGGTCTCCGTTGAGAATAAACGGGCGCAGGTCAACGTGGCGCGGCTCAATCTGCCCATCTAGAAAGCAGGGGGCGCGTGAGAGCGCAAGCGTTGGTTGTGCGATATAATTGCGCGGATTGGCGAGTATGGCGCGGCGAAACTCTTCGCGTTGCACCGCCGTACTGTACGGCCCGATCAGCATTCCGTAACCGCCCGATTCGCCAACCGCTTTTACCACCAGCTCATCCAGATGCTCAAGAGTGTAGTGAAGATGCGAGTCATCGGTAAGCAGGTACGTCTCCACATTAGGCAAAATCGCTTCCTCGCCTAGATAGTAACGGATAATCGCCGGTACGTAGGCATAGAGAGCTTTATCGTCCGCTATCCCTGTTCCTATTGCATTCGCGAGCGAAACGTTGCCCGCTCGATAGGCGTTGAGCAGACCGGGGACACCGAGCGTGGAGTCGTGACGAAATGCCAGAGGGTCAAGAAAATCATCGTCGATACGGCGATAAATCACATCGACACGGCGCAATCCGCCTGTAGTACGCATGTACACAATGTTGTCGTGAACCAGCAGGTCGCGTCCCTCCACCAGCTCAATCCCCATCTGACGCGCCAGAAACGTGTGCTCGAAATACGCCGAGTTGTAGACTCCCGGTGTCAGCAGTACAATTGTGGGGTCAGGTCGCATAAGTGGTGCGAGTGAGGCCAGCGTGTTGAGTAGAGCCTGCCCATAGTGGTCAATTGGGCGGACATCATAGCTACCAAAGAGCGCGGGAAAGACATTCTTCATCACCTGACGGTTAGCGAGCATGTAAGAAACCCCGCTTGGCACACGCAAGTTATCTTCCAGCACCGCGAACGCTCCATCGGGCAGCCGTATCAGGTCGGAGCCAACAATGGAAATGTACGTATCATGGGGAACGTTAAGGCCCTGCATCTCACGACGATAGTGCTTGCAACTATACACCAGGGCGCGTGGTACAATTCCTTCATTGAGAATACGCCCTTCGTGGTAAATATCTTTGAGAAACAGATTGAGCGCGGTAATGCGTTGCGTCAAACCACGTTCAATTACCTCCCACTCACCGCTGGTAATAATGCGCGGAAGCAGGTCATAGGGCCAGATACGCTCAGTTCCTTCGTCGCCACCATATACGGTAAATGTAATACCTTGATTCAGGAACGCCACATCAGCCGCTTGCTGACGCTGATGTAATGTATCCATCGACAATTCAAGCAATCGTTGGTATAATTCTTGATACGGGAGACGTGCCATGCCTCCCTCTCGAAACATCTCATCATAGGCGATATCAAGATGGTAATTTGAGAAAGGTGGTGGCAATGTGGGCTGCTCCGATGTATCGGACCTATCTGATCGTATCACGCGCTTTATCCTGTTGTTTTTGTAGAAAAACGACACAAATAGACAAAGACCCCACACAGGCCCGTGTGAGGCACCATTGCCAAACGTGTTCCTTTGGAGCTGTTTGTTTTACTACAGCTATGATAGCAGCCAAAGCGAACTCATGTCAATTGCTCAACGATGGTAAAATAGTAACTATATGCCTACCTATGTGTATACTCTCAATGAGCACATACGGCGAGAGGAATCTATGCAATCAACTACTATAATACGCTCACCCCGTAGTCTGGTAAGCGGACTACGCAATGGCCTCTTTTTCCCCATTCTCCTACTCGTGTTTGGGCTTGTTTTCGGCGTCGGCGCGAGCATCTATGCGTCTGGTCGCCAGCATGATCTTGGCGACCAGAAGGTTTCTATCAAAGCCAATCTGGACGGGATGCTCAGCTCAATGGTTGACCAGGAGACAGGACTTCGCGGTTATATCAGCACGAACAACACGACTTTTCTTGACCCCTTTAACAGTGGCAGACCGCAGTACCTAAACTATTTTCAACAACTACAAAATGCAACAAATAACGACTCGTTCTCCAATACGCAACCCCTGATTGCCACCACGAATAACCGTGCATCCGACTGGTACAACTACGCTCTCATTCAGGTAAGGAATATGGAAGCCGGAGACCTGACAACGGCTCGTTCAGAGCAAACAAGTACACAAGGCAAAGCCTTATTCGACGCCTTTCGTGCGTCTATGACACAACTACAGAAGGTGGTAGACACCGATACCACGAATTTGCAGACGCAGGTCAATGCACTTAATAGTATCGTTATTCTCTCCGCTATTACCTTACTAACTGTTGCGTTTGTTCTAATGCTTGTTGTGTTCAATCGCTTTACTACTACATTGCGCGTGCAACTTGACACACTACAGAACACAACCTCGCTCCTTGGCTCCGGCAATCTCGCGGCCCGTGTTCCCGATCTTTCTTATACGGAGCTGGGCCAACTGGGACGCACGTTTAATTCAATGGCTATCAAGCTGCAAGAACAGCAAAGCGCACTACAAGAACGCGATATCATGGAGAGTGTGCAGCAACTCAACTCGCTGCTCACTCGCAGCTTAGACCTGGAGTCACTCGCGAAAGAATTTGTAGAGACAGTCCTTTCTTTGCTTAGTCTGCAACTCGGCGCGTTATATCTCTATGACCATCCAACGCGTAATTTGACACTATTTGCTTCTCAGGGAGTAGATAACCAGCACATACAGCGTGATTTTCATTTAGACGAGGGGCTGGTTGGGCAAGTTGCGCGTAGCCGTAAACCGCTCTATCTTTCCGCACATGGTGGTGGTGGCAAAGAACCATTTAGCATCAAAACAACGCTCGGAAGCGTTCTGCCCACCAGCCTGTATCATCTGCCCCTCGCAGACGGCAAAGACTTGCTGGGCGTTCTGGTCGTCGGCTCGGTCTACGCCATGAACGAGAACGCGCGGAACGTACTCGACGTTGTGGCAAGCAACCTTACCGCCGCTTTGAGTAACACACAGGCGTACCGCCACATTCAGGAGCAAGCCGAAGAACTAGAGAAGCGCAGTTACGAACAAGAATCCGCCAATATTGCCCTGCGTCGGCAACGCGACGATCTGACAGTGCTAAACTCGGCTCTTGAGGATGCCAATAAAGCCCGAAGTCAGTTTCTCTCAACTATGTCACACGAGTTGCGGACACCGCTCACCTCCATTCTTGGCTTCAGTCAAATTCTTCTGCGAAACAACGATAACGGAAACTTCAATCAGCGTCAGAAAAACAACATTCAGCGCATCCTCAAGAATGGTCAGCACTTGCTCGCGCTTATCAACGATGTACTTGATCTCGCGAAAGTTGAAGCGGGCCGTATGGATGTCAATAACGCCGAAGTAAATTTGCCCGAATTGCTTTCGGCAGTTGTAGAGGAAACTCGCTCGATTGCAGTGGAGCAAAAAATTGACTTGCGCTGGTACGTCGCGGATGATGTCTCCACGCTCGAAACCGATCCGATTAAGTTACGCCAAATTCTGCTAAATCTTGTCTCGAATGCTCTCAAATTTACCGAAAAAGGCTCTGTTACAGTAACTGCTACTCTTGTCGCGCCGCTCCCTGCCACCGATACAACCTCTGAACGCACCGAAAATAGCGATGTTGAGCAGCTTGCAATTGCCGTACAGGATACCGGCATTGGTATCTCGCAACCGATGCAGGAGCGCATTTTCGAGGCGTTCTATCAGGTTGATGGCAGCAACACGCGTAAGTATGGTGGCACCGGCCTGGGACTTTCCATTGTTCGCCAACTGACAACACTGCTTGGCGGTAAGCTAGAACTTCACAGCGTCCCCGATCAAGGCAGCACTTTTACGGTCTACTTACCCACCCGCACCCGCGCTCTACGTGTCGAGCAACAGGACTCCCGACTCAATAGTGGTGCGTTAGTCATTCAGGGCAAGACGCCAACCACCAATCTTATCGAGACGGTTGGAGAAGGGAGCGAACACGACCAGCATCTGGTACTCGCGATTGACGACAACCCGGACGTGCTTAGCCTTATCAACAACGCGCTCGAAAACTCACCTTATAGAGTCGTCGGCGTGAACGACTCCTCTAAAGCCGTAGAGCTAGTGCAGAAACTGCACCCGATAGCCGTCACACTTGATGTGATGATGCCAGAGGTGAACGGCTGGCAAATCCTGCATGAACTGCGCTCTAATCCAGCAACCGCGACGGTGCCAGTCATTATGCTCACTGTGCTGGAAGACCGCTCTGCCGCGCACGTCCTGGGTGCCGACGAGTACCTTGTGAAACCCGTCGAACGCGACACACTGCTCAATACCCTGCGCCACGTCGCTGTGCATAAATCGCTCTCACCCGTCACTGTGTCCAGCATCAACGCGATGCCGGGCGATAGCGCAAACGATGCCTCTTCTCAACCGCAGTTTCTCGTACTCAATACCAATAGTGCGGCCCAACCAATGTTGCAGCGCGTGCTGTCCGAGGCGGGCCTGGCTGTAAAAACGGCGTCGAACGAGCAAGAAATGCTGCGTATTGTGCAAACCTCTAAGCCAGATGTAATCGTATTGCGCGTCATTCCCGATGCCGCGAAGGAGCTATAGAACGTGCAAAGCACTCATACACATAAAATCCTGATTGTCGATGATAGTGAGGATATGCGTACCCTGCTGGGACAGGTTCTTGAGGACGAGGGGTATACTCTGTTCTTCGCGGAGGATGGCAATCAGGCGGTCTCGCAAGCCGTCGCGCACCATCCACACCTTATTCTGATGGATATGTCCCTGCCCGGCATAAGTGGCTGGGAAGCGGTAACGCAACTACGTCGTATACCTGATTTCCAGCACACGCCCATCATCGCCGTCACCGCCTATGTCACCAAAGCTGACGAGGAACGTGCCAGGGCTGTTGGTTGCAACGCCCACCTCGGCAAACCCTTCGATATTCTACAAGTCCTCGACACCATAGAGGGCCTATTGCAGAGGTAGGTCAACAAGCCCATCGCTAAGAGCGATGGGCTTGTCCCTCGTCCGAAGACGATAGGCCGATTGACTATAGAAAAATACGATGTTGATTGCGCGAACTGCCATGCAAAGCGGCACTGGCGCGAAAAACACAAAACCGATAGCTGGTCAGAGATGTTACCATCCTAAAAATAAAAAAAAGAGACTTCGAGCTTTTTAGCTTGAGGTCTCTTCTGTAAAAGCCGGTGATGGGAATCGAACCCGCGGCCCGCATATTACGAATATGCTGCTCTACCACTGAGCTACACCGGCTTATCACTTTGGTGAACACGGAGATTATACCCCCTGTGTTCCTGGTTTGTCAAGTATTTCTCTCACATCCTTTCTTCTCTTTTCTTACCCCTGTGATGACAGTTCCCGTTCCGGCGAGCGGATGAATTGCCAATCTCGACAATGTGTGGCGGATTATGGTAAGATACTCCTAAATGTTCGCCCTCGGCCTAGTTTGGAGACTTACTTACATGCGTTCCCTTTTGTTGGCAACGACCAATCCTCACAAGATCGAGGAGTACCGCGCCATCTTTGCTGATTTGCCCTTCCACCTCCTCTCTCTTTCAGACATTGCCCTGGACATGGATGTCGAAGAAACGGGAACCACGTTTCGCCAGAACGCGGAACTCAAAGCCCTGGCGTATGCGCGTGCTTCCAAACTGCTTGCACTTGCCGATGACTCTGGTATCGAAATTGACGCGCTAGGCGGTGTCCCCGGCGTCTACTCGGCCCGCTTTCTTAGGCCCGACGCCTCATATGAAGAACGCTTCCAGTATATTCTGGAACGTCTGCGTAACATGCCGCTTGCACAACGTACCGCGCGTTTCCGTTGCGTCATCAGCATCGCGGAACCGTCCGGCTACTGTCAAAGTGTCGATGGCACAATTGAAGGCTTTATCGCGGATGCCCCACGCGGCACACACGGCTTTGGCTATGACCCACTGTTCCTTGTACCGGAGTTTGGCAAGACAACCGCAGAATTGCCGTCAGCGGTCAAGCACCGCATTAGTCATCGCGGACGCGCCGCCGCACACGCACGCACGCTCCTTGAAGCCTGGCCTGTATCCCCGCAAGAATAACCTGTGTCTTATTTATTGGAGTCGTTCAGCGAGATGTAAGGAACAGTTATGGCGAAAAAGCCACCCATTCGCGTAGCCCTCGACCTGGAAACAACAGGTCTACACGTCGATCAAGATAGCATCCTTGAAGTTGCCGCGATAAAATTTCAGGGCGACGACGTGATCGAGACCTTTGAGACCTTTGTCGCGCCTGGTCGCTCCGTTCCCTACCGTGTGCAACGGCTCACAAATATCACGCCGTCTTTGCTGACGGGTGCGCCCACCTTCGACGCAGTTGCGCCACGTTTGCAACGCTTCCTCGGCGACTTGCCCATCGTTGGTCACAGCATCCCTTTTGACGCTGGCTTTTTGCAGAAGCGCGGCCTCGCGCACGCGAACCCACTGGTCGATACCTTCGAGCTGGCGAGCGTGCTGCTCCCCTCACTCAAAAGCTATACGCTGGGGCAGGTCGCGGAAGCTCTCGGCCTCTCCGTACCCCCTGGTCGGCATCGCGCTATGGTTGACACTGTGCTGGCGAAAGATGTTTTCCTAGCTCTGCATCAGCGTCTCCAAACCATTGACCTGACCCTGCTCAAAGATATGGCGAACCTCGACGCCCCACGTAGCTGGCCCCTCTTGAACTTTTTTCGTCAGGAGTTACGTACCCGTCAAGAACAAGAAGGTACGCAGGCGGTACGTGGTAGTCTTGGAGACCGTTTCGCTACTCAGCTAGGCGTAGACCCGCGCGTCTTGCTGTACGCCATCGCTCATACTTCCGATGGGGCCACCCCGCCAACAACTTCCATTATGCCAGAGGTCGCGTCGCCTGAGGACGCTGCGTCACAGGAGCCGCAAGTAGCAGAACCTAGAGGGTATCAGACTGCCCGCGCTGCTGTGCGCGATGCCTTCGAGCAACGCACGCCCTTGCTGGTAGAGGTGACGGTTGGTGGCACCGAGTATACGCCCGCGCTCTTACCCGCGCTAGAGTGGCTCGCCGAGCCTGCCAACGTGGGCGAGCCACCCAAACGGCTCGTTATCGCGTGTGGCAATCAACAAAGCGCACGGCGTTTACTTGAAACTACCCTCCCACGGCTTCAGAAACGCATCGCCCATACATTTCCTGTGGCGTACTGGGCAGAAAGTGGCGGCTACCTCTGTCCGCATCGCCTGTTTGGGGCCGCGCTTCGTCGCACCAGTGGCGAACTTTCTACCGAGCAGGCGCGTGGGCTTGCGAAAGTCGGCCTGTGGGCGCAGCAAACCCTGACAGGTGAACGCGGCGAGCTAACCCTGCTGCAACAAGAAAACTCCGCCTGGGAGCGCATCTCGTCCGGCGTCGAGCGTATCCCCGCCGCCGACAAGCGAGCAGGCACCATCTACGAGCGTTGTGCGTATCGTAAGCGTGGCTACTGCTTTGTGAGCCGCGCTGAAGAACGCGTCGAGGCCGCGCAAATCGTCGTGACCACCCACACGGGCCTCTTTGACGACCTTTCTGGCCCGCGTTCTCTGCTTACCGCCATTGACTATCGTCTCATCCTTGACGCGGATATTTTGGAAGAAGAAAACGCGCGTTGGAGTAGCGCGGAACTTGATCGTACACATCTGCTTGGACTCCTCAATACGATTGGCGCGGAGTTGCCTGATAACCGCTATCAGGGTCTGCTCGCGCTTGCCGCGCCGTCGCTGCATGAGCGTGGCCCCGGCGGACTCTCGACGACACAAACAATTCCTAAAGCGGAACTTGACACACGAATGCTCACCTGGTTTCAAGCTCTCCGTCAGGCTCGTACCTCTGTTGATAAGCTCTTCGTCGCCTACCAGCGTCTGCTGGAAGAGTTTATTCAGCAGAGCGCGAACAGCGGTGGTGGAGGCGGTGGGCGTGACAAAGGCGAGAAAGGGAAGGGTGACGCATCGAACCGTTCCCAGAGCGGCCCACGTGCCAGTGAGCGCACCGACCTGCCCCTGCGACTGACGGGCCAAACGCGGGAACTTGGCAACTGGATCGAGGTCGAGCGTGCGTGGCAACAGACTGCGACGCGGTTGCAGGCCGTGATTGAGCTTGTACATGAGGCCGAAAAAACCATTCTCACCACGCAGCGTAGCCGTCACCGTCTCGACGTTGGCAGCGGCGAAGACAGTTCCGTCGCGTCAGAGCTGACCGCAGTCGCGCAACAGTTACTCGCCCAGAAAAAGCTAGGGCAGCAAGCAATGACGCTTAATGAGGGCGATACCGTTTACTGGTTGCGTATGCCGCCGACTCCCTTCTTCTCGTCACGCCAACATGACGAAGGAATACCCGTCTTATATTCACAACTTGTCCAAACGTCGGCGTTCCTGCGTCGCCTACTGCTGCGCGAACAGTCTAGCACGGTTTTTGTCGGTTCCTCACTTTCGGTTGATAGCTCGTTCGCATATTATCGTGGACGGTTCGGCCTGGAAAACGAGGCTTGTCCCGCGTTCTCCGTGGCGACAGAGCATCATGAGCAAACCTTATTATATATGCCGGACGATGTGCCAGAGCCAAATCAACCGCAATACCAGCGTCACCTTGAGGAGTCGCTCATACAGATTGCGACCACACTCAAAGGGCAGATGGTTGTACTCTTTACCTCACATGCCGCGTTGCGAAGCTCCTATTCTGCGATAAAATCCGTTCTTGAGGCGCGTGGCATTCTTGTGTTGGGACAGGGGATGGACGGCTCGCCACGCTCATTATGGCAGATGTTTCAGGAGCAAGAGCGTACTATTCTGCTGGCAACAAGCAGCTTCTGGGAGAACATGGAAGACATTCAGCATTCGCCCGTGTGTGTCGTTGTGGCGCGCTTGCCCTTGCCTGTGCTCAATGATCCACCAATCGCGGCCCGTGCCGAACATTATTCAGACCAACTACACCAGCTAACCGTGCCAGTAGCTGCCCTGCGAATACGGCGCACGTTGAATAAACTGGCGTGGAATGATACGCGGCGCAACGCAATTGTATTATTTGATCGGCGCGTCATCTCAAAAGAGTATGGCCCAACGATACTCAGTAGTCTGCCCCGTTGTTCGCAAAAACAGGCGGGCGCGTCGCACATGTCCGAGTCTCTTCTGGAATGGCTTGCGGGAACAAGTGTCTGGGAATAGCTCGCGAATGGCTCATCAAAACCCATAATCAACTCTACACACAGTAAGGAAGTACAGAGCATGACATTAGAGATATCAGCACGTTCCACACGCAAAGAAGTGCCGCAAAATCTGCGCGTTGTTCATGGGTCATGTCCTCACGATTGCCCCGATACCTGTGCGCTAGAGACACTTGTTGATGAACACGGCAAAGCCGTGCGCGTGCGTGGTCGCGCGGATCATCCTGTGACGCAGGGGTGGCTATGCGCGAAGGTCAATCGGTATCTTGAACGTGTCTACCATCCCGAACGTCTGCTGTATCCGCTCAAACGTGTTGGGCCGAAAGGCAGTGGAAAATTCGAGCGCGTTTCGTGGGAAGAAGCGATTGCGGAAATCGCCCGCAACTGGGCCGCGATTGTCGCCCAACACGGAGCGCATTGTATTCTGCCTTACAGCTATGCCGGCACCCTGGGCTTGATACAAGGGGAAGTTGCCGACACCCGTTTCTGGAATCGCCTGGGTGCGTGTCAGCTAGAACGCACCATCTGCGGTAGTGCCGCCGAAGAAGCGGTAACGCTTACACTTGGAGGACGCCTGGCATCCTCACCTGAAGCCCTGCCACAGAGCAAGCTTATTCTTATCTGGGGTAGCAATCCCGCGAGTACCGCGCCTCATGTCATGCCACACCTGCGCGAGGCCCAGAAAGGCGGGACGCGTGTCGTGGTGATCGACCCGATTCGCACATTGACCGCACGCTCCGCCGACCAGCATATACAACCAGTGCCTGGCAGCGACGCCGCGTTAGCACTGGCGATGATGCATGTGATGGTTCAGGAGAACTTGCATGATCGCGCCTGGATCGCGGAACATACGGTGGGGTGGGAACCATTACTGGAACGTATTCAGAAGATGCCGCCCGAACGCGCCGCAGAGATTACCGGCTTAACCGTCGAAACCATCACCGAACTCGCGCGAAGCTACGCCACGACCAAACCGGCCCTCCTGCGTATCAGCGATGGCATCAACCGCCACACCAACGGCGGACAAACGGTGCGGATGCTCTCCTGCCTCCCTGCCCTTGTTGGGCAATATGGTATCCCTGGTGGTGGCCTGATGTACAGCACAAGCGACTGGTTCAAATGGAACTATGACGCGATAGAACACCGTAACGACCCTGCCTGTCCACCGCCACCGCGTGCATTGAATATGAATAGACTTGGCGCGATTCTAACGGGTGAGGCGAAGCCGCCTATTTACTCGTTGTATGTCTACAACGCCAATCCCGTCGCCTCAACCCCAAACGCTGGCAAGATTGTCGAAGGCTTGCAGCGTGACGACCTGTTCACCGTTGTACACGAGCTATTCATGACCGATACCGCACGCTATGCCGATATTGTGTTGCCCGCCACAAGTCAACTTGAGCAGGTTGACGTTCACAAACCATATGGCCACCTCGCCTTACAATACAACACGCAGGCGATAGCACCACTTGGAGAAGCGCGGAGCAACTGGGACGTGTTGCGTGCGCTTGCGGGTGCGCTCGACTTCAACGAGTCCTGGTTGCATGACGACGCGGAAACCATCATGCGCGAAGTTATCGATGCCAGCGTTCCCGCGAGTCCACTTGTGCGGGGCTTGACCCTCGAACGCTTGCAGGCAGACGGTATGTTCCCGTTTGTTCTCTCCGAGGAGGAGCGCGTCCCCTTCGCCAAGGGCATCTTTCACACACCCTCCGGCAAGGTCGAGCTGTATTCCGCGCAGGCCGCCGCGAAGGGCTACGATCCTGTACCCGATTGGGTGCCGGAAGTTGAGCGACGAAAACCGCGCCAGACGGGGCATAGCGAAGCTGTTGATGTCACAACCGAAGCATTGCCGCTACTCAGTTCTGCGGCGCATCACTTTGTGAGTTCGACCTTCGCCAATCTTGAGTCGATGAAGACCAAAGAACACGCGCCAACGCTGCGTATACACCCGCAGGATGCTGCGCTCCGCACTATCCGTAACGGACAACTGGTGTGTATTCGCAACGAACGTGGGTCGTGTCAACTCGTCGCACATGTCACCGAAGACGTGCGCCCCGGCATGTTGGCAACCGCAACCGTCTGGTGGCCTCAGTATAGCCCCGACCAGCGCAATGTCAACTGGACTACCCCCGATAGACTCGCGGACTTCGCGGGGGGAAGCACATTCTATACCAACATGGTGACTGTAGAGCCAGTAGAGCCATAGCGCAATCCTTTATGTTTGCGCTACCTGATGAAAAATCTCGTAGAGTACAACTCCTGTTGCCACCGCGAGATTAAGCGAATCGCTTCGCCCGACCATCGGAATTTTCACGATGGCATCACACACGGCTTGTTGCTCCACTGATAAGCCTTCGCGCTCACTACCCATCAGCAGCACCAGAGGACGCCGATATGTTGCCTCTCGATACGGTACGGCTCCACTATCCGATGTGCCAACAACCAGTAACGCCTGTTGACGTTTCCATTGCACAAACTCGGCAAAACTCGCCTTGACAAGCCGTTGCGAGAAGATTGCCCCCATGCTGGCACGCAGTGCGCCCGCGTCGTAGGGGTCCGCGCATTGCCCAAGCAGCAACAGACCCGCACCCCCGACAGCATCGCTTGTTCGCAAAACCGTACCGATGTTGCCGGGGTCTTGCGCCGCATCAAGAGCTATCCAGCACAGACCAGCTTGTGCATTCAACATCTCCAATCGCTCCCACTGCTGTTGCACAACAGCACCCAGTCCCTGTGGCCCATCCTTTACGGAGAGGCTCTTGAACACCTCGGCGGAAACCTCAAGACATGCTACCCCTTGTCCTTGTTGCTGTTGCACCAGTTGTAGCCCAAACGCGCTTTTCAGGAGCGTTGGGGCGTAGACAAGCACCTGAATTTTGGCGTGGAGCTGAATCGCTTCGGCGACAATCCGAATACCCTCGACAAAAAAGAGCTGAGTCTGCTCTCGCTCCTGACGATGCGTAAGACTGCGTATCTGCTTGATTCTCGTGTTTGTTGTACTTGAAATAATCATCTCGTCTCTTCCTGCTATTGCTGTAGGTCGAGTATACAGATGTGGCAGAGTGTCTGTCAAGCAAGGGATGAATGCGAGTGTTTCTTCTCGCCACACAAACTCCCTTGTTTTGCGTATATGATATACTACCAAAATGAGAGAGTACGTAGACGTTGGGAGATAGTGAGAGTAAGATATGCTAGACAACACAAGCTCAATTGACACACCATTTGTGCATCACTCTTCTAATGTCGTCAGACAGCAGGAAGTGCTGAAATATGTCACGGACATTGGCTCCGCCCTCCGTCTACAAATGGATGTCAACACACTCTTGACATATATTGCCACCGCGACCTGTGAGGCGTTAGGCTTTCGCTATTCCGCGTTATACCTTGTGGATGCCAACGAACTTTTTCAAGTTCAGGCAACGCATGGTCTTTCGCCAGAAGATGAAGTGTATCTGTGGCAACATCCTCTTCCTAACAGCATTGCCTCGCGTGCCATTGATGAACAGTACCGTATTAGTAACTCCTATTTCATTCCCACCGAGTCACCATTGTGGCAAGACGAGCATTTCGCGAACCACTTTATTATCGTTGGTGATGAGCTACAAAAAACGTCTCCGCCTACCTCGTCCGCTGTGTGGCAACCAACTGACCTGATTATGGTTCCGCTTGTTAGTGCTGATAACACACTCTTGGGACTTCTAACCCCTGATGCCCCGCTCGACGGTTTGCGTCCGGATGAAGACTTGATGCTCTGCCTTGAATTGCTCGCGAATCAGGCCGCAATTGTAATAGAGGGCGCACGGCTCTACGAGACCGCCCGTAAGAGTAGCGAAGAGCGGGCGGCCCTTATCGAGATTGGACGCACGCTCTTCTCACCCAATGCGTTGCGCGACCTCCACCTCGTCTACAAAACCATCTACACACAGGTACGGCGCATTATGTCAACCGACTCTTTGTTTATCGCGCGTTACAGGCCCGAAGATGATAAACTCGCGTTCGACTATCTCATTGACGAGGAGAAAGAGTACGCTCCCGAAGAGTATCAGGAAGTCGCGTCATGGATTCGCAAGCTCTTGATGGAAGAGGGGAAGGTATTTCTTTTTTCCACACAAGAAGAGTACAGCAGTTTTTCCAATGTAGAAGATAAGCGAGGGCAAAACGATGTATTTGGCACTATGCGCTTATCCGAAACGTTGCTCTTTGTTCCCATCCATTTTGGGGAGGAAGCACTGGGAATGCTCTCCGTGCAAAGCTACACTCAACACGCGTACACACAACGGCAGGTGGACATGCTACGCGAAATTAGCATACAAGCGGGTATCGCGATTGCAAACGCGCGTCTCTATAAAGAGCAGCGCGAAGCAGTACAGCGTGCCGAAGAGTCTGAGCAGTTGAAAAATCATTTTCTTATGACGGCATCGCACGAGTTGCGTACCCCCTTAACCGCCATTCAGGGATACCTGGAACTGCTTACAACGCATCACGCCCGCTTGAGCGAAGACGATAAATTGCGCTTTATAACAAATGCGCGTCGAGCATCCGAAGAGGTTATCTTGTTGCTTGGCAACGTGATGGATACGAGCCGTATCAACCAGAAAGAGATCGCTTTCAACCTCACGCACGTCTCACTTACATCCGCGCTCGCGCTGGTACTAAGTATTCTGGAGCCTGCGTTGCTGCGCCAAAAGAGAAACGTAAAGCTGGCCGTAGATGAAAAAACCTCCATCTATGCCGACGAGGGGCGTCTGCGCCAAGTCCTCCTCAACATCCTGAGCAATGCGCTCAAATATACACCCACCGGAACAGATATCCTCATTCAGGCGGAATCTCTTACCCGCGATGTGCTTCTACAGCAACTCCCTCCCGCTACAGCTTTTTTCTCACACGCGAATGCCGCAGTATATTGTGTTGTGTCTATTCGTGATTGGGGTGATGGTGTTGCGCAGGAGGATCAAGAACAACTCTTTGCGAAATTCGCACGCCTGCCAAACGCTGTTACCAATACACAGCGCGGTTCAGGTCTGGGCCTCTATCTTTGTCGGCAACTTGTCGAGGCAATGGGCGGCAGTATCTGGATTAAGAGCGCGGGTGTGCGCGGTGAGGGCGCGACCTTCTTCGTGGCTTTACCTGATGGGCAACAACCGCCATCCGCACTCCATCGGTCATAGTGAGATTGACGCTATACATGACCTTATGCTACCATACGCTGGTAGAAAAGTGTCTTTGTGTCAATTAGGAGGGACTACGACGTGAACTTATACGAGCAGTTAGTGACGGTGCGTGAGCGTCTTGAAGGAATTGGTGCTCATGACGATAGTATGGACCTGATAGAGATGCTGCTGAAAAGAGCAGAACCTATGAAAAATGATCGAACCAATACCACTCTGGTGCAGGTGTTGCGCCACATTACGCGTATGCGCGAAGTGAGCGACAACTACAGTATTTATAATGACTTACAGGTGTTGATAAGTGAGCGCGATGAGGCAGAAGTCGCTTCCCGCGAAGACGCCGCACCAGCCGCATATGAGGATGGCGAACATCGTCCAAAGCCAAAATCGTTCTATAAAGAGCGGAAATCACAGCAGGAAAAAACTAAAAAGAAGGGCTAGTCTAACTATTCAATGACTGGCCCTTCTCCTTTGTTTTCCGCGTTGCTAGTGAGAAGTTATAGCATCTTGTGCCGCCTTGTATCACAGAATGTTGTACAGGGCGTGTGCAACAAGCGACTAGAAAAAGCTTGACATTTGCCTGTGTATCGGCTATACTCGTTTTTATTAGACGTGCGGGTTTGGTGTAGCGGTAACATGCGACTTTCCCAAAGTTGAGACCACGGGTTCAAATCCCGTAACCGTGCGACTGCGAAGGATAGCGGCACTGGAGAATACTCCCCAGTCCGAAGGCAAAGACTGTGAGGGCAGACGTCTTACCGGAAGTAGAAATACCTAAGGGAACATAGCACGACGTAAAAGCGCGTAATGTCGAAAACAGGTAGACAAGAGAACGTGCAAGCCCTTCTGATATGGTTAGACTGAATTGTCAAAGCCGAGACCCACGGAGATAGAGGATTTATCTATTCCCAACCTGTTTATATGGGGATAAAATCGGGATACCAGAAAGCGGGTTACGTCTGGAAAAACCTTCCCCGATTGACGGCGCGTAGTGAACGCGTTAAAGGGTCAAAAGGCAACCTAAGTCAGGTATACATGTCGCTGTAGACAAGCAGGAAAACGCTAAAGGAGAAAATCCCATGCGTTGAGAACCCCCACGAGCAGAAATGCAACAGGGCATCCTCCGAAGGGAGGAGAGAGACTCAACCGAGAGTCAGGGTAGTCATTTTAGGACACAAAGACAAACAAAGGACGTGTAAGACGTGCAAAAACCTGATGATGTAACAGTGTCCCTAACCAAGCTAGGAAAGGATGGTAAAACTCTCGACAGAGCCTACAGACTCTTATTCAATCCGGAGCTATACCTCAAAGCCTACGGTAAAATATACCGTAACAAAGGGGCAATTACGCCAGGGTCTGACATGGAAACTGTGGACGGAATGTCACTCCAAAAAATCCAAAACCAAATAGAAGCAATTCGGGCCGAAAGATGGAGATGGAAACCCGTCAGAAGGGTAGAAATACCAAAGAAAAACGGGAAAATCCGACCCTTAGGAATACCAACATGGTCGGATAAAATGTTGCAGGAAGTAATGAGAGAAATACTCAATGCTTTCTATGAACCACAGTTCAGCAACATGTCCCACGGCTTTAGACCAAATAGGGGATGTCATACAGCCCTTCAGGAGGTACAAGAGAAGTGGACAGGAGTGAAATGGTTCATAGAGGGAGATATAAAGGGATGCTTCGACAATATAAACCACGATAAATTGGTTGAAATAATCGAAGAAAAAGTAACGGACAAAAGGTTTACAAGACTGATTAGAACGCTATTAAAAGCTGGGTACATGGAAAACTGGAAGTATCAAAAGACTTACAGTGGAACCCCGCAAGGGGGGATAATAAGCCCACTCCTAAGTAACATCTACCTTGATAAATTGGACAAGTTCATAGAAGAGAAAATTATACCCGAAAACACCAAAGGGGCCGAGAGAAAGAGAAATAAAGAGTACGAAAGCCTAATTAACAAGGCCAACTACTATGCACGCAAAGGGGAGATTGAGAAGTCCAAAGAATATCGGAAGAAGGCAAGGACAATGACATCATCCGACCCAAAAGACCCCAATTTTAGAAGACTACGGTACATAAGATACGCCGATGACTTCCTACTAGGCTTTTCAGGGTCAAAGGAGGAAGCAGAGGAGATAAAGAAAAGAATAAGTACGTTCCTGAACGACGAACTTAAACTAGAAATGTCTCAGGAAAAGACGCTCATTACTAATGCAAGAGAAGGGGCGAACTTTTTA
>JBBQVS010000006.1:0-104897 GCA_038211295.1 Ktedonobacterales bacterium | reverse complement strand
TATCCCCTTCTTGTCTGTTTGACACACATTCCCCGATGCAGCATACTGACACCGAGGAGCCTAAACGCTAAGCAGCGCACTACTGGTTACTCTCGCTAACTGGAGTGAGTCAACACTCTGGTTAGCATCTATACGGATTTTACAGTTCAAAGAGTCTAAAGAAAATATACCATATGGCTATGGCGTTGTCAAGTCTTTTTAGGATAAAGAGTCTAAAGACTAGTAAGAAGCCTGAAAATGTGAGATAATAGCAAGGAGATAATATCAACGAGGAGGAAGAAAATGACTAAAACAGTGAAAGCCCCAAAAAACTTTTATACAGCTACAGAAGCTATTAAGAAACTAGGTATGCCTCGCGCAACTTTTTTCAATCTCGCAAAGACAGGAAAAATAAAGAGAGTAGTCCCCGATGGATTTACTGAGGGATACTACCCAAAAGCAGAAATAGATAGAATGGCCTTAGCAAGAGAAATGTTTACCCTGCAATATACATCCGACTCTTCAGTGTTTAGAAGAGCGGAAGAGAAAGATATACAGGGCATAGCAGACTTAGGCATAGCCCTTTTTGGCACGAGTACCACACCAAGTTACGAGAGTCGCCTAGCGTGCTGGAAAAGAAATCCAGATGCATATTATATAGTAGAACAGGACGAACTCATAGTAGGATGGATAGCATTAGTACCCATGAGAAGAGAAGCGATAGACGTATTAATGGGACACGCAAAAGAAGCTACGTCTATGTTTGTTAATATGCATCAGAGCGTGATGATACCAGAAAACATACTACCTTTTACACCAGCGACAGCCAAAGACGTCTTTTTAACAATAGGAGCAAGGCAAGGACTACCAAGAAGTAAATCATATGGCATGAAACTAATATCAGGAGGTTACGAGGTTCTAAAAGAGCTTGCCAAGCAAGGTATCATTGTCAAGAGGATTTATGCAACAAGCAGAACACCAGATGGCGTTAAACTCTGCAAAGATTTAGGTTTTCAGGAAGAGCCAACAAATGACACAAGCGCAGTAAAAAGGTTTTGGCTTGATTTAGAGGCTACCAAATTACCTCTACTACAAGAGTACCAAGGAATAATTGGAAAAAGAGCAAAAAGAGCAATAGAAGCTTGAAAATAAGAAAGATACACTTATTACAAAAGCTAAAGGATAATAGCACATTGAAGGCAGAAAAAGCTATGAAGCCGCTCTACGCCTAGAGTCATCCACAGACAGTAGCCCTAATTATAGCGCATTCCGCCCAAATTTGCTACTATTGAGATGTTAAGCAAATTTCTCCAGCGATTATATGCGGGACAGTATCATGTTCTCTGGCTGACTGCGTATCTGGCCCACCATGTTCCTGTTTTGAAGGCAAGGATAATATAGAGGATTGCCCAGGCCTCATGTAAAACACCATAGCTTGCCGTCATCGCTATAAAAAACATACAAGCAAGGGCGGAGAGTTGTTTCAGGCGTATATTACGGAGGTGCCAGCGAAAACTTCCCACACGGCACTCGCGATACGTATAGAGAACCATACCTGTCAGTGTTAGGAGGGTCAGGATGCCAACGAGGCCAAGAACACCAAGCACAAATAAAAAAACAAACGTATCTATCATATGAATAACCTC
The DNA here is from genome assembly GCA_038211295.1 of Ktedonobacterales bacterium. GTDB lineage: Bacteria > Chloroflexota > Ktedonobacteria > Ktedonobacterales > Ktedonobacteraceae > JBBQVS01. Next base: position 103,272 of record JBBQVS010000006.1, on the reverse strand, counting down.
TTGAAGTGTCTCCAAATCACTTTTGCGAGGGAAATCTCTGTATCTAGTATACCATGAGCTTTACCGTAATGTATCATGAGGAGGAAAACAAAATAGCTGGTGAGGAAGAACTGTGCTAGCAGAAGAATTACAGATCATAGATGGGGACACTTCATCATGGCAAGCCATACGTCCACTACTTATGATCGCCGCGCGACTGGAACAAGATACTAGCTTTGTCTGGCATGGCTGGAACAAAGCGCAGATTACCGCATTGCTCTCTCCACTTCCCATGCATTGTACCCTTATAGCTGGTGTCTGGTCTGTAAGCGATGAGCAGCAGCTTCAAGAGCAAGTTGTCTTGAGTTGCATCTGCGAAATCGTGTGTGGTGAAGTACAATCAGTTCGTACCTTCGAGGCTCTCATAGACGAAACGTTGCCGCCCGTAGCGAATTTGGAGCCAGGCTTTGAACACGCATCTGCAATTTTGCGCGTGGTGAAAGCCACAATTGCTCCAGTCGCGTGGGCCATTTTCACGGATAAAGCGACCTGGGATGAATGGCTATATACAGGCGATACACGGGTGGAAGATAAAGGTGAGCTACTGGCATCTCTGGCTCGTCAGGGACGTTGTGTTTTGCTGGGAGATCAGACGCACCATTTCTAGTTTTCTTTGAGAGGATATAGCGAATATATGGAACAGACAACTCCTTTAATCTGGAATCCTATCCTACGGCAATATTTGGTCAATGCTCCCCATCGTATGAGCCGTCGTGAAGGTACAACGGCGTGTCCTTTTTGTGCTGATATCACCGAAGGCAAGGTGGGGCCTGAGACACAAGTATGGTTGCACCCAAACGACTTTCCGCCCTTACAACCGCCTGTGGGTGAGGCGTATGTCGTAATTTATAATAGAGACCACCACCGCATCTTTTCACAACTAACGGTGGCTGAAGTCTTCGCGGTGACGCGTTTATGGCGTGACCTCTACCGCGATCTTGCCACTCGTTACCCGGCTGTAATGATTTTTGAGAACAACGGCGAGTCCATTGGGCAGACGCAACATCACCCGCATGGGCAGACCTTTGGGGTATCTGTTATACCGCCGACGCTGGAACGTGAGATGGAGACTGTCGAGCAAGAGAGTAAGGCCGGACGCGGCTGTCCGTTTTGTCGTATCAGAGAAGAATTAGGCGATGGGCCGCAGCAGGTTGCCACAAATCAGCACTGGCAAGCATTTTTGCCCCCGTATTTGCGCTACCCTTATGAGACGCATCTTTACCCGCGTCGGCACGTTGCCAACCTCGCGATGATGCAAGACGAGGAGTTGCGCGAGCTTGCAGCTTTACTGCTGCGGGTCGCGCGTGGCTATAACGCGCTTTTTGATGGTGCTATGGCACCGATGCCCTACCTTTTGGGTATTCATCAACTTGCCGACGAACGCTTTCACTTGCATGTTGAGATACTCGCCATTGGACGTGCGCCGGGCAAGCTGAAATTCGCGGCCTCGTCCGAGTCTATCTGGGGACTGTGGACGAACGATTCCGCACCGCTTCAGAAAGCGCAAGAGTTGCGCGAAGCAATCGCAACGATAGGGGAAGAATAAACATGGGAACGATTCCTCGACCCTCTTTACAAGCAGCAAAGGAATTTCCTATAGCCTTTAAAGAGGAAGACGGTATTTATACAAGCACCCTAGGGGGAGCGTGGGCACCGGGGCGGGTCAATCTTATTGGGGAACATACAGATTATAACGAAGGGTTTGTTTTGCCAATAGCGGTAGATCGTGTCGCGGCCTTCGCGGGACGGCGGCGTGGTGATCGTGTTGTGCGACTCTGGTCGGAACATGCTAAAGAGTACGCGCAAATCTCGCTGGAAGCCTTACCGACAACATTCGAGTCGCAAAGGCAGACATTGCCGACGTGGGCCAGGTACGTGCTGGCTGTAGCATCAGAACTCGCTGCCCTTGCCTTACCACTCTTCGGTTTTGATGCTGTGCTTGGGGGGGATGTACCACTGGGCGGAGGAATGAGTTCTTCCGCAGCACTAGAGGTCGCAACCGTTCAACTGTTCGCGTGGCTCGCACAGGGACGTATCACGGTTGGTGGCGAAGGCGCGACTATGACGTTAATGGAGGTCGCAGCACTGTGTCAGCGTGCGGAACATGCCGCGTCAGGTTTGCGAAGTGGTATTCTCGATCAAGCCGCTTCGTGCCTCGGTCAACCCCAAAAAGCCGTCCTGATTGATTGCCGCTCTCTACAATACCGTTATCTTCCTTTTGCCGAAACCGACCTTTCGCTGGTCGTGATCGATACCGGGGTGCGCCGTGAACTCGCGAACTCAGGATATAACGAGCGGCGCAGACAATGTGAAGAAGCAGTGATTGTGTTGCGTGAGTTGATTGGCACGAGGGACGCTCAAGGCAGAGAGCAACATATTGTATCTTTGCGTGATGTCACACAGGCCCAATTTGACACATACAAGCACGCCTTGCCGAATGTATTGCAACGCCGGGCCGGCTATATAATCGCTGAGAACGCACGTGTGTTACACGTTGTGAACCTGCTGGAGCGTGGAAAAATCGAAGAGATTGGGCCGATATTGTGGCAGGGACACGCGGGATTGCGGGATGAGTACGAGGTAAGTTGTCATGAATTGGATGTGCTCGTAGAAATCGCTCATTGTACCCCTGGTGTATTGGGTGGACGCATGATGGGTGGTGGCTTTGGTGGCTGTACAATCAACCTTGTGTACAACAATGCCATTGATGCTTTGCGTCAAGCGGTTGAGCAGCAGTACCCAGGGCGTACAGGGCGTCAGGCAAGCATTGACATCTGTCATGCCGCCGGAGGGCCAGGATTTGCGGATATACCTGCCAGTGATAGTATGTGATTGTTGTGTGCTTCGCCCTATGGTCAAACAGAGAGCCATTTCGGCTCTCTGTTTGACGCATTAGTTTACAGATACCTGTTCTGCGGTATGGGTATATCCGGCTTCCTCCTCGATACTGGTGTAGGTATTCTGGTTGTTTTCAATACGTTCAACCATTTCTGTAAGAATGCTCAAGCGATGCTCGATCTCTTGTGCTTGCCCGTGTAAAGCATGTAGCTCAGTAGAAAGCTTGTGAAATGAGCCGTTTGTGAGCGGGAAGCGTGAGACCTCTACCTCTTCTAAAGACATCTCTTCTCTTGAAGCCGACAGGTTTGGTTGTGCTGGCACGCCTATTGCCGCGATCTCCGCTGCCTCCTTTGCCTGAGCTGCTCTGGCTGGTTCGCCTTCCACTTTGACGGTACGTGTCTTTGCTCTGCGCGGTTCGCTTCTTATAACAAATGCCAACGCAACGAGCGCGAGTAGTGCTAACGCAAATAAGCTGCCAATAATGAGTGTATTCATGGTGTACCCCCTACGTTGTAGGGGAGAGAAAACCGCCTCTTCTCTCCCACGCACGACTAATGGATGTGAATGATAGCCACAGCACTCATGCCGGGGACGATGTCTTTGCCGCCGTTATTGTCGAGCGTTATGATAATGGGAATGCGCTGCCCGACTTTGGTAAAGTTGCCACTTGCATTGTCCTGTGTTGGCAAGAGTGAGAACGAACCGGCTGTTGCCTGAACGATCTGTTGTACGTGGCCACTGTATGTTGTATCGCTGTACGCGTCAATTTTCAGATCGACCTTCTGGCCAGGGGCAACGTTGTTGATGACGTTTTCATCGACGTAGGCCGTGATAGAAAGATTTCCCAGGTTTGTTACCTGTGCAATGGTAAGGCCAGGAGCGACATTTTGGCCCTGTACTGCCGTTGCCTGCACAACCGTACCATCAATGGGGCTGGTAATATCCATTGTGCGCGGTGCTGCTGCTGTGGTCGCGCCCGCAGCAGATGGAAGTGTAATTGTACCAATGACCTGTCCAGCGGTAACTACCTGACCAATTTTGATGGTATATGCGGAGAGTTGCCCGCTCATAGGCGCACTGACAGAGACAATACTGCCTGTAACCTGAGCATCATCTGTCTGGTAATAAGTGTAATTGTTATATGCATAGTAGCCTACACCGGCGAGAATAGCCAGGAAGGCCAGGGTAACGAGAGTGGGGATAAGAATCATACGACGCATTTGTAATAGCTCCTAAGCATCTATAGTAAAGAATAAAAGGGAAAAGCGTCAGAGGTAGAAAAGCTACCCCTTCATGTTATTCGGCGAATACCATCGCACGGTGCGATGTATCCTCCTCAGCACCTTCGGATGCCGCTGCACTTGGTACAGTAGGTTTTCGGCGGGACTTACTCACGAACATTACTGCCACAATTGCCAGGAACGTAACTACTAGGCTGAATGTAAAGGCGTCTTGAATCGAGAGTATGTAGCCCTGTCTCTGCACCAAGCGACCAATTGTTTGTAGTGCGCTTGCGCGTGCCGCAGTAAGGTCAGCCCCCCGCGAGACAAAAAGGGCTTGCAGCCGGAACAGTAACTGCCCAAGCGGTGAAGCAGGGGTAATTTGTTGTGCAAGATGCCCTGCATGAATTTTTGTTTGGGTTTGTACCAGTGTTGCGAGAATTGCGATACCAAGCGAGCTAGCAATGGCCCGTGCCACTGTATTGAGCGACGATGCTTGTGCCAACTGGCGTGGGCCTATCTCCGAGAGTCCCGCAACGGTAAGGGGCTGTACACACAAACCGAGTGCTATACCGCGAATGACGAGTATGAACTGTATCCAGCCATAAGATGTATAAAGCGACAGAAACGAGAGCTGCCATGTTGCAAACGCAAGCACGAGCAGACCTGGAATCATGACTCCTCGTACACCAATACGATCCACAAGGCGTCCGCCAACAATTGTACTGACCATTGCCGCTAATGCCTGTGGCAGGAGGATTACACCAGCCTCGAACGCGCTCTGGCCTCGGATGCTCTGTAGGTAGAGCGGGAAGAGGAAAACGCCCCCAAAGAGACTGAAGATGACGAATAGGCTCGCGATAATACTTAACGTGAAAGGTCTATTTGCGAAGAGACGTAGATCGAGAAGTGGTCTTCCTTCGCGGCGTACAATCGCAAGTTCAACGAACACAAAGATCGTGAGCGCGATTAATCCACCGACAATAGAGCCAATAACCGTCACAGATCCCCAACCATCAGTACTTGCGTCCGACAAGCCATAGAGAACCGCCGCGAGTCCCAGTGCTACAAAGAAGAAGCCCAGGAAGTCGAAGCGTTGGTTCACTTGTTTTGGTGTTTCGCGGATAAAAATGCTGACCAGCACAATAGCGAGAATGCCGATTGGTAAGTTGATAAAGAAGATCGACTGCCAACCCGCATAGGTAACAAGATAGCCACCGAGCGTAGGACCAATTGCTGGAGCTAATAACGCCGGAACGCCAAAGACACCCGATGCAACGCCGCGCTCTTGTGGCGGAAACTCGCGGAAGAGCATGGTGATTGACAACGGAAACAGGGCCGCTCCACCCGCGCCTTGTAGCACTCGGAAGAAGATGAGTGCTGGCAGACTCCACGCGAGGCCGCACAGAACCGAGCCAACGGTGAAGGCCGCAAGCGAAATAATATAAAATCGCTTTGTACCAAGTGTGTCCGCGAAGTAGCCCGCCGTAGGTGTGATGACGCCCTGCGTGAGAATATATGCCGTGAGCACCCATTGGACACTGTGAATATCTGCGCCAAAGGCCGTTTGCAGGCGTGGAATAGCGATATTTACGATAGTCTGGTCGAGAATGCTCATGAACACCCCGAAGACTACAACGCTTGCCACCACCCATTTATATGCCAGCCCTCCCTCGCGCCGTGTAGATTGTACACTCGCTTGCATATTGGGAGACTCCTTTTACTAAAAGACAAAAACATAGAAAGGAAACGCGTACTTGCTGAATACGTTTGTGGCTCACGACTCGTCTTTGAGCAACTGGAGCATTGTGCATGGTCTGGCTGCGTTGTGTTCCACTATGCCATAGAGCAAGAGGGAAACAAGTTGATTAATTGCCTCTTCGCGTGAAAGATGGGCGAATGGCAAGAGATCATGTAGTCCACGACCCACGGCACGCATAAAGAACGACATAGCAATGATCTGCACAAAAAAAGCGGCATCAATGCTTTTGCTGAACGCGCCTTCCGCCTGACGCTTCTGTACATATTCCGTAATATGCTTGCGACTTCTGACAATCTTGTCCGCAAGAATATGTGCCGCTTCAGGATGAGTATGCAGCAGCAGAATGGGCAGGCGTGCAAGATCACACTGAACCGTGAGCGAGTCATAGAAACCACCAGCGATACGGCGTAAGAACGTTTCATCGTCGAGCTGTACACCATTTTGTAAGTCTTGCTCTATTCCATCAAGAGCCTGACGGAGCGATGAGTAACTTTCGTGATGCTGAATGATGGCTTTGAGCAGGTCATCCTTGCTCCGATAATGCCAGCATACTGTACCGCGTGAGATGCCAGCCTCGTTTGCCACATCGTCCAGTGTCGCAGAAGAGACGCCTGAACGCGCGAAAACGCGTAATGCCGCCTCAACAATGTCCTGTCGTATATCGCGAACCGGTTCATTGCCAAGATAGCCATAGCGTACTAACTCTTCTCGTAACTCTTCTTTACCACCTGAAAAGTGATAATAGAATGTAGGGCGTGAAAGATCGGCGGCTTTGACAATCTCATCAATCGTGATCTCATCAAAAGCAGTCTGGTGCGTGAGTGAGCGTGCCGCCTGGATAAGACGCTCTTTCCCGCTACTTTTGCCCTTGTAGAGACGGACTTCTGCCATGTATATACACCCTCAGATATCCATAATAGATAGTGCAACATTGCTATACTATACTGTCTAGTAACCAATGACAGTATAGTATGGATTTTCAAAAAAGTCAATGGTCACATGATTTTTTGTTCCATTGCTATATCTCTCCGAATGTTGATATGCTTACTGGATTGCTTGTCAATATAAGTATAAGCATCGCGAAAAAATATGGCGCGAAAGAACCATCTTTGCACCATAACGTATCAGTATGTTTAAGGTTCCTCTGACGACGAGATAGAAGTAGGGTCGGAAAGCGGTTGTGCAATATCTGGAGCCATACGTGGTGGAACTTCTGGCGTCGGTTCAACTGGTTGCTCTGATGCTGGGTGTGGGAGTGGTTCAGGGCCTGGTTGTGGAATAGGCTCCGGCGGTGGTAGGGGTTGAGCAACGTCCGGCTGTGTCGGTGGTATTGAGTCTGGCAACCGCATTGGTTCTTGTAGAGACATGAATGTTTCCTTCCCTTTACACTGTACAGTTGTTTTACTTGTGCTGATGCTCGTCTAATGGCCCAGGTAAGGCACGTTCGGCTTCGTCCTCCATCCGTTTTTGATTGTGCCGCAGAAAGAAGAAAAACGCGATAAAAACAAGTCCTGCTAACACTATTGCCACTATGCCCAGTGGCCCCGTCAACAAGTGTATTCTATCACCTAGATAATAGCCCCCCAGACCAAAGAGCGTCGCCCACACAATACCACCAAGCGCGTTGAAGAGCAAAAAATTGGGCCATTTCATGCGGTTTGTGCCAGCAAGAAATGCGGCCCATGCACGTAAGACCGCGATGAAACGGCCAAAGAAGACTACTTTGTCGCCATGCTTCATGAAAAGGTACTGTCCGAGTTTAAGCTTGCGTTCGTCCAGGCGAATATAGCGGCCATAGCGGCGGAGAAGTCGGTAGCCACCTTCGCGTCCTACCCAGAAGCCAAGATTGTCGCCAAGTATTGCGCCCACTGCTGCCGCAGTGATAACAAAGAGAATCGAGATGTGATGCGTTGTGCCAGCATAGACCGCCGCGATAATGAGCATTGTTTCGCCTGGAAAGGGAATACCTGTACTTTCGATGGCAACAAAAATAAGTACAGCGAGATAGCCATAATTCTCTAACAACTGCATTAACGATGACGAGGTAAACATTATGCTAATATCCTTTGCTGAAAAATAAGATTATGTATAGCGTCTTCTCCCGATTAAAAGATCATTCGCTACACCCTATACGAACGGCACAGGGAAAGAGTATCACCATTGAGTCCAACTACCATCTGGAACCGCTTATAGAGAGCATTACTCGCATTGCGTAGAAACCATCGAGCCGTGTTGTGACCAGTTAGACGTATCACTCGTATGAATGTATGTCCTTATAAGGGGACGCGCTTTCTCTTGACGTAGACATGTACTTTGTAGTGTCACACTCTAGTACATTTCAATAATATACTTAGGGCAAATATGGTAAAGAGACTTACGCTAATAGATGTAGGGGCTGTGCTCATAATGAGCTTTCTCTTATACTGTGGAGTCGCCGATCAGTTATTTACCTGGTACACTGATCCAGGCAAGTATGAATGTTACTCTGTCGCGTTCTGGCATGGTGTGGCTGCGCTAAAGATATTGCCTGTTCCAGCAATACAGTGCCAATTTATTACACAAACACATCCTGACACCGTTTTTATTACGATGAGCACGATGCTTCAGGTGATGAAGGCGCATAATTTCCCGCACTGGCTCGTTAACTTTGTCGCATCACAATCGCCGACACAACCATTTCATGCTCTGCCACATGAATATCCTTTGTTGACGCTTCTCCCCTTTACCTTTGGGCTTGTTACATCAGCGCACTGGTATCAGCTTGCGTTCGCTGTCGCAATGGCGATGTTTGCTACTACGATCTACTTCATGCTCAAAATATGGAGATCGCGTCAGGCCGCACTTGCGTTCGCGCTCTTTATTATTGTTGGCGGTTGGGCAACGGCTGCGGCCCGCTACGATATCGTACCCGCAGGTTTTACGTTGGTCGCGTTACTGTGCGCGGAACGCAGACAGTGGCGGTGGGCCTTTGCTATGCTTGCTGTGGCGACCATGTTCAAGTTCTACCCGATAGTGCTTGTCCCAGCGTTTTTTATTGCTCAACACAAATCACGCTATATGTTATGGAAGAAATGGTGGCGTGGGCTTGATGCATTTGTGCTTGTATGTGGAGCTATAACCCTGCTCTCGCTCTACCTGAGTATCGAGGGGACGCTTGGCCCACTAGGGTATTTTGGAAACAGACCTGTACAGGCTGAGTCTACGGCGGCATCTGTGCTCTGGCTGGCAAGTTTTTTCGGCTTCCCGCTTCACTATGCAGCTACATATGGTTCACTGAATGTTCTTAGTCCGCTTTCCGGCATCGTCTCATTCATGATGACGGCACTCTTACTGGTTGGGCTTGCTTATACCTGCTGGTTACAATGGCGTGGCAGAATTCAGCTCGCTGTCTCGCTCGTATTGACCCTGCTCGTCGTGATTTGTACTGGCAAAGTCTTTAGCCCGCAATATCTCCTGTGGGTTATTCCATTTGTGGCCTATGTTGGTGAGAGCAAGTGGCCCTGGCTACTGAGCTGGACAGGCATTGGCGCACTCACAACGTGGATATTCCCTTACATTTACTTTGCGTCAACCGTGTTTGTCAAGGTGGCAAGCGTACCAGCATTTCATCCAGTAGTGTTTAGCCGTAACGCGCTACTTATGACATTTACGCTCGCACTTCTGTATCACTACACGGTGTATCGAAAGAATGTCCCAGTGACCCTTCCCACTTTACAAATCGAGGAACGCGAAGCAGTTGCATCTATAGGACAGGCGGATTAACACGTCCCATTCCCTGTTTTTGTTGCCTTTCTTCAACTCTTGCTGATTTAATGAAGAGGGTAACAAAGAAGACAAAAAGCGGTGGCCCAATCGTTGTGAGGCTGGTAAAGCCAATCCAGTCTCCAACGGGTGGGTAGCCCCTGAAAAGATAGAGGAAGAATGCCGAGGCCGAGAACGTCAAAGCTCCCAGTATAAGTGCGCGTCCAACTCTTGTACCATGTTCGGGCAAACTGGTGGCTGCCAGCCCGACAAGCCACAAAACATACCAGGGGAAAAACCAGGGTGTGACAAGCAGCAATGCGCCAAGCGTTGCAAGTGCTGCATACACCATTGTACGCAACATGGGCTTACGCCATAACCAGAGTACACACGTACAAAAGACGGCTCCGACCACCACACCGTTTATGATATTCCATGTACTATGTTTACTGAAGAAAGTCAAAATAACGTTATTTTGCTGATGTAACGCGACTTTTTGTAGTGCGAGCAATGTTGAGCCAAATGCTAGGTGCGATGATGGCGGCGAACCAAGACTTGTCATTATTGCTTGTGGTGTGTGTCCTGCCCACAAAGGTATATAAAGCACAACCACCAGAAGTGTGCTTGTGAGAAGTGCAACTCCCACCTTACGCAATTTTATGAATGGTAGAGGCAGAGTACATGCAAGTTTTGCCTGGATATGTAGTACACGACGCGCCAGAAGTACAAGATAAAACGCGATGACGGGAGCGGCCGTAAATTTAATCAGTGCGGCACAGGTGAATGCAATTATTGGCAACAGATACAAACGTGCATGTGTAAATCTGTCTTGCTCAGCGTGAACGTAAAATAGTATACCCAGCAGAAGACACGATACCATCACACTATCATTATGTCCGCCCATGCAGCTCTCCAGTAATACAAGCGGATTCCATGCATAGAGCAGTGTTCCCATCACGATGAGTGTGTGTGAACGTCCCGTTTTACGCAGAATAGTTGCAACGAGAAAGATATTGAGGAGATGCGCGACAAGTCCAAAAATACGGTAAAAGAAAAGATAGTGTAACACAGAACTGTCCGCCACCAGTGTAGAGAGAGCGCATACGAGTAACCAGAGCGGGCCATATGCTGCCAATGCATCGCGCCAATCGTCGAGCTGAAGAAGCGGGTCATGTGGGAATGCCGAGAGCGGCACGTAATATGGGTTGGCATGATGGGCTACAATGATACGTCCATATCCTGCGTAGACGAGAGCATCGCGCGAAAGTACCGCAGGCATCAGCACATAGATAACACTTAGGAGAGCCGCCCCTATCCAGATAAGCCGCAGTAATGTTCTGATACTATGTGATTGCGTAATAGCATCGGAAGACGCTTCCCCTTTGCTATATTTTTGCGCGAGGTACGCACAGAGCGTGTAGAAGAAATACGCGAGAAGTGTAAGTGCGAAAAATTCAAGCGAGTTGGTAGTAACCTGTGATGCATGTGTGTTGCTGGTGAGGTGCAGATCGGCGGGAAGCTTTGTCCCTACAAGTGTTAAAAGCATACTTGTGGGAAGTGTCGCAAGCATCGTTGTGCCTGCGAGTCGGGCCAGTGGTGCGCCTGTCGCCAAAATACATAAGACGAACGCTCCCATACTGACAAGAAACGGACGTAGCGTAGCATACTTTTTCATCCTATACCATCCACAGGTTCATAATAAAGATAAGGCTTAATGTCGCGAGTAACGAGGGAAACAGGAGGAGTATTGCTTGATGGAGTCGTGGATGTTTTGTTCCCAGCACTGCTAAGATGATAAAGCATGGGAAGAGTTCCAGCACAAAACGTTGGTTTGAAATAAGCGCATCATGTTGCCCCAGCGACGAAGACAGGCTCGTAAAGAAAAGGAGTGTCGCGCTCCAAAGCATATAACTTCTATGTACCGTTCGCCAACCTAGAATAAGCAAAACAAGAAACCCAAGCGTCGCACTCAGATCGAGCAGAGTATGTACCTCGAAAAAAGAGCCAAATGGCTGATTCCAGAAAAGTTCAAAAAGTGCTTGCCAGATACCTTGCCAAGGCCATGAGAATTGCCTGGCCCAATGTGCTTGTACGGAGGCAAAGGCAAGAGGATTGCCGCTTACATGCCAGCAATAGAGGCTGTAGAGCAGTGTTCCGAGTGGTATCAAGACAACAGGTAGCAGTCCAAAGAGGCTACCCTTGAGAGTGGTAAGTACCGTTTTGCGTACAAGCCATAACTCGTAGAGGTAGGGAACAACCAGAAAGATGCCTGTTGAGCGTGTCAGTGCGGCAAGCAGACCGAGCAGCCCCGCGAGCCACCAGCATTGGCGACGTAGTGCCAGAAATGTTCCTGCCGTAAGCAAGAGGAAAAGTGACTCGTTATACGCGGCGAAGAAAAAGAATGCCGTAGGAAAGATACAGAGATAGAGAAGTGTGCGTCTTCCAACTGTATCGCCGAATGTTTCGGTGGCGAGTTGATAGAGCACAAAAAGCGCAGCAAGGAGTGACGCATTGCTAAGCAATGTCCCAACGAGAAGAAAGCTCCAACTACCGAGGGGATAGGAAACAATCGCTGTCAATAGAGGGAAAAGCGGAAAGAACGCTAGTTCATAGGGTGTTCGATAGCCATGTTGTGCAATAGAGAGATAGTATGTCGCATCCCAGTGCTTCCAGAGCGAAAAAAACGTCGCTGTGTCTACTGGTGTACTTGAATATTTGGAAGCAGTAAGCAGGATATACCCAAAGTACATAACCATAAATAGGAGCAGACGAGTGGCAAGAAAGAGCGCGACAATATCACGTGTAACTGTATTTTTCATATAGCCTTTAGTAGAAACAGACATACAACTACCTTCAGTTGAGCATAAGTTCGCTTGCTGAGAGATAGTTGCCTTATGGCGTTTCAAGGTGTGCAAGGACATAGCAATAGGTAGTATTCCCGCCCGTAACTCGATAGATCACGTTCTCACTCCATCTGTCTGGCAAGGCAAAGCCACGTTGCACCAGGTGCATGGGCCACACAAGATAGTCATACTGTGTGTATGTATCTCCGTTGTGTACCTCATTCAGCTTGAGTCTATTGGGCAGGTCTCTGTTGTAACTATACCATGATGAATTACTATTTCGATCTTCTAAGGTTCCTGGAAGCATTGCCAGACCTATCTTCTGTGTCCCGTGCGTTTGTGTGGCGATCCATTGAACCGCTTCCCGATAACCGGGATAGGCAACCTGCAACGTGCTATCCTCGCCTTGAAAGAACTCGCTGGTGTAGCCTTCCGCGCCATATGTTGTTGTCAAGCCAATCAAGTGAGGCATGACAAGTACGAAGAACAGTAATGCGATAGTTATAAATGGATATAAAGGTGCAGGGGAGCGTGGGAGTGTTGACAAAAGTGCTGGTGTAGCTACCACCATTACCGCGCGTGGCGTTGTCAATTCTCTATAGAGCGTGCGTAGGATGCTAGCCAGTCCAGTGGTTGCGGCAAGCGCGACAGGAACAGCTATCGGGAGATGATAGTGTGTGCCAACGACGATATTTAAGAGACTAAACATGCTTACAAGAGAGAGTAACCAGAAAAAGAGAAACGCAGTTGCCGTGATTTCAGTTGCTGAAACCTTTTTTCTATGAAAGCGAACCAGTTGTATAAGGCCATAGACCGCGAAAAATGTTGCAGGTACTGTAACAAATGCACTCATTTTTGCGAATACGATATAGAGAATAGTCCAGTGAGGCGCGTGAAGGTTGTAGTGTCCAGCGAGAAACGTCAGGTGTCCAGTAACCGAATGATTCCACTCAAAGATAAGGCTACGTGTGAGCAAATCTATCGGGCGAGGCCAGATGGCGGGGTCGGCGATAAAAAACGCGATAGGTGCGAGCAATATTGACGCTAGCCACCAGAGCCAGGGAATATGAGGACGTTGTGTAACAGGCATGTAGAGACGAATGATAAAGAAATAGTAGGCGGTGAAAAGCATGATACCGGGAATAGCAAGAGTGGCGGTATACTTGCTGGCGGTACCTAGCGCGAGGAAGAGCGCGATCACAATAAAGAGCCAGGGCCGATGAAGTGCGTGCCAGGTGAGCAGGCACGCGATGGTAACAAGTGCTGTCATTGTCATATCGAGGTATGCCAGCGCACTGAAATACACAAGCCAGGGACTCATTGCAAGACACAGCGCGGTGGTAAGTGCTACTGAGCGTCCAAAGGGAGCGCGTCCAAGCAAATAGACTGCGACAATCAGCAGTGTTCCCATAAAGATGCTGGGTAAGCGACCCGCGACCAACTCTGATAGGGGATGACCAAGAGCTGTATTGCTAAAGATAGTAGTTCCGATGAGCAACTTCACCAGAGGAGGATGTTCGTAATTGTAGTTCCATTGACTAGCACCAATTTTTGCATGTGCTAAGAGCGGAAGATATATCTTGCCACTGATAATGTAGACCACCTCGTCTGTAACCATATCGAGCTGTAGCGCGAGCAACAGACGTGGCAGAAACGCGACAAATGCTAGCGTTAGAACAACAATGCTTTCAAGTAGTGGCGTAAAAGCGTGAGCATGTACCACAACACTTTGTCGTACTCTTGCGTCTTCACATTGTGAAGGGCTTTGCGCTATAGTGATTTTTGTGTGCATTGTTCAATTTTCTTACAAAACGTGCTTTGCAGGTATTTTTGTGTTGCCTCTGGTACTTTGTCAAGGCGTAGTATAGCATAAAGCGAGGGGAGCGTCGAGGGTGATAGGACTATAAGGGAGAGAAGAAGACAGGAGAGCAGGCCAGCATATGTACATATGCTGGCCTGCTCTCCTGTCTTCTTCTCTCCTCGTCGTTATACGCACTCGCGGAGTGAGAGGCTTCCATTGACGTTACGAAGCTTCATAAGCGCAACAACTTCGAGCTGGCGTACACGCTCTCTTGAGATACCTAGCTCTTTTCCAACCTCAAGCAAGGTACGGCTGCGCCCGTCGCCAATGCCGTAGCGCAAGGTGACAACCGCTCGTTCGCGGGGTGTCAGCATCGCCAGTGCGCGGTGAAGTTCTTCCCCTAGCAAGTGTTGTGATGCGGTCTCGGCGGGGGCTGGTGTCGTGCTGTCTTCAAGGGTATCGGCTAGCGAATAGCGCGCTTCTTCATCGACAGGAGCGTCGAGAGAAACGGGCTGTTCGATGACGCCAAGCAGGTCTATCACCTCGTTCACACCGATATTGCACGCATCGGCGATCTGTTCAGGCAACGGGTCAAGCCCATTTTCTTGCGAGAGTTGTGCCGCGATACGACGTACTTTGCGCAAACGGGTCGCCACGTGTTCTGGCAGGTGAATCAAACGCGACTGTTCGCCTGCTGCGCGGCTCACGGCTTGACGTATCCACCATGTGGCATAGGTGCCAAAGTGACATCCGCGCTGATAGTCGAATTTTTCCGCCGCACGCATCAGGCCGAGATTGCCTTCTTGAATAAGGTCAATCAGGGGGACGCCGGTACTCGTGTAGCGACGTGCGATGGCTATAACTAGCCGAAGGTTCGACTCGATAAGCTTACGACGTGATGGCTCATCACCGGCCGCCGCCCGTTGTGCAAGGTCTATTTCTTCTGCGTGTGTAAGCAGACCAAGGCCGCGAATATCGCGGAGATAGCTTTGAAACGCATCTTCGTTTCCAGTTGCTTGCCGCGCTACTAGTGTTCGTGTGGCGCGTGTGCGAGCCGTATCGCTTTCTCCGACTTCATCTTCTATGTCGTTTGGGAGCACGTCATCCTCTAATATCATGCCCACTTTCGCAAGTGGTTCGGTATTACGTTCTGATGACTCTATGACAAACGATGTATCTTTTTCAAAGGCAGAAGAAATGGCAGAAGAAAACACATCTAGGGTATCGGTATTTGTATTCAATCTTGTTCTGCGAACGTCGTTGATCGGATTAACAATAGCCATAAATCCATGCTCCCTTCAGGAAACTCTTCCGACAAAATCAGCTTGTCGGACTCTATATGGCTGGGCGTTCAGTGTTCGTTGGCACTAGAGCACTGATACATACGTACTTCATATTTTTATGTGTATAGTATAGTGTAGAATATTGGCTCGCTTCTCGCGTCGGGTATCTACCCTACATCTTCTCAGGTGAGAACCTGATATTTCCTGGCTTCTTCGTCCCCGCATGAAGTACCTGTGTAGAAAATTCGTACACAAAGACACTTGTCATGCTACCCAGGTAAGGGATACTACTTACTCACTAGAGAGACGCTTGAGAAGGGTCTAACAAGGTAATTAGTAGACGTGACCACATCATATTCGTTTTGTTTGCTCTACCGTATCTATAGCGATACACGCGGGTCTTCCTGGTGCTTTTACGTCTCTTCAAATAGAAAAGTTTCAGTTTGTATAGAGCCTACGCGGAGAGTCATAGCTGTAGTACATATCGAGATATGTAGTCTTTTTGATTGACACAATTGCTATACTGAAAGTAGAAGTGGTTTAGAGGGAAAGAGCAAACTTTTCCCTCATCCAGTTTCCGGGGGGATGTGGATGGTGAGGGGTAGTACATTCAGGTCTATCGTTTTTTCTTCCTCTGTTCATAATCTTCCTTTTTCCTACCAGAAGTATTTTCCCTATTATTTTTACAAAAATAGGCTACTTTTGACCGATAGAATCGGATATTTTTTTAAGAGAAGGATCATGTATGCAACGCGATTTTGCAGCTGACCAGGTGCATCAAGAGAAAGACCAGACGCGGTACAAACGGTTGACGCTGCCCGCACGTACCAGTGGCTCCCTTGACGAAGATATACACACGAACAAACTAGTACATAAATCACCGCTTCCGACGCTGATTTCAAGCAAATCGCCACGTTCAGGAATTCAGGAAGAGTTACACGTAATTCTGGACGAGGATATGTGCGAATTGCCAACAGAGCGTGTAACTGCTGTTGCCTCGCTTGCTCTAGGGGAGCAAAGGGACGCCTTGCGGGAGATACCGCAGCTTATTGTATACACCGCCGGGGCTTCAGTAATTGTTGTGTTGTACATGATTATACCGCTTATGGTCATGTTGGGGGCGTTCTTGCCCGAAACATGGAACCGTTTTCTTGTCGCAATCGAGATACTGGTACTCGGCGAATTCGCCATTTGTACTATTCTCATGAGAACCACAACAAAGCGTGTTGCGAAGCAGGCTGTACGGGAAAAAACGCCAGTACGTCTAGGCGACTCACAAGCATTCCGTCGCGCTCATGTAAGTAGTGCGACTGCTGGTGTGCGGGCGTATCGCAGCATGTCAATGAAATCACGCGAGAACCAGGTTTCTTGAGAAAGGGGAAGAACGTCTCATGAGCCATTTTGCACCTATAATAGAATGGGGACGGTACATCGGCTACCCAATTGTGACACTTATCAGCATTATTGGCGTGCGTTACCTCTCCTACTTTCATAGCTTTTTCTTTCACTGGCGGCGATATCGACAGCTTGAACCTGTCTCAACGGCAGAGCTTAAAACTCTCCCGTACATTCCTTTTGTCAAAATACAGATAACGACGCGCGGCTCTGTTGGGAGTACAGAGGTTATCCGACGCGGCATTCAGCATGTTGTCGAGTTGGTGAGAGAAGACCCAGGTTTTTATAAGACCAGAGTAAGTGTTGAAATTGTCACGGAGTCCCTTGAACAAAAACTACGACTGGAACGCGAGTTCGCATGGGTTCCTGTCAGCGTACAAGGATTTGTCTTACCCTGTCCAACCGAGTACCAGACGCCAAAGGTTACAAAACTCAAAGCTCGTGCTTTACACTACATGGTCGAGTTGCGCCGTCGTGGTATGAACCGGAAATCTGGTCAAACATTTATCGTTCACTATGACGAAGAGAGCGTCATGGAGCCAAACGAACTGCGTCGGCTTATTCTCTATCTCGCGACCACAGATAAAAAGCTAACCGAAGGGCCTATCTACTATCCACTGGAATACCGGGATGCGAGCGTGATCTGCCGCGCGATGGAGGCAAACCGTCCTATTGGGTGCTTTGAGTGTCGTGACGTGATGGAGAGCGGCACACCATTGCACCTGCATGGCTCCAATCTTGTGATTGACGAGGAGCTAGAAAACGAGTTAGGCTGGGATATTGGCAATCTGGATGGGCAACCATTCATCTCGGAAGACTATGTGTTCGGCGTGCTTGCTTACCTGAAACGTGGCCCACAGATTTTCGGCTGGCACGGATGCGTGATGCTAGAACAACCGCCCTTTTCATTTAAGAGCGCGTTCAAGCAACGCTTTCGCTGGATTATTGGCGTATTACAAGGTATGGAAATGATGCGACGGATGCCAGAATTTTATCAGTTGCCGTACAAGTTGCGCTTACATCTGACATGGGGAACGCGCTACCGTATTTTTACCTTCGCGCTTGGCTTGCCAACAGGAACAGTCTCCCTGCTCTATCTCTTTTATCAGGGTCTGCTCCTGCTTACGCGGCATACATCTTCGTCGCTGCCATTGCCTGTAATGTGTTGGATGGTGATTGTTGGTTTTCTTTGGCTAAACTCTATTTTCATCGGGACGTGGTACAACCTTGCAGACTCGCGGATGTCGCATCGCGCACGCTGGGTTGAGGGCGCGAAGGTGATTTTAGTCGCGCCGATTGCTGGCATTCTTGAAAGCACCGCCGGCTTCTGGGCGGTGGTGCAATGGACACGAGGCAAACGCGATGTGACATGGCAACCGACGCCTAAGACAAAGGCGGCTGATAAAGGGCTATACGCGAAAGTACCATCTGTGGTGGTCACGCCCTTAAAAGACGGCTTGAGCCAATAAAGCATCGCGAGAAGAGAAAAGGGGATGAGGGGATTGTAATGGGACAATTTTTTACACGATATCGACTACGAGTGTTTGTTCTTGTGCTGGCACTGGGTATCTACTTGCAATTCGTGCTACTGAGTGGCGCGAATCCCTGGTCGGCGGTTGCCGCATATATCACGCCACCCCGTCAGGTGGTAGAGCCAATAGAGCCGATACATCGACCAACATTTCAGGCGGGCATGGTATTTCCACAGTGGAACACTACCGCATATAGTGCTAAAGATAAGAATTGGGCGGCAGGCTTGCAGGGCATTCAGACGCAGACGGGGGCCAAATGGATAGAGATGACTGTGAATTTCTATCAATCGTCGCTTACCTCGACAACGGTGCGAACTACCCAGAAGACGCCAACACCTGAAGCATTTGCAGAGGGTATACGTACCGCTCGTGCGATGCATTACCATGTCTTTGTTGTGCCTTTGTTGACCGTAGAAGGCGTAAATGCACAAGGTGCGCTACTCTGGTGTGGCGATATTCGTTTCGCGACAACGGTGGAGGCCCAGCAATGGTTTGATAGCTACTGGAGTGTGTATCAACCCTATGTTGCGGCGGCGGAAGCGGCGGGTGCGGAACAGTTGGCGATTGGAACCGAGTATGAAAATCTTCAATTTGTTGTGCCATCTGTATGGGAACATCTGATCGGTCAGATACGTGACACGTTTTCGGGACTGTTGACCTATGATATGAATTGGTCTTCCGTTGCTATTCCTGTTCAAGCATGGATGCATGACGCACGGCTCGCGTACATCGGTGTCTCAACGTACTTTCCACTAACGACAGTACGGCAGCGACTTGACCCAAATGTTGTGCCAATGTTATGGCGCACGAAGATTAAAGTGCAGCTGGATATGCTGTCGCGGCAGGTTGGGAAACCTGTTTTAATTTCGGAGATTGGATACCGCAGTAGCTCAGATGCTCTCTATAACCCCTGGGAGAAAGATACGCACTCCGCGATAGATGATGAGCAACAGGCGGCGGCATACCGCGCGGCTCTGATGAACAGTGTAGATGACTCGTCTATCACTGGCATCTTCTTCTGGGCGTGGTCTTTTCAATGGTTTGAACCCAATCAGCGTGCTGCTGCCGGCGTACTTCATCAATGGTATACCGTAAAATTAGCGTGACGTTATCCGTGTTTTTATGGCGCAAGAGGGCGACAACCACCGCGTTGTCGTCCTCGTTGTGTAAAACATATTTCATAACCACATCTCAACTACATCGCAACGCTCTTTCCCTTCCTTTCCCTCTCCAAATCTACCATACTTTGCATAGATAAATATGTGTATGTTTTCGTGAAACCAGAAGCTTGCGAACTGTACTCTCTACCATTGATACAGCGAGCAATATGCATGGATGTTTTGTCGCTTCTCACGCTATTGTCAGAACGAGGGTATGCTATGCAACATAAGTACAATCTTTCGCCAGTACATAAATTTCGCTATCTCCTGTCGCTTTTGCCACTTTTGCTGCTGTTTTTGGGGCCAAAAACCTCTCCAGTGGGGGCGACACAATCAGCAGTATATTATGGTGTACATGTGGCGGGGAGCGTACAAGATAGTGCATCGGTAGCCTTGTTTGAAAAAAATACCCATAAAGCTGCATCTATTGTGATGTGGTATCAAGGTTGGGGGATGCAAGATGGCACACAAAACTTCGAGCCAAGTTGGATGAATACCGTGCGTACACATGGCTCGATTCCGATGGTCACATGGGAACCCTGGCTGTATACACAGGGCGTAAATCAACCTACGTACTCGTTGCAAAGTATTCTCAATGGCTCACATGATGAGTACATCACGCAGTGGGCGAACGCGTCGAAAGCGTGGGGACATCCCTACTTTCTCCGCTTTGCTCATGAGATGAACGGTTTCTGGTATCCCTGGTCAGAGTCAGCGAACGGCAATAAAGCGGGGCAGTACGTGCAGGCATGGCACCACGTTCACGATATATTCGCAAAACTGAGCGTGAAAAACGTAACATGGGTCTGGTCACCAAATACAGAATTTGTACATGGTACTGCCCTTAAAGGACTCTATCCCGGTGGCGCATATGTGGATTGGGTGGGCATAGATGGCTACAACTGGGGCGGTGTAGCGGGAAAGGGCTGGCAGTCATTCGCGCAAGTCTTTCGCCAGACATATAACGATGTTACTACGCTTGCGCCCAACAAACCACTGATGATCGCGGAGACAGCATCGGCTGAACAGCACGGCAACAAAGCGGCTTGGATAACGGACGCCTTCACGGTGCAGCTTCCCCAATACTTCCCGCGGGTCAGGGCGGTAATCTGGTTCAACGAAAATAAGGAGACCGATTGGCGGGCAGAGTCTTCGGCAAGGAGCCAGACAGCGTTTGTTCGCGCACTTTCTTCTAACCGTTATGCGACAAACGCCTATGGGAAACTGTCTCTGTCGCCAATTCCTGTCCCTGGTAGGTAACACAAATATCGGTGAAGTACCGAACGTAAATAATGGGCTAGAAGAGATGCATCTTCTAACCCATTTAACGAAAAGAGGAGAGAAGAGGATTATCGTTTAGCCGATGTTGCCTGCTGTGGGTCTGGGATAGGCGAGATGTTCAGGTGTGCGTATACATTGGTCGCATAGCGTGCTGACCCGATAGCACTAGCGAAAGCGGCCTGTGTGGTGGCTGATGACTCGATACGCCAGTCGGTCTCTTTGTTTTGATTGAACCAGACAAACGCTTTGACCTGTGGAAAGTATTTGGGAAGCTGCACCGTGAAGGCGTCAGCAATCCACCCCGCTTCATTGACTTGCTTGTCTGTGCAGGCTGTTTCGGCAATCATCATTGGCTTGTTGGGAGCCATCTTGAGGAAAATGCTATAGGTTTTCTGAAAAAGCTGCGCGAAGGTTTTGGGTTGGTGGCGCGCACCCACATACGCCCAATTGTAGCCATCCATGCCCATCCAATCAACGTATGCGGCACCAGGGTACAGTTCTTCCATTGGAATATTGCCAGGAAAAGCGATATTGGGACACCAGACCCATGTCACGTTTGTTGCCCCCGCTCTGGTAAAGATGTCGTGAACATGGTGCCATGCCTGTACGTACTGCCCCGCTTTGTTCCCATTTACTAGCTCTGACCAGGGGAACCAGTAGCCATTCATTTCTGGTGCGAAGCGGAGAAAGTAGGGATGGCCCCATGCTTTCGACGCGTTCGCCCACTGCGTGATGTACTCGTCATGCGAGCCATTGAGAATACTTTGCAACGAGTACATAGGTTGATTTACGCCCTTCGTGTAGTCCTGTGGCTCCCAGGTGATAGAAGGAATGGAGCCATGCGAGCGGACATTATCCATCCAGCTTGGCTCAAATTCCCGCTCTTTTGCCGCGCCCCAACCCTGATACCACATCACAATAGAGACGGGCTTTTTCGTATCTTGCTCAAAAGTTGTAACGGGGGTGAGGTTGCGTAGCCAGCTTGTCGCATGAACACCATAGTAGATACTCGGCATTTGCGGTGATGTATTCACCTGTCGTTGCGGCATGTGGGGGGTAGGGAAGCCACCAGCAGTAAGCACAAAGAATGAAAGAAGCAAGAGCGAAACCGCTACATGGCTCTGGAAAGAGATGCGCTGCATAGATAATCCTCGCTGTTTGAATACTAAAGACGATAAAAAGATGCTCTGTTCTTGTACATCGTCTCTTGTGAATATATCTTGAGGCGTTTCCATCGCAACTCAGTGGGAATGCCTTTTACCACACGGCGAGGGTAGCTAGCACAAGACCATAGAGGAAAAACGTTGTACCAAAGCTTACGCCCATTGCAGGTTTAGATGCTTGAAAGAGTATGGCTGTCGCAAAGAGCATGACCACGCAAACGAAGCTTGCGACCACCCAACCAACGAGGCGTTGCCATTGTCGTAGATGTGGCGGCATTTTTTTCACAAAGAGTAGTAGACATGCGTAGATTAGACCGCCAACGAGTATCGCGAGTCCCAGCAGAAAGGCAATACCGACATCTATATGTTCACTCAGGCTGGAAAAGGCACCAAACGCGGCGATACACAGTCCAATGAAGGCGAAGAACGTTTGTACTCCTCTTATGAGAGAGGATGTTGTCGGAGGAGGTGGAGGTGCTGCCACAAATTTAGGTTCTTGATACGATATTGCCTGTGGTGGGACATCATATTCAGGTTGTGCTGGATTATATACGGCGAGTGCTGGCAAAAACATGCCACAATGTTCACAATGAGTTTGCGTCCCATTTAGCTGGAAGCCACAGCGAGTACATGCTGCCATGAAAGTGTATCTCCTGAAAAAGCACTATTCTGTAAAAAATGCAGGTATAGTAGACAGTATAGAACAAGGAAAAGCGTTTGTATTTGCATTATCCCATAAAGCGTTTTTGCTGTCGAGACTATACACTATGCGGGATGCTTTCGTACTTGTTTCTATTATCACGGAAGTGCTATGTTCTCCTGAGAAAGGGTGAGCGTACTACTCTGGAGGGATGATGAATTTACAGAACCTACGCGTCTTTCTAAAGGTAGCAGAACTAGAGCATGTGACACATGCAGCTGAGGAACTAGGTCTAAGTCAACCCGCAGTAACGAAAACTGTTCAATGTTTGGAGCAGGAGATTGGACTAGAATTGCTTGAACGACAGGGAAGGCGTATCGCGCTGACACATGCGGGTCGTGTCGTGCAGAGATACGCACGGCAAATATTCGCGCTTGAACATCAACTAGATGAGGCACTGAATGCCGTGCGGGAAGTTGGCGCGGGTGAGGTTACAATCGCGGCTAACACAACAACGGGCGTTTACTTGCTTCCGCCACTCGTGGCGCGTTTTCGACTACGCTATCCTCAGGTGACACTTCATATCTCCATTCTCAATTCTCGCGAGATTGTGGAAGAGATGCTGAACTGGAAGCTTGACCTCGGATTGGTGGAAAGCGACCCCGCGAAGCTTCCATCTGGGCTACACATCGAGATGTTCGCATATGATGAGCTTATTCTGGTTGTTGCACCTACACACCATTGGAATGAGGCTCCTATTGTGTTGCCTGCAATGCTCGCGAACCGCGAACTCTTGTCACGAGAGCAGGGAAGTGGTATTCGCGAAGTTATTGAGAACGCGCTGCACCGCTATGACGTGAAAGTCCAACCTCTGCTAACACTGACAGACAACGAAGCAATCAAGCAAATGGTCATGAGCGGTGTGGGAGCCGCAATGGTTTCGTACCTCACCGTGAGGCGTGAAGTAGCCAATGGAGACCTTATTCATTTGCCTGTTGACGGGCTTGACCTGCGTCCCCAACTGAGCCTTATTCGGCGTGCGGAGAAACAGCTTTCGCGCTCGGCTCAGGCGTTCTATCTGTATCTTCGTCCAATGCTCGATAAAGGCGCAGAAACCGCAAAAAAGTAGCGCAAGGGTGCGAAGTATAATAACAGCGTCACTATTCAAACAACGTGGGTGTCGTCACCAGTGGACTCAACTCTCTAATAGTTCCGTCATGATGGAAGAGGTAGGGATTGAGTACGCCATCTTCATCGATTGGCGTCAGTCCCGCCTCTTCGATGAAGCGTGAGGCGATGGCATCGCTGCCACGATACCGTAAAATAGACGAGAGAAAGAGGTGTTTTTGTGCTCGCGTGTACGCAACATACGCCAGACGGCGTTCCTCAGCTATTCCCGTGGGGACAATCGGCCCGTCTTCTGCCAGCGTATAGGAGCGGCGATGTGGAAAGATGCCCTCGGTGAGACCCAGCACAAAGACAACTGGGCTTTCTAACCCCTTTGCTTTGTGAATCGTCATCAGGTTTACGCAATCCCTTTTGTTTTTACTACTCTCTTCCGCCTGTTCTTTGAGTCGCGTCATCGCGGTAAGAAAGTGGCGTATCGTGTGATGTCTCTGTGCAATCTGCGCCAACTCTTCTAACTCGTCATAGCGACCCTCTAGCTTGACCTCTTCTTTCGGCGCGGTTGTCTCGGTCTCCTCCTCGCTCTCGTTGTGGCGACCATCACAGTGGCGCAGGTGCATATCGTAGGCGAACTGTCGTAGCAGGGTGATGGCTTGCGCAGGCTTATTGTTACATTGCTTATAGACACGCTGAATGAGTGCAACAAAATCTTTTACGCCAAGCTGGTACTCCGCCGCTATTGTGTAGCTGTGTTCCTCACAGTATTGGAGCAGTGGCCGCCCCCCCGCATGAGCCATAAGTGTGCCAAAGAACATAGGCGTGAAGCGATGCGAGGTTTTGGTTGTGTGAGCGAAATACTCGCGCGAAGGAATATTCGCTACCGCCCGGAACGCCATGTTGTGTTCACCACAATGAATTGGCGTGAAAACGTCGTCCCATTTTTGTGGCGTGGAACTGGTGCGGGCCGCGAGATACTCCTGATGAACGCGCACACCGTCGAGTAGCGCAAGATATGCCAGTATGTCGCGGGTGGTTTTACGCTTGAAAAACGACGAGCCGCCAACTGTGCGGTAGGGAATACCATTGCGGGCCAGTGCGATTTCAACCGAGGCGAGATGAAAATTTGTACGCGAAAGCACAAAAATATCTTGAAACGACAGGTCTTCGTGTTGCTCTCGCCACGTTTTCGTAAGCGATGCTATGCGGGTCGCGATACCGTCGGCCTCGCGTTCTTGATCCTCGTAAGCGGTGACTGTGACGGGGCCGCCATCGGGCTGCGTTGGGCGCAATACCTTTTCAAAGCCGGGTGTGGTTTCGTTGTGTCCAATCAGCTTGTTCGCAGCAGTGAGTATTTGTGGCGTCGAACGGTAGTTATGTTCGATGTGATAGATGATGCCTTTGGGGTACATCTCCTTGAACGAGAGAATAGAGGCTTCTGGACTTGCACCGCGAAATTGATAGATGGCCTGATCGGGGTCGCCAACGACAACGACATTATTTTTTGGCGCGGCGATATGCTGAATCATTTTGTATTGCGACGGGTTGGTGTCCTGTGTCTCATCAACCTGCAAGTACGTGTATTTCCCCTGCCACGTTTTGCGAAACTTGGGGCTACTCTCAAGTAGCGACAGGGGAACGTAGATAAGATCGGACAGGTCGTATAGCTTATCTTTGCGTTTGGTCTGTTCGTAGCGCGTAAAAAAATCTTGATAGCGTTCCGCAAGGTCTATTTCTACGCACAGGTGTGAATGGAAGAAGTCTGCCGAGGCTTCGGGCTTTATCATTGCTTCTTTAGCTCGGTCAACCGCGCTGAGCAAGTCGGCGATCTCAACCTCCCAGTTCATACCACGCGAACGATCACTACGCCAGGGACGAATGATGTCTTCCGCCAACCATTGACGTGGCTCGCCACTGATGAGATGCTGATTAAGTTCTTGCGGCGTCCATTCGAGCTTCTCGCGCAGCATATGGTGTCCCAGACCATGAAAAGTGACGACGCGCAACCCCTTGACATCCTTTGCGATGAAGCCGCGCCCTTTAAGAGCTTTTAACGCGCGTTTCTCCATTTCGTCAGCGGCGGCACGAGTAAACGTAACGCAGAGAATCGCTTCAGGAGCTACCTTTTCATCGGCAATCAGGCGCACCAGACGTTGTACCAGAATCGTCGTTTTGCCGGTGCCAGCCGCCGCCACAAACGCTGCCGGCCCATTTGTGTGCGCGATTGCGGCGATCTGCTGCGGATTGGCGGTGAGTTGAATGAGTGGTGGAGTTGTACGAGTTGTCGGTTTAGGTCGCGATCCCTGAGAGGCCATGCTGCAATCTTCTTCCTACGTTCCAAGTTGCTGATGTTCGTCACGCGACACACTATAGCACGTTCCCACTCGCGTTGGCAACTCTCATGGAACCCCACACAAACATCTGGACTCCTTCACTTGACCGAACCCATTGTCAGGCCCTGAATGAAGTAGCGTTGTAGCAGCACAAAAACAATCATTGTTGGCACACTGGCGATAAGTGAACCCGCCACGACCACACTCCAATTCGTGTTATATTGCCCGATCAGGGTCGCGAGACCAGCAGTGATAGGGCGCAGCGAGTCGTCTTGGAGCAAGACGAGCGACCAGATGAAATCGTTGAAGATCCAGGTGAACTCAAGGGTCGCCAGAGCCGCCAGTGCTGGCAGAGTCAGAGGCATAACGATGCGGCGGTAGATGCCAAAGTCAGTACAACCATCCATACGTGCGGCCTCCATAACCTCACCGGGGAGCGTGACCATGAAGTTTCGCAATACAAAGGTACAAAAAGCCATCTGAAACGCGGTATGCACCAGGATAACCGCCCAGAGCGTGTTATAAACGCCCAGTGCGACGCTAAGCTGGAAGACGGGCAAAATAATAATCTGGTATGGCAACATCATGCCCGAAATGTACAGCATCAAAATCCAGCGACTGCCTCGAAAGCGGATACGTGCAAGGGCATATGCTGAAAGAGAAGAGAGAAAGATGGTCGCGAAAAGCGCGGGTATCGTAATCAAAAAACTGTTGAGCAGATAGACGCTCACGTTGCCCGCGACCCATGCCTCGATATATGACGAGAAGGTAATATGTGCAGGCAGAGCGATATAGCCGTTATAAAGAATGTCTTCTTTTGAGCGAATAGAGGTAAGAATGACGCCAAAAACTGGAAGGAGCCATAGCAGCGTAAAAGGTATAGCGAAGATGTAGAACCGCCAGTTGTGTTTTATACGTTGTGCCTCAATATGGCGAGGTCGCGCTTGCTGTTTTGTCAAGCTAGACTCTAACGGCATACTCATAGCGTATCGGCCCCCTTCCGCAACATGTATGTCAGATAAAGCACAATGAAGACAAAACTTAATAGGAACTGCACAACCGCGATTGCCGCCCCATAGCCATAGCGGAAATTGGTAAATGCCTCTGTAAACATAAAGTTCGCAAGCACCGTTGAGGCGTAGCCAGGGCCGCCTTTAGTCATAATGAAGACGAGATCGAAGAATTGCAGCGAATCAATAATAGTCGCGATAACGATAATCGTCGTAATCGGGGCAAGCAGTGGAAAGATAATCCGCGCGAACACCTGCCAACCGTTCGCGCCATCCACTTTCGCGGCCTCAACCAGTGTCGGGTCTATAGTGTTTAGTCCGGCGAGATAGAGCAACATGACATAGCCAATCTGTCGCCAGCACGCGGCGAAGGTGACACTGAAAATAGCAATATGTGCGTTGCTGAGCCAGCTTTGCGCGAGAAATCCTAGACCTGCGTCCCGTAGAAGTGTGTTCAACGCGCCCTCGTTGGGTAGGTAGAACCATGACCAGATCAAGCCAATCACAATAAAGCTGAGCACCATCGGTGAGTAAATAGCTGCCTTCAGTACATTTACCGTGCGTGAGGGTCTGTTGAACAGCACCGCGAGACTCAGGCCGCCTGCGATTGGTACAATCAAAAATACTGAAAGCACCTTGAGGTTGTTGAGAAATGAGATATAGAGAACAGGGTCTTGTAACAAGGTACGATAGTTCTTGAGGCCGACGAACGTAGGATTCGTCACACCATCCCAATCAGTCAAGCTGAGATAGAACGAATAGAAAAGCGGCTCAATCACCCATATAAAGTAAATGAGAAGAGGAATCGCCAGAAAGAGCCAGGGGGTGAAATTAAAATGCCGACTCACTCTACGACGCGCGTTTGCTTGGTGGCTCGGAACGCTTGGCACCTCGGCCTGTATGTCAGTTGTAGCCATCTCGTATGTGTCGTGTGCTTTCCCCGAAGCCGTGCAACGGTTTGCTCTTATCAGGGAAAGCACCTCTCCTTTCAACGCTTGTCTCTCGATACTTTGCTTGCTCCTATTGTTTCGAGTAGATAGATTGCGCGAACTGATCGAGGTCAGAGAGGCCCTTGTTTAAGTCCAGATCAGGGTTGTCGAAGAACTGTCCAAAGAAGGCCATGCCACGCGTTGATACTGTTGCGTCGGTATCGCGGTCATAGAACTGAGAGACCGCGCTGGCCTTTTTAACAAACTCAACACCCTTCGCGTCAAACTTGCTGTAGACGCTGTTTGGCACTTGTGTGTTCGCGGAGAGCGCACCACCACCAGAGGTGACAAAGAGTTTTTCGCCATCCACCGAGCCGAGGTACGAGAGAAAATCCTTCGCCGCCTGCTGATTCTTCGCGTGTTTGGGAATGAAGTAGCCATCCACTGGTGCTTCTTCCGCCGTTGGTATTGCCGGGTCATAGGTGGGAAACGAGAAGAAGTCCAGGTCTGATTGAGCATCGGCTGGGAATGAGTCATAGATGAAGCGACCAATCACGTACATGCCGCCCTCACCTTTTACCAGTGGTGGTATCTGCTGATCCCATGTATAGGCGGAAGCACTCTTGGTAAAGTAGCCGCGTTTAATCATGTCGCGCCAGATGCCAAACACCTTTTTAACTTTGGTATCAGTATAATGAGCTTTTCCGCCTGTCAGGTCGGTATGGAACTGTGGCCCATTGATACGTAAATCCAGGATATCAAACCACCCTGCCAGTGTCCAGGGTGCCTGTGCGCCAACTACGAATGGTACGACTCCATCAGATTTCAGCTTATTGCAGACGGTGTACAGTTCGTCAAACGTCGTGGGTGGCGTCACATTATGCTTACGGAACGTGCTTGGGCGGTAGAATGTCGCCCACCAGTACCAGTTCTGGGGCAGAAAGTAATACTTACCATCCTTCCCTTTACTTGTCCCCTGAAATGCCTGTGGAAACGCGGTTGCCCAACCGTTCTTTTCCCAGATATCCGATATATCCAGGATAAGCCCTCTACCTATAAAGAACTGAGAGAGCAGGCCGCCATAATAGGCGAGCGCATCGGGTGGAATGCTTGAAGAGAGATACGTTCGTATCGCCGAGGGATAGTCTGCTCCAGGAACATAGTTAACTTTGATCTTACTCCCACTTTGCTTGGAGTATGTGTCTACGAGAGCCTTTGCTACCTTCTTCTCGTCGGGCGTCGTCGCGTTTGTGGTGAAGGTAAAATCTTTGGAGGCCGCCCCCGTTGTCGTGCCAGAATTTCCTGAGCCACAGGCGGCCAGCAGCGCGGACGCGGTAGAGAAAGAGAGGCCAAGAGCGACTGAGCGCGAAATAAAATCACGACGGGCAATTTTTCCGGTTTGCAGGTCTAATAAAAGTGTCTGTATATCTGCCATAGGTAAGTCTCCTCTGTGTTGCTATTAAAAGAATGCTATCGTAAGCAACAACTATGGTACTGTTCAGGAATGTTTTAGAAAACGTTTCCCTACGCGTATCATTTCGGGATGTCCTTTCCCTACTCTGGCATGTATCATCAAACAAAACTTAAATTCGCAAAAAAGCTCCCTTGTATGCGTCGTAACTGCGCCTCTGTTATTGTACAAAATATCCTATGGGAATAGCAAGCTGGATTATAGTAACTATGTTCTAGTCAAAACCTCATCAAAACCAAGGGCAAATAGTTACTCCATATGCGAAATATGAACAGTACGTTGCCGTGGGCCATCCAATTCGACAAGAATAACACGCTGCCATACGCCCAGAAGTAACCTCTCGTTCGCATATGGTACAGTAACAGAAGGGCCGATAATCGACGCGAGAATGTGATCCGGCGCGTGCATAGGACTATGCGGATGACGGTAGGAGATACGCGGTAACATGCCTCGCAATGCGTCCAGCAGGTCGAGGTCTGTGCCGGGGTCAAGGTCGGCCGTTGTAATCGCGCTTGTTGTGTGGGCCACAAAGATTGTGCAAACCCCGCTTTCCGTCCGTACCTCATGCAAGTATGCTTCCACAATCTCAGTTATGTCAAGTATTTCATCTTTGTGCTTGGTCGCAACTTTAAGTGTTTTCATGGTGGCTTCAACTTTTCATTAGTAATTCCCTATATTATACGTCCCCGACAGCGATACCATAGACAACTCTATTGTCAGGGAGATTTTGGGGCTTGACTCTCAATAGGCTTATAGTATGATGAGTACACAATTCGTGTGGTAAGTGGCGGTGTCCCTGCGCTGCATGAGGTGATATTTCTAAGCTGGTTAGGAGTAGTGGTGTTTTGAGCAAAATGAACATTCACGGGGCGGAATACCCGATCAAGAAGATATTTAGTGATGACTTCGTTTTTACCATTCCATTGTATCAACGCGCTTATTCATGGACGACGGAACAATCGGAAGAACTGTATCAGGACTTACTTAAATCTATGGAAGGGGGCGATAAACCCACCGACGAGATCGCGCCCTACTTTTTAGGCAGCGTCGTGCTCATCAAGAGTGAGGAGCCAGATGCACAGGTTAT
This sequence comes from Ktedonobacterales bacterium, assembly GCA_038211295.1. Lineage (GTDB taxonomy): Bacteria > Chloroflexota > Ktedonobacteria > Ktedonobacterales > Ktedonobacteraceae > JBBQVS01. The sequence continues at coordinate 72,622 of JBBQVS010000006.1, read as the reverse complement.
CGACGGGCAGCAACGTTTGACGACGCTTACCATGTTGCTGGCAGCTATTCGTAGCTTGATTAGTTCGCATTACGCGGATAGCCTGACCTCGTTTCTTTGCGAAAAGGGCAACGTGATTACTGGTACACCGGAGCGTTACCGTTTGCGCTTGCGAGAACGTGACGCGCTGTTTTTCCAACGCCACATTCAAGAGAAGGGCGGCATCGAGGCACTGGAAGAGTTGCAGGACTCACAACTGCCAGAAAGCCAGCGTAATGTTCGAGCCAACACACTCGGCTTTGTGCGCGAACTGAAAAAGCTTTCAACCTCGCAACTTACTGCGCTGACGCAATTTATTATCAATCGCTGCTTTCTCATCGTTGTGGCTGTCTCTAGCCCAGACCTTGATGCCGTCTATCGCATCTTTGCGGTGCTTAACAGTCGTGGCATGAATCTCTCATATCCCGATATTTTGAAGGCCGACCTCATCAGCATGGTGCCAACCGAGAAGCAGGATGAGTACGCGACAAAGTGGGAAGAGATGGAGACGATGCTTGGCAGTGAAGAGTTTGAAAATCTCTTTTTTCATATCCGCGCCATCTTTTCTAAAAAGCGGCAGAGCAAAGGCATGATTGAGGAGTTCAACCAGTATGTGCGCCCACGCTTCACGACACCACAGGATTTTATCGACAACATTCTGTTTCCCTATGCTCACGCGTTCAACAATATCCTCAAGACCAACTATCAGCAAGGTTCACCCGCGAAAGCAAAAGAGATAAACGCGATGTTCAAGTGGCTAAATTATTTGGACCATGCCCAGTGGGTCCCACCCGCGCTCTATTACTTCGTCAAAAATCATCGTAAGCAACCAGATTTGGTGTTGCGCTTCCTCGCAGACCTCGAACGATTGGTAATCAGCTTTATGGTGTGTCGTATCCCACCATACAAGCGCATTGATCGCTACTGCGAACTGCTGCACGCCGTTGACGAAGAGACCGATCTCTTCAATCCCGAATCGCCACTACAGCTCAAGACAAGAGAGCGGCTAGAGTTTCTTAAAATGCTTGACGGGGACATCTACCTGTTACATTATCCCTGTCGCTATGTCTTGTTACGGCTTGACTCCAAACTCTCGGAAAAGGTCGCCACTTATGAGCATCAGACGGTAACGATAGAGCATGTATTACCACAGCGTCCTGCGCTTGAGAGTGAATGGGTTAAAGTGTTTCCGTCGCGCGAGCTACGGCAGAAGTATGTGCATCGTCTCGGCAACCTTGTGTTGCTCTCGCAGGGGAAAAATATGAAGGCGGAAAACTACGACTTTGAAGATAAAAAACAGAGATATTTTTCTTCAAAGGACGGCATCTCCCCCTTCGCATTGACGACTCAGGTGTTGAGCGTGCGCGAGTGGACGCCGACAACGGTAGAGCAGCGTCAAGGGCAATTGCTTACCGCGCTAAAGCAACTGTGGCGGTTGTAAGAGAGTGTAGAGAGCATGGCGCGGGCCGATTAGGGCATGGTACGCGGGCAAGCCGCGCCATTACTATACGATGCGTTTCGCCGCTCATGCGGCTCTTATATTGCGGAGCGAAGCCACGCGAAACCGTGTATAGTAGTGACATCGGCTTGCACCTGTCATACTCTTTGTCCCTGCTATGCCCTGAGATTTGATAGAGAAAGGGATACTATGCGCCGAAAACTGAGCGCGATAGAGATTGCCGAGGGCGCGTTACTCGCCGATATTGCGGTTGTGTTCCAATTACTGACGCTCTACCTGCCGATTGGGGGCGATTTCTTTCGCGTCCTCGTTTTTATCGTGTTCGCGGTGCTTGTGTTGCGGCGTGGCCTGTACGTTGGCATTATGGGAATGTGTGTTGCAATCTTCCTCTCGGCGATTGTGGGAGGGCCGCAATTTGTAGTAGTTTTGTTGCTGGAGGGAATGGGTGGCCTCTTTCTTGGCTTCACAATGAAACGACGTTTCTCACATATTCTACTGTTGCTTATAGGCATCACAGGTGGTGCGTTCGCGACGTATTCCGTGTTGTTTCTGACTACTTTTCTGTTTGGGCTGCCATTCAAGACGCTTATTATAGGGTTGCGTAACGCGTATAACGGCTCTGTTACTATTGTTGACCTTATTGCTAAGAGCATTGGGCTGAGTGACTGGTGGAGACACACCGTATTTCCGGCGGTCACGCCCGTGATTGAATTTGGTTTTCGCTACTGGTGGGCGTTATATTATGTGGCTATCTGGCTCCTGCTCTGCCCCTTCGTGGTTGTAATTTACGCGACAACCAACACACTTGTACGCCGGCTTGGCTATGAGGTACGCCCGTTTCCCTCTGGTCGGTTAAACAAACGCTTGCGCCGTCTTTCACGTTCACTTCTGCGTGCGGCGGCGCGACAGAGAAGGCTCAACAAACAAAGGGCGGTGCGAATATGACCGTGTTGCTTGCTATTCAGCATGTGACCTACGCGTATCCTGCTGTAAAAACACCCAATGCAGCTCTACGCGACGTGAGTTTGCAGATACAGGAGGGTGAGTACGTTGTTGTACTGGGCCATAATGGAAGTGGAAAATCAACGCTTGCGCGTCTGTGTAACGCGCTCTTGTTGCCTGATGAGGGAAATGTATTGATAGGGGGGATGGATACGCACGATGTGGCGAAGCGGCGCAGTATTCGCGATATGGTGGGAATAATTTTTCAAAACCCCGATAACCAGATTATCGCGACACTGGTTGAGGATGATATTGCGTGGTCGCTTGCCATTCAGGGCTTCGCCCCCGAACTCATTGCCGAGCGCGTAGAGGATGCGCTAATCGCCGTAGGTATCGCGGCACTGCGGCAACTTCCACCACACAAGCTCTCCGGCGGACAACGCCAGCGTGTCGCCATCGCAGGTATTCTCGCGCTACGCCCACGCTGTATTATCGCCGACGAAGCAACGTCGATGCTCGATCCACTTGCGCGACAAGAGATCACCGGATTGTTGCATCACTTGAATAAAGAGCAAGGGCTAACAATTCTTCAGGTGACACATCTGCTCGAAGAGGCGGCACTTGCTGACCGCGTGGTTGTGATGGAGCAGGGACAGATTGTGGTGGACGAGCCGCCCGCGAAATTCTTCGCCAACGTTCGGCGATTGCACTCGCTGCGTCTAGCATTGCCGGAGCCAATCGAGTTCGCTGAGCGACTTCGCAATCTCGGTTACTCAATCGCGGAGAACGCGCTGACCATTGAGGCGATTGTACAGGAGCTGTATTGATGATAAATCCGATTATCGTCACGAAAAACCTTACGTATACCTATAAAGTAGGTGTAGCGAAGGCCGCGTTGACCGACGTAAATCTTGAGATTGCGCGTGGTAGCTGTGTCGCGCTTGTAGGAACAAACGGTTCGGGCAAAACCACGTTGGTACAACACTTTAACGGGTTGCTTCGTCCAACGCACGGAACTGTGTATGTAAATGGCGTGAATGTAGGGACAAAAGGTATCGATTTGCGAGCATTGCGCCACAAGGTGGGCTTGCTTTTTCAGATGGCGGAGACACAATTATTTGGGCGCACCGTGTTTGAAGATGTCGCGTTTGGCCCACGGCAGATGCGAATGGGCAAAGCGGAGGTGCGAGCGCGTGTAGTCAGCGCGTTAGACATTGTTGGGCTGCCATTTCTACAATACGGCTCACGCGCCCCTTTCGATTTAAGCGGTGGAGAACGCCGACGCATCGCGCTTGCAGGTGTGCTTGCTATGTCACCAGAGGTGTTGATACTGGATGAAATATCAGTTGGCCTTGATGGTGACGGGCGTGCTGCGCTCTATGCGTATCTCCGCACCATCCGCAAGAAGCGGAACGTGACGATTGTACTGGTGTCGCATGATATGACCGAGGTTGCGGCACTCGCTGATCGCGTGATTGTGTTGCATCAAGGGCGTATCGTGATGCAGGGTGAGCCACGCACTGTCTTCGCTCAGGGTGAGCAGTTACGAGCGTGGGAGCTGGCGGTGCCGCCTCTGAGCGAACTATTCACGCAGTTACGCGCGAACGGTATCGCGGTTCCACAGGAGACGCTGACCGTTGACGAGGCCGTCAAGTGGTTCGCGCAACGCAAAAGATAGACACAAAGAAGGCAGAGAGACGCTTGTTCTCTCTGCCTTCTTTGTGTTCATACAGAATTAACAGTCGTAGTACAGGCCAAACTCGATTGGTGCGGGACGCAGGCGTACCTCATCCGACTGGCTGCGCTTGAGTTCGATATAGCTTTGCAGCAGGTCAGCAGTGAAGACATCCCCCTCTAAGAGGAAGGCGTGGTCGGTTTCGAGCGCGTTCAGCGACTCTTCGAGGGAGCCGGGAACCGAACGAATCTCGTGCAGTTCTGCGGGCGTCATCTCGTACAGGTTTTTATCGACTGGGCCAAAGCCGTGTTCGCTTGGATCGATCTTGTTCTTGATGCCGTCAAGCCCTGCCATCAGGAGTGCCGCGAAGAGCAGGTAGGGGTTTGCGCTTGGGTCTGGCGAACGGAACTCGATGCGCTTAGCAATCGGCGTAAACGTTTTAGGAATACGCACGGCGGCACTACGATTGCCCGATGAGAATACAAGATTGACGGGTGCCTCATAGCCGGGAACCAGACGCTTGTAACTGTTGGTCGTTGGTGCTGCAATTGCGAGAAGTGCAGGGGCGTGTGTGAGAATACCACCGACATAATAACGCGCCATTTGTGAAAGATAAGCGTAACCATCTTCTGCGTAGAAAAGTGGCTTCTCGTCTTTCCAGAGGCTCTGATGAACGTGCATACCGGAGCCATTGTCGCCAAAGACTGGCTTGGGCATAAACGTTGCTGTTTTGCCATACTTGCGAGCCGTGTTCTTCACAACATACTTATAGAGCATGATGTTGTCCGCGCTATTAAGCAGGGTGCTGAAGCGCATGTCGATCTCGCCCTGTCCGGGTGCGCCAACTTCGTGGTGTTGTGCCTCGACGGGAACACCCAGTTCTTCCAGCAAGAGTGCCATTTCGCTACGTAGGTCCTGCATAGTGTCGCTAGGCGCAACGGGGAAGTAGCCTTCTTTGACGCGGAGCAAGTGACCGAGATTTTGCACGCCGTCGCGCGAACTGTTCCAATGAGCTTCATCCGAGTTGACTTCTACATGCTGCGTATTCATGGTAGAACTGTAACGCACACTGTCGAACACGAAAAACTCTGCTTCAGGCCCCATGTAGCTGGTGTCCGCGATGCCTGTTGAGCGCAGATACTCGGTTGCTTTCTTTGCGATATAGCGCGGATCTCGTGTGTAGGGCTTTTTGGCTCCGGCGGGGCCAGGGAACGCGATATCACAGACAAGGCTCAAGGTCGGAATAGTCGTGAATGGATCCATAATCGCGGTTGTTGCATCGGGGACAACAAGCATGTCGCTCTCATTGATTGTCTGGAAGCCGCGAATGCTGGAACCATCGAACGCAACGCCTTCGACGAAGGTTGACGCTTTTAACTCGTGCGTTGGAATGCTAAAGTGCTGCCAAGACCCAGGAAGGTCGGTGAACTTGAGGTCAACCATTTTCGCGCCATTCTCTTTGGCAAATTGGAGGACTTCTTCGGGTGTCATGTGTTCCATTCTCCTCTAAAGATACTTCCAGCGTCATTGCTAGACCTGTTGGCACGCATTGCACAAAACGTATGTTTACTACTCTTTGAGTATTTAGGTACGAAAAAAGTAGCCTTGCGTCAATCTTTTCTTTCTTTCCCGTATCATATGACGTGGAAGAGACAAACTGCTATGGACATTTTACGAGAAAATGTGGCGTGTGTTCTTGTGCATTTTGCACAAAAAAGCTTTTCGTATGGTGTTCAAAGCCGTGTGTCAGGAGTAGACAGTGAGTACGTGTGTGTGCTTGCATCTTCTAAAGGGGAGGCGTATCATAAGAGTTAAACAAAAGAAAATAAGGAGCCTTGTGCATGGAGTCGCAACACGATGTACCAACTGAACCTATCATAGCTGATGTACCAGCAGCGAAAGGGAAGCGTTATAAACAACCACCGCCCACTAGACCACGGAGAGGGAACCCGCTCGTGGCCTTGCTGCTTTTCATTCTGGGAATTATGTTGGGCATTCTGGCAACACTATTTTTTGTCCTCTTTGTGGCGCGTGACAATGCGCGGCTTCCCGCAACCGTCCCAACTCAAACTGCGGACATCACTGTACAGGTGGGAAGTACGTTTTTGACGCAACTTGTCACACGCAAGCTTACAACCGCAGGCTTGCCGGGAAATATCAGCAATGTACATGTAACGCTTACAAGTGCCGACCAGATTGTTGTACAGGGAAACGATACCTTCGACCTCGTTTTTACAAGCGTTACTCGACCATTCACCATCACAATGCAGACAAGCGTTCAGTCTTGTCAACCGCATGTCCATGTACTTCATGCTGATCTCGGCAACATTCCCGTTACCACGTTCGCGACAAACTACGAAAGCCAGATCAATCAGCAGATACAACCAAAAGGGTCAGACTTGCCATCTGGCTTTACCTATTGTGCGATAAGCGTGCGAACGGCACCGGAGGCGTTGTACTTGACCTATTCCGCGACGGCCCAGTAGCATGTTTCACGTGGTGATTTTTTCATAGGTGATGGGCAAACCCTCTAACTGCATGATTTTGAGCGCGTTTGTTGTGGGAGATGGCCCCTTACGTATCTTATACTCAAAGACCATACGCCCGTCTATCACGTCTTCGCGGAAATGGTAATTGCGTATCTCTGGAAGTTCCTCAGAGAGCCTGACGAGTTCAAGATCATGCGTAGAAATTGCACCGATACAATGCTTGCCAGCGAGCGCGTGAATATATGCCTCGCTGCCAATGAGGCGTTCGCGGTTGTTTGTGCCTTTGAAAATCTCGTCAATCAAGAAAAAGAGTGGATGTTCATGCTCTTGTTCCAGACGTGTGAGAAGTGCCTTCAGACGTCGAACCTCCGCATAAAAGTAGGAGTAGCCATCAATTACCGAGTCACTTACCTTGATTGCCGCGTATACTTCAAACAGCGAGGTCTGAAAACTTGTCGCGTTTACCACTGTTCCCGCATAGGCAAGGCAAAGGTTAATCCCCATTGTTCGCAAGAACGTACTTTTCCCCGCCATATTTGAGCCAGTGATGAGCAACATTTCGCCGGAATGCTCAAAGGCGATATCGTTCGCGACTTTGATGTTATCTTTTAATAGTGGATGACTCATGCCTCTGGCACGAAAATGTGTTGCGCTAGTGGAGTCAAGGGAAATTTCCGGCACGCTGTAATCTGGATGAAGATAGGCGAAATTTGCCAGTGAACACAGGGCTTCCAACTCAAACCATACATCGAGCCATAACGGGAGATACTCAACTGCCTGTGCCTTGTATGTGTTAAGTTGATACGCGATATAGGAGTTCCAGGGAAGTAAGCCATTGATAAAGAGTGAAGCACCACCATCGCTTGTCGTTGATGCCATTGTTGCCAGCACACGAAGCCGCTTCAGAAGCCGCGATGGACGTATCTCCGTGTGCTCAAAAAAGGGTTCGCAGAGAGCCTGTAGTCGCTTTCCAGGCGCGTAAGGATATTTTTCTAGATACTCGAAGATAACGCGTACCTGCCCGAATGTCTGGCGCATGTATGATGCATCCGAAAAAAGGTTTGCCTGCTCTTTTTGCTTACTCAAAAACCAGAGAATTGAGGTCAGAAAGCCTGCGATGCAAAAGAAGGGCGAGATATGCAAAAAGAGGTAGCCCAGCAGGAGAAGCAGTGTAAGGGCCGAAAGAATGCTATGAATGATGAATGTAAGGCGCGTCGAAGGAATATTCTTCTGCTCTTCTAGCCAGAGCAATAGCTTTTCGCTATCCCAGAGTGTAGGAGTATAGCGCGTAACGAAGAGAGAATGGAGCGCGAGCTTATCGCGGAAGCCAATGAGCGGCGTTAGCTCGCGCAACAGGGCCTGCCGATAACGAAGAGCGTCTTTGTCCGGTGCCGTACTGAGAAGCCAGGTCTGCAAACGGTGCGTGCCTTCAAGCGAGACGCAGGTATTGAGAAGTTGATGCAGTGATCGCTCACCCGTGATGTCCAGATCGGTATCAAAAGGATGATCGGCAAGTTCCGCAAGTTGTGGCACCAATGGTATTTCTTCCCAATCAAGGCGCATCCGTGCTAACTGTACACTTTTCGCTTGTAGCCAGACGCGGTGGCGCACTAAGCTTTTGTCTACTTTTGCATGACGGCGCAACGTTATCACAAAAGCAACAAGTACAGCAATCGCACAAATAATACCTACTACATGTAGTATACTAAATAGTGTAATCGTGGCGACGGTTCCGCCAAGCAGAAGGGCAAGTTCCAGGGGCCAGAAGCCTGTACTCTGAATTTGTAACGTATTGATACGTCGCTTGACACGCTCAACCTGTCGCTCAATCGCATCCACACGAGCGTTTTTCGTAGTGACCATGTATATCCTCTTCTTATACCAAAATCGTTTGTTTATAGAGATACGGTCACGTTGAGCAAAAGTTTTCCCTCAGAGCAGATAGGCTACATCAACAATGTGTGCGGCGGTCTGCTCCTCTTCTTCATAGTGGCGAAAAAGCTCAAGGTCTTTGATGGTGTCCACATCGAGTGCCAGGCCAGAACGCTTCACCTGTGTTGTTAGAAGTTCGCGCCATGCGGCCTCTTCTTGATAGCGTTGTAGACTATTCAGGCCAAATACATAGGGCAATGCTAATGGCGGGCGCATAAGCACGGCATTTGTGCCAGTTCCTTCCTGTGACGGCGCAAGCACGATATCATAATGCCGCAATGCCGCGAACATGCGTGTGATATCATCTGGCTGAAGCAGGGGCAAGTCTGCGGAGATGGTGAGCAGTGCTGAAATTCCTATAGCCTTCTCTCTTCTAGCAGCAGCCAGCAATGCAGGATTGTGGCCTGCTTGCTCTTCGGGCAGGGCGTATGCTCCCCAGCGTCGGACATGATCCAGCACGCGGCTGTCCGGACTGACGACAGAAACACGTTCTAGTTCGCGACAATCGAGTAGAACGTGCACAACATGATGAAGCATTGTTAGCACAAGTTCCTCACGTTGGTACTGTGTGAGATAGGGCGCGAGCCGACTTTTTACCTCATTAAGAGCTTTGACAGGGATGAGTGCATGATACATAACATTATATTTTCAGGAAACTTAGGCGAAAGAGAGGCCAGCAGCGTGCAACACCGTCTGAGCAAGAGCTTTTTTGGTTGCGCTATCACGCATAATGGTATCTGTAACAACGGTAGGAATGCCCAGGTTCTCAATTTCGGCAACAAGCTTTTTATCTTGCCCGTCGATCACCATGACATCCAGAAAATCGCGATAGTGACGTGCCACACCTACGGCGGAAACATCCAAACCCATGCCGCGCATAAGCTTATCTGCCGGCCCTTTGATAGGTGCACCGCCGATAATCGGGCTGACTGCGACAACCATACCCTTTGTTTCATGAAGCGCGTCATGGATGCCAGGAACAGATAGAATGCTCCCGATACTTACAATCGGATTGCTGGGGGCAAGCAGAATAGCATCAGCTTCTCTGATCGCGTCGAGTATATTAGGGGCGGGCCTCGCCTCTTTCGCGCCAACAAAGATAACATCTTGCACCTCGTCCACACAGCGTCGCTTGACCATATATTCTTGAAAGTGGAGCAGGCCGCTAGGCGTCTGAATGTGTGTCGCGATTGGTTGATCGCTCATTGGTAAGATACGCAAGCCCAGGCCAAGTTGAATGCGGATACTATCAGCTACCTCGCTCAGTGTTCTCCCCTGACGCAACATATTTGTGCGGTGAATGTGCGTTGCCAGATCGCGATCACCGAGCATAAACCAATCATCGTTGCCGTACTTTGTGAGTTGGGACATAGTATTATAGGTATCTTCCCGCACACCCCAACCATGTGCCTCATCAACCATGTTGGCAAGCGTATACATGATAATATCGCTATCGGGCGAAACGTGTAGCCCGTAGAAGTCGCGGTCATCGCCCGTGTTGACGATGACGGTCAACTGCTCCTGTGGCACAACCTGTACAACGCCCTGTAAAAAACGCGCGGCTCCCACGCCACCCGCGAGTACAACAATCATAACTACCCCTTAATCAAAATGTACAATCAGGCTCTCCAATGGGAGCCGTTCGCGTCGCTTTGGATCTGTGGCGGCATATCCAATAGTGAGCAATGCCTGTGGAATCAGACGCGTATCTAGCCCAAGCGCGTCACATACAACCTCTGGACAGAACAACGGCGCACACATCCAACCGGCGTCAAGTCCCAGGTCATAGGTCATGAGCAGCATGTTTTGCATCGCAGCTCCTATGCTTTGTACCGCCATGGTCTTTTCGTCTGCCTGCCTTTGCACGTCTGGGTAGTGGTCAAGCTCCTCCAGATACAGGCACGGGATGATGATGGCGGGGGCGTTCAGAATACGCTGTCGTGACTTTTCGCGACGAATGGCAACAACCGCGCTATCCTGCTTATCCATTTCTAAGTTACGTTGCCACGTCTCACCCATACGATCTGCAAGCAACACTTTTGGTTCCTGTCTCGTCAAAACAACGAACCGCCAGGGCTGCCTGCCGTGTGGCGAGGGCGCCCAGCGTGCGGCTTCGAGTATCTGCTCTAACTGCTCACGCATCACTGGGTGCTGTTGATAACTACGCACACTACGTCTCCCCTTCAGGAGCGTCTCAAGGTTGGGCGTGCGGCGTGGCTGTGTTGCCTGTCGTGTCTCAGAAGGTATTATCACATGCGTTACTTTCTTGTAGATGTGGCTTAGCGGAACATATCGGATGCGCCATCGCGTATCAATGTGCTAGCATCGCCCTGGGCTGGAATATAGGAATAACCGCGAATGAGCGCGACTGGAATGCGATCAATCTTGCCCATCACGAGTTCTGCGGCTGCTGCCAGTTCGTCGGCAACCGCGATTGCACTTGCCTGCAGCTCGTATCCATAGGGGTCGATCTGCCCCCGATAGTCAACAACTGACTCCATACCCGCGACGCCTATTGCGTTGTTGACCTGCCCCGTGCGCCAGGGGCGGCCCCAGGTATCGGAAATGATGACGGCAATATCGGGCTGCTGCTCCGACAACTCTTGTAGGCGCCCCCGAATGACGCGTGCAGAGCGATTGGAGTCAACGGGGAGCAGAGCGAGCTGGCGCACTCCACCAATATTCGACTCATCGACGCCTGCGTTGGCACAGATGAAACCGTGGTGTGTCTCACTAATCAGCACGCCGTGATCCATGCGTACAATGCGTTTGCTCTCGCGCAATACCACTTCAAGATGCTGTGCGTCTTTCTTGCCCTGACTGGCGGCGATACGCGCGAACGCTGATGGCTCTATCTCATCAAGATTGACAAGTTGGCCCTCGGCCTTCGAGACAATCTTTTGTGTTACGACCAGTACATCCCCATCTTCTATCGTAATACTCTGGGCTTGTAGCGCATCGTGTATAAGCTGGCCCAGGTCTGTGCCGATGGCAATTTCGCCTATGCCGCGAATTGGCACAATGCGTAATTCGGTTGTCATGAAGCTCCTCAAGGTGTATGATATCTCTGTCAAGTTACTACTGCAAAAAAACGAGGTAGTGGCCCGATTAAAGAGAGTAGTGAGTATTTTGTGAAACTTGAATGCTGTTTCAATCGCACTACAAATATACAAATATCATTAGACAAAATCTGAAACAATTTATGTTTCTTTTTTATTCTATAAAAACAGGGAGAAACAATCAATGTCATTTGTCAAAACACTCGGTCATATGCTATTAGCAGGTATATTCATTTCCGGTGGGGCCAGCACTTTTATCAATCCTGATGGACGCGCCACAAAAGTTGAGCAGGCGGGTATTCCACTGGCACGTCAGGCGGTCATTCTCAATGGCGCGACGATGGTTCTCGCGGGTACTGCCCTCGCGATTGGGTTTGTACCCAAGTTTGCGGCACTGGCATTGCTCGGCTCCTTGATTCCGACAACGTTTGTGGGTCATCCTTTCTGGCAAGAGACGACGCCACAGGGTCGCGCTAACCAGCAAATTCACTTCAATAAGAATATCGCGATGATTGGCGGCCTGCTGGTCGTTCTTCTCGAAAAAGACTAAGAAAGATCACGAATATATGAGCAATGCGGAGCAAAAGAACGTCGCGATGGTTGTTGTCGCGCACGAGGACGACGCAGAATTTGGCTGTGCGGGTACGGTAGCCCTCTGGGTGCGTGAGGGTTGGGATGTCTACTATGTCATCTGCGCCGATGGTGGTAGTGGTGGCCCTGACGACGCAACGGATGTGAGCCAAGAGGCACGTCAGAAGATCGTTGAGACGCGCAAGCAAGAACAACGCAACGCTGGTGCCGTACTTGGGCTAAAGGATGTGTATTTTCTTGGCTATCCCGATGGGCAGCTAGAGCCATCGCTGGCACTGCGTAAGGCTTTAGTGCGTCTGCTCCGTATACACAAACCCGCGCGGGTGATTTGCCAGTCGCCGGATCGCTCATGGACACCATCGCTGATTATTCAACGGTATCATCATGACCATATCGCGGCGGGTCGCGCGACTCTGGAAGCCATCTACCCTTCCGCTCAAAATCCCTGGGACTTTCCAGAACTGCTACAAGAGGGACTCAGTCCGCACAAAATTTCGGAAATTTATATCATGGGTGCACCCGTAGAAAATTCCTCGGTTGATACAACCTCTGCTATGGAGACGAAGATGCAGGCTCTACATGCGCACACAAGTCAATTCGCTGGTGGCGGCGAAGACGTAGAGCAGCTGTTGCGCTCGATAGATGGTGAGACTGGGAAGCGATACGGACATACCTATGCTGAGGGATTTCATCTCGTGAAGAATGAATAAACGTCACACTATTATTATTATCGGGGCTGGAGCAAGTGGTACACTTGTGGCAGCTCACTTGCTGCGCCAGACGCAACTGCCATTGCACATTTTCCTGATTGAGTCGCGTCCGCTTGTGGGTCGTGGCGCAGCGTATAGCACAACCAATAAGGTACACTTACTCAATGTTCCGGCTGGGAAAATGAGCGCGTATCCGGATATACCGGAGCATTTCGTGCGCTGGTTGACCACGCATTCTGCACTGGCAGAGGATGGCGAGGTAAGTGATACTGCAACCTTCGCTCCCAGAATGCTCTACGGAGTATATTTGCAAGATGTGCTTATGCAGGTAGAGCGTACAAGCGTACATGGTACACTCGAAATTATTCACGACGAAGCTATTACGGTGCAACCTACGGCTGCGGGAGGAATGGTTACGTTGAGAAGCGGGCGATGGTTGCAAGCAGATGCTATTGTTTTTGCAACAGGCAATCCTACGCCACGCGATCCATTTGTTGAGACGCCAGCGTTTTACACTAGCCCGCGCTATCGGAGAAACCCCTGGTCTGCTAACGCTATTTCCACTATTGCGTCGGACGCTACCGTACTGCTGCTTGGCTCTGGACTGACAATGGTAGACGTCGCAATTGCGCTGCAAGCACAGGGTCACATTGGCCCTGTGCTTGCGCTCTCCCGACGCGGCCTATCACCGCACGCTCACACTCTGCTTCCTCATACGGCGACACAACAGGCCGCACCGAACCTTCCTTCGTATGTAACCCCACGTTTTCTCTTGCGCTGGTTACGTACACAGGTAGCTTCGCATCCCACCAACGATTGGCGATGTGTCGTGGACAGCTTGCGCCATCATGGGAACGCGATATGGCAAGCATGGTCGTTGACTGAAAAGCAGCAGTTTTTACGACATATACAACCGCACTGGGATGTGCGCCGTCATCGTATCGCGCCAATCGTTGGCGCACAACTTGTACGAATGCAAACAACGGGCCAACTCAACATTCGTGCGGGTCGTGTGCAACGGTACGATGAAACCGAACAGGATGTACGTGTGACTATACGTTGGCGGCAAGCACACGAGGCGACACATGTGTTCGCGCAACATGTTATCAACTGTACTGGCCCCAACGGAGATGTCACCCGCTCGGAGAACGCACTGCTCAAAGGCGCACTTGCTCAGGGCTTACTACGCACCGATGCGTTGCGGCTGGGCGTCGATGTAACATCGGATGGTGCGGTTGTACAACAGAATGAACATCCCTCACCTTTTCTCTACGCACTCGGCCCAGTATGCAAAGGGACGCTCTGGGAAACAACCGCCGTGCCGGAAATCCGTGTACAAGCGCAGCAATTGGCACGGTATCTCTTAACGCGAGTGTAAGAAAAGGCTTGCATTTCCGAGTGATCTTGTGGCATACTATTCCCTAGAGACCTTCGGGGCAGGGTGAAATTCCCGATCGGCGGTGAGGTACAGATGCGCGGCATGTGTGCTAAGCCCGCGAGTCTCCATTCTCTTGTGAAAGAGAATGGTTGACAGGACTCGGTGTGATTCCGAGGCCGACAGTATAGTCTGGATGGGAGAAGGTTTACATGGAAATCGTTGCGTCCTGTTTCCTCCGCGGAACAGGGCTATTAGTGTGTACCTTGTGCCACTAACGGTTTTTCTATTCCTCCCGTACATGCCTCCCGATTGTCAGTTGAATTGATGGCTCCGTGCATGTCAGCACGAACAATAACCATCAGTATAGCTACGATAAGGGAAGTCTAATGAGTGTTACAACTTCTACACGGAACAATGCACCGTCACAGATGCATCCGTATGTGCAGGCGCGAAACGAGATGGAGAGCTTGCACACAACTTCAGTACGCGCACAAAAGATGCGTACACCTACGTTCGGGCGTTTGCTCACAATACTGCCTCCACTTGTGCTGGGCCTATTCCTGCTTACAGGATGGTATGTTGGCACGACTACAGGCCACATTTCCAGTCTCTTCCTACCTCCTCTCAGCGATGTGCTTTCCAGTTTGACCGATGGCCTCGGTTCTGGAATGTATCTTAGAGACGCACTTGTTGTGACAATGCAAGAGAGCATTTTTGGTTTTCTACTCGCGGTTGCTGTCGCATTGCCACTGGGGTATGGTCTGGCAAAGTCACGCTTCTTATCCATGACCATTCAACCGTACCTGGCGGCTGCCCAGGCGATTCCAGCACTGGTAATTGCCCCCTTCCTCGTTTTGTGGTTAGGGTACGGATTAGTACCTCACATGGCAATATGCATGTTGGTTGTACTTTTTCCAATGGTAATCAACACCGTTCTTGGCATACAGACCATTGATTCCACACTGACGGACGCGGCACATGTCGAGGGTGCCACAGGCTGGTCTTTGTTCGCCGCCATTGAGTTTCCGCTCGCGCTACCATCTCTGCTCGCGGCTGTACGCACAGGTTTTACCCTGTCCATTACAGGTGCTGTTGTGGCGGAGTTTGTGGCCGGGGGCAATCAAGGACTCGGTGTACTGGTGCAACAGGGGTTCCAACGCTATGACACGCCGTTGATGTTCTCCGCGATTGTCGTACTCGCAGTCCTCGCGGCACTGTACTACGCGGCAACATGGCTACTAGTGAAGCTCGCAGGGCGCATTTATTAACCACATCACCTCTATAAGGGAATGGAGTAATACCACGATGTCTATTCGTCATCGTTCAACTATGCTTTTGCCTGTTGTATCGCTATTTATCCTGTGCATGGTACTTCTGAGTGCTTGTGAGAGCGGAAGTAGCACCACGTCAGGTAGCGGTGGAAACAATGCCGCCACAGGCACAAAAAACATTTCTATTGGCTTGGGCTATATTGCTGATATTCAATTCGCGCCCTTCTACGTCGCGCAAAGCAAGGGATATTATAAAGCAGCGGGCCTAAATGTCACCTTTAATCAAGGTATTGTGCCTGACCTCGTGGGGTCGATGATTGCTGGCAAGAATAATTTTGTCTTCGCCGGTGGAGATGAGACTTTACAGGCACGCGACAAAAACGTCAAAGTGGTGGATGTCGCGACCATCTTCCAAAAGTATCCCGTGAGTCTGGTTGTGCCTGCTGACTCGTCAATTAAGACGCTGGCAGATCTCAAGGGGCGTACAATCGGCGTGCCAGGGCCATATGGCTCGACCTACACGGGTCTGCTCGCGTTGTTATATCGCGCAAAACTCTCACTTGCGGATGTGAAAGTGCAATCGATTGGCTTCACGCAGGTTGCCGCGCTTGTTGGACACAAAGTAGACGCGGTAATGGGCTACTCAAACAACGAACCATTGCAATTGAAGAAGCAGGGCTTTAACGTGCGTACATTCAACGTTTCAGATTATCAGCCATTGATCTCAAATGGCATCGTAACGACAGAAGAGACGTACAAAGCTCAGCCACAGATGGTACGCGATTTTGTACAGGCAACCCTCAAGGGCCTCAGAGATGTGATTGCGGACTCCACAGGAGCGGTGACGCTTTCTAAGCCGTTTATCATTGGTTTAACGAATACCGCGCAGGCATTGAGTGTGTTACAGGCAACCATTCCAATCTGGCAGAGTGACAAGCAGCTCGGCTATAACGATAGTGCTACTTGGAACTCCATGACAAAGTTTCTGGTTGCACAAAAGATTATCGGCCCCGTCTCGGATGTGGCACAAGCATACTCGAATACGAGCGTCGTCTAAACATGGTGTGTAAGAGCCACGCAAATGGCGAAAAACGTACTGTAGTAGTGGCGGTGGCTCTGCTCCCGCCATTTCAACTCTACTACTCCACCTCTTAGTGAGTGGGTATTGCAAATAGTTTTTGTATTTCCTTGCGTGTGAGCGTCCAAGACTCAGAAGTAGGGTCGATTACAACAAAGTGATCGGCTCCCGACAACTCAAGCAAGGTTACATCATCCCCCGCTTGCGTCGCTTTTTGTGCGTAGAATTGGCTTACAGCAAAGGGAACGCGATCATCGCGAGTGCCATGAATAAGTACCTGTGGAATACCGAGCGGGAGAAGCGCGGCGGGCGAGGCCGTGGCATACCGTTCAGGAACCTCTTGAATATTACCGCCAAGCAGTTCAACGACGGCGTTCTCTCCAAGACTAAGCTGAGCTACATATTCCAGATCAACACATCCGGCAAGGCTTACCACACCTGCGAGAGGGAGTGGGTCGTGTGCCTGTAACTCGCCTACTGTAATGCGGTGCCTTGCCCCCGCCCACAGCGCGAGATGTCCACCGGCAGAGTGTCCAACGGTCACGACGCGCCGAATATCTAAGGCGTATTGTGGGGCGAGTGTGCGAACATACTCTATCGCGAGCGCGACATCAAGCATGGTTGTGGGCCATCCTCCACCAAAATTGCCAAGCCGCCGATACTCGATATTCCATGCTACGATGCCATGTTGTGCCAGGTCGCGTGCGAGTCCGCGCATCAGCGAAAGCGTATACGGAGATCGCCAGAAGCCACCGTGAATAAGCACAACGACAGGTAGAGCGTTGGTAGCGTTTATGTCTTTTTGTGGAGTGTAAAGTTCCCCAAAGTGAAACGCTTTTGGCCCATAGACAATGCGTATCCCATTGTTGCGCCCGAAGAGACGCGCGAAAAAATCCATGCTAGTATGCCTCCGATGCGCTAAACGATGTATCTAGAACGCGTCGCTACCAGCAATCCACGTTTGTATTTTTGGAAATAGAATTGTGAGTACCGGAGATAGGTCTGCGGGAATCGTCTGACCTGCTTGCTGCATGGCCCACGAAATCGGGCGATAACCAAACAAAAGCTGTGTAAAGACATGTTGACTCAGCATAATATATCGTGCTGCATGAGCACTACTTGTCATAGGGTCAAGCAGGTGAATACCAACGGCATCCGCGCCGAGCAAGAAGAGAGTATCATCGATGGTTAGCGCGATTACTCCCGACCTGACGGGACTGTTTTGCTGCCAACGCTCGTTCCAGAGTGGAAGTAGGGCATCGACGAGCGTGGGTAGATTACCAACCCGTGCCATCCAATCGGCATCGGGTGTGCGTACCGTCTGACTTTTTACCGAGAGGTGGTCAGCGAGCAGATAGTAGGTTGGCGAGTCGGGTGGCAAAGGCCAGACGACAGCTTCGGGGGGCAAACTATGATGTTCTTCTAGCAAGCTGACATGCAATTTAAGGAGCGCGAGTGTCGCGTCCCATGTATCGGCCGCGACTTCATAAGCCTCCAGTTCTGGTCGCCTGTGGAGCAGAAGGTAGCCACGCGGCGTTCCCTTACTATCCAGCGCAAGGTAGGGTTTCATCCCGCCACGCTGATGAAAGAGTCGCTCTTGAAATGCTTGATCGCGCTCGAAACTACCCGCGTATGCCGCATAGTGGCGTTGATG
Source organism: Ktedonobacterales bacterium (assembly GCA_038211295.1). Lineage (GTDB taxonomy): Bacteria > Chloroflexota > Ktedonobacteria > Ktedonobacterales > Ktedonobacteraceae > JBBQVS01. The sequence continues at coordinate 54,366 of JBBQVS010000006.1, read as the reverse complement.
AAGTGCAAATAACGCTGGAATATCTTCAAAGGTAGCGAGGCGTGTTGTATAAGGGGTAGGGGAACTGGCGATCTGACTTTGAATAGCTTGAGATGCAATTGTATGGTAGGTGATATCAAATACATCTATAAAGTCGAAGCGGTGGTAGAAATTCGCGATACCATTTAGCAGGAGCAAAGAATGAGTAGGGTCTTTTGCGTTTTGCGCGTATGTCACGGCATCGCGCAACAAAGCGGCGGCTACCCCTTGATTGCGATGCTCTGGGACAGTCGCAACGCCACCTATACATCCGGTGCGTAGACGTGTGGGGCCAATGCATAGAACCCGATCATCGATGTGATAGCCACCAAGAAATGTATTGCCAATAAAAGCACCACGCAAATGATGAGGTTGAAAGGCCGGGTTTTCCTCAACAAAGCGGCGTCGGTGTGGCAACGCAGCAGGTGCATCCACATGAGGGCTAAACGTCTGGACAGAGAGTAGTGTGTAGGCGTCTCGTTCGGCTGATGTTTCCAGAGGACGTACAATAAAATCAGGTGAATCAACATGTCTTGACATAAATAATCCTCGCTCAACGTAAAAATAATCCTTGTATGCACTATAACACACGATGAATAGACTGTCGGAGGCTCTTCCCGCTTGCGAGAAAAAATATAACGTGTTTCCTACAACATAGCGACAATCGTGGCTAAGACATCTCCGGCCTTTTCGTGTATGACGACATCGGAGGCAGAGTCTAATGTTGTCGGTTGCAGGTTGATGATAATAAGCGGCACGTTACGATTGAGCGCGAGGCGGGGGAGGGTCGCGGCTGGTACAACTTTGAGTGAAGAACCAATAACCAGAAACAGGTCACATTCCGCGACAAGACGTTTCGCATGTGCCAGTATTTCGTCGGGAACACGTTGCCCGAACAGGATTGTCGCCGCTTTGAGCAAGCCACCACATACTGTACAACATGGGTCAGCCTCGCCTGCGTCAATCCTCTGTTGTAGCCCGTCCATTGAAGAACGTGCGCCACAGAGAGTGCAACCCGCGAAACGTGAGGTGCCATGCAACTCTACGATACGCTCCGAACTATTGCCCGCATCCTGATGCAGGCCATCGAAATTCTGCGTGATGATACCATGTAGCGTGCCATACTGTTCTAACATAGCTAACGCCGTATGCGCTGCGTTGGGACGTGCGGCCTGTACTTGCAAGAAAAGGTTCTTGCGTGTCTGCCAGTAGCGTTGGCGTGCCTCTGGTTTCTCCAAAAAGTCGCGATAGCTAGTGGGCGGATTTTTTACCCACGGGGAGCCAGGGCTACGGAAATCAGCAATGCCTGATTCTGTGCTGATACCCGCTCCAGTGAGTGCCACAATTCGTTGTGCGCGTTGCAATAACTCTGCCGCGTCATGCAGTAGTTCATTCAAACTGAGTATACTTGACATGCTTACAGTATAACGCGGGTCGCTATGCGAGAACAAGGGTAGCGATACTCACCTGTGCCTGATACGTTCTATAAAGAAGTTGCAATATGCTTTGAAGAGACTTTGACAACTCTACTCATGGGTACTTGTCGGGTGCGGAGGAGTCGCTGAAACAGGGTGCTAACGTACATTTGCTGCCAGAGTTGTTGATAGGCACTGTGCAGAATTTCTACTTCGGTCTTTTGTGTGTGCATGAACATATCCTTTCATAATACAAGTGGTTACAGAATTTTTCTGTAACAAAAATCCGTGCAACGAATACTTTCTTTTGGAGCAGTAGTATCGGTTACAACGTGATACAAGACGATTGGTTAAAAAACAGTAGAAAACAAAGATACAAGGGCCATTAGTTGAGTTTTTCCGCGAATGTGAAGTGAGTATCTCTTCGAGGTGAGTATAATCGTAGTATACCATATTTGGTACGTAATAGACAGGGTAAGAGAAAGGCAAATACTACCGTGCAAGAAAACTTTTATAGCTATCAACAACGTCGGATGTCGCTGCTCTTGGGATGGGGGCTTTTGAGCAGCATAGTAGGACTGGTTACGCTGTGTACCCAAAAAGCCTTCTGGAAACAATTTGGTTTACAGGCACTTACGTGGGGTGCGATTGATGCCGCACTTGCCCTGTTTGGTCTGGCTGGCGCGAACAAGAAGGAAGAACGCCATGCATTGGGAGAACTTGACGAACAGGATGTCGTCAAGGAAGCATACGGCTTCCATCGCATCCTGCTTCTCAATACAGGACTCGATGTGCTCTATGTGGTGGGTGGTGCGTGGCTACTGCACCGTTTTCAAGGACGGAGTGATCGCCAGGGCATGGGAGTCGGCGTTATTGTACAGGGTCTCTGGCTTTTCCTTTTTGATGGGCTTGTCTCACAAGAGGTACGGCGTCGCTGGTTATAGAACTGGCCTGACATCTCCCTACTGGCTCACCGACTGAACCTGTAGGGAGATTATTGTTATCGCGTCCGCAGTGAGGATGCGATTATGGCGATAAACACAAAAACGAGTATGATGCTGAGTACAATCGCAATGATTGGTAGGAGTAGAACGGCGAACGTTGCCTTGCCACCACTTAAGCGATGCACACCCATTGTCATGAAGACTTGCAACACAATCGCGTAGATGCTCAACGCGAACGAGGCGAGTCCACCAATGAAAGGAACCAGTCCTACAAGAAGGGATACGATCGCAATTGGAGTATAGTACAGCAGATAGCTGTAAGCGTAACGCAGATACACGCCTGTTCCACCAAAAGCCTTAGCGATCAGGTGATAAATGCCTGTACCAATGAAGAAGCCTAACGGCACTGTAATGATGCTACCAAAGAACGAGGAACTGAAAATGCCTCTAAAAGAATTAACTGTAGAAACGGAAATGTTTGGATTGTTCAACAAAACACTTAATAGCACATTAACAAGAAGAACTCCAAAAATGGTTGTGATGACGCCAAGAGCGAGGAGCTGCACCCAGACGATGTTCCATGCGGCCTTGCCCTGTTCTTCCGCGAATACTGCCGCGCTTGGCTTTGTTAGCACACGTATGTACTGGCGTGGAAGTTGGCGAATGGCCTCGCCAAGTGGTAGGGGGCTGTTGGCAACGGGTGGCGCGTACCCATACCCACCGGGAGACATGGCGGCGTTTTGCGGATACGAGCTACCGTAAGCTTGTTGATTTCCGTAGCCTGTTATTGGTGCCTGGATGTTTTCCTGATAGTTGGGCGGGGGAGCATTGTATCCATATTGTCCCGACTGATCCTGTGGTGGGACTGGTTGACCTTGCAGCTGACCAGAATATTGTGGTGGGACTGGTTGACCTTGCAGCTGACCAGAATATTGTGGTGGGACTGGTTGACCTTGCAGCTGACCAGAATATTGTGGTGGGACTGGTTGACCTTGCGGCTGACCAGAATATTGTGATGGGACTGGTTGACCTTGCGGCTGACCAGAATATTGTGGCTGTGAGGGCGTGGTTCCATAACTCTGCATAGAGTCCGGATTTGAGTAGGGGTCCTGATTTGGCGTATTAGACATAGCAGTTACTCTCTTTTTGCAACTATGAGCCACTTACAATAGGTGGCTAGGCAAAAGCTCATTGCTATGGTAACATAATTATCAGGAGCACGTCTATATACAAAAAGGATTAGTGACACTATACTAGAGGAAAAGAACACAGAAGCAAGTCTTATGACTACCACAAACGCGCGAGTTGCGCGAACCGTCTATCGTGATCGTAGGGCCTGCTTCTATGTCGTGTCCTGGATTAAAAACGGTACGTCCTAAAACGTGTTTCGTGACTAGATGTTCGCTCTGCGAGTAGCTCTGGTGTTACCAACAAGGCCGAAACCAACGACTGCGGCGACAAGACCACCGACAAGATGCAGAATGTGATCGGCTATGCTCAAGTGAATAAGCCCTAAGAACAGACCGTTGTCATGCCCATATGCTGGGAAGTAGAGCGCGGGAATAAGACCAAGCAGGCCCAGCACAATGTAGATGACGCCAAACGCCTGGTTGTATGTGCGTGAGTAGCCAGTGAACGCTGCGGCAATACCGAGTATACCGAATAGAAGATGAATAGTGCTGTGAATTGTATCCACATCAAAAATTCCGAAAGCCGCTCGTACTCCTGTGGAATTTTCCATTGGTGTAAGGTAGCCTACAATGGCAACAAGTGTAAAGGCAATGCCAAGTGTGAGTGCTACAATACGGTTGATAGACCATGTTGTTTCGGTGCGTTGAAGCATTTTATTCCTCCTGTGTATAAATGGGTACGTAGAAAAATGAAAGTACCATATCAATGATACGTATGATACTCCCTTTCGGATACAGTAGGAGAAGTAATATACTCGCAAAGAATACATTCGCAAAAGATATGTTTTTAGTGCTATATTTTACTGCATGACAAGACGTCCTATGAGCACTAAGAAGAGCGTATGAAGCGCAGTGTTGTGCTTATACGTATTAGTATAGTAGCAAGCTTCTATCTTTTATTTTATATGTTTATATAAGGAGAACTGACTGTGGACATCAAAACCATTCTTATCTGGGTAGTAATCGCTGTCATTATTGGTTTTATTGGTGAGTTGATCGCGCGTCGTCGCGCTCCCGATGGCATAATTGGAGCTGCGATACTTGGGTTTATTGCGATTGTGCTTGTGAACGACGTATTGCACTTTAGCATCAAAGGGGAACCAACATATGCGGGTGTGCCTCTGATAACCTCAATTATTGCTGCCGCTATTCTAGTTTTTGTGTGGAGCGCGTTCTTCTACCACCGTGTGTATCATCCCTATCGGCAACGGTATTATCGCCGCGAACGTCGTCCCGCGCGTCGGCGTCGCTCGTATCGTTAAGCCCACCATTACCAGAAAGCGAGCAGAGTACTCACATGGATACTCTGCTCGCTTTGTCGCTATAGATGTATCGTCACACTTCCCTGTCCCGTCGCTACCTGTTGCTGTAGAACGCGCCCACCGACGCGCACCTCTACCATGTATGTTTTCCAGCGCGGCTTATAGCCAGTATGCTGTTCGTCAATGCGGACAGTTGTTGTCTCACGATCAACACGACAGCTAATCGATGTATGCGCGAATGCTCCATTGCGATATGCCTGCGTTGAGCCGTCATCCTCATAAAGCGTATAATTTGCGAGTCCATCGATTGCCATGTAGCAGGTAAAGGTCAATGGCGCGTCCGACGGTTCGTCAGCGTATTGCAAGATTGGGCCACTCGGCAAAATGCTGTTTGCACGCACCAGAAAAGGCCAACGGTCAAGCGGTGTAGGAATATCGCTTACCGCTCCACCGGGATATTCGGTGCCATCCCAGTAGCCGAACCAGGGGCCTGCGGGTAAATAAACGCTACTCTGTGTTTCACCGGGCTGCGTGATCGGAGCGGAGAGCAGCGTATCACCAATGAGCAATGCCGACTCTGTTTCGCACGCCTGTTCGTCCTGCGGATACTGGTAGTAGAGGGGCCGTATGATTGGTGCGCCACTGGTAGCGGCTTCCTGAAACAATGTGTACAGGTAAGGAAGCAACTGATAACGCGTCTCGATTGCCTTGCGGTAGGCGTTTTCGTATGTTTCCCCAAAGGCCCAGGGTTCTTGATCGGGATTGTTCAGGGCGTTATGGTTGCGGCAGAAGGGCAAGAAGGCACCGAGTTGTGCGAAGCGAACCAGTAGCTCACCATTTGTAGCTTCCCAGAAGCCACCGATATCCGCGCCAACAAAAGGTACGCCACTCACGCTCAGGTTGAGGCACATACGTAGGGCCAGCGATATATCTTGCCATCGGCTTACGTTATCGCCAGTCCAGACGGCTGAATAGCGTTGAATGCCTGCTGTACCTGAACGTGTCAATACAAAAGGCCGTGTGTCAGGTCGTTCGCGTAGTAGGCTTTCATAGGTTGCACGAGCCATTTCCATACCATAGGCATTATGGAAAAACTTGTGCAAGATAGGCGGCCCATCCGGCCCTGTGCTGTCTGTACCCCCACTTTGATGTAAGACCGCAACATCCATTGTTTTGCCATGCAGACTTTCTTCGCCCTCTGACTGCTTGGAAAAGAAGTTTGTAAGGGCCGGCTCGTTCATGTCGTTCCAGATCGCATCAACGCCCTGCGCGAGCAGACCTTTGTAGAAATTGCCCCACCAGAGACGTACCCGACTCTGCGAAAAGTCGGGAAACACCGAAGGGCCAGGCCAGGCACTTCCTGCAAAAACTTTGCCCATATCGTAGCTACAAAACGCGGACTCCTGCATTCCCTGCCGATAAATAAAATACTGCTCGTCAATCTTTGTGCCTGGGTCAAGAATTGCTACCAGATGTGTGTGTTGCTCGTGTAATGTAGCTGCCATCTGTTCAGGCTGTGGAAAGTTCTTGCTATCCCAGGTAAAATTGCGGAAGCCATCCATATAGTCGATGTCGAGCCAGATCGCGTCGTTGGGATGCCTACGCTCACGCATCTTCGCGGCAATGTCGAGCACTTGCTGTTGCGTGGTGTAACTCCAACGGCACTGATGATGACCCAGGGTCCAACGTGCCGGCAACGGCATATGTCCAGTGAGGGCGGTATATTGTTGCAAAACCTTCGCAGGGGTAGGGCCGGTTAAAAAGTACACCACTATGAAGTCATTCTCGACAGTAATTGAGGCCTCATGTGGAGAAGTCTTCCCCATGTCCATTTCGACACGCTCCGTCGTGTCAACGAAAATGCCGTATGCTCTGCCCGTGTCCTGCCTGAAGCTGGTATAGAACGGGATAGAGGTATACATTGTCGGTGTCGCATCATCGTGCTTTTCAGGCGGATCAATATTCCAGATAGGAAATGCCTGTCCACGTTTGTTCATACTCCCTGTGCGTTCACCCATGCCAAAGATACGCTCATCGGGTGTTAGAGGAAGAGTAAGGCGAAGTGTTGTATCCGAATATGCGAAACCTTGTACATAATGTGCGAGAGTGTTCTGTGTTTCCGTATTATCGCCCGTTGCGTTCCACGTTTCGTCGCCTGCTGTAACAATCCAGGAGTGATAGGGCAACGTTCCCCGTGCGTTGTCAGGCAAAGCATAGCGTTTCTCGTCGAGCTGGCGGGAACGCTGGAAACGCACACGCACAATTTCCCCACCCAGCAGTGTTGCCGTAAGCAAGCCGCTCTGGCTATCGCTCCCCATGTCCCAGAGCGATTCTTGTCCCAATGTTTGTATAAAGCGTGGTTGTGTGACCGTTGTAAACATTAACAAAGACCCACTTTCTACCGTGTAATTGCGGATGTAGTTTTCTTAACTACAACCCGCGAATATACATAGTATCTTAACACAACGCCAACCTTATCTTCCCACCTCATCAGCTATTATATGCGTGGGGAATGAATGTTGCGTGGGGAAAACGTTCTGGGGGGAATGTTCAACCGTAAACGCAACATATGGTAAGGGATGCCTACCGCTTGGTTCGCGGGGGAGCCAGCTTGTAACGCCTGGTGGCAATCATGGATATATCTGGATTGTTCCATACGTTATAGGCAGAGAATAGTCGCTTTACTGGCAAAGTAACGCACTAGCTCTCTGGACTGGTCTCTACTACAAGAATATCTTGGGGGAGATATTTTTGTAGTAGACACTGGTTACGCTTCTGGGGGCAAGCAGAGGGAGAGCCTATCTCGGGTTCTCCCTCTGCTTTTTTGCCTGCTCTTCTCCCACCAAATATTGTGTGCATCAGTACAGTTAAGAGCATGGTGATGGCTTGTCCCCTCCATGCTCTCAACCACGCCGCTAGTCCTGTCGATGCACCGTTCTAAGTCTCTCTGTATCGCGTAATATCTCTACCCAGCGGTCAACGCTTGCCTCCCGCTGTGCTTGAAGTGTGTCGAGTTGCTGCCGTAATGTGTCGGAAGTAAGCACACGTTCCGTGAGCAAGCTATATAAACTATTGACTAGGTCGGCAAAGACACCCGGCACACTCAACGGCGGCGTGTCCAGGCGGTCCCCGTCGAATGTTTGCCGTACCTCTAATTTGTCCAGATCATAGCGGAACAGGTGCGCGATACGATGCTCGGTACTCTGGGCCAGACCACCACAGATTACATCAAGAATTGGCACCATTAAGAGCCGTGCCTGCTGCACAATATCTTCCGATTTTCCTTGCGCTGTGATGAGTCGGTAGAGCGCACTCACCTCCGCATTATCTTTCGTTGGTGCATACTTTTCTTCATTAAGTAGTTCCCCCATCGTCACGTAGAGGCAGATGTCACGCGCCTTCTCTCGAATGCTGCGTTTGAGCTTGTTGTAGGACTTCTGAATCTCGTCTAGTTCGCCTCCAAATTCGCCCAGCGCAACACGGGTGATATCAAGCGAACCGTCAATCTCTTCTTTGTAAGCAATCGGGATGAGAAAGGCTTCCACAAGTGTGCGGGCCGGCTCGTTGAGTTCGCGTTCCAGAGCCGCACTAAAGCTGACGCGCAGTTCTTTAATCAAACCCCACCCGTCGATATCAACCCAACGCTTGCCAATCTCCATTGCGGGTGAATCGACCTGTGTGTTGTTACTGACCTTGATAAAATGATCAAAGTTACCCTGCATAATACGGATTTTGATGCGACGCGAGGCGCGTTCGTGCGCGTTCTGTAATGCCTTGCGGAACGCGTTATCCTCCGTCCGAATCACTGTATCGAACTCTTTGAGAGCCTCCCCCCACGCCGTGTGCATCTCGTTGGTGCGCTTCTGCAACTGCTCGAAGCGGGTCGCCCCACGTTTGCTCTTACGTGCGTACATCTCCTGTTGCAATTCTTGCAGGTCGTGGCTATGCACACCAGAGGTATTCAAGTTGTCCCAGCAGAGATCTTCTAATTGTTGTAGTGCCATCGCGAGTTGTGTTTCTGCTTGACGTAGTTGTACCTCATAACGGCTCGCCGTGAGAAACACTTGTAAGTCTTGCGTTAGTTCGGGCAAGCCACTAAAGCGTAGCATCGTTTCATGTTGTTTGAGCGTAACTTTTTGGAATTCCTGTGCCGTTGCTATTGGCGGGAGTGTCGAATCGAGTTCTAAGAGTTCTGGATAGACGCTTAGAATCCGTCCCGCATATTCCCGGCCCTCCTGAACACGATCCTCGTCCAGTTTTTGCTGCTCAATGCCAAGCGTTGCCAATAGCGCGTCTAGGCCACGAAGCTGATAAAAGAAAGAGGTATTGCTGAGTCCGTGATGGTGATAGCTGCTATAGTTCGCGGGCAATGCGCGTAGCAGTGAGCGCAGACTACCTGACGCCTTCTCGGCACTGGCGGTAGAGTTGATTTCATCCCAGTGTGTAACCGCGAGAAACACCATACGCGCCGCAACTTCTGGCGCACGACCCTGAACGAGACGACGACGCACACTCTCGAAAACGCGTTCGGTGCGATCATCGTCACCAAAACGATTATTGCCCACCACAAGAATAACAGCATCAACAGTGTTCAATTCTTCGCGTAAAATTGTATCATGACGTACCTGACCCGCAGCACCGCCGGGGAGATCGACAAAAATACTTCCCGATGGAAGTAACGCACGATTTCCCGCGTGAACACTATACTCGACATATTCTATCAGTCGAATCACGCGCGGCTCCTGGCTATCACGCGTCGGCTCCTCAATGTAGCGGCGGCTCTCCGCCTTCCAACGTTCGCATGGAATGACCTCAACGTGTGGTTCGTTCTCTTTAAGATACTGCTCACCAAAAGCCTCGCTTGCTTTGAGTAGAAGCGATAATTCTGTCGCGAGCGACTCGCGCAGTTTAGGATTGGTCGAGTTCTGGATGCTTTGCTGAGTACGCTTCAATGTCTCATCGAACGTCGAACGCGTCATAAAGCGGACGCGCATCTCTTCTACTTCCGTCTCGCGACACAGACGAACGCGTGTACAAACACCTGTAACAGCACCACCCGCGAGTCGTGGAAAGATATCACGTCCTACCAGAGCTGCGAGTAACGTACTCTTGCCGGCACCCGTGTGACCAATCAGCTTGACTGTATATTCGCGCGTGAAGTCGAGCGCATGTGTTGCTTCAGCGAGATACTGCCGTAACTTGAGCGTCTGAGATGGTTCTATATGCTGCAATTGTGGCCGCTCGAAGAGGTTCGCGCAGGCAAGCGCACGTTGAATCTGCTTCTTCCACGCGGTCAGTTTTTGCGACTTGTCAGGCAGGTTAGCGGGGAAATACGCCTCCATTTGTGAAAATTGGTCGTGCAAATGGTGTAATACATTCAATATTTCGGTTGGTGCGGACGAAATGGGAAAAGAATGCGTATTCATGGTTTGTACTGAGGATGTTTCGTCATCATCATCATATTCATCCTCGTCGTTGTGCTGCATACGGGTGCCGCGTCCCTGTGGAAATTGATTCGGACGCGTTTTGTTCGTCATTGAACGAAGCTGTTCCCCACAAATATTACAAAAATCAGCGTCAACACGTACAACATTGTCACACTGTGGACAGGTCGTAAGCTGTTGCTTTGCCGGAGTTGATTGCGTCAAGATGGTGTTTCCCCTTACCATATGTAGAGTTAGAGTCTTCGAGGCGATGGTAGCATAGTTTGTGTACAGAAAGCAACAAAACATGACCGACACACTGGTCAGGAAGAGCATGGCAAGACACATAACCACTCTGTCTCTACTATCCTAGCGCATTCCTCATAGGCAAGGGCCGTCCACTTGCTAAACGTTTCTCTTTTCTTGCTTGACTTGACCCACCCCAGGGGGGTATGCTATAGTGAAGAGTGTCGCCTCGTGTTGTGTACAGGCGGATAGGACAAAAGGAGTATTCTCATGGCATCAGTACAAGATGTAGTGCTTTCGGTTCCCGATGTGAGTTGCGAGCATTGTGTAAAAACAATTAACACGTCTTTAGGCAGAGTGTCTGGTGTTGAGCATGTCACAACGGACATTCCAACGAAGACCGTGCATGTGCGGTACAACCCCGATCTCATTTCGATGCACGAAATCGAGAGCACGCTGGATGAAGAAGGGTACACCGTAGCAAAACAGCTTTCCTAGAATCCGTTGCTTTGCTTTTTGAACAGAGCCGTCGCGACAAAACGTGCGGACGGCTCTATAACTCTGTCACCCCCATTTGAGCAAGGACGCGTTTCAAGCGGGTGATACCGAGCCGCATACGCGCCTTGACCGTTCCCAGCGGTATCTGGCATCCTTCCGCGATTTCAGAATGCGTCCACCCTTGAAAATATGCAAGCTCAATCACCATACGCTGCTCTGTTGGTAACTGCATCAATGCGGCACGTACCTGATCGCTTTGAATGGATTGCCATGCGCCCTCCCACGCGTCTGGCTGCGCCGTGCGCTCATCGCGGTCAACCTCTTCCCACGTTGCCTCTTTCAACACGGAACGGCGTCGGACACCGCGTAAATAGTCAATGGTGCGGTGATGAATGATTGAGACAAGCCAACTACGCACGGCCCCTGATTGCGCCGAATACGAAGTCGCACGCTTCCATACCGCGAGAAACGCATCTTGCAGCAAGTCCTCCGCTATCTGGTGATCGGAGACCATGCGGTACGCGAGCGAGTAGAGAATGCGACTGTAGCGTTGATATAACGGCTCCATCGCCCACACCGCGCCACCCGCGATAGCATGAATAAGTGTCTCATCGCTGAGTTCCTCAATCGGTATAGAAACCATACCCGACGTCTGTACGTCATCGGAGTTGTCAAGAGTAAATTTATCCATCTTGCCCTTCTTTAGTTGTATCCCTGAGTACAGCACGTTTGATAGAATGCAATAGGGTATATTTTTATGTTTTCTAGGCCAAATAGATAAAATAGAACGTGCATATACCGCAAAGCTTCGCTGCTTTCTCTCTCTCCTCTTAAAGTATTGTGTCTTATCCCGCTCTTCTGCTAAGATGTAAACAAAATAATTTAGTAGTAGTAACAGGAGTGTATAAAACGTTTATGAGTACAGTATTTCCCTGCTGGTATCCCATTCATATTCGCTTTCGTGATCTTGACCCACTGGCCCATGTGAATAATACAGTCTACTTCACGTACTATGAAGAAGCAAGAAGCTATTACTTTGATCGACTTGATCCCTGGCTACAGCAATGGCCTTCGCAAGAAGAACATCAACACGGAGAGAGTGGGATTTCGCAATCACCCCGCAATCCGCGCATTCAGATCGGCCCACTCGGTAGTCAATACGGTATCCTTGTTAAAGAGGTGACATGCACTTACGAATTGCCTCTTGTGCGTTCAGACCGCGTGGAGGTCGGTGTGCGTGTCGCGAGCGTTGGTCGTACAAGCTTTGTGATGGAGCATCAGATACGAGAGATACAGGAACCCGAACGCATCTTTGCCTCTGGACGTTCTATACTGGTCTGGTGTAACTACCGTACTGGTCGGCCTCACCCAATTCCTCATTCACTACGTACTGCATTTGAGCAGATGGAAAAGCGTGCATTTCCCCTTCCTGATATCGCCAAATAATGCTTATCATTGCATACTGTATGCTAGAAGTCAAGAGAAACAACCACCGAAGTGGAACTCTATAAATATGCTCTTTCTTACTAAATATGGTCTGTCATAAATAGTGTAAGGTACTCCTACTCAGTTGCAGAAATTAGTAAAAATCAGTTGGAGAGAAAGTAATCCAGTTTGTAGTGTATAGCGTAGTCTATTGTGATACCGGGTTGCAGGGGGGGATGGTGTAGAGGTAGCCATAATGCAGTCACGCTTCAGACCGTTGCCGCCTCTACAACTCTGAGACCTTGAAGTGGGTATCACAAATTCTATAAATTCATGTCTCGACTCCTGTGCCGTTGTATCGAAAGAGTTAGGGACAAGCCCCTACGTTCTACTCATGGGGTTTGATGACGAAGAGAAGTCGAGATGTAACAGACATCCTTCTCCTTCTCTCTCTTGTCCTGAGCATGGTCTCCAACGTCCACTCATAATGAGTGGCACTGGAGACCATGCTTTTTGGTCAGGAGAGGGCAAGGAAACTTTTTTCTTTGTCCATCCGTGTCTATGATAGAGTGGCTTACAACAGTTGTTAAAGGTACTGCATGACTGTTACGTGTATGCTTTTAGTAAAGGACAAGTATAAAAATTGCACATATCGCTCCCCCCTGGATAGGTATTCCACCCAAAAACTATGGTGGCACAGAAGTGTCATCGCCAATCTCGTAGAAGAACAAGTCGCCGAAGGTCACAGCATGACGCTCTTCGCGCCTGGCGACGCCAAGACATCCGCGAACCTCGTATCGTTTTTCCCACAATTACTTATCGATTCAGGTGTACCCTGGCAGGAGCATCTCAAAGCATATTATCATCTTCATAAGTCCGTCGAATATATACAAGAACACAATTTCGATATTGTACATTTACACCTTTCCTCTAGCGCGGATATGTACCTGTTTCCACTCATGGCCTCACTCGCGACTCCTCGTGTTACAACACTCCATAGTCACTTTCCCTTTGACCGCGTACAGTCCTGAACTGGCGATGCGGACGAATACTATAAAGAATGGTTCCTGCCAGAGCCGATGGTCGCGATTAGCGAGAATGCTCGTAAAGATGCTTCATATCCGCTTAACTTCGTTAGTATTGTCCATCACGGCCTACCAATGATTTTTTTTCGGCAGATAGTAAAAGAGCCAGAAAACTTCGTCATATGGTTAGGTCGTTTCGTGCCAGAAAAAGGTGCTCATCTTGCGATTAAAGCAGCGCGAGAAGCGGGTGTACCGCTCGTACTTGCGGGCATTATTGATAAACATATCATGGAGTCCGTGAACTACTTTGAGGAGCGTATAAAACCGTACATCGACGGCGAACAGATACAATATATTGGTCCCGTGAATACAAAACAAAAGATTAATTTACTGAGTCGCGCACGCGGCTTTTTTAATCCCATTCAGTGGGAAGAGCCATTTGGTATGGTGATGATCGAAGCGATGGCGGTAGGTTGCCCCGTGATTTCATTCGCGCGTGGTGCTGCCCCTGAGATTATCGCGCAAGGGGAAAGCGGTTTTCTTGTCAACACGCTCGCCGAGATGATCGCATGTGTCCCACAGCTTATCGCACTTGACCGCACTGCTGTACGTGACCACGCGTTACAACACTTTTCTGTGCGAGCAATGGAACAAGCATACGCAAGTGTCTATAGAAAGGTTATTGCTTCCGCGAAGGTAAAAGCAATACGGGTAACGTCAAATCTTCCCCACTATCAGCCTGTTCACATCTCGACTTCTCCGGGCCACTCAAAGTAGGCGTCCCTGCTCAAGGGTCGTATCAGCATTCTTTACAATCTCAGGCAATGCCGGAAGGGACACTAAGCTCCTAACGCGTTGATAAAGTTCAGCGCAAATAGTGGGTGAATGTTCCTCAAAAGGGCAGTGGCAAAACACATAGAGCGTCAAGCCTTGTGTCAGCCATTGACTCAGTTGTTGCGCCCACACGTCAAGGAGTGGCGCGTTGACCTCCATGCTTGGATGTCCAATGTATCGTACAAAGGCGAAATCAGTCGTTGTAACAATGTGCAATGGGAGATTTGGCTTGCGTTCGCGTGCTTGCAACATCTGTTGCTCTTTTGCTGTACCTGTGCGGATAGGACGCGTGTCCATTAGCACACGCCCCACGTTGTAGCGATGAAGCAGAGTATCAAGTGTTTCCGCCATTTTTTCTGTATAGAACGCAGCGTGGCGCACCTCAACCGCGAGTCGTACATCAGCGGGCCAGAAAGCAAGAAATGTCTCTAGTGCGGGAAGGGAACTTGGCGTGAACGTAGGTGGAAGTTGGAGAAAAATTGGCCCCAGTCGCGTGCCAAATCCACGCATCCGTTCCACAAACGCAAGCGTCGCCGCCTGCTGGTGCTCCAAATGCGGTTCATGGCTAATGCTTTTCACAACTTTTGGACAGAAACGAAACGTTTCTGGGGTCTCCTCTCGCCAACGGGCAACCGTCTCATGGGAAGGTACCGCGTAAAATGTGGTGTTACCTTCAACTGTCAAAAGCTTTCTGCTATAGAGGCGCAAAAACTCGCTTGCCGGTGTCTTAGGTGGAAAAAAACCATTCTGCCCCACCCATTCTTTGTAGCCCCATGCGGGGCAACCAATGTACAGCATACTTCTTCCCTTTTTCCCCTATTATAACAAGAAAAACCACGATGATGTAGAGGAGTAGAAAGAAAACCAGTCCTTGCTGCTCTTGCACTTGACTCTTTGCTCTCGATCAGATATAATGCGGAAGTTATAACTGTTTGCACGCATGGAGCAGACTACTAGTACATCCTGTTCCCCGATAAAGACGCTAAAGAGATTTGAGCAGTCCTCTGTAGAATAACCTCTTCCTGCATACATGTTTTATCTACTATCAGCTAGCAGTATTGCTCCCGTATCCCTACGGTCTGCTCCTGGTACTCTCTGACGGCATAGTGCCTTCAGAGACCTGTACCGCCCTCACAAGAGGCGCATTGGCGAGAGGACTTTTCATGCCATCTTTTGATGATTTTTCGTTGCAGCCCGCGACACGCGCGGCTCTTGCAAATATGGATATTACAGAACCCACACCTATTCAAGCTCAGGCTATTCCCGCGCTACTTGCCGGAAACGACCTGATCGGTCAGTCAGCCACAGGCTCAGGTAAGACCCTTGCCTATGGTATTCCTCTAGTGGAGCGGCTGTCCAAAGAGCGCGTTGTACAAGCACTCGTACTTGTGCCAACCCGCGAACTGGCAGTACAGGTGAGCGAGGTTTTGAGCAAGCTGGGAGCAGGTAAGAGACTCGCGACAGCACTGCTGGTAGGGGGACGCCCCTATAGCAGCCAGATGTCAGCGTTACGCTATGGCTCACAGATTATTGTAGGCACACCAGGGCGTGTTCAAGATCACTTGGAGCGCGGTACACTGGTACTGAGCCAGTTGCGGCTCTGTGTGTTGGACGAGGCTGACCAGATGCTGGATATTGGTTTCGCATCGGCGATTGAAGAGATACTGACAACCACACCCGACACACGGCAGATGGCCCTTTTCTCTGCGACAATGCCCGATTGGATTGAGAAGCTTCAGAAAAAGTTCCTCAAAAACCCCGTTCATGTCTCAATTACCCTCGGTGAGGGTGAACAAAGCACGATTGAACAGATCGCGTATCAGGTGCCGCAAGACCAGAAACTGGCCGCACTGTGTACGCTCTTGCACTCAGCCGCAGGAGAGAGTAGCCTGATTTTCGGCAGAACAAAATTCGGCGTCGAGAAACTTGGCAAACATCTCACCAAACTGGGCTTCGCTGTGGGAACACTACACGGCGACAAGAGCCAGCGTGCGCGTGAAGATGTGCTTACCGCATTCCGACGTGGGCAAGTGCAAACGTTGCTTGCAACAAATGTGGCCGCGCGTGGCCTGGATATCAAGGACATCTATCAAGTTATCAACTACGAGCTACCGGAGTCGAGCGACCTTTTCACTCACCGCATCGGACGCACCGGTAGAATGGGAAAACAGGGCAAAGCGATTACGCTGCTTGCTCCATCAGACCTCTCCAAGTGGCGTCACATGGCACGGAGTCTGGGAACGCCAGTCACACTGCAACGGCTTGCTATTGACCCGGATGCCCTCAATACCTCCATCGCACCCGTGCCACTGGAAGTTCTTCCTGTGGAGCGTGAGCAGAGCAACGCGCGTCCGATACACGAACGCCGCCGCTTCCCGTCCGAACCAAGCGATGAGCGACAGCCGCGCCGCGAACGCCGCCGCTTCCCGTCCGAGCCAGGCGACGAGCAACAACCAGTACGCGAACACGAGCGTTTCGCGCCAGAGCAGAGCGATGAGCGACAGCCGCGCCGTGAACGCCGCCATTTCCCATCCGAGTCAAACAATGAGCAACGACCCGCACGCGAACGCTTCGCCCCCGACCAAGAGCAAGGGAAATTTGTGCGTACAAATGTGGAGAACAAGAAGCCATTTGTGGAGAACAGTAATCGCGAAACACCTGCGAGACAATCCGAAGGTTTCTCTCAGTCAGAACGTCCCTATTCTGAACGTGCCAGAGATAGCCGAAGAGGAGCGTCGTCCAGTTTTGGCAGAACGCCAGGTACACGCAAGACTCCTGTTTTTGTGGCAACGGAGCCAAAACAACGCACCGGCAAAAGAAGACTTGGCGCGACATCCGCAGGGCAGGCACGACGCACTACCGCGACCAAACGTTTCGCTGGTCGTTAATGTGCTGAGGTGAGGGTGGGGCGAGGAAACATGGCGAGGACAAGCATCCGCCGTGCTTCCTCGCCCCTACTGTTTCCCCTTGCTGTACTATCCTTCTTGCCGCTTACGCTCTTTCATGACGTAAACAGGGAGACTCTTCCGTTTTCCTTATACTCCGTTGTATTCGTGCATAGAAATATAGCCATATCGGGTAGTTTTTTATAGAAATACGGCTATCTGACAAAAACATACGTTATAGTAGTGAAGAGAAGAGAGAACTAAAATTTTGTATGTGAGGGTAACGTATGTTGTCTGCCGTTGTCACGGCTTTGCTGCTTCTACTTATGATCGCTATGGTCGCGAGTTTTATTGTTGGCGGATGGCTCGCACGTGTACGCCATACGAAGCAACTTGTGAAGCAACAAGCATCTGCCGAAACACATCCACTTGCTAAAATAGAGCATCCTTCGGCGTTTTACTTGCCTGCCTCCTGGTACACACGCCGCCGTACTCTTGTTTCGTTGGGCTTTATTGTTATGGTGTTGCTCGCGCTCTTTTTGCAGGACGGCCTAACAGAAGGACGATTACGACTCCTTACCAAAGGAATTGGTTTCTCTTTCCTGAGCATTGTGCAACCAAACGACGTAAAAACATCCGCGCAAAACGCACCAGTACCTGTACAGGTTTTGCCGGGGGGAGCCAGTGCCCGCATCGTTCGCATTGACTCTGCCGCACGCTTGGCGTACCGCACAGACTATCAATGGCAGGTATGGTCGTATTCATCTTGTTCCGGCATCGCAATGACGATGGTTATGAACGCCTATGGGAAAAATCTTATTCCGGGCGACGTTTTGCAAGAAGAGGCGAACCTGGGCGTGTATGATGTCAACCTCGGCCTTTTACGCGAGGAAGGCATCGCAACGACCGCTTCCTACTACGGCTTCGATACAAGTGCCAATCATACACGCACCCTTCAAGATATCATCACTCTGAGCAATAAAGGACAACCTGTTATTGTGGGTGTACGCGATGGCTTCTATTATCCGGGCGGACATATCTTTGTTGTGCGTGGCGGTGATAGCCAGTATGTGTATATTGTTGACTCCTCACGCGCGAATTTCCAACGTATGTCGTACAGTATGTTCCTCGGTATGTGGCCTGGGTTCAGCGCGGTTTTAACTCCACATCAATGACTTGTCTAAGCAGGAAACAAAGCACAAAAAACTGAGTATAACTGCTAGGTCATGCGCTCGTTTACCGCTTTTCAGAGACGCCTGTAGGCGTGTTGCGTGTTGTACATACATAATTTTTAAAGATACGCTTTCTAGCGAACCAAAAAGAAATCGTTAGATACAAGTATAATACATGAAGGGAAATTTGTTTTAGCGCAAAGGAAGTGTAGCTTACGGAATCATCTTTGTCTGTGAACTGCGTCACACACCCTTTTGAAGTACAAAGGGACGGATATGCTTGTGTGCAAGTAAGCGTGTACGGGTTGTGGCAATCGCGGCCTCACCTTCATCACACGCAATCCAGTGCCGTTTAAGCTTTTCTGCGACGAGCGGCGTTACACCACTACCACAAAAACAGTCGAGTACAATGTCTTGCTCCTCTGAAGAAGCGGCAATGATACGTTCAAGCAACGCCTCAGGCTTTTGTGTCGCATACCCTGTACGTTCGGGGTCGCGCTGGTGCAGATGATGAATGTCATTCCATACATCGCTCGGCGTCATCAATGAATTTTCATCATACGTATAGAGGCGTCCACCGGAACGAATCGTCCAGGAAATATGTCCATTGACTCCTACCTCTTTCCGCATGTTGTTGCGTTTCTGCCCTCCGCGCCGTTCGCTAATTCTCTCGCTATGAAAGCACGCCTTTGCCGACTTGACATACAGAAGAATCGTATCGTGCTTGCGGGCGTATCGCTTTAGTGAGCGTCCGCCCGATTGATAGTGCCAGATGATCTCATTTCTGAAACCACCCCCTTTGGCCTGCGAGGACTGGAACACCTCGTCGAGGAGTAACTTGGCATAGTGAGTTGTGCGCCAATCGAGATGCACATACATACTGCCATGCGGCGCAAGCAATGTGAACAATACGTCAAATGTTTTGTATAGCCATTGAAGATAAACGTCAAGATCGTTGCCCCAGGTGTCCCGATAGGCTATCTGGGAGCCGTTGGTAAAGATACGGCCCGTCATGAACGGGGGGTCAATGTAAATCAGGTCGATCTTTGCGGTGAACTCGCTTAACAGTGCGGGGAGAACAGTGCTTTTATCGCCAAGAATAAGACGGTTACACCACAGTGGGGTAGACAAAAGTGGACTGGATATGTATTCCTTGCTCTGTGGCACACAATACCACTCCTGAGTTTGTAGAGAGGCGGGTACTATAGGGGAGCTAGCAGTAAGAAGATGCTTTCCCTTCCACGTGAGTTCAGCCATGTATCGTACCTCTTACTCGCAAATCTAAAGGAGGAATAGAACGCTTCACCGGCCTCATCATAAAGGACTGGTCAACTTCTGTCAAATGTATAGAATGATAACCTAAATTACCTATTCTCCCACAGCTCTAAAGCTGAGATGCGTTGATACATAATGGATTGTGTAATACCGTGTTGCTATAATGTCTGTTCATTTGCTCGCTTCCTTATGTCTCCTACCTAAAATGGCTCGTCATATATAGCTGAAAGGAAACCTTTTATGCCTAAAAAAGTTACGCGAATAGCAGCATTTCCACTCCTGCTATTTCTTCTCCTGTTTTTCACTGCATGTAGCACCACAAAGGTGGGAACCATTCCCAGTGGGACGCCCGATCACGGAAGTGGAACGCCAGCCGTGCTTGCAACTGCCACCTCGTCGGCGCAGAAAGCGGGAGTTGCACCGACAGGAACACTTGGCTCTGCATATGCTTTTGTGCGAAAGGATCAACTGTGGGTTGCACTTCACAACGCGAAGCCTGTGCAAATGACGAATTTTGATTATCATACTGTGCCGACAGTGTTCTGGCATCAACCGCTCTGGTCGTCCGACGACGCACACATTGCCCTTATTACAACGGCCGCTCCGTCCGGCGTCGGTGGTGGTGGGTGTCCTGCTCCCGATTATGGAGCGAATGGAGCACTCTACATATTGAATACAAACACGCAGAAGTTTACGCAGGTCGCGCTTCCGACTGTAGCTAGCAATGTGGCAATGAGTGGAACGCCACGCCTGGACTCCTGGCAATATACATTCTGGGAGGATACTACGCACCTGTTGGCATGGTATAATAGTGGTCCGGGAAAAGACGGTACGGGGTTGTATCGCTTCGACCTGAACGCCCAAACGCTGTCGAGAGTCCTTTCGATTAGCGCGTTGAACGCCGCGACATTGTTCAATCCACAAAAAGATGTGCCTTTGTTGCTCTCACTGCGTTATAGTAGTGGACAGCTTTTTTATCAGGTTGTTACACACCCTTTTGAGCAACAAAGTCAGATTATCCTGTATAGTCACTCTTTAGCGCATCCTGAGACGCAGAGCAAACAGCTTTTGCAGATGGGAAGTGAACCCTGGTGTGCGACACCGCAGAGTGGCCCATTTGTCAAGCCGGGATGGGATGTCGCGCCTGATGGTCAGCAACTGGTCGCACAGATGATAACCGCGAATGGGGTCGATCAAGCCATTGGAACAGTGCAGACTCTGAACTTGAACGATACCTCGACAACCGGACTTTTTGCTCAGATGCCAGCAACTCTTTTAAGTCAGGATGTCAGCTTGCTCTGGGGGCCTGATAGCCAGAAGGTGGTCGCGACTGCGTATCATATGACTGCTCAAAGTGGCCCATACACAGCGTCACTTGCCAATCCAACAGCACTACAACAGTATGCGCCAAACCTGGTAGGTCAAGCTGCATGGCGTGGTGATAGCACCGCGTTCGTTTTACAAAGTGCTGATGCAACAGATACAACAACGACTTCCGATATCTACGTGTTTTTAGCGGGAGATATACATGGGCGGACGCTTTTAGCTGATGCTCACAATTTTACATGGGGTTAACAATCATGCAGTATGCCCTCTGGGTTTTTATTAGTTTTGTCGCTTACGCCGCAGGAGTTGTTATACTCCTGCGTGTCACGCCAATGCTTCTTCATCGTCAGTATGATGAAGGGCTATTTATGGGGATAGCCGCAATGGACATTTTGGGGGCGCTTCTTGCTTTTGGTGGTATTATCATTCCACTCGCGCTTTTTACAGGAGTTTTAGCTATTGTGTTTCGTGTGCTTGGCGTCATTCTGCTGCTGGGTATTATCTTGGTTGCCGCTCGCCTGGCCCGTCGCAGCTTCCAACCCCGCGTCTCTGCTGGCACCTTTCGCATTTCACGCATTATCGCGGGAAGCTATAGTATCTTTATCGCGCTCGCATCGCTTTACTACATCGTACAAATCTTTATCATAGGTCACTAAACTACTCTTGTTACATTTCATGGTCGGCTCCAAAGCGTGAGTGGCGAAGTTCCTGTGCTATGCTATGATAGAGAATGTATTCCTACGTTTTGCGGTACGTCCCCTGTAAGAGAAATGATGTACAACTGCATTTCTCTAACCGAAGGTGAGTGTCCATGATTGTACGCGATATTATGACAACTAGGCTTACGACGGTTGCGCCTGACGATACATTGAGCCATGCGACAAACTTGCTACGTCAGCATCAGATACATCAATTACCAGTAACTCGAACCATTCCGGTTGCAGCACCAGAGCATAAAGAGTATCAGGCGCGTGCGACGGTACACATTTTTGAAGGAATGTTGACCTCACAGGACATTGATCTCGTACTCGCGCTCTCGCGTCAAGGCACAACTAGCGATACCCGCGCCTGGCAGGAGCGACACGTTGTTGAGGTCATGCATCGCGCGATTGTTCGCGTGACGCCAATCACGTCAGTGGCGGCGGCGGCCCAAATTCTTGTAGACCGCGGCTTGAATTACCTTCCGGTTGTCGAGTATCGCAAAGTAGACCAGGACACGCAGACGCTCCTGGTTGGCCTTTTGACGCGTAGTGACCTGTTGCTGGCCCTTGCCCGCTCGATGGGAGCATTCGAGCCGGGGATGCAGCTAGATGTTACTCTTCCGCTTGGCGCGACTGCGCCGCTTGCCGAGACGTTACGCATCGCGGCAGAGCTACATGTACAGGTGCGTAGTATCATCGCGGCACCACTAACAAGCACAGTCCCGCTTACCGCGACCTTGCGTATTGGCACAATCAACCCGACTGCGTTACTTATTCGTTTACAAGAAGCGGGTATTCATTATTCCCTCGTGACTCCCCCGATTGATGGAGAAGCTCATGGCTAATATAAAACTCACTTTACCCAGTAGAGCGCGACTGATGTTTGAGCCAACGGAACTGCACTACAACTTTGGTCCCGATCATCCTCTGCAACCAAGCCGTATCGAAGCACTAGTCGATCTGCTAAAAGAAATAGACCTCTGGCAGTATGAAAATAAGCAGACGCGCCTGCCGTTTCGTTCCGCAACGCTGGAAGAGTTGCAACTTGTGCATACGTCTGAGTATGTGCAAGCGGTACAGCGTCTAAGCTTGCCAGAAGAACCAGAGATGAGCAAAGAAGAGCGTGATGAGCGAGCCGGCCTTGCGCTCAAGCATGGGTTCGGCGATGGCGATACGCCCGTCTTGTCGGGAATGCATGACGTGACAGCGAATATCGCGGGTGGAACACTGGTCGCGCTCAGCGCGGTAATGGGGCTTCCAGAAGGTGGGACATTTGCGACAGAGGAGGAGCGACCACTACACGTCTTTCACCCTTCTGGCGGCCTTCATCATGCATGGGCCGAGCGTGCTTCTGGTTTTTGCGTGTACAATGATGCGTCCATCGCAATCGCGCATGTGTTGCAAGCAAGCGAAGCAAAGGTGCTGTATATCGACTTCGACGCGCATCATGGCGATGGTGTGCAACGCTCATTTTACGACGACCCACGCGTTATGACTATTTCTTTTCATGAAACGGGCCGCTACCTCTTTCCAGGAACAGGCGATGTGTTGGAGATGGGCAACGGTGTCGGGCGTGGCTACTCGGTGAATATCCCGCTTGAGCCGTTTACAGAAGATGACTCCTATATAGACGCGATGGAGTCGTTGTTATCTCCACTCATTACCTCGTTCGCGCCCGATGTGATTCTCAGTCAACACGGCTGCGATACGCACGCCTGGGACCCCTTGACGCATCTGCACCTGACAACGCGGAGTATCACCAGACAGATGAAAACGACGCATCAGTTGGCGCATACGTATTGCGCGGGACGTTGGGTTGCTGTTGGCGGCGGTGGATATGATCTGTATCGCGTTGTTCCGCGCGTCTGGAGTATGCTATGGGCGGAAATGTCAGAGCAGACGCTACCAGAACACCTACCGGAAGCATGGGTTGCACGCTGGCAACCACGCTGGCTCGCGGTACAAGCGCAAGAAGCAGAGGCGCAACAGGTGATGGGTAAGGCGCACGAGTCGATAGTTTTTCCAACACACTTCAAGGACAAAGCAGAGGATTTTCCCGCCCAACCGCGTCGCTGGTCAATTAGCAATACGAACAGTCACACTGTAGCTCTTGTGCGTCATCTGCTTATTCCCTATCCCGTCCGTCATGCGTTTCCAGCGCAACGGCAACGCTCTCCTCTATCTGGTCTCTTTGATCTGTTGCACATGAATCGGATGAGTACCCCTTCACGAAGCAAGGTTCTAGATACTCCAAAAGGCATTGTGCTGTTGCGCGACTTCTGTCCGCCCTCACTGGTAGAGCGACTAAAAGCTGACTCAGGGCTACGAGCGTTCGCGCGTATTCCAGAGCGTGAACATCAGCTCTTACTTGACATCGCGAGAAGCCCCGATTGCGCGTTGGCTCTGGCCCACACTCCGACTGGCGAGATTATTGGTGAAGTGACTATCGCCCCCGCCGACGATTGGTGGGAAGGTATAGAGAATGTGTATGAGGTGGCTATTCAGGTAAGTTCACGCTGGCGTGGCTTGGGGGTCGCGCGTCAACTCTTGAACTTCGCGCTTGAACTGGACGCGTTGGAGGACATGATTTTTTTCGCTATGGGCCTCTACTGGCACTGGGACGCCGAAGGGCTGCACATCTCTGTCTATCGCTATCGCGAACTGATTACGCGACTCTTTGGGTCACAGGGCTTTACCGAGTATCCAACAACTGAGCCAAACGTGAGTATGGAACCCGCAAACGTTTTTCTCGCCCGTATCGGCAATCGCGTTGACAAACGCCTGGTAAGCCAATTTCTTAGTCGAGTACTGACCTCATCAAACATCTCTGGCCTGTAACGGACAAAACTCAGCGTTCTTTGCTGCTGCATGAGTTATTTGGGGTAAAAGGGTATCGCAAGAAGACAAAAACTATTATAATAGTGGTGTATAGTGGAAGAGAAGCTTTATAACCAAAGGAATGTTTTGATGAACGACCTTGAAACCTTTTATGGCCCGAATGCGGGGTATGTGCTTGAACTGTATGAGCAATACGCACAAGACCCCGCGTTGGTTGATGCTGCGACACGGGCGGTCTTCGACACATGGGCTTCGGCCCCTGTAGAGGCGGCGCAAGAAAGCTACGTGGCTGCACAACCAGCGAACTACGCAGTTACTGTCGGAGAGGCGACGTTGCCTGGGGTTTCACATATTGTCGCCGCGTCTGCCCTCGCGCACTCTATTCGTGAACGTGGACACCTGGGCGCACAACTAGACCCGCTTGGGAGAGAGCCACTGGGCGACCCGGCCCTTTTGCCAGAGACACATGGCTTGAGCAATGAAGACCTCGTGCAGTTGCCACCAAGTGTGGTTGGCGGACACGCGGCAGAGAATGCGTCGAACGCGCTCGAAGCAGTCAATGCGTTGCGCTCTATGTATTCAGGGACGATTAGCTATGAATTCGATCAGGTAAAGAGCGCGGAAGAACGACGCTGGTTGCGCGATGCCGTTGGTCTGCGCCTCTATCATTCAACGCTGGGGGCGGTGGAAGCACGGAAATTGCTTGTACGTCTGACACAGGTTGAGGTGTTTGAACGCTATTTGCATCAAACATTCGTCGGGCAAAAACGCTTTTCGATAGAGGGAACTGATACACTGATTCCAATGCTTGATGAAATTATTCACGGCGCGATTGACTCGGAGACACGCGAGGTCATTGTCGGGATGGCGCATCGGGGCCGCTTGAACGTGTTGGCACACATTTTAGGGAAGTCTTATGGGGCGATCTTGACGGAGTTCAGTCATGCGAAGCGCGAGGAGGGCGTACCACTTACCGACACGTTCGGCTTTGGCTGGACAGGCGATGTGAAATACCATCTTGGCGCAGAGCATGTGTTGGGGCAAGATGCCTCACATGTGGCACTAAAAATTGTGCTTGCGCCAAATCCGAGTCACCTGGAGTTTGTGAATCCAGTGATTGACGGTATGGCACGAGCCGCACAGGAGACACGCTCGGCGGCTGGCTCGCCAAAGCTGGATGTAGACCACACGCTTCCAATTGTCATTCACGGCGACGCTGCTTTTCCTGGTGAAGGAATTGTAGCGGAGACGCTGAACCTATGGCGTCTGCGCGGGTATTGGGTTGGCGGCACTATCCACATTATCGCGAACAATCAGCTTGGCTTCACCACCAATCCAGAGGATAGCCGCTCAACGCATTTCGCGAGCGATCTGGCAAAAGGGTTCGAGTTGCCAATTATTCACGCAAACGCTGACGACCCCTACGCGTGTTTGACCTCGGTTCGTATTGCACATGCGTATCGTGACCGCTTTCATAAAGATGTGCTTGTTGATCTGGTTGGCTATCGACGGTGGGGCCACAACGAAGGCGATGAGCCAGCATTCACCCAACCGAAAATGTACGATCTTGTTCGTTCTCACCCAACAGTGCGAGCACTGTACGCGCAGCGTTTAGAGCAAGAGGGATTGTTGCCGCAAGAAGAGGCGGAGACGATGGTAAACGATGCCTTTGTTGTGCTTGAACAGGCAAAGCGTGAAGCCGACGCGGGGATACACGAGACGAACCCGACAAAGAAAAAAGGCTCCAACGGACAGAGCGAAGAGGCGGGTAGTGCTCCCAACGTGTCTGCACCCACGCTTACGCGCTTCAATGAGGAATTGCTTGCCTGGCCCAATGGCTTTACGCCAAACACGAAGTTGGCGCGTACTCTTCAACGACGCGCCAACGCGCTGGGGCCAGAGGGCGGAATTGATTGGGGACAGGCTGAAGCTCTTGCCTTCGCCTCGATTCTTGCCGACGGCACGTCTATCCGTCTCACGGGTCAAGACTCCGAGCGCGGCACATTTAGCCATCGCCACGCGGTGTTACACGGGCAAGACGACGACAAGCTATACATTCCGTTGCAACATCTGGCAGAAGCAAAGGCATCATTCTCAATCTATAACAGTCCGCTCAGCGAGTCGGCGGTGATGGGCTTCGAGTATGGCTATAGTGTTCACGCGCCCGATGCTCTTGTCCTATGGGAGGCACAGTTTGGCGATTTCGCCAATGTCTCACAGGTGATTATCGACCAGTTTATTGTGTCTGGACGCGCCAAGTGGAAGCAACAATCATCGCTGGTGCTTTTGTTACCACATGGCTACGAAGGGCAAGGGCCAGAACATTCAAGCGCACGCCTAGAGCGCTACCTGCAACTGGCTGCCGAAGATAATATACAAGTTGCCAACTGCTCGACTGCTGCCCAATACTACCACCTACTCCGCCGACAGGCGTTCAATCTGCGGCAGCATCCACGTCCGCTTATTGTTATGACACCAAAGAGTTTGTTGCGCCATCCCCTCTCGTCGTCACGTCTTGAAGATTTGACGGAAGGTACGTTTCAAGCTGTGCTCGACGATGTGAAAGCACGTGTGAACGCAGAGCGTATCCGTCGTGTCGTGCTGTGTACTGGCAAGATCGCGATTGATCTCCTCTCACACGAAAATAGAACAACTGTTGAGAATATCGCGATTGTGCGCGTGGAACTGCTGTATCCCTTCCCTGAACAAGCGTTGAAGAAGGTGCTTGCCCAATATCCAAACGCACGCGAAGTCATGTGGGTGCAAGAAGAGCCACACAATATGGGAGCATGGCAGTACATCGCTCCATACCTTACCACTTCTATCGACACATCAATCAAGGTTGGGGTCATTTCGCGTCCTGACCGTTCAAGTCCAGCTACTGGTTTCTGGGACTGGTATATCGCGGAGCAGGAAAAAATCACGGCAGACGCGACCCGTTTACCACTGAGCCAGCGCGGAGGAAACTATGTCCGTTGAAATTCGCGTTCCCGCATTGGGAGAGTCAATAGTTGATGCCACGATTGCTTCATGGCTCAAAAAAGAAGGTGAAGCCGTTCGAGTGGGCGAGGCTCTGGTTGAATTGGAGACCGATAAAGTAAACATAGAGGTCAATGCAGAGCAGGACGGCGTTTTGCAAAAAGTTGTTAAGCAAGCGGGCGACACCGTTGCTGTAGGAGAAGTCCTAGGGCTTATTGGTGTGAGCCAGGAGGCCAGTACACCCGCGACCACGGGTGCGCGGGAAGAGGTTGCCGTTACCAGCTCGATCACCTCCCCACCACACACAGCTCCTGCTGCCCCCAAGATCGCACAACCTCTACAGCAACAGGAGTCGACAGAGGCACAGCGTCCGCCCTCGCCCTTGGCGCGTCGGATAGCGGCAGAACATAATATAGACCTTGCACAGGTGCGCGGAACAAGCCCACATGGACGCGTGACTCGCGATGATGTGGTTAGCTATCTGGAACAAAACGTCGCGCAAACCGCCACACCGGCAGTTCCACAGGAGCCAGTTGCACCCCCGAAAGTACCCGCCCCAGTCGTAACACCACCATCCGCGCCACGTAGCGCAGGCAACGGAACGGCTCCAACTCAGACATCGACGCCCGCAAGGGGACATGAGGAGCGCATTCGTATCTCACGGCGGCGGCAAACGATTGGGCAACGTCTGGTCGAGGCACAGCATACCGCCGCAATGCTTACCACCTTTAACGAGGTGGATATGACCGCGATTATGGATGTCCGAAGTCGGCGGAAAGACACTTTCAAGGAGCGCAATGGCATCTCACTGGGCTTTATGTCTTTCTTCACAAAGGCAACAGTTGGCGCACTCAAGGCATTTCCACGCCTGAACGCGGAGATTCAGGGCAACGAGTTTGTGCTAAAGCACTACTACGATATCGGCATCGCGGTTGGTGCCGACGAGGGACTTGTTGTGCCTGTGCTGCGTGACGCGGATAGCAAAAGTTTTGCTCAGATAGAGCGTGAAATTAGCGACCTCGCGAAAAAAGCTAGAACAAATACGCTTGGACTCGCCGAACTGCAAGGCGGCACGTTTACAATTACTAATGGTGGTGTGTTCGGGTCACTGCTCTCCACTCCCATTCTCAACGCACCACAAGTGGGCATCCTGGGTATGCACAAGATTGAACAACGCCCGATTGCCCTTAACGGGCAGGTGCTGATTCGCTCTATGATGTACCTCGCGCTTTCCTATGACCACCGTATTGTTGATGGAAGTGAAGCGGTACGGTTCCTGGTGCGAATCAAAGAGTTAGTAGAGGACCCCGAAACGTTACTCCTCGAAGGGTAAGTCGCTCGACAATTTCCAGCGGCGTGCGTAGATATCCTCTTGTCTGCGCTCGCTACTGGAAAATTTGGTTTTTGTTGGTTTTCCTACGTCCATAAAACAAGGCGTTCGATATACGCAATCTTTGCGGAACATGCTATAATCATAGCTGTAGAGAGCAAGGTATTTCCCATTCATACCTTGATAGCGTAAAAAAGTACTTGAGCGTGGCTTATGGTTTTCTTGCGCTTACTATGCACGGATAAACGCATACCCTTCACGCAAGAGGTGTAACGTATTGCAAGCGAGCAGCATGGAAAGGAAACATGGAGTAAAATGGGGGGTGTCGTGATGCCGCCAGAAGACCACTCTGGGAACAACAATGATATGAGTTCGCTCGTTGGCAAATCGTTGGGACAATTCCGTATTGTTGAGCGCATTGGTGCTGGCGGTATGGCAACTGTCTTCAAAGCCTATCAACCAACATTAGATCGCCATGTCGCGATCAAAGTGTTACCACCACACCATGCCCGCGACCACGTCTTTGTGAAACGTTTTGTACAGGAGGCACGTTCCGTCGCGAAGCTCACTCATCCAAATATCGTGCAAATTCATGACTTCAGTCCCGAAGAAGAGGGTAGCCTCAAGTACATCGTGATGGAGTATGTCGAAGGGGGAACGCTGAAAGATCGGCTCAAACATGCGTTGCCAGTACCTGAAGCGGCGGGCTATATTATGCAAGCGGCGGACGGGCTAGAGTGTGCTCATGAGAACGGCATCATTCACCGCGATGTAAAGCCTGCGAACATTCTGCTGCGTAAAGATGGTCACTTACTGCTGTCAGACTTCGGTATTGCGAAACTGCTTGAGGGTGCAACCAATCTCACACGCGTCGGGACGGGAATAGGAACACCACAGTATATGTCGCCTGAGCAGGGAACAGGACAGGCCGTTGATCGGCGTAGTGATATCTATTCACTCGGCATCGTCTTTTTTCACTGCTTGACGGGGCGGGTCCCTTTTACCGCCGATAACCCATTATCAATTACCATCAAGCATCTTCATGACCCTCTGCCTGTGGAACGTATGGTCGCGGTGGGTGTACCCAATCCTATCGTGCAAGTCGTATTAAAGATGACAGCGAAAAATGCAGGCGAGCGATATCAGTCGGCGAGCGAGGTTGTTGATGCGCTGGCGCAAGCACTAGAGGCATCGAATCTGGCGATACCTCGAATACGATCCGGCCTGTCGTCATCGGGCGCATACATGGAGCAGAGAAGCGTTCCATCAGGACAGTTGCCAGGTGCGGGCGTGAAATCAAGTGCTCCAAACATGATGTATGGAAGCGTACCCGCGAATGTGCAACCCAAAGTACAATTGGTCTGCTTCCGCTGTGGTGCGCTCAGCGATAGCTCACAGGTGTACTGCACCGCATGTGGCTATGAACTATCAGACAAGCTGGCAAGCGCAGACCATTTTCGCGGCCCCAATGGACGCATTGTTCTTGCTCGCTTGCTAATTCAGACTGGCCCATACAGTGGACGAGCCTATCGTCTGCATCAGGTTTCTACCACGATTGGGCGTATCAATAGTAATGATCTCATCCTGACTGGACGAACAGTGTCACGCAGTCATGCGCGTCTCTGGTTCGAGAATGGTCGCTGGTTTTTGCAAGACCTGCAAAGTGGTAATGGAACGTTACTTAACGGCGAGCGGGTAATGCAGGTGCGGGTACTCAATGATGGTGATTTTATCAACTTTGGTGACGAACAGGTGCTCTTTAATGTAATCTCTGGCCTTTAGCTTAGCACCTGTAAAAAGACTACTGTACACAAAATAAGGAAGGATTTTCCATGAGTTCTATAAATCCTATGGTGGCGGCAGCGCAGCAAATGTTGCTTGGTGGCGCGGTAAAACAGAACCACGCCCTCGAACATGCAACGATCGTCATGCTTGAAAAGAAGCTTGAAGGTGTGCGCCTGTCAGGCGTCTCTTCTGCTGTTGGTTTCTTTATCTTTGGGGAAGTGCCAACCGAAGAGATTATGCCCGTCGCGTTAGAGGCGTTAAATATTCTCCGCACGACGAATCCTGAACTTGCGATTAACCCACGCTGCGGCACAAACCTCGCCGTTGCTGGCGTTCTGACTGGCCTGTCCGCGATGGCAGTCGCGCGGTTGCGTCGTCCGTATGGAAGCGCGAACAATGTTATTACCGCCTCTACTGCGGCCCTGGTGCTGGCACGTCCGTTGGGCTTGACGGTGCAACGTTACGTCACAACACAGACGCCAAACGCGTCGATGCGCGTAGAGAAGATATCGAAAATGATGCTGTTTGGGTCGCCCGCGCACTTTGTTCATACCGATAATCCTGACGCCGCAGGACTCTTCTCGTAATAAAGGAAAGAACTATGCACGCGGAACGCACCCGCTTTCTGGTTGAGACAACGTGGCTTGCTGAGCATCTTCATGACCCACATCTGCGCGTTGTTGATATGCGTGGCTATGTACGTAATGTCGTAAGAGACGGTGTGCCAGACGCGCTCTATGTCGGCGCCCGCGATGAGTATATACAGGGCCATATTCCCGGCGCACTCTATGTTGATTGGAGTAGTGATATTGTCGATACGACTGATGAGGTCGAGGCACAGATCGCACCAGCAGAACGCTTTGCCACAGTTATGGAGCAACTAGGGATAGGCGACCAACATCTTGTTGTTGTCTATGACGCTCACCCCGCCTCGCAGTTCGCAACCCGGCTCTGGTGGGCGCTCAACTACTATGGACATGCGGAAGTTGTGGTACTCAATGGTGGCCTTCCCAAGTGGCAGCGTGAACAGTTGCCAATGGATACGCTTGTACCAGTATATCCAGACACGATTTTTACGCCAGAGGTACAACCACAATTGCGTGCGACTGCCGAGGACATACTTGCTTTTCTGGGGCAGCAGGAAACGACGCTTGTTGATGCACGTGATACGGGCCAGTATACTGGCGCTATGGTGCGTGGACATGGACGACCTGGGCATATTCCGGGTGCGCTCAGTTTTCCGCGTGAGCACGTTATTGATACGGAGACGGGAACATTTCGTAGTAACGACGAACTACAACACCTGTTCAACGACGCCGGTATTTCACCGCAAAAACATGTGGTGGCATACTGCAATGGTGGCGTCGCCGCGACAACAGTTCTCTTTACGTTGGCTATGCTAGGCTATCCACATCTGACGAACTATGATGGCTCGTGGAATGAGTGGGGTAAGCGTCAAGATTTGCCAGCAGAGATATAGAAGACATGCACGACTCCAACGCCACATCTTCCATGCCAGAAGACATGCTTGACCTTAACAGGGTCATGCGTGCTTTTGGCGTTGAGAGATGGCAAAATCTTGGGCCATCTGATGATACAAACACCACGAGTTTAAGTTTGCTCATTGAAATCGATGAGCAACGCTATCTTTTGCGTGAACGACCAGAGGGCTTTTCCGCCGAAGACTTCAATCATCGTTATGCCTTTCAACGTGCGCTTCAAAACGAGGGAATACCCATTCCCCCATTTTTGCTCACATCGCAAGGTGAGCCTGCGGTAACGGTTGGCGATGATGCTTTTGAAGTACAACATCTAGCGACAGGTGAGTGGTTCGCTACGGCTGACCCGCGTTCACTGAACTGGGTCACGTTCGCGGGAACGATGCTTGGGCGTATTCATCGCGCGTCTGCTTCATATCCTGGCCCGGTGTACCACTGGCCCTCAGAGGTGCATATGGGAAGTCTGGTGCAGCGTTGGCTCAATCTCGCTCGCGCACGAGCAGAGCAGAGCGAGGTACAGGCTGTCGCGTCTGCTCTCGACACCTGGGTTGACCAGTGGGAGGCCGTTCTGCCTGCCGCTATGATGTCGCTTGGAACGGGAAAAGCATTGCCTGAGTTTCATATTCATGGCGATTATCACGCCCTCAATCTGCGCTTTGGTACATTTGGCGTTACCTCGGTGCAAGGTTTTGAAGCGTCACGCTGGGAAAAGCGCATCTTTGAAGTCGCGAACGGCGTCTTTTCCTTTAGCGCACTCTCCTGGCTCGCGGGAAGCGGCGAGACACGCCCGCTGGTCAAGCGCGGCTTCGAGCCGGAACGTGCGCGAAGGTTCCTACAAGCATATGCAGAAGTATACCCTCCAGTGGCTGGAGAAGCGGCCCTCCTTGCGGACGCGCTGATCCTGGTTGCTCCCATTGCGACGATTAACGGGCCACTGGAAACGCTTTTCTACACACAGGAAGAACCGGACGCATCGTTGATCGAGGATGTACTGGAGCGACTGGAATGGGCTTCTTCGCTTCCCGCGTGGCTTGGTCGTGTGCGTCGCTCATTACCTGATATGTGGCAATGAGCGTGTGTGCCAAAAGGCAGCTAGTCCTAGCTTTGCGGTTGCCTGGCTAGCGAGTAAATAGTAATCTCGTGAAAACTTGCGGTGACACCGGCAGAGGTTGAGCCATTCTGCACAAAGAATGCTATCTGACCGCGCTTGTACTTCGTGTCTGTAAGCGAGTGTAGCATTTTTCCGTTGAGAGTAATAACCATTGCTGGCCCTTGCATCGTGATAGTAAGCGTGTTTTTTTGCCCCAGTGCGTTGAGCAGTGTTGTATGAGTGGGTTGAGCAAGAAACATTTGGTCAAGATCGTTGTTCGTGTTGAGCGTTTCCCTGCTAATCGCATAAGTATTATTTCCAAAAATGTCGATCCTATAGTCATGGTCAAGGTTACTATCTCCACGTATATAAAGACCGACACTATCGTTTGCGTCCGCCTGTATCAGGGTAAAGGTCATGGTAAGTGCGAAATCACTGAAGACTGTAGTGGTTGGCAGGCTCTCGACCAGCACGGTATGGCTTGTGTCTGACAAGGTTAACGCGCCATCATGAATTGCTCGCATATAACCCGGTACACGCACTACTGACCATCCCCTGCTATTGTCCACAAACGTATCCTCGAAAAGCGGCTCAACGGTGCTTGATGGTATACGCGTGGGCGTTGGTGTCGTGGCATGATTAGGGCGCTTGGAAGATGAAGCCTTTTCACCTACGAGGCGCAATACAAAAAAGACCGTACCAATGATAAGGATAAGCGCGACAAACACAGAGAGCCGTAGCACGCGCGCGCGTTGTATGTTCGGATGTTTCATAGCCACCTAACTGGGAAGGTGTTCAGGGGCGTCGTAGATAGCTATAGAGTCGAAAGAGGCCGTTACGCCATCGGACGAGTTCCCGTTTCCAACAAAAAGCATCACTCTACCGCTAGTAAACGCCTCATGACTCACTGACTTCACAACAGTATTGTTGATGAGTAAGACGATAGTTGCCCCCTTCATAATCACGGAAAGGTCATTTTTCTGACCTTTGGCGTGAAGCACGGCGGTATATTGAGGTTCCACGAGATATTTTGTGTGAACTTTCTGGTTGGCATCAACAGTAGTCTGTGCAATATCATAGGTGTTGTTTCCATAAATATCAATATAATAGCCCTGGCCACTAGCACCATTCGCGTGAAGATACAAGCCGACACTATCATTTTGATCTCCTGCTAACAAAGTGACAGAGGTTGTGATGGTGAAATCATCGAAAACGCTGTTTGAAGGAATTGGCTCACGGAACCGTTGCTGATTTGCCGCCATCATCGTCAGCACACCGTTATTGATGGTGCTTCCCGCTTTAGCGGCGTGTCCCACGTTCCAGTTCTGACTATTATCGGCGAAGTTATCAGAAAAAAGGATTGCCTGAGTCGGAGTGGGAACTAAGCGTATCGGCCCCAGGGCATCACTCTGTTGCGCTATGGGGGTCTTGCCCGCACTCTGCTGGCGCGAAAGGAAAAGAAAACCAACCAGGCAAAGAATAAGCAGACTCACAAGAAGAAATAGCTTCTTGTTGAAAATATTCATCTCATTCTGTCCCTACTTTTTATCAATATACTTCGGCACAAGCAATCCCTGTGTGATAATCTGACGATAGAGTAAGATAACTTGTTGTGTCGTGAGCCTCCCATCGGGCCGAAACCATGTGGCAACCTGTGTACACATTGCTATGATAGCATATGAGGCGACTTTGCTATCACTATGGCGGAAGATACCGCGTGTCATACCATCGTTGAGAATCTCTTGTAGCAGTGCCTCGTAAGTGTCTCGTAACGCAAGAATGGTCGCGCGATTTTCGCTTTCCAATGCACGTATTTCTGTATCTATAATGAAAAACTCCGCTTTATAGGTGGTATGCAACCGAATATGGTTAGCAATAGCCTCCTGTAAACGTTGTAGTGGATCCTGGTATTCCTGTAGAATGTGTTGCAGATGGCTATTCAAACGTTGCATATGCACCTGCATTATCTCGACGAGTAGAGACTGTTTGTTGGGATAGTGATGATAGATGCTTGCCGCCTGAATGCCCGCGACGCGCGCGATATCGCGGAGTGGTGCCGCATGATAGCCATATTCTGCGAATAACTGTACGGCGGCGGCAAGGATGTTTTCGCGCATAGAACGACCTTCAGGCCGCATAAATTTCTTTCCTCTTTTTCTATGTAGAAGTTCGCCACAACACTGTGGAGTCTGTTGACAGCAGTATCTCTTCGTCTCTATACTGCTAACATATGCGACGAGAAAGAGACGAACGCCCTTATGGAAACGAGTATGGGCGAGAATGGAAATAATGCAAGTAACTTCACGTATCTGGGAGCGGAGCAAGGCACACCTACTGGATATTCTTATGCTCCTCACCTTGAGCATCCTGGTATTCTTTGGTGCTTTCTGGAAATATTTTGACCTACAAAGCAATGCATGGTATTATTCTGACGTTGCGCGGTATGCCTGCTACGCTCATGGCTTCTGGCAAGGAACCACAGGATTGCTGCAACTTCCTAGAGCACAATGTAGTTTCCTACTCCCTTTTTCTTCGTCACAACCGCTTCATACGCTCCCAAGAGAATACCCACTACTCGTGCTTATCCCATTTAGCCTGGCACTGGTGGCTCCGATGCCATTATATCATGTCGCATTTGCCAGCCTGATGGCTGTGCTTATGAGTGTCACCTATTTTACACTCAAGTACGCCCGTACATCAGGGGCGGCTCTCGCGTTTCTCTTCTATGTGTTGCTCGGCTGCTGGTCTACTGCTGCGGGACGCTTCGATCTCTTGCCAGCACTGCTGACGCTACTCGCGCTGGTGTACGCGGAAAAGCACTACTGGCGGTGCGCGTTCACCTTACTCGCGTTGGCTACTATGTCCAAATTTTACCCGCTTATTCTCATTCCGCCGTTTTTTATCGCGCAACAGATGAATAGCAAAGAGCGTTGGCATTCCTGGCGTCGGCTAGTGCCAGTAGGTGTTTTTGCTGCGGTTTGTATGGCATTGTTCCTGCTCTCATTCAGCTTGAATCGCGATGGTACGCTCGCGCCTTTAAGCTACTTCCAGAATCGCCCTATTCAGATTGAATCGCTTTCAGCATCACTACTCTGGTTGACAAGTGTATCAGGACGCTATACCTTGACCTACACTTTTGACTTCGGTTCGCGTAACGTCTCTAGTGTGCTCTCTCCGTCTATCTCTCTTACTGGCACATTGCTTCTGCTTATTGGACTGATGTATACATGGTGGTTGCAGTGGCGGAGAAAGATGACGCTTCCGTTCGCTGCGCTGCTAACGCTTTTAATTGTGATAGTTACAGGGAAAGTGTTCAGTCCACAATACTTGCTCTGGGTCGCCCCCCTGCTTGCCTACGTCGGTGAGGCGAACCGGAAATGGCTTCTGGGCTGGGGAGGTGTAAGTATAGTTACAACACTGATCTACCCCTGCCTCTACGAACGCAAATACTTTGCGTTTTTGCCCTTT
Source organism: Ktedonobacterales bacterium (assembly GCA_038211295.1). GTDB lineage: Bacteria > Chloroflexota > Ktedonobacteria > Ktedonobacterales > Ktedonobacteraceae > JBBQVS01. The sequence continues at coordinate 17,738 of JBBQVS010000006.1, read as the reverse complement.
TTACCACCGTTAGACCCAACTATTTTTGTACGAAATGTGCTACTTCTCCTCTTTGTTGCTTGTTTACTTGTCACTGTTGCGCGTCGCCCTTCACAACATGTTAGGTTAGACGAGCCAGCGATTCATGAGAAAAAGCACACTTAGCGTTGCGAGTAGGGCCGGGAAAAGTATCAGTATTGCGTGGTGGAGGTGCGGATGACGTGCTCCCAACATTGCCAACGTGATGAATGCTGGAAACATCTCTAGAACGAAACGTTGATTAGAGAGCAAGATATCCGGCTTGTCTAAGGCGGGGTCAAGCAGAATATAGAGAAGTAATATAGCTATCCATAGACTGTAGCTGTTTGGTAAGTGTCGCCAACCATATAGAGCAAGAGCGAGAAAGCCGAGCGTTGCGCCCAGATCGAGCAGAAGATGAGCTTGATTGGCTGACCCAAAGGGTTGCGCGAACAAGAGCGCGGTCCCCCCTTGCCAGAGACCTTGCCAGGGCCATGAAAGATGGCGTCCTGAGTGGTCTTGAATAGTGATGAAGGCAAGAGGGTTGCCCGTAGTTAGCCAGCAGTAGACGCTATAAACAAGCGTTCCCAGTGGAATGAGCGCGATTGGAACACATCGAAGCACGAGCTTCCTCTTCTGTCTCTCTTTTTGCGCCTGCCATGTTTCCCAGGCTTCACAAAGGTACGGAAGGACGAGCAGAATACCAGCTGAACGCGTCAATGCCGCGAAAAAGCCGAGTAGACCAGCGAGCCACCAGCGTTGTCGGCGCAACGCGAGGAAAGCACCAAGCACGAACAGCAAGAACGGAGCTTCATTGTAGGCCGCGAAAAAGAAAAACGCCGTTGGGAAGATGCACAGGTAAAGAATAGTGTGCCGTGCGACTTGCTCACCTGCCACGTCTGCCGCGAGCCGATAGAGAAGAAACAGCACCCCCAAAAAGGCTCCATTGCTCAGGAGCGTGCCTACCAGAAGATAGCTCCAACTGCCAAGAACAGAGCTGATGCAAGCAATCAGAAAGGAAAAGAGCGGGAAAAACGCGAGGTCGAAGCGTGTCTGATACCCATATTGAGCAATGCGGACATAATTAGCCGCATCCCAATGATTCCACGCGTTGAAGAGGGTAACACTATCAACAGGCGTCGTTGAATACCTGGGCGCGGTAAGCAGAACGTAGGCAATGTAGGTAATCACTATAAGCATGAGACGCGTTGCCACAAAGAGGAATACAATGTCTCGTGTGAGAAATTTTTGCGCCTGCGTAACGTTTTCTTGTGTCAAAGCTTCCACCATTGCTTATGCCATAAACGTGCCGCATTTAAGGCCGTTTCTGTCTCCTTAGAAAAAATCTCCTGGCAACGACGCTGTTCAGATGTATTGTCGTACAGGTCAACAATGCCAAGATCAACGCCGACAAGCGGCTCGATAGCTCCAACGGTGCAATAGGGAACGTAGGCAGGACTGTAGCCACCAGCCTGTAGGAGAATCAGCCGTCCGTCGCACACTTCCTCCGCGAGGTCGAGCATAAGCTGTGACATCTGGCGAAAGCCATTCATTGTTACCTGCATATGCGCGAGTGGATCAAGCCAGTTGGCGTCCTGGCCTGCCGTGATAAGAATAAGTTGGGGACGAAATTGTAAACCGATGGGTACAACAAGCTGCTCGAATGCAGCGCGATAGCCACGATCTCCAGTCCCCGGCGGCAAGGGAATATTGACGGTAGAGCCAGTCCCCACACCCGTCCCAACCTGTTCCAATTCGCCCGCGAGTCTGGGAAACCAATTTTCTTGATGTAACGACACAAAGAGAACGCCCGCATCCTGATAAAACGCATCCTGTGTGCCGTTCCCATGATGCACGTCCCAATCGACAATCATAATACGTTCAAGACCGTATTTGTTACGTGCATGGTGCGCGGCTATAACCGTATTATTGAAGATACAAAAGCCCATTGATTGGTTACTCATCGCGTGATGGCACGGTGGACGGAGGAGCGCATACACGTTTTTTACCTTGCCATCCATCACAGCGTCAACCGCGTTCATCGCGCCGCCCGCCGCGTAGAGTGCTGCTTCAAACGAGCCTGCACTCAGCACCGTCTCCTCATCCACACTTCCCCAAGACCCCTCTGCTGGCCCACCGGCAGCATAGGCCCGCATTCCCTCAATATACGCTCTAGTGTGGTAGACGGTTAATTCAGCTTCTGTCGCGGGCCGTGCGGAAATTGGAAGCATTCGCTCGGTTAAGCCTGAAGCATCAAGAAATTCTTTGATACGTCGAATAATCGCTACCGACGATGGGTGTGGCTCTGGGGAAAGGTCAAATATTCTATCGCGTGTGACAACGCGTGTTTCAGTGCCTGTATCATGAGTGAGAAAATGTTCATCGTAGACCAGACCAGTACGGAAAGCAGTCATAGGTACAACGTTCCCCTTTGTCAATGAATAGCAAAGTAGTTTCCTTATTTTATACCATACAGCGCAAAAAATTGTGATTGCATAGATTGGCACGGCGTGATACTATAGGTATCGCAATGGATCAACACACTACTAAAAACAGCATAGATGAAATAGACCAGCGCATCATTGAAGCTCTTCAACAGGATGGGCGTCGCCCTTTCACAAAGATCGCGGCGGATATAGGTATTTCAGAGGCGAGTGTACGTCAGCGCGTGTCACATCTCATCAATACACAGGTCATGCAGATTGTCGCCGTTACAAACCCTGTGAAACTGGGTTTTTCAATGGCGAGCATGATTGGCATACGTGTTGCGGGAGAGCGACTCTTAGAGATCGCGCAAGAGATATCGGTTTTCGACGAAGTGATTTATCTGATTCTTTGTGCGGGAAACTTCGATATTCTTGCGGAGGTTGTGTGTCAGGACAACGACCATTTTCTCAGCTTCCTCACACAAAAACTCTATAAAGTGCCGGGAGTCCAGCACGCGGAAGTCTATACGTATCTGCGTGTGTGCAAACAAAATGACTGGGCATTTCTCTCACAGGCCCAGGTGGTTCCCTCGTCCACTCAACCACGATCAACTCCTTCTTCTGAAACATAGCATACTTGTCCTGTACTGATGTACACACCCCTCAGACCGTGTTATAATGCGGTTGGAAGAGACCAGAAACACCTGAACGCTTGATACATGACATGCAGATATTGTGCTTACCCGCGCCACTTCATGCAGTGGATATCTGTTTCAGTATCCATGCCAACGAGAGAGAAACCAAAGGAGATGCTGGATGATTGAAACAGTTCCGTCGGGTACGGTACTACATGAACGTTACCGTGTCGAACGTGTGCTGGGGAGTGGCGGTTTTGGACATGTTTATCTTGTATTAGACCTTTCAATGAATCAACAGTATGCTCTCAAAGAATACCTGATCTCTGGCCCCGGCGGCCAAGAGCAACTTATGCACGAAGCAAATGTGCTAAGTCAGTTGCATCATCCAAATCTGCCAGCATTTCATGATGCCTTCAATGAACGCGGACGCTACTATGTAATTATCAATTACATAGAAGGCGAAGACCTTACTGACATTATTCGTATAACTCAACGACGCAATGAAGCTATTTCTCTCATTCAGATTATCGGGTGGATATTAGCAACCTGCGACGCCGTGCTTTTTCTGCATAACCAGCGTCCTCCCGTCATTCACCGCGATATTAAGCCTGACAATATCCGTATCATGCCTAACGGAACCGCTATTCTGGTAGACCTGGGAAACGCGAAAGCGTATGCCGACGGCTTGCGAACACTGCTTTTTATTCGTCATCAAGGAACGCCAGGGTATGCACCACCAGAGCAATATCCCGGTGGCAGTGGCACCGATACACGTTCGGATGTCTATGCGCTGGGTGCGACGCTCTATTTTGCGATCACCGCCCATGAGCCACCAAGCGTTTCGACACGCAATCAGGCAATGCAACAAGGGCAGCCCGACCTGCCAGCATTACCAGACCTCCTCGCGAAAAATCCTTCCGAAAATAGCCCAGAGGCGAACGAGGTAAAACAGTTTCGCCTGGGCGTCTCAAAGCCAGCCAAACCAGCACCGCGCCACTCGCGCCATCTCGCGCAACTTGGCGCGTTCTCGCCACTTGCGTTAAGCCAGTTGAATAGTATTTTGCAACGCTCTATGGCGATGAGACCAAAGGATCGGTATCAACATGTCGCGGATTTCGCGAACGACTTGAACCGCGTTATGACGACGATGATGGCAGAGGTGCAACAAGCTAAGCCCACCACTAACCCATATGGCACTCAGCCTAACTTGCCGATGCTCTATGAGGATATGCAAAACGCCAAAGCGGCAGAAGCAGCAAAACAGCAAAACGTCTCTTCCCCCTCTCACCCACAACTTGAGGCGGTGTCGCACTGTCCAGAGTGCAATGCGTCACTCATGAGAAATGCACCATTCTGCCCAAACTGTGGTATTCCACTCGGCGCAAAGAGTGGGAGTGAGAGAGGCAGGCAGACATCAGATACCTCTTCCGTCGGAAGAATGCAGGCACAACAGGGACGGTTCGGACTGGCAGATCATACAATTACTGCACCGCCACAAGATCAGCAACCACCAAAAACGCCATCACCTGCACTCAACACGAGAAACAATGGAACGCAAGAAGACGTTTCGGCTTGGAGTACCGCGCAGGTTACGCAAACAGGAACAGGGCGTCCAAGAAATACAACTGGTGCTACTACCGCTAGACGCACGATGCGCCAAAAACCTACTCCTTCAGGCTTCGCAATAGGCCCCAGGCTCATTCTAGCTGTGCTTGTACTCCTTGTACTGTTGATTGCTGTGATGATTGTGCTGCTCATCAACGCTACTCATCATGCCGAGGTGCAACTTCCACAGACCGCGTTTCTTCTTGAGAATGTCGCTCACACTATTCGTGCTCTCGCAATCTAAAATAAAGCCGTGTGTACTACTGCTCTCGTGTTGAGAGAGCAGTAGTACACACGGCTTTACAGTTATTCTTTGTCTGGTAAAAAATTCAACGAAACAGAGTTTATGCAGTAACGCATCCCCGTCGTAGCTCGTGGGCCGTCCTCGAAGAGATGCCCAAGGTGAGCACCACAGTTTTTACATACTACTTCGGTACGCTTCATAAAGAGCGAACGATCATCATGCAGTTCGATACTTTGTGAGTCAATCGGGTTGTCAAAGCTAGGCCAGCCTGTTCCCGAATCAAACTTATCCTCTGAAGAAAAAAGCGGTTGTCCACACGCAACGCACTCGTACATGCCCTCATCATGGTTGTTATGAAATGCGCCGGTAAAGGCTCGCTCTGTCCCTTTTTGACGCGCAATTTTGTATTGCTCCGGTGTTAGTTTTTCTTTCCAGAATGCTTCTGGTTTGTTTTTTAGATCATCCATGAATGTATCCCTTTCGTAGCAGAGAACAATATAGCTCGTCTGTTTGTTTCCACTTTCCCTGTATAGTACCAGTATACAATTATCCTGTCTTCCCATGAACGACTCAGGAGTGCTTGATACGTTCCTATGTAGCGTGCTATGGTTAGTACAGAGAATGTAGTAACAGGAGAGAATTTGTGGCACAGCAACTCAACGTCCCTTTTTTAATTGGCCCGGAAGACGCGGAGCAGGCATGTCTGCTCATTCATGGCTTTAGTGGCACTCCAACTGAAATGAGAAGCTTAGGTGATGCGTTGGTCGCGCAGGGAATGCGCGTTTATGGCGTGTTGGTGGCGGGACATAGTGGCGACCCGGAAGAGTTAATTCTCTCGAAGCGCAAACAGTGGATTGCCTCCGTAGAGGCAGGTCTACAGCAACTTGCGGCATACAAGACTGTGTTTGTCGCGGGCCTTTCGATGGGGGGAGTACTCGCGTTGACGCTGGCAATTCGGCATCCAGAGCGTATCACGGGCGTTGTCGCTCTCTCGACGCCAACACGTCTGGATAGCACTATCCAGGCACGGTTTGTCCCGCTTGCTCGTTACTTTGTGAAGTGGTTTTATCCACTCAAAATGCTGAATTTTGCCAGTCCCAAAGTACAAGCCGAAATTCTCAAGCAGGCACAACTTCGTGATGCTAGCGTCACCACGATTGATTTCTCTGATCCACAGGTTGTCAACCATATAAAAACTCTTGTGCGTATTCCAGTTCCCGCTATCGCGGAACTGATCGCGCTGGTAAATCAGAACAGACGAAACATGCATACGCTACGGATTCCACTGCTCATCATTCAGAGTAAACGCGATCAGACTGTCGCTCCACAGTGCGCGGAAGAACTGTATCGCTTGGCAACTTCTGCTCCTATAAAAACACTGCATTGGCTAGAAACATCCGATCACGTTATCACAACTGGCCCCGAACGTGCGGAAGTTTACCGCCTGATGATAGCGTTTATGCAGGAGATTATAAGTTCGCGTGCTTCAGAAACTGTTCCGCCTGATGCTGTTCGGTTGGAAGCAGGGGACGAAAGCCACCCCGGTCATTGATAAACACAATGTGCGATCCCTGTACATTTACAATCATGTCGAGTTTGTGACGTCCTTTCACATCGGCAAAGGTAAGCGTGACAGGAGTCAATGTATCATTTGTTCCGTAAAGCTGTGGGCCAAGATAGATTTTCGCGTGCGTGGCATCACCGCCGGGAAACTCAATAATCTCAATATGTCGATTAAGATTGAGCGCGACGAAGTGGCTCGCGGAGCCATTATGCTCATTATGCCCTACCCATTGATCGGTCTGAAATGTGCGTGGGCGACCATAACGTATATCGTCAGAGGTCGTAATAAGCCACCCACACACGCCGCTTACTATCGTCCAGAGCAGAAACACCGCGATCATCCCACTTGCTATATACAACAGAGGGTGAGTATGTAGCGTGATATGTGCGATTCTTGCGTATGCCCTGGCCCTGGGACGCGGTGTTAGTGGTACTGACCGCGACGCTGGAGGACGAGTCTGACGTTCCCCAGCGCGAAGGCGAGACGCACGCTGTATAACAGGAGCAGTAGTAATAGTAGAATATTTGCCATTCAATGGTTTACTTTGACCATTGCCTATAGGTCTATACCGTAGTGCGCTTTTAGGAGTAATTCTTTCGGTTTCATCCAATACGTGTATTTCAACTGTTTGCATTTCCCTGTTCTCCTCTGCTTGCCAACGAAAGTCGGTGCTTCTCCCCACAATGTGGAGAGATACCAACTTATAGTTGTATATATCCCATCCTCAACTACGTTTTAATCAATCATATATATACATGGTACATTACACATAACATAAAAGTGCTGTCGCTATTGTACAGAAGCAGGAATGGTTATGCAAATAAAAAGCCAGAAACTAGCCTGAATGGGGGGTAGTAGAAAAAACAGCTACCTGCTCGCTACTACTTTCGCGGAAGCGGAAGGTAGTGTAGGTAGCTGTTAGAAACTGGGAAAGCTGCACGCCGCTATAACAAAGCCTCGCGCTTGAGAATGCTCTGTAGGTCTTTGGGGAGGGGAGCCTCTATTTCAATCTGTTTGCCCGTTGTGGGGTGCTGAAACTGAAGCTGAAACGCGTGGAGAAACTGACGTTTCAGCACAAAACCGCGTGGCGCGTTGCCAGAACCGTAAACAGGATCACCGACGACAGGATGCCCAATGGCTTTAAGGTGTACGCGTATCTGATGTGTACGACCTGTTTCTAGCTGTAGCAAAAGGAGAGTATGTTTCGCGAAACGCTGTAGTACGCGAAAATGTGTGCGAGCTTCGCGACTATCACGTGTCGTAACGGTCATCTGTTGACGGTTGCGGATGTCGCGCCCAATGGGTGCATCGATGCTCCCCTGATCGTGCGCAACTTCTCCCTCAACCAGAGCAAGGTAGCGTTTTACAACCTCGTGCCGTTGCATCTGTTCCATAATCGCGGTAAGTGTGCGCCCATTTCGCGCAATAATGATAAGCCCCGATGTGTCTTTGTCCAGACGATGCACTATACCCGGACGACCATCGTCGCCTACGCCCTGCAATTCCGGATAGCGGGCGAGCAGCGCGTTGACTAGCGTATCGTTCGCGTGTCCGGGTGCTGGATGTACAACCATGCCGGGAGCCTTATTAAGTACAAGCAGGTCTTCGTCCTCGTAAAGAATCTCAAGCGGTATGTCCTGTGCCGTCGCGGAAACAGGCACAGGAACGGGTGCTGAGCGCAGTATTGTTACCTGGTCGCCACGTCTGAGCGCATACCCAGCTTTGCTTGCTTTGTCATTGACGACGATTGCGCCCTCTGTGACAAGCTGTTGTATATTTGTGCGTGAGAGAGTATCAAGAATAGGTGTTAGGAAGCGATCTAGCCGTTGTCCAATCTGTTCTTCTTGAACCGCGTGTGATTGTATTTCATCCAAGGATTGTAACTCTTTCATTATTTGTTGCTAATTGTCTCGTTGGAAGCATTTTCTATATGCTTCTCGCTCTGAGCGCGACGGAAGAAGAAGACACAGATAAACAGTAACACGACGCCTATCGTAATACAAGCATCGGCAACGTTAAAAATCGCGAACGAAAAGCCGATTTGCGGAATGCGGAACCAGATAAAATCAACAACGTAGCCCCCGTTGTGTATTCTATCAATCACGTTTCCTAGTGCGCCACCAATAATTAGACCAAAGATTACCTTATAGTACAATGGGCCAGTGTTCAGGACGCGCAAGTAAATGTACCCAACCACAAGCATCGCAATTGTGATGAGTACCACGAGAACCGCCGTATTTTCAAGCATACTGAATGCGGCCCCTCTGTTTTGAATATAGTAGAGGAGAAGATACTGACCAACAAGTGGGACGCTCCGACTTTCAGCAGGACTTAGATAGGTAACGACCAGCGATTTGGTCCATTGGTCAAGTGTAATTACAACAATTGTTACAAGTAACGCCAGTACATCATAAAAATGGACGTTTTTAGCTACTCTTGCGCTCACAGGCGTTTCTTCTTCCTCTTCCCAAAGGAATTTTTGTTTTCCGTCTTATAATACATCTTTTTTTTGCTTTTGTCTATCCGCTCTAAATCGCTATAGCAGGGGGCAAGCCGCCGCTACTACCATACCCTAGACTTCCCGCAGCGTACATGGCTCTCGCACAGTGTGGCAAAGCCACGCGAAGCCGTATATAGTAGTGGCGGCTTGCCCGCGCCATACCCTTCTACCTATGACACTTTTGTATCGGTATCGTACAATTCTTCACGTCCAAGATTACGTGCTTCGAGTTGCTCTTCGTCTTTGATGCAGCGTGCTGCCCAGGGAAGGGCTTCGAGTCGCTTTTCAGGAATTGGCTTGCCACACACAACGCATTTGCCATACGTGCCGTCCTCGATACGCTTGAGCGCGGCCTGCATTTCTGTGAGTAGTGCCTGCTCATTTACTTCGATGGCCTGCTCTTGCACCGTCTCGGTAAAATCTATGGCGGTCTCTTCAAACTCTTGCGGCCCTTCGCTGATTTCAATTGGATCAATTGGTGTCGGATGAGCTTCCGTCAGAGTCGCCATATTGTCTTGAATTTCTTTTTGTCGCACTTCAAGTCGCGCTTTCATCTTCTGTGTGTCTATAGTCATTGATGAAGTCCTTTCAAAATACTTTGCTAGAATGTATACGTACTCTTAGCTTATCACGTCTCATCTTTTTTTGTGTACGCGCGTGAAGGTAGGATGCTGAAATGCTGTCATGGAACTTGCCTCATATGCTATTCTTAGAGGGGAAAAACGACAAAACGATAAAGGATTATAAATATGACGACACCACATGTTCCACAACAACCTAATGACAAGCAATCTGTACCGTCGCTCTTCAGCGATTTTGACCTGTACCTGTTCGGACAAGGGAAAAACTATCGTATCTACGAGAAAATGGGAGCGCACCCACACGTTGTTGATGGTGTTTCAGGAGTGAATTTTGCGGTCTGGGCGCCCAACGCACAGGCAGTCTCAGTTGTTGGCGACTTCAACGCGTGGAATCGGAGCGCGACCTTGATGCATTTGCGACACAATGATCTTGGTGTGTGGGAGTGCTTTGTGCCAGATATGACTATTGGGACGCTCTACAAATACGCTGTATCTTCACAGTATAATAACTATATGGTAGATAAAACTGACCCCTATGGCTTTGCGACTCAACTTCGACCAGAAACGGCAAGTATTGTAACTGATATTCATACGTATACATGGCACGATAGTCAGTGGATGCAACGACGTGAAGCACAACAAGGCGTTGGCTCGCCTATGTCAATCTATGAAGTACATCTGGGTTCGTGGCGACATGTTCCCGAACGCCATAAAGAAGGCGCAGCGGAAGAAGACCGCTACATGACCTACCGCGAACTCGCGCCCGCACTTACAACATACGTCAAAGACCTGGGCTTTACTCATGTAGAATTGATGCCCATTACCGAGTATCCCTATGATGGCTCCTGGGGCTATCAAGTCACAGGGTACTACGCTCCCACGAGCCGCTTTGGAACACCAGAGGACTTTCAATACTTCATTGACTACCTGCATCAACACAATATTGGCGTCTTACTGGATTGGGTGCCTGCTCACTTTCCTAAAGATGGCAACGCTTTGAGCTATTTCGATGGAACGCACCTCTACGAGTATGCAGACCCCCGCAAGGGAGAGCATAAAGAGTGGGGGACGTATGTGTTCGACTATGGACGGAGCGAAGTCAAGAACTTCCTTATTGCGAGCGCGTTGTTCTGGTTACACGAATATCATCTCGACGGGTTGCGTGTCGATGCGGTTGCCTCGATGCTCTACCTGGATTATATGCGCGATGCTGGACAATGGAATCCCAATCAGTATGGTGGACGCGAGCACCTGGAAGCCGTTGATTTTGTGCGGCAACTGAACGAGGCCGTGTACGCGGAGGAAGCAGGCGCGATCACGGTAGCTGAAGAGTCAACAGCATGGCCTCTGGTCTCGCGGCCAACGTATGTTGGTGGTCTGGGCTTTAGCTTCAAGTGGAACATGGGATGGATGCACGATATGCTTGAATATATGCATCTCGACCCTATCTATCGACGTTACCACCATAACAATATTACGTTCTCACTCATGTATGCATATTCGGAAAACTTCGTGTTGCCACTTTCGCATGATGAAGTCGTGCATCTCAAAGGGTCGATGCTCACCAAGATGCCGGGAGACCTGTGGCAACGGTTCGCGAATCTGCGTTCTTTTTATGGGTATATGTGGGGACATCCAGGGAAAAAGCTGCTGTTCATGGGTGGCGAGTTTGGACAATGGCACGAGTGGGACTTTGCAGAAAGTCTCGATTGGCACCTTCTCTTGGCGCCGAGCGACCCACATCATGCACAATTGCGCGATTTTGTACGCGACTTGAACACAATGTATCGACAAGAACCCGCGTTGAGTGTTCTGGACACCAACGAGCAAGGCTTCTCCTGGATAGACCCGCACGACTCTGATAACAGCGTCATCTCTTTTATGCGTAAAAGTGGGCAAGAAGACGACACGCTAGTATTCGTTTGTAACTTCACGCCAATGCCTCGGCACGGGTATCGGTTAGGCGTACCATATGCGGGTGAGTATTATGAAGTCATCAATAGCGACGATCAGCATTATGGGGGGAGTGGACTCATCAATAGTCAGACAATGACGAGTGACTCACTATACTGGCAATCGTGTCCTCATTCCGTTCTTTTGACATTGCCGCCGCTCGCAACGGTTGTTCTCAAGCGGCGTCAGGGAAAGCAAGCGGAGAAGTAGTCATGCTTTGCAGGACAAAACACAATATATAGAGAAAAGAGTAAGCATGAGTCGGCATAACGGAAAAAATTCCAGTTTGAATAATAATAGCAATAGAAAAGCCAACGACCGTTACAGGTCTGCTCGTAGCAAAGATCACGCGGCAACAGAAGATGAGCGATTATTTAATCGCCCCACGCAACCGCTTGTGAGTCCAACTGATCCATTGCCACAGGAGCAAGTGAAGCAAGAAGAACACGCCTTTGACCGTGCGATGAACTTCGATTTCACCCTCACCGATCCCTGGCGTGTGCTCAGAATTACAAGCGAGTTTGTGAATGGATTTGACGCGCTCGCTCACATCCCACCAGCAGTAACGATTTTTGGGTCAGCACGCACACAGACGGACGACGCGGAATATATTTCCGCCGTAGAAACTGCGCGTCTGCTTGCGAAGGCAGGCTTTGCAATTATCACGGGCGGCGGCCCTGGTATCATGGAGGCCGCGAACAAAGGTGCTCAAGAAGGTGAAAACCTTTCTATCGGATGTAACATAGAACTGCCCTTTGAGCAATTTTCTAATCAATACCTTGATATCTCGCTCGACTTCAGCTACTTCTTTGTGCGGAAGACGATGTTTATGAAGTATTCTGATGCATTCGTCATTTATCCCGGCGGCTTTGGCACAATGGACGAGCTATTCGAGGCATTGACGCTTATCCAGACAAAGAAAGTAAGTAACTTTCCTATCATCCTTTACGGCTCGAAGTATTGGGGGGGGCTTGTCAACTGGATTGCGGATACTATGTTGATTTCAGGGAAGGTTTCGGCGGAGGACATGGCCCTGTTGCATGTCTCCGACGACCCCACAGAGATATGTACACTCGTGTGCGAAGGGTATAAACAGAGTTATCAGGAAGCACAGAATAATAGACAGGGCTACCAACACAAGTCTATTCGGTGAAAGAGGAAAACCAGCAGACCATACTTTCATTCTTGAGGGCGCGGTCTGCTGATTGTGCTACTCGATTGCTCCACCGCACAAACCGCAAAAGCGATGGTTCATTTGCTCGCGTCCACAATGGGGGCAATGGACGAGCTGAGTATCGACTGTAACCGAGACAGTACCTTCAGATGCGCTTTTGGTGCCGCTTCCACTGGGATTGGGGGTGCGTGGATAACGTCCATCAAGTATGTCTTTGTACTCTTTGCTCTCCGACCAGTTCATGACTTCTCGTGCACGCACAATCGTAAGTGGATGATTGACCGCCGTCACTAGCAGACCTTTGTACAGCCGATCAAGAATGTTGGCATCGACCTCTTCATAAAGAGAGGCTTGTTTCAAAAATTCGTTCGCGTCCATCTGCTGCTTTTGAAAAAGTGTACCACCAGCAAACTTCATCATGAGAGAGAGCATGACCTGCGGGTCTTGTACCACGACCAATGAGGAGCGGTCAGCGGTAAACTCGGACTTGCGATCCCATTCGAGCAGTGCCGCCTCTAGCGTGCGTCCAATCAGGCGTCCTATGCCCAGCGTCATATCGCCAACGATAGTAAGTACAAAACTAATGCCACGTGCCATTGTTTTGTAGAGCACATGTCCAGATTTGATGTGTCCAAGCTCATGGGCGAGTACCGCCAGCACTTCATTCTCATCCATCATATCAAGCAGCCCCGTTGTGACCACAATATAAGGATGGTCGTGTCCGCTCGTATAGGCATTGGGAATAGGATATTGCGCGACATACAGTTCCGGTTCACGCACATCGAGAATAGCACACGCTTCTTGCAGTTGTGCGTGTAGTTGGGGGCATTGAGTAGAAGAAACGCGTACCGTCTGCGCGACATTCTGAATATATGCGACCCGTTCGGGGAAAAATTCGATGAATTTGCGAATAACAATGTCGAGTCCCGGCACCTTTTGTAACGCACTGAGCGCAACACGATCATAGGGATGTTGTAGCACAATGGGATCGAGACCGGGAAAGCGTTTGCGTGCTTTCGGTTGTGCGGTAGACATACAAGGCTCCTTTACACACCGCTATTTATCGGAAGATGAGATACGCCGAACAAACAGCCTCTATCACCCTCCGGTTGTATTGGTAGGGCCAGACAGCTACAACTCAAAATTAACAACTACACGCGGTAGTTTGAGCTGGGCCACTGAATGCGCCCAGGATTGTATGGCCTGTCCCACAATTTCATTGTCATGCGTCTGACGCAGCTTTTCATAGAGTACAAGGCGTTTTGTGACAATTTGTACGTGCCATGTGCCATTTGTACGTTTGAGACTTCTAGGAGTTGCAACACGCAAAATGGTGGCAACGCGGGGCGATTGACGATTGACAATTTGGAGGATGTCTGACCAGTGTTCATACATAACAGAAGTAAATTGATCTGCGAACTCATCATACCGAGCATGTGGTTTTTTGTGCTCCACTGAGGGCCTCCTCGTCAAAATCAAGGTACTGGCGTACTTCCAGTATAGCATATTTTTATTTCCCTCGGTTGTCATCTCTTGCCGTGCCGCTCAAAAAGAGTCAGCAGCGAAGAGATACTCACTGCTGACTCATACTATGCCTGCGTACGTTCGCTTAGTCGGCGATCACCTTAACTTGATCGAAGCGGCCCGTTATATTCGACAGACGCACACCAATCTTCCCAGAAGACCAGGTGCCATCGTTGCCAGAACCGAGGCTATTCCAGCTATTACCATTATCGCTAGAATACGAAGCCGCCAGCGTGTTGCCATTGAGGTCAAACTTGAACAGATAATAGGAGTTTGCCGACCAGTTGAAACTGCCCGACGCAATATTACTCCATGACCCGCCGTTGTTCTTCCATATCCCCCACCGATTGCCGTCTTTTACCTCTAATTGATAGAAATGGTTGCCATCCTGCACGCGACCCAACAAGCTAATGCCGCCGCTTGTTGAGCTTGCAACTAGATAGGATCGCACACTATAGTTCGTCCACGACGTATTTCCTGCGAACGAAATGTTCTCCGAGCCAGAAGCACCACAGTATTCAAGGGAATTGCTTCCTACACTACAAACAGACCAGGAGCCATCATACACATTCCACTGGTTGGCGTTATTGCCCTCGAAGTCGTCCGAGAAGAGTTCTTGTCCTGCGCTTCCACCGCCGCCACTGGGCGAGCCACCCACACCAACCGCCGCATTCATCGTATCCAACGCGCTTTGCTGGCGGCCCGCGCTCGCTGTATCAAATGGCCCCTGCCACAAATAACCAAACTGGTTGCTTCCATTGCGATCGCTATTCCACAGCGAGTCGGCCTGTCTGTGAATAAAGTCCGCGTAAGATTGTGTGTGTGTATGCGCCCATAGCTCGTAAAGATTACGCATCATCACGCCCTTGAAGGTGACATCATCAACACTTGCGCCTACAACTTCAACTAGAATACCGTTCGCGTTGACGAGCGTCGAGTCGGTGGTCGCAGCATCCGCGATACTCTGCGCTGTGTTGATGTAAGAGGAATCGCCCGTTGCGCTGCTTAATTCGAGCAGACCACCAAGAATAACGCCCTGGTTGTAGGTGAAGACGTAGCTTTCGAGCGAGCAGTCGCGTGCGATACCGTTGTGAACAAGATGTGATGACGAGTCGATCATTGCTGTGCCGCTAAACCAACTCCACTCGTCGTTTGCCCATTGAAGATACTGCGTGTCGCCCGAGATGCGGTTGTGTAGACCCGCCGTGAGCTTGAGAAATAGCTCGTTCGTGATTGCGTCTTTGTGATCGTGGGCGTCGTTGTTCCAGAGACCGCCGTTGCACGTACCATCCCAGGCGGTGTGAACGTGATTGGCAATACCTTTCGCTGTGTTCAGATACGCCTGATTGCCCGTGATATCGTATGCCCGCTCCCACGCAAGCCCCCACCACATGGAGTCATCGTTCCAGTCATTGATAAACCCATTAGAATTGTTATGGTTGTAGGTGTTGCTAATGATGTCGTTATAGCTCGATGAGCCAGTGCGCGATTTGTAATCAATGATCGCGGTCAACGCATTGGCGGAGTTCCACCAACCCGTTGTATCCCACTGACCAGAACCGTTGTTGTACCACTGCATCAACGTGGAGGCAGTCGTATCCGCGTAATCGTTGTAGCTCGCCGCCTTTGCTTTGTTGGCGGTAGAGGAAGACGCAAAGAGAAATGTAAACGAGAGAACGCAAAGCGCGATGTATGAGAAGACGCGAAGATGCTTGTGTGTAGCAGGGCGGGTCCCAGCGTTGGGACGTGGAGACGTTCTTTGTAGCATAGTTGACTCCAACTTCCTTGTATGTAGACATCTTGCCAAATACAGGTCAAATACATAAAAGTACAAATTTGTATGCGAAGGCGAGCTTTCCCCTCCTTTCTTTATGTATTTGAACACCTCATCAAAACCAGACGTTGCGATGAGAAAGTATTTTCAGTTACTTCTTATAGACTGAATTTTATTAGACAAACTATATTTTTTAACTGAATTTAGTCTATAAAAAGAATATCATAGATTGCTTCTTACCGTCAAGTGCAGGGCGAAAATAGGCAAAAAGGGTGAGTAGAGGTTTTGTTCTATGGAGCAGAACAAAACCTCTACTCATGCCGAAAAGAGTAGGAGAAACATGAGGATACGTCTATGTCGCATCGCGCCGCTACCATTTGCTCACTGGTGAACGCGCAATTGCGCTGCTCTGCGCTTCAATAAGCCGAAGCGCAGAGCAGCAGCAATGTGTTGTGATGCTGCTCTACAATATCTTCTGTTCAGCTATTGCTGAGGAGGCTGCCCATACGGATTTGGTGCTGGTTGCTGTTGCTGCCCATACGGGTTTGTAGGTTGCTGCCCATACGGGTTGGGCTGCTGTGGATAACTGGTGTTTGGGGCCTGCTGAAAAGTTTCCGGCTGGGCCTGATAATTGGGTGGCGTCGTTGGATACTGCGCTGGGTATGGTTGCTGTGGCTGCCCCGACTGTTGTTGATAGGGAAATGGGGGGTGGCCCGCGACAGGCGCACTCACATATGATGGCACAACCACCGATGGCGTTTTCTTTTTGGGAACGAAAAACGCGCCAACTAGTGAAAGCAGTCCAAGCACAAGAAGTACACCCCCAATTCCCCACTGGTTGCGTGTGTACCCCTGTGGGCTGCTCGTGTATTCAGGTGTCTTGTAGACTTTCTGACCGTTGGTATCAGTCGCGATAATTTGTACAACTTTCGAGGCGGTACCAATGAGATGTGTACCAATGGTTGACTTCTTATCAATAGAGGTCGTTTCCGCTGGATCATAGACAAAAGAAATCGTGTCACCATCAGCGAAACCGGTGACTTTTGGACTGAAGTTATCCTCGTGAATGATATACAGCGATGAACTGCCATCCATCTGAAGATAGTCTGTACCATCCGCGGTGAGATAGTGCGCAATAGTGCCTTGTGGTACACTCTTGTAGTTTGAGCTACGTGAGCCAAGACCATAAATAAGTCCCGCCAGTAAAAGAATAATGCCAAGAGCGATCAAGCCAAAAAACGCGGACGAACGTTGCTGCATAGTTTTTCTGCTCCTTGTATACTGCTTGTTCCTAACACACTGTAGGAACACTGTTATGTCTGCTCTATCTTACTGTATCTGTCTACTAGCTGAAAAGTAGGTAGGCCACACATTTT
This sequence comes from Ktedonobacterales bacterium, assembly GCA_038211295.1. Taxonomy (GTDB): domain Bacteria; phylum Chloroflexota; class Ktedonobacteria; order Ktedonobacterales; family Ktedonobacteraceae; genus JBBQVS01. The sequence goes on along the minus strand of JBBQVS010000006.1, from coordinate 382 downwards.
TTGTTAGCTGCACAACAGTCGTAGTTGGCGCACACTTTGTAGAACGAGCGAGCGTACTCGACGTACTGGCATGGCTATAGTAACACACTCTTGCTCTTGATGCGGATTAAGGACGCTCTGGTTACTTGACCGCTAACTTTCATTGGTGAAGCAAACTTTTGTCTTCTCAAAATATTCGTTAAAAAAGCGTTGACAAGTCGCAAGGACTATGCTATTATACATCTTGTCAAGAGAACCACCCGCATGTGCAGGTGAGCTGGTGACTATAGCGAAGAGGGTACACCCGTTCCCATCCCGAACACGGAAGTTAAGCTCTTCAGCTCTGACGATACTTTGGGGGCAGCCCCACGGGAAAATAAGAAGTTGCCGTCTCACCCGCCCA